>NZ_JBYPZJ010000014.1:0-87977 GCF_057815135.1 Chryseobacterium sp. II3a | reverse complement strand
CCATCCGGATCTATATAGTTGACAGGATTATTAAATGAATAGTTATAAGGAGAATGTCTTCTCATTACCTCTGCAAGAGCAGCTACAACTCCCCATCTTCCCAGATCAGGTATGTTCAAAAAAAGCTTCCAATATGGTTTAACCCAAAAGGATAATAGTGGTTGTTATCTGTAACTTAATAACGCCTGCGCTGTTTTTGGTAAAGCTTACCCTGGTATTTCCAAGGTGGTCTTTGTACTCATAAATATAGATAATTGTTAATAAAAATGCCACACGAAAGGATTCGTGCGGCAGCTAGGGGAAAACATTCCCTCTTAGTAATAAATAACATGAAATGCAAAATAATCAGTAGCATTTGCTGTAATAGCACGTAATACTCCATTTGTTAATACTTATAAATTTGCATCTTAAATTTAAATACTTTTTACTTGCTTTTTATCATAGAATGCGCAGTTTGGATTTGAATAATCCATTAAATCTTTTTACCTCTTATCTATATAAAAATTAGAAATTATTTTATTAGAGAATAATGTATAGCCTTTTTCTTTTATTTCTTTCTTTTGTTTTTTTGTTAAATACTCATACGCCTTTGATACATCACAATATTCTAAATAATACTTATATGTTTGAAAAGAATCATAAGAGTATGAGTAAAACTTAAACTTTTGATTGGTTATATTATTAATATTTATTCTGACTTTATAATTTATTTTTTCATTTGGTTTTAAATAAACAAAACTATTCATAATACTATAATTTATTTTAGCATCTTTCATTTTCTTAATCTTGTTTATAATTCTCCAATTCTCAATTAAATTATCATATTTTTTTTTCTCCTTTTGATATTCTCTAGTTATTGAATCAAACTTAACAGGATCTACGTAGTCCTCTACATAATATGTTAATAATTCGTTATTATTTTGCTTTTCTATCATTAACATTAATGCTAAAAAAGGGAAATCTCCTTCATATTCCTGATAATTAAAACATTCAGGTTCATATGGCCGTAAAAAGCTTTTATCCAATGGAAAAGCGTAGTTTTCAGAAGAATTATTAACTATAGTAATATCTGCAATCTTATCATCGAAATCTAGCTTGAGTTCTAGTTTTATCTGCGAAAAAAGATAATTCCCACAAAAGGAAAATATTATAAAAAATGTAGTTTTCATTATTTCTTGAGTTGTATTAATTTTTGATTATAAATATTATTCCACTCGAACTTTAATCGATTATAGTAAATACTTACTTTATCAATAATTGATTGATCATATCCTGATCCTAAATTTTTCACGTTATAATAAAACGAAGCTGCTTCAAGACCTGAAAAGCCACACCACTTTGTACTTCCCATCCTAAGTTCCCAATCCAACCCCATAGTCTCTTGAAAAAAATCAAATGCCCTAGTACTTTTCTCTGGAGTACGAGTTACACGATTAAAAGTATCTCTAAAAAATAAGTTTGCAAAAACATGACCATACATTTCATGCCCCAGTGTAAAAGCATAACTAAGTATATTTGAAATGTTATTCATATTTATTAGAACCTCTTTTCCTCTTGTAACCCCAGGAGAATTAATCGTAGAATCCTCCTTAAAACCAGCTCCTGTTATTGCAAATATCTCAGCTAATGCTGGAACTTTTTTAAGTAGGGCATCTTTATCATTATATTTCGCCTTAGTATTAATTGGATCATCCCATCCAGCTTTTTTCAACTGCTCTACCATAGAAAACAAATTCCCTACACTTCCGCCACCTCCAAAATAGCTGAAAGCAAAGCTAATTCCTTCAGGAGTATTGAAAGATAATGCTCCTTCTGTACCATCTCCTTTTTGCTCCGATCCAAAACCACCTCCATCATTATTCGCAAAATACATCCCATGGGCTCCCCCCATTCCATTATAGCCGGATAAAGAGCTATTAGGATCGTAATCTCCATTAAAAGCTGAATGTTCTCCATACGTTTTCCTTGGAGTATTCCCATCTGGATCTATATAGTTGACAGGATTATTAAACGCATAGTTATAAGGAGAATGTCTCCTCATTGCCTCTGCATAAGCATCTACAACACCCCATCTTCCCAGATCAGGCATATACATTCTTGCGCCATAATCATACATCCCAGTTTCCTGTACCTCTTTGCCATTATACTTGTAGGCATTATAGCTTCCTAAACTAGATAGGAAAGAGTTTCCAATATGGTTTAGCCCAAAAGGATAATAATTGTTGGTATCGGTAACTTCAAGAACGCCTGCGCTGTTTTTGGTAAAGCTTACCCTGGTATTTCCAAGATGGTCTTTGTATTGGTAAATATAGCGGTTTTCAGCGAAACTGTAGAAGCCTTCTGCGGTAACCACAAAATCAAGCTTCCATTCAGGAATCTCTCCAATAGGGCCGTTAATTCCCTTATACGCCTGGGCTTCATAGGCTACTCCCAGCCTGCAGGTGATACAGCTTCCCCCTTCTTGGTACTGGTATTGAAAACCATCCAGATAATCCGTTATGCTGGTCATATCTAAGGCCCCTTTTCCTTCCCGTTTAGAATGCTTTGTTTTTCTCAGTTTGGTTCCATCGGCCCGATACAGGGTATTGATATTGGCATTAGCCATTACCCCAAGAGAATTTTCCGTTACAGAAAGCTGGTTAGGCAGATCCAGGAAGTTATACCCAATGGATTGTATTCCTTTATCCAGCATATCTTTCATATTCCCGTTCTGATCGTAAGTGACAAGGTTGTTACCGCCTTCATATCCGGTTTCATTCAACGCATTTTCTATTACCCTGTTTAAACGGTTTCCGGAGTATTCGTATACTAAATCATCTATCTGGGTAGCTGTATTTCCCATGACTGGAAAAGCATTCCTTTTCAAGGTAGCAATATTCCCGTTCAGGTCATACGTCAGGTGTTCATTATAATAATTATTAAACGGAGTGGTCGTGTTAGGTTCTGTATACACCGCATCTTTCAAACGGCTTAGCCCATCATAGGAATAGGTGTATCTTTTCAGTACATCCTCAGAAGCGTTTTTCCAGTCTACTTCTGTGATGGTCCCATTGTATTTTCCCCCTGCAATATTGGAGTATACCGGATTGTTATATCTGATTTCATACCCGAACAATTTCCCGTTAAGATTAGCAGGGTCATTGATCTTAGTGAGCCAGCCTCTGATATTATAGGTATAATCCATCACCTGAAGCGGCTGAGCAATATCTGTTCCCCCTACTTTCTTGGTTTTTACCTGCGAGAGCTCGTTATATTCATTCTGAGCCAGGATTTCCTCCGGATTGTTATCAATTCTATGCTTATGCACCAGCAGCCTGTACTGATTATCGTAGGTAAAGGTCTGGGTAATTACTTTTTCAGTATCGGTAGTCAGCCTTTTGTGATACACTTTGGTCTGTTTGGCAGTTCCTGCAAAATCCAACTCGGTTTCAGTACGGGTATAACCGCCCAAATGATTGATGGATTGTGAGCCGATAAGTCTCCCATTGGTATCATACCAGGTATAGCTTTTTGTCCAGTTATCATCTTCTATATTTTTAACAAAGGAAGCTACCGGAAGGCTTTGGGTGGTTCTCAGACTGGTTCCCTGGCCAGGCTGGTTCAACACCTTCTGATTAATGATCTGTGAAGGTACTGCTGGAGATCCTGCGGGATAGGTGTCATAATAATTGACACTTAGCAGCTTAAAGTTAGCAGTAGGATAGGCGCTGTTGTTAGTGTAAAAAACATCTATTCCTGAATTATTCCAACTTGAAGTACTTCTTATTTCATAATTTGTTCCATGTGCCTCTATTACCGCTGCTTGCTGAATCCTTCCAGGTGGGCTATTCAGGATCCCAGTGTAAATAGGTCTTGAAAACTGATCGTACTTTGTAAACAGCCATTTATCCTGCGACCTTAAATTGGCATCCTGGGTCAAAATCACCCTGCCTGACTTATCATACACCATATATTCCCAGCCTGTTCCGGGAACTTTTTTCTCTACCAGCCTGTTCCAGCTATCATAATGATACTGATAGCAAAGTTCATCCTGCTTGATGGTATTGGTGGTAATATCTCCTCTGACACTGGCCAATGGAGGTAACACAAATGCTAATTGATTATATTCATTATACACATAATAGGTATCAGCATTTTCTGAAGCATTGATTACTTTTCTGACCAAAATAAGCTGTCCTTTATTATTTTTAAACTGAATGGTTGTATTACCATCTTCATCAGTTACGGAACTCTTATGCAGCTTCGCATCTGCATATACCCCATCTACTCCCAAAACAGCTTCTCCAGCACCTTCTTTCCAGGTGGTTATGGTAAATTTCTTCACGCCATCTGCGGTGGTATTGGCATCATAGCCTAAATTGATGGGCTTGCTGCTCCACTCATTTCCTATCTGGATCTGCTGTAACACTTTGTTAATCGGTGAGTTTTCCAGGATACTTTCCGAATAGATTTTCTCTGCACCATATACGGCAGAGGCATTAGAAAGCGGTGAGGTATAGATCGCTCCTTCCTGGGTCCCCTGCTGGGGAATGGGAAGGTAGCTTTTCACCTGTCTTCCAAAGCTATCATATTCTACATGAGAGACAATGTCTTTGCCGGAGGGTGAGCCTTTGATGGCAATGCCCTGCACCACTTTTCCCCAGCTGTTAAAATACTGGATGCTTTCTGATTTTTTGGTACAGTCGTCATTCAGACAGGTGCTGTTATAAATATAGTTTTCGGTATTGGTAAGCCCTGTCTGTGCGGAAAACAGTGATACAAACAATACTCCGAATGTGTTGAGAATCTTTTTCATGGTTGTGTTTATTGTTTATAGTTATACTGATATTCACTTACTTTTTTAGGTACTTCGACTCCACCTGCATCCAGATCTATCTTTTTCGTGGTTTTAAGTCTTCCGGCACTGTCGTACTCATATACTTCTTTCATTCCTGATGGAGAAGTCATACTGGTAAGACCGATAGGCGGATCATAGGTATAGGTCGTAACAGGATATTTGGCTACAGCAGGATTTTTCCTGAAAGCTTCCAATGCCTGAACCAGGAGAGGTTCTGAATTAGTAGTAGCATGGTCTGCATTGGAAGTCCTAATGATATCAGCAGTGTATGGAGATACTTCTTCCAGGGTAGCGCCCTCTATTTTGGCAATAACCAGGGATTTGTTATACCCATAGATCAAGGTAACAGGAAGCCCCGTGATTCCTCTATATTGCACAAGGTTACCCAGGTTATTGTAAATTTCCATTTTCATATCTTCCCGGCTCTCCCCCAAACTATTAACAGAAACCACTGAGGTAGGCAGTAAAGAGGGCGCTGCAAATTTTGTAATGGCTTTGGCAACAGCCTTTCCGTTTTTCTTTTCTTCCACTATAACCGGACTGTCTACCATATAGGCAGCTTCCAGGTGGCTGTATTCCGGAAGATTTACAGGATAAGTCATGAATTTTTCCATCACATCCCCATCTGCTTCCGATTTGGAATACACGGGCTTGAAACTGATTCCTTCAAATTGGGTTTCGGAAGAGGTTTCCATCTTTTTACCACCAGGATAATAGACGGTACTCTTATTCATTGTTTTCTTAACATAAGCAGGCTTAGAAAATATTTTTCCACCGCTCGCATTTAATGCATATTCATCGTTTGAATAATAATCCAGATCATAGGTAATTTCTTCGGAGGCTAAAAGGGTATTCTGTTCATTATAAACCTCCTTTTTGAAAGGCAGTCCTTGTTTGGTGATCCTGTAATAAGGCCAAAAGTAAGTAGGATCATACTGTGTCCCTCCATTCTGATATTTAGGATAGTTATTTGCCGTTAAAAACCTGTTTTTAACATATCCTTTTCCTGTTTCAAATACTTTTACATTGTTGTAAATGATATAAGATGAAGTAGTACTATATTTATCACCCTCATTATAAAACTCATATCCACTGGTACTGTTGGGAAGATCGAAGGATTCATACTCATAGTTAATGGTACGTTCAGGAGTAGTATCTGCACTGTTTTTATAGAATTTGATATTTTTGATTCTGTTTCCAGTAGCAGAGATCGCATTTCTATAAGGCCCAGGCTTAAAAGCTCTGTCTCTTATTGCAAAACTTCCTGATCCTTTTGCTCCTCCTGTAGGTATAATTTCCATTGTATAATTTCCAGGATAATTGGTAAATTCATACTCTTGTCCAAGTACACTTTTATTAGTGATTTTTATTGTTTTTATTACTACATTATTACGTTTTAATTTAAATGTAATGTCATTCTTTACAGGAATGGGAATAGAAGGAAAATTAGGATCGCCGGGAATGCCGGGGCCATCTTCATGTGGAGGATGTATGTAATCTTCTACTCGTAGGTATAACTTATACTTTCTGTCTTTTGCTGCATCTCCTGAAATGGTAAAATCATAAGTTAGGTTCTGCTCTGTATTAAATACAGTACCAAATTTGGCATATTCATATTGAAGGTTTGGTTCAAATCCATATCTGTCCAAGCTCTCCAAATAAGCAGAATCATTAAAATCAAAAAACTTTTCATTACTTTCATAGGTATACTCTGTAGTCCCCCCCGTAGGAGAAATAATTTTACTTAAGTTTCCTCCTGAGGAATAAATAAAGGAGGTCTGTTCAATTTTCTGTCCGTTTTTATCATTTTTCCTTACATAATTCAGCATTCTCTTTCTGTCAGCCACTTTATCAGGCTGGCTAGCGATACTGTAATTGAATTCATAAGAATAAACGGTTTCACCGGCAAGATTTTTCACCGTTATTCCCTGTAAGCTATAAGGATCATTAACAGTTGTCTTCAGGGCTTCATCATATGCATAATTTAGTTCAACAACTCCATTAAGAGTCCTGATTGTTTTTAACTTACTGGATTTGTAGTTATTATATTCATCAGATTTACTATCATATGTCATAGCAGCTGCTTCCCTTCCCAAAGGGCTCATAATTCTGGTCAGAAAATAGGCAGGTTTATAGGTAGATGTTGGATCATTAATATAAGTTCCACATCTGTATTGGGTATAGTCAAACTCATTAAAAAAATATTTATAGCCATTGTCTGCAGTAATGGTAAAGCCATCTGCTTTGAATGTGGAAAGATTGGTATTATCCCTCGTATATTCTATTTTTAAATGGTCCGGAGTAAGATTAATGAGAGAGAAAGTGTTGTTGACTACATCTCTTTTTATCCTGAATTTCCCGGAACCTCCCGGAAAATTGTAATAATACAGATCATCAAACTCATTATTAACATGACCTTCCAGATCTGGTCTATCAAAACATTCATCCAGCTTATCAATAATTTTTTTATAAATCACTCCTGTTCCAAAAAAAGACCATCCTGCCGCTACATCACTTACTGTTTGGTTTTCCGAATGATAACTTAAACTTAATGGATATTGAATCCCTTTATCCACCAAAGGAACATTCAAAAGAGGAAGACCAATTTCCGGAAGACCGCTAGCTAAAGAAACCGGCATATCTGAATATTTGGCCATAGATGCCATGGCGGGAGAGGCAATAGGCCTGTTACCCCCATCATTCCCTATTCCGGTCTGTGAGTAATGCATACTGGCAGCCAGTAATGCCAGTGTTACCATATATTTTTTCATGATTAATGTTTTTTATTTCTTAATCAGCTTTGCATTCGCTGTTTTATTATCCGTTTTTATGGTCACTAAATAAGCTCCCTGCACCAAAGCCTGGGTATTGATCTTAGTCACTCTATTCTTGGTTTTGAAATTCTGAAGCTGTCTTCCGCTCATATCGTACAGCATAATATCTGCTTCCTTGAAATCAAAGCCAATTTCAACATACGCATAATCGGATACCGGATTAGGGTAAATCTTGATATCATACTTTTCAATCAAATCATTCACCTGTTTATCACCCAGTTTTACAATCTTCCAGTTTTCTTTCCCTAGTTCCTTAGCACTGGTTCCGGCAAGGATGATTGAGCCATCGCGGTTCAGTTTTAAGTCTGAAAGTCTTTCTTCTTTCTGTCTGGATTCTCCTGAAACATGTTTTCTCCACTGTTCATTTCCGCTGCTGTCCAGGTAAAGCATCCAAAACGTTTCATCTTCTTTTTCTATTCTTCCTTCGGCCTGGGTATACCCTCCCAACAATATTCCTGTGGTAACATCTTGATTCCTGGCTCCTGATTCTTGGCTCTTTGTAATTACACTCATTCCCATCAAAATATCCCTGTTCTTGAAATTGTAGGACTTTTGCCATTGTTCTTCGCCTCTCTCATTAAGAGAAATTAACCAAAGATCGGTTCCTTCTTCAATGCCAACGGTCTTGTTTCCGGATCTTTCTGAGCGGGATTCACCGCCAATGATATAGCCGTTCGACGTTAGAGCCAGGGTTCTGATATGATCATCTCCTTTCCCGCCAAAGTTCTTTTCCCATTCTACTTTTCCGTTTTTATCCAACTTGACAATCCAATAATCTCCTTCACCGAAGTTGCTGCTGGCTTTTGGCAGTTGGCTAATGGCTGAAGAACTTACGGATCTTTCATCCAATAATTTTCTTTCAGGATTTCTTACCCCGGAATCTTTAACCTCGGAACTTCGGGAATAGATTCCTAATAATACTCCGCCATCTCTTGTAGGAATCATTTTTTCTACTTCATCCAAACCTTTTCCGCCTAAAATTAATTGAGAGAGTTCTTTTCCGTCTTTGTCGAGTCTTGTGATCCAGACATCTTTGGAACCATAGCCTTTGGAGGCGTTTTGTACATTTCCGGCAACAAAAAATCCTAGATCTGTAGTTTGAATGACTGCTTTGGCTTCTTCATCTGAAGTGGTTCCCAAGGTTTTCTGCCACAATTCATCTCCAAATTCATTGATTCGGATCAGCCAGATATCAGATCCGCCTTTGGAGTCATCTTTTTTATCCAGGCCTTTTCCTGAATAAGAGGTTCCGGCTACAAGAAACCCGCCATCCTGGGTAGATACCGTGGCAGAAAGATAATCATGATTATTTCCTGAGAAATACTTTTCCCAGGCCTGTTCTCCCTGTTGGTTAAGTTTCACCAAATGGAAATCATAACCGTTGTTCTGCTTACTTCCAGCCTCCAGCTTCCCGTTTCCTGACTGAATAGAGCTTCCCGTGATAAGATACTGCTGATCGATCGTAGTAGTCACCTGGCTTAGAAAATCCTGGGTAGAGGATTGGATATCTTTTTGCCAGAGAACTTCCTGGGCAGACAGTCCCAGAATGGTGCATAGCGTACATGCACTAAAATAAAGTTTTTTCATTCCCGTGTTGTTTTGAGTTGAGTATTAGTCTTTTCAAATTTTTGCAAATTTAACATTTTTCACATTACACAAGTCATATTTATGTGATTTAACATGAAATATTTCCATTAATAAAGACCCTTCATTGCATTTGCGCCATCCTTCATGGATCATACAAAGCTACTACGGCATAGCGACAGAACTTGACGCAATAAAACAAAAAAGGGCCAGCTCCGAAGAGCCAACCCTCAAAACATTAACTGTTTATTCATTGAATTATGATGTTTCTTTATTTCCAGCCGCCACCAAGACTCTTATAGATGTCTACAACTGTACTCAGCTGTTTTTGTTTCGCCTCTATAAGCTCCATCTTGGCATCCAGAGCATCTCTTTGATTCAAAAGAACTTCAAGATAATCTGCTCTTGAGTTTCGGAACAACTGGTTTGCGATGTCAATAGATTGATCCAGAGCTTTTGTTTCCTGAGATTTCAATTGATAATACTGGTCTATATTTTTAATCTTCGACATCAGATTGGCCACATCCAGATAAGCATTTAAAATAGTTTTATCATATTCATATAATGCCTGGATCTGTTTAGCATCCGCAGTCTGGAAGTTCGCCTTGATCGCACTTTTATTGATTAACGGCCCAGCCAATTCACCCACAAGATTATAAGCAATAGACTCTGGCATTTTCACCAAATAAGAAGGTTTGAATGCTTCCAATCCTAAAGTTGCAGAAATTTCCAATGAAGGATAGAATTCTTTTCTTGCCGCTTCAACATCTAGCTTTGAAGCCTTCAATTCCAGCTCTGCCTGCTTGATATCAGGACGATTAGCCAGCAATTGTGACGGAATTCCCGTATACACCGTGGGCGGAATGGTTGACATAAAGTTTTCCTTCGTTCTCACAATTGGTTGTGGATATCTTCCCAACAAAGCATTGATCTCATTCTCCTTTTCCGTAATCTGCTGGCGAATGGTGTATTCTGCAGCTTTGGATTTTGCCAATTCTGCTTCAAATTTCTTCACTGCCAATTCCGTTGCGGCAGCAGCTTCCTTCTGAATCTTAGAAATTTCCAATGCTCTTTGCTGAAGTTTGATATACTGTTGAATAATATCCAACTGATTATCAAGAGCCAATAATTCATAATAATTATCCGCAACTTCCTCAATAAGATTAGACAGAACAAAGTTCTTCCCTTCCACGGTGGAAAGATAATGCGCCACTGCAGACTCTTTCTCTGTTCTTAACTTCTTCCAGATATCAATCTCCCAATTAGCCATTAAGCCACCTTCAAAATTCCCAAGAGGATCCGGCATTTCTCTGCCCGGTTCTATTTGTGTGGTAGCATCTCCTGCTCCTTCACTCGTATAACGCCCTGCTTTTTTCAATCCGGCTCCTATTCCAGCAGAAACAGTGGGTGTTAATTTTCCTTTTTTAGCTAAAACGCCACTTTTGGCAATTTCAATTTCCTGAAGCGTAATCATAAGCTCCTGGTTATTTTTTAAAGCCGTTTCAATAAGGCTTACCAGATTCGGATCAGTAAAAAACTGTCTCCAGGGAGTCGTTCCACTGTTGTTATTCGCATCCTGTGGCTCTTCCTGATTAAAGTTTTGAGGAATATTTGTTTTTACCTCGTCTTTTATGACAGTCGCCATTGGCGCCTTACAACTTGCTAAAACAAGTGATAAAGCAATGGCTGTGATTATATTTTTAGTCTTCGAATTTTCCATCGTGTTCATAAGGTTCAGTTTGTTCTGTTAAAGGATTTTCTTCTTCATATCTTGCCAATCTTGATTTTTCAGCAATCGTTCCGAAAATGTAATACAATCCTGGAATAATCATCAATCCGAAAATAGTTCCTATTAGCATTCCTCCCGCAGCAGCCGTTCCAATAGTACGGTTACCAATAGCTCCTGGTCCTGTTGCCACTACCAGCGGAATCAATCCGGCAATAAAGGCAAACGAGGTCATCAGGATCGGACGGAAACGAATAGCAGCTCCTTCAATGGCAGCTTTTGCCACCGGAATTCCTTCTTCCGCTTTTTTCTGCACTGCAAATTCAACAATCAATACAGCATTCTTACCTAAAAGTCCAATCAACATGACCATAGCTACCTGAGCATAGATATTGTTTTCCAATCCTAATAATTTCAAACATAAAAATGCCCCAAAAATACCTGTCGGAAGAGACAGAATAACTGGTAATGGAAGAATAAAACTTTCATACTGGGCAGCAAGGATCAGGTATACAAATCCAAGACACACAAGGAAGATAAATATCGCTTCGTTTCCACGGCTCACTTCATCTTTGGAAATCCCCGCCCAGTCGATTCCAAAACCTCTAGGAAGAGTCTTATCCGCAACCTCCTGAATCGCTTTAATTGCTTGTCCACTACTATATCCTGGTGCCGGAGTTCCACTCACCTCTGCAGAATTATACATATTATGTCTCGTAATCTCAGACAGTCCATATACTTTTTCAAGATGCATAAAGTCTGAATAGGGTACCATTTGATCCTTATCATTTTTCACATACAATTTTAAAAGATCTGTCGGTAATGCACGATATTGAGGTCCTGCCTGAACAATCACCTTATAAGGCCTGTCAAAACGGATAAAACTGGTTTCATAGTTGGAACCGATCAGCGTAGATAGGTTATCCATTGCTTTTGCAATCGTAACTCCCTTTTGTTCTGCAAGATCATTATCCACACGAAGCATATATTGAGGGAAACTCGCGGAATAGAAGGTAAATGCAGATCCCAGTTCAGGACGTTTTTTCAGTTCCTTCACAAAATCATTACTCACCTGCTCCATTTTATGATAATCACCACTTCCGGCCTTATCCAGCAGACGAAGTTCGAAACCTCCGGCAGCTCCATATCCTGGAATGGATGGCGGCTGGAAAAACTCAATATTAGCACCCGGAATGTTCTTGGCTTTTTCTTCCAGCTTTTCTATAATTTCAGCAGCAGACTCCTTACGTTCATCCCAGCTTTTAAGGTTAATAAGACAAGTTCCTGAGTTGGACCCGGTTCCTTCTGTCAAGATCTCATAACCTGCCAGTGAAGAAACAGATTTTACACCATCAACATCTTCAGATTCTCTCAAGAGTTCTCTGGCAATCTGGTTGGTTCTTTCTAAAGTAGATCCCGGAGGAGTCTGAATGATCGCATAAATCATCCCCTGATCTTCAGCAGGAATAAATCCTGAAGGAAGAGAGTTGCTCAAAAAGAATGTACAGGCACAAAATGCTAATAATAACGGTAAAGTAATTCCCTTTTTAGTAACCGTTTTCTTCAGCAATCCTTCATATTTCCCAGCTCCTTTTGTAAACAGGTTATTGAATTTATCAAGGAAAATAGTAATCGGAGTTTTCTTCTTAGCTTTTCCGTGATTATTTTTTAAGATTAAAGCACATAATGCAGGGGTCAAAGTCAAAGCCACAACTCCCGATAAGATAATGGACGACGCCATCGTAATCGAGAACTGACGGTAAAATACCCCAACCGGCCCGGACATAAAAGCAATCGGAATGAATACAGATGCCATTACCAGAGTGATGGCGATAATAGCCCCGCTGATCTCATGCATCGCTTCTTCTGTTGCTTTTAAAGGAGAGAGATTCTTCTCTTCCATCTTCGCATGGACCGCTTCAATAACTACGATAGCATCATCAACAACGACACCGATTGCCATTACAAGGGCAAACAGTGAGATCATATTCAAAGTAATACCAAATGCAGACATCACCGCAAAAGTTCCCACTAACGAAACCGGTACGGCTAATGCCGGAATTAAAGTTGAACGCCAGTCTCCAAGGAAAAGGAATACCACAATGGCCACCAATATAAAAGCTTCAAATAAAGTATGAACTACTTTTTCCATAGAAGCATCCAGGAATCTGGAAACATCATAACTGATATCATAATGCATTCCTTTAGGGAAAGTATTTTTTTCAAGATCAGCCATTAACGCCTTAACATTTTTGATAACGTCACTGGCATTGGAACCGTAAGATTGTTTTACAGTGATCGCTGCAGAAGGTTTCCCGTTCAACGTAGAATAAATATCATACATTGAACTTCCGAATTCAATATCTGCAACATCTTTTAGCCTGATTGATTCACCATCCGGCTTTGCTCTTAAAATGATATTTCCATAATCCTTTTCGTTATTAAAACGACCTGGATACTTCAATACATATTCAAATGACTGAGATCGTTTTCCTGAACTTTCCCCTGTCTTTCCCGGAGATGCTTCTAAACTCTGCTCATTCAGGGATTCCATCACTTCATCAGCTGAAATGTTATAAGCAGTTAACCTATCCGGTTTAAGCCAGATACGCATAGCATATTCACGGGTTCCCAGAATATCAGCAAAACCTACCCCGCTTACCCTTCTCAATTCAGACATTACATTGATATCTGCATAGTTGAACAGGAATTTCTGATCCGCTTTCGGATCATCACTGTACAAGTTGATGTACATTAGCATATTGGGTTCTTCACGGGTAATTTTTACCCCTTCACGAACTACCAGAGGAGGTAATTTATTAACTACAGAAGATACACGGTTTTGAACGTTTACTGCTGCAACGTTAGGATCTGTCCCAAGATCAAATACGACCTGGATGGAAGCCTCTCCGTCGTTTCCGGCATCTGAGGTCATATATTTCATACCCGGAACACCGTTTAACCCTCTTTCCAGTGGGATCACAACGGATTTAATCAATAGTTCGTTGTTGGCTCCGGGATATTCTGCGGTAATATTTACTTTAGGCGGAGAAATAGATGGAAACTGGGTCACCGGCAGCTTTACCAATGACAGAACTCCCATAAATACAATAATCAATGAGATTACAATAGACAGAACGGGTCTGCGGATGAATTTCTTAAACATACTTCTTCATTTTAGAGACCACTACTCTGCTTTTAATTTCAATGATTGAAGAACCTTTTTAGGATCCTGGAATTTTGTTTTTACTTTTTGATCATCTTTCACTTTCTGGACACCTTCCAAAAGAATCTGATCTCCTTTAGAAATCCCGGAACTTACCACATATAGATCCGGCAGTTCATAAGCGATTTTAATATTTCTGGATTTTGCTGTACCATTTTTATCAATAACGAATACATATTTCTGATCCTGAATTTCATACGTTGCTTTCTGAGGAATAATAAGGGCATTGTGAACCGGCATCGTCATCTGTACTTTTCCTGTTTCACCATTTCTCAAAAGTTTGTCTGGATTGGAAAATTTAGCACGGAAAGCAATATTTCCGGTTTCATTATCGAATTCTCCTTCAATAGTCTGAATTTCTCCTTTTTGCGAGTACATTTCCCCGTTTGCAGTAATCAGAGACACCTGATTGCTTCCTCTATCAGCAGCATGAGTCTGATAGCTCAGATACTCCGGTTCGGAAACATTAAAATACGTGTAAATACTTGTATTATCTGACAATGAAGTCAACAAATCACCTTCATCTACAAGGCTTCCAAGCTTCAAAGGAATTCTATTGATAATTCCTGAAAACGGAGCTTTAATGTCTGTAAAAGACAAGTGAATCTGTGCCAGCTTCATTTCAGCATTGGCTGCATCCAGCTTTGCTTTAGCCATTGCTTTTTCGTTTTTAGATACGATATTATTTCCGGCTAATGTACTGGCATTTTTCAATTCAATAGAAGCTTGTTCTACTTCTGCTTTTGCCTTTAATAATTCTGCCTGATACAGCTTAGGCATAATACGGAACAGGGTTTGACCTGCCTGTACATACTGACCTTCATCGACAAAAATTCTCTCAAGGAATCCTTTTTCCTGTGCGCGAACTTCAATGTTTTTGACCGACTGAATCTGAGCCACATATTCCTTGTTAATTACAGTATCCATCACTACCGGAGAGGTTACCGGATAAGTGGTTGCTTCTTCTTTCTCCTCTTTTTTCTTATTGCAGCTTACAGCCAGTAAAAGGACGCTAAGCGCAATACCTGAGGCAACTCTTTTTATCATAATTCTAGAGTTTTATAAATCGTTAATGTTTTGAATAGAAATAGAATGGTAATAGAGAATTATACGAAGTGATGATTACCTGCATACACAACGCAAAGCATTCCCACCTTACAATCAGGTAGAAATTCACTGGAAAAAATGAAATTTTAAATTCTAATGGAACGGATCAGAATAAACTTTTTGGTGGCAAGACCAAGAATATAGCCATGAATATCCGGCTTAAACTGCTTTTTGCTTTTTAATCCAAAAATATAGACCAGACTAAAAACTGCAGCAAAAACAATAATCGCCTGAAATACATCAGACAGTTGAAAATCATTTTCCGCAAGCTCTAAAGTTGAATTATCATCTATCGTATCCGAGGTCATCTGCTGAATAGAAAGCTTTTCATAAGTCTGATTCAGTTTATTGGCTCTTTTAGGAAGGTGCTGATGAGAAACCTGACCGGAATAGTCGTTTCGAAGTGTTTTAACATTGAGTTTGCTTTCTACTACAAACAGCAGAAAAAGACCCGTTAAAAAAAATACTATAAAGTTTCTCATTTTGAAGTGGCAAATGTACATTTAGATTATAATATCTTCATAGTAGATTAACAAAATTTAACGCTTCTTTAAATAACCTGAATTCAAAACCCTATCGAACACTAGACACTCTGAAAAACAAAAACTTACCAATCATTACTATCTCTTGTCAGTATAATAACACCTCATGATTCTTTGTTTTTCAATTTGGTGATGTCTCGTTTTTCGACATTTTATTTTAAGAAAATTTATGATTCATGGAAAATATCAACCATAAAAACTAAACTTTATCATGATTTCAAATTATTAATATAAGCATATTGTTATTCTCTCATTTTTGAATTATTTTTGCAAAAAATTTAAACAACAAATGAACAACGAAAAATACTCCTTCTATCCAACTGAAAACAAATCGGTTAATAAGACAACACCAACTCCCTCAATCGCAAATTTCTTACTATAAATAATCAGTTTCTGTTTCACTGAATAATGTTAAAAAAAAGAGCGGGCAACCTCCGATCAGTAAAAACAAAATGTTAGTTTATGAAAAATTAACACATATTTATTAAAAATATTTGTAATTTTATATAGTATTAACACCATAATTCATGAAACACTTTAAAATCACTTATCACTATGAAAAATTTATTATCAACAGTTCTTTTGGGACTGGCAGTTCTTTCCTCAACAGCGTGTAAACATCCCGGAAAAGAAGCTGAAACTGTTACCGTTGCAACCCCTGAAAATACAGATGATATTTCAAAAAATGTCTATGTTGATAGTTATGGAGAAAAAATAGAAGTCACCATAAACCGAACTAAAAACATAGCTACGGTACATTTAAACGGTAAAACTTATGACCTTAAAAAAAGTGAAGCTTTGCCAGACTATACAGCCTCTAATGAAGAGTACCAATACTCTGAAATTAAGGGTAATATCACTTTTTTAAAGAAGAATGTAGATATGGTGTTATTTCATCTTAAACAGGCAAAAAAAGAAGCAGGTCCTGCAAAAATGGCATCGTATTAGCTTATGTACAAACAGAAAATTTAAAATTAAAATTTATGAAAAGCTTGTATTACTATTTATCCGCTCTTTTCCTAGCTGTATTTCTTGTTTCTTGCCAAACACAGACGGCACAGAAACCTACTACAGATATTACCGGAAAAAAATGGAAATTAACTGAGCTTAACGGTCAGCCGATTGCATTAAAGAACCCCAAAAACAATCCTTATTTCAAACTTGATATGAAAGGAATGAGATATGAAGGTCATGCTGGATGTAATGGATTAGGCGGTACTTTTGAAATCAAGCAGGATGTGATGAGAATCAAATTCAACCAAGGAATGTCTACCATGATGGCTTGTGAAGATCTTGATATCGAAAATCAGTTTACAAAAGCGATCCTTGCTGCTGACAACTATTCTGTTAATGGGAATACATTAACTTTAAATAAGGCTAGAATGGCTCCATTAGCGAAATTCGTTCTAGAATAAGAAAAAAAATAATTAGATTTAATATAAAAAGACGTCCTTGTATGGGGACGTCTTTTTTACTTTTTATTATATATTATATAACAGACTAAAAGGCTTATATTAACCAAAACAGCAAATGAGTTTGATAAAATGATTGGAAGTTCATTTTTTACAAAACCATACCAAACCCATAAAGATAACCCTGAAATAAGTACCAAAAGCATAAGCAGGGAAATGTCTTCTACATTTTTCTCCTGTATCACTTTGATAAGTTGAGGAATCATAGATATGGAGGTGAGTACTCCTGCTATGATTCCTAATAAGTTTTCATTCATATATTTTGCCTTTAGGTTATTGCTAAAAAAAGCTATTTAAATCTATTTAATGATACTTCTTCATGCAATGGAACTCCTTCTTCCATAAAGAGGAACAGATCTCTTGAGAAGTAACATCCATTCAAAATCCCCCTTGCACCCAATCCATTGAAAACATACAAATTGCTATAGATTTCATGTCTTCCAATAATGGGTCTCCTATCCTTTACCGTAGGTCTGAAACCAAAATTGACTTCCTTCACTTCAAAATCATAAGGGTAGAATTCTGATAATCCATTCACTAACTGATTAACGGCTGATTCATCAATATGATGGTGAAGCTGCTCCCGGTCATAAGTTCCACCATAGAAATAAAGCCCATTTCCCGTTGGGAAAAGGAAATGCTTCTTTTTAATGGTTATATTTTCCGGAATAGGCTGAGAGAGCTCAACTTTTATGTGATGCCCTTTATTCGGGTTCACCATAATTTCTGAAAAATAGGGATTATCTTTCACTCCTATTCCTTCACAAAAAATAATATTTTTAAAATTTAAATCTTTATATGTTGATTCTGATGGATTCAATTTGGCATATTCGAACTTTTCACTGATAAGAAATTCTTTTTTTTCTAAATAATTAAATAAACCCGTGAAAAATCCATTAACATTCAACCTGGCAGACTGATTCACCTTTCCAGCGAGAAAATCATTTTTTACTACATTTAAAGACTCGAATTTTTCATCCAAAAAGTTAGACAATTCTTCGTTTCCTGATTTTTTGAGCCAAAGCTTATGTTCATTTTCATCATGAAAGATTCTATGAATAGATGCATCGATTAAATAATTTTCTCCTGTATATGATTCTATTTCTTTCAGACTGCTCTTCAGAAAGTCTATTTGCTCCTGAGCTTTCCAGAAGGTGGTAAACTTTTTAAGAACCACAGGATTGATAATGCCCGCAGAAACCTGTGAAGCACTTTTTCTTCCCTCGGAAAAGACCACGAAGGATTTATTATTTTTAATCAGCTGATGGGCTAAAAAAAGCCCTGCATATCCATCTCCTACAATAATATAATCTACATTTTTCATATGAGAAATTTCATTTATTTAAAGGTCATATGCAACCGCCTATATCATTGATTATTGATCAGCAATAAACAAAGGGCGATTTCATAATAAAAAAACCTGAGTAAAAATACTCAGGTTTTGTATAAATATCAAGTGAAATTTAGTAATTCCACATATCATTTTCCATTTCTAGAATCTGCGACTTGATTCTGTCGCTTTCTTCTAACTGATCATCAGCATCTTTAGGGATATAATCTTTAATGGTACCATCTCCTAAACCGCTTGAAGATTTATAGATTACAGAAGAAAATCTTCTTGCATTGATGATATCATCAAAAGATAGATCTGCAGAAGAATTTTTTCTATTGTAAACATAATTGTTTGCTAAAATATCTCTTGCATTCGGATAGAAAATCCAGAATAGGTCGATAAGATCATCATTGCTTGCAATTGGCTTACCGTCTGGTCCTATAACTCCTTGTACTGCTGGATCTGGTCCCATTGCTGCAATACCTAGAGGTCTGTATTTCATTTGTCCGTCTCTCTTATCTACGAACCACATACCCATAATTTTAAGTACTTTTACTTTCTCAGTAGTCGTCTTAAATACGTCAGTATATTCTTTTTTCTCTTGTTCAGTTAATTGTCTTCCTGAGTTTAGAATATCAATAGCAGCATCATTAATCGTAACTTTTTCCAATCTTTTCTGAATTCCCTCAGGAGAAAGCTTTACAGTAAAGTTTTCATCATCATACACCTGCTCAATTTTACCACTTAAAGCTGCATCTAACAATAACTGGTATAGAGATCTTGTAGGAGTAGAAAGAAGACCATCCGGATTATCATAGTAAAATGGTTGATTGATCTTATCATTCATATCGATGATTTCCCAAACAAACATACTCTTAAGGATGTCTTTGTCTTCCACAAATCCATATTCAAGAGGCTTTACTGTTTTATCTATAATAGTATCACCAACTTTTTGTTTGTTCTCCGCTCTCATCTGTCTAAACTCTTCTGGAGAAGAAGCGTTCAGAATAGTCTGGGAAAATGCAAATCCCGAGACTAATACTAAAAGGGTGCTAATATATTTTTTCATAATAAATTACAATTTTAGTCCTATTGAACATTAATAATTATAGGAGTAATGTTTTTAATCTGTTGTCCTTCTAATCCTTGAGCTGTAGCTTTGATATCGAAGATAGATACAACATCTCCCGTTCTCAGATTTTTAATTAATCCGGCAGCTTCACTTAATGTATTTCCGTGGATCAATAGCGCAGCTCTACCAGGTACTCTTACCATGAATTGCGTTACATTGAACGAAACTGGGAAGTCGAAGTCAGGAATAGCAGCCTGTACAGATTGGTTAGGAATAGAAGTTGCCGGCATCGACAATACATTCTGTCCTCTCATCTGACCTTGAGGTGGCGGAACATTCTTGATTCTATATTCAAATACCTGAGATACTGTTTTTCCATAAGGATCTACTCCCGATAATGTCAATTTTACAGTAGTACCGGTTGAAGGTTTTACAATCCATTTACCAGGTCCTGTATTTCTTACTGTAGCTCCCGGAGCTGATAATGAAAGTTTAGAGTTGTCTGCACCTAAGATAGATCCTGATACAGGGTTCTCTAATCCTCTATACATTACATTCATTTTATCAGCAGAAAGTAATAATCCTTTTTCAAGTTTTACTTCTCTAGGTCCTGCGATAACATTATAAGTATGCGTCCAAGGGAAAGATTGAGGCTTACCTGAAGCATCTGTTAATGTAATCGTTCCAGCAAGTTTATGTTCTCCAATACCTGCTCCAGAAATAGGAATGATACCTTTACCATTTTCCTGCTTGCTTACTCCGGAAATACTGATCTTATTACTATTAGAATAAGTACCTAGCATTACTTTTACTTCAGCCTGCTTACCAGCCTGGATATCTGTAGGTCCGGAAACTATTGGTTCATAGCTTGTAAACTTGATACTAGCATCCACTTTTTCCTGAAGCATTAATGCTAATGCATCAGATTGTACGTTTCTGGCATCATTTTGGATAATTTCCAAATTAGATATAGCGGCAATTAATGGCTGATGATAAAATTTATTTTGGAACCAAGTTTTCTCATTTGGAGATTTTCCTTTAGGATACTCCGCAATAAGAGATTTGTTAGCTCTCTCAACTAAATCAATAAGTTGAGGATTCTTACCAAAAGTAGCATTAATATAATTTCTAACATCATCAATTTTTGCTTTAAGATCTAATGCATTTTTTGATGGTGAATTTTCATCTCCTTCTTTAAAGAAATATTCTGTAGTAGCTTCGTTGTTGTTTAACGCAGCAAAGTTTTCACTTACGTCAATTTCTTTTCCGGTTTTAGGATCTTTATCATGAAACTCTGATTGTTTTTTCAATAAATCCTTGATATCCTGAGCATGTTTTACTAACGCATCAATTTTGGTTTTCAATAATTTATAATCTTCCCAAGGTTTTGCGTAAGTATCCGGAACCTGCTGAGCCTTAGCTTCCAGCGTTTTTTCAAAAATCTTTTCGTTCTTTCTTTCTGTTAAAGTTCTGGTTTCATTTAATGCTCTGGTGGAGTCATAATATGATCTGATGATTTCTGCATCGATGTTTAGGGCCATCATCGCGATGAACACCAGATACATCAGGTTGATCATCTTCTGACGAGGGGTCTGTTTTCCTTGTGCCATTCTCTTTTCTTTGTTTTTTGATTAAATAGTTTAAGTTCAGAAATGGTTAGGAATTAAGACTTCATAGCAGTTAGCATACCACCATAAACTCTATTTAAGTTATTAAGATTAGAGGTTAAACCTTGTAGCTCTTGATTAAATTTCTCAGAATGTTCAACAGATTTCTGCATGTCAGAAACATATTTAGTAGCAAATTCTGCTTGTTTCTTACCGCTTTCCAACTGCATAGCGTATAATGCATTCATACTTTCCATATGCTGAGCAGCCTTGTTCAACTGATCGTTGTATTTATGAGTAGAAGCAGAAACGTCAACAGTTTGGTTAATTTGATCTACAGAACTTGAAAACTTGTCAATTCCAGTTCTTAATCTTTCAAATAATTGAACATCCAATCTAGCATCTTCAAGCATTTTATCCAATTTAGTAGAAAGAGAATTTTCTAGTTCAGCAAATTGGTTACCTGTATTTCTAGTAGTTACATTTGAGTGTAACGGGTTTGGGTTTGCATGTTTATCTAATAATTCAGGGTAAACATTTTCCCAAGCATAAGACTCTTCAGTTTTTGGAGGGTCGAAAGCGAAGATAATAAAGATAATCGCTTCTGTAATAAGCCCTACAGTAAGCGCTATATTACCGTTAATTGGTCCCAGAGTAATGTGAGTAATTTTAAGCCAAGCTCCAAGAATTACAATGGCAGCACCGAATGAATAGAAGAAATTCATCCAAGCATCTTTCGTCTTAAACATATTGAGTTAGTTTTTTTAATGTTAAATAAAATTGTATTGAAAAATAATTGTTTTGGTTTATTGTCTGTTAACTCTTCTTGGCTTAACAGCTGCTTCAGGAATGTCCTGTACAGTTCTAAATCCGATATAGCTTCTTGCTGAATCTTTTCTTTCCCAGTCTCTTGCACCGGTCATTAGCGCATATCCTATATCTTTCCAAGATCCACCTCTTACAGACTTCTTAGTATCCTTTTTATCTTTAGTAGAAGGATTTAATGTAGAAGAGAATCCATAAGAAGAGTTGTTATATGCAGATTCTGTCCATTCAGAAACGTTTCCAGCCATATCAAATAACCCAAATCCATTTTTCTTAAATTTCTTAACTGGAGCTGTATATGTATAAGTACCTTTTTTCTCGTCTTCCATATAGTTACCTCTCTTAGGTTTGAAGTTGGCTAAATAGCAACCTCTATCATCCATTAAATATGGACCTCCCCAAGGGTAAGTGGCATTTTGCATGCCTCCTCTTGCAGCATATTCCCATTCGATTTCTGTTGGAAGACGGAACTGCAATGGTCTTTGTTTTTTTCTTTTTAAACTTTCGTTATAGTCAGTTTTCAATTTAGATCTAAAGTTACAATAAGCTCTCGCCTGATCCCAGGTAACTCCTACTACAGGGTAGTTTTTGTAAGCCTTGTGCCAGAAATATTGTTCAAATAATGGCTCATTGTAAGCAAAGTGGAAATCTTTTACCCAAACCGTAGTATCGGGATAAATCGCGATACTTTGGCTTTTCAGATAATTGGCTCCTCTTTCGTTATCTGCAAGTGCTGCATCCATATCTCCCCAACGGTATGTATACTTCAACTTACTTACATCTAAAATTCTTTCGTTTCCAATTCTTGAAGAAGCAGGTAGATACATAGATTCCAAAACTTCTGCATAGTCTACATCCGGGTATTTTGAAGTACTCCAGTGTAAAGGAATTTTCCAGTCTAATCTTTTACTCGCATCATAAGTCCCATCTTCACGGCCACCTTGGCCTTCCATATATTCTTGATAAGGTGTTAAATTTTCTTCTTTTTTAGCAAGGTATGCATAATCTCCTATACTAGCTCCTCTACGACCGCCTTCGTCACCACCTTCTCCGGCAGCTTCAGCGAGTAGAGTTCTTGCAATAGAATCTCTTACATAGTTGATAAATACTCTGTATTCTGCATTGGTAGTTTCTGCTTCATCCATGAAGAAAGAAGAAACAGTAACTGTCTTCAATGATGCTTTTTCAGGTGTATTTGTTGGATCCTGATCTGCTAAACCAGCAACAAATGAACCTGCAGGAATTGCAACCATTCCGTATGGTCGTTCCGCAACAAATGATTTCGTTTTTTCTCTTGGTATCAATTCTCCTTTTGTTCCTGGCTTCCCTACAGAAGAGCTGCCACCACCTGAACAAGATACCGATGCTACCGACGCAGACAATAATAAAAGAAATATCCTTTTCATGTTAATTTTTATAATTAAGCCGTAAATATATAATTTTTTTAAGAAACTTTTAAGATTTATTTTGAAATAACGAAAGAAATCTAAATTTATTTTATTTACAACTAATTTTTATTCCACAGTTACAGATTTTGCCAAGTTTCTTGGCTGATCTACGTTGGCTCCTCTATATACAGCAATGTAATAAGCAAGCAGCTGTAAAGGCACTGAAGCCACAATTGGAGAGAAACATTCTGAGGTTTCAGGAATTTCAATAACATAGTCTGCCATTTCGCTAACCTGACGGTCACCTTTGTTAACAACAGCTATAATTTTCCCTTTTCTTGCTTTGATTTCCTGAACATTGCTTACAATTTTATCATAGTGTCCTTTTTTAGGTGCTATAATAACAATTGGCATATTTTCATCAATCAGAGCAATTGGTCCGTGCTTCATTTCTGCAGCAGGGTATCCTTCAGCGTGGATATAAGAAATTTCTTTTAGTTTTAATGCTCCTTCTAAGGCAGCAGGATAATTGTATCCTCTTCCCAGGTAAAGGAAGTTGGTAGCTTTCACAAAATCTTTTGCAATATTCTGAGTCAGCTCATGAGTAGCGTTTAATACTTCTTCAATCTTCTTAGGAATAGCATCAAGCTCTGCAATTAAGCTCATAAATTCAGCATTTCCTAAGTTTCCGTTATGCTTACCTAATTTAAATGCAATTAAAATAAGGATAGTAAGCTGTGCTGTAAATGCTTTTGTAGAAGCTACTCCAATTTCAGGACCAGCATGAGTATATGAACCAGCATCTGTAATTCTTGCAATAGATGAATCTACTACGTTACAGATACCATATATAAATGCTCCTTTCTCTTTTGCCAGTTTCAAGGCAGCCATTGTATCTGCTGTCTCTCCTGATTGAGAAATCGCAATCACCACATCTTTATCTGTAATAATAGGATTTCTATATCTGAATTCTGAAGCATATTCTACCTCTACAGGAATTCTTGCATATTCTTCAATAAGATATTCTCCGATAAGACCTGCATGCCATGAAGTACCACAAGCAATGATAATAATTCTGTTAGCATTTTTGAACTTTTCTACATGATCCCAAATCCCTGCCATTTTGATAACTCCTTCATCTACAAGAAGTCTTCCTCTCATTGTATCGTGAATAGACTTAGGCTGTTCAAAGATTTCTTTAAGCATGAAATGTTCATAGCCGCCTTTTTCAATCTGCTCTAAACTCAACTTAAGTTCCTGAATTTCAGGCTCAATCTTAGAATTCTCATTGATTGTTCTGATATCTACCCCATTTTCCAAAGAAATGGTAGCCATATGTCCTTCTTCAAGATAAATAGCTTCTTTTGTAAATTCTACGAAAGGAGAAGCATCAGAAGCAATGAAGTATTCTTTATCACCAAGTCCAATTGCTAAAGGAGAACCTAATCTTCCTACAACCAATACTCCAGGATAATCTTCATGAAGTACTGTTATAGCGTATGCTCCATATACTTCATTTAAAGCATATCTCACTGCAGCCGGAAAATCAATCTCCGGATTAAGATCCATAAAATATTGAATAAGGTTTACCAATACTTCAGTATCTGTTTCTGATTTGAAAGTAAAACCTTTTTCAGTAAGCATCGTTTTAATGGTATCATAATTCTCAATAATACCATTATGTACCAATGCTATTTTTCCATTATTTGACAAATGCGGATGGGAATTTCTATCGCTTGGAACTCCATGGGTAGCCCAACGGGTATGTCCCATACCAATTTTAGCTGTTCCTTTTAGTTGCTTCGAAATATTCACCAAATCCTCTACTTTACCTTTTGTTTTTTCTACTTCAAGCTTATTGTTTGAGCCTTCTAAAACAATCCCGGCACTATCGTACCCTCTGTATTCCAGTCTTCTAAGACCGTTAATTACGATCTCATAAGCATCCTGAAAACCTGTATATCCTACTATTCCGCACATATGTATTTTGTCTTGTGTTTATTGTGTTTTTATTTATTATTGGCTGTTGAATAAGTAACCTTAAGCTGGATTCTTCTTGGATTCTTTTCGGTTTTATCTGTTCCGACAAGAACTACTCTGTTCATATCAGTAGCTCTGGTTGTATATTTTGGTCCATAAATACCTCCCTGAGGATTTTTCACAAATGCTCCTAAATTAAGATATAGCACATTATCTGCAGCCGCTACTTCAGGTTTTTCAACCATATCTTTAAGAGTTTGTGTAACTACAAAATCATAGTATTCATATTCAACACTTTCCATTGTTGTCTTCCCATAATAGTACATTGGAAATCCTTTTAGCATATCTGCTGTAAGCTTAAGATCTGAATCTGCAGCAGTAAAAGGATTTGTCAGAAGAACAAATTTACGATCGCCAGCCACAGACTGAGCATTAGCGAATGTTTTATCCTTATCAACAAATACTCTGATTTTAGCCCCTACAATACCTGCTTTCTTTTCATTAAATACTTTTTTCAAGCTTTCAATGGTAGATTTCTCAATTTTCAACCCTATAGAAGGTCCTCCCATCCCCTGAACGAAAAGAGAAGCATCACCATTTGTTGTATTGGCATTTGCCACTGCATCAGTAACAGGAGCTGTTCTCGTATATTCATACAGTCCTAAATGAGCATTTTGACCTCCTAAATCAAATGCAAGCTTTGACTGCGATCTGGTTACTGTACCATTATCTGTTTTATCAGATTTATAGTACATAATAAGCTCCATATCATTAGGAGCAAACTGTATAAGGTAACCATCTTCATTTTCTACTGAAATTTTAATTCCATTGAAATATCTTGTAAAGTTAGCAGCATCCTGAAGTACAGGCTTACCTTTTTGATCAAGAATTTTTTTCTGAAAGTAGTCTTTATCCAAATTCATTCTAAAGCCTAGCTTACCATCAAATACATTGGTATTATCTGATTTTTTGGTGATCGATACAGTACTTACATTTCCGTCAAAAATAGCAGATCCAAGCAATTGGTCTGTTTTAACCGGTCCACCAGAATATGTGAACTGTTTTTGACTTGCATCTATGAACTCAGCTACATCATGCACATTAATTTTCATAGATTTAAAACTTCCATCTGTTTTACCATATTTACGAGTTGGATATGTTTTTTTCTCTATTGAAACAGTAAACTTCTCGTTACCAACAGGATAATTTTCTTTGTCATAAGCAGCAGGTGCTACCACCTTATCAGCTATATAATATGTATCATCAGCTGTATTTGCAGGTGTTCTTAGCACTAATACAACAGAATCCACTTCTGGCTTATCTCCAAAATCAAAGCTGGCTGGCATCCTCAATTGGGTAACATAAGATGCTTTCTGCAATCCAAACTGATCATCTTTGAAAGCTCCTAAGACAGCCACAGCAGTTCCTCCTGTAGAAAAAAGTCTTGCTCCGTCACTTTTGATAGTGTCTTTATTACCAATATTATAAGCAACAACAGGATAGGAAGTTTCGCCTCCTATTGCAGCATCTTTGTCAAAAAGCTGTTGACCAAGAGAATCCGGGTCTGGTTCACAGTTATAAAGAATTGCACTTCCGAAAACCGCCAATAGAAGCATGGCGAAAGTTCTTTTAAGAGTATGAGTCATTAAAAATGTGTTTTTTAATAAAGTTGATTTATAGAATCTACGTCAAGATACTCCGACTTTTGAGTCGCTGTTTCATTGAAAGCCTTATCCAGATCTTCATCCAGGAATTCGTCTCCTTTTACAACAGTATCTACATAGTTCATACTTTCGATAACGAAACCTTTGATCGTTGGGTTATCTAACGCTTTTAGTCCTGAAATATTATCAAACTTCAGCTTTTCATCGATCTTTTTATCAAGTTCAGCTTCTTTCTCATTATATAAGGAAAGAACAATTTTAGCATCCTTGAAATAAGTATCTGATTCGTAGTACGTCTTAAGATAAATTGGAACAAATGAAGACATCCAACCATTCAAATGAATAACATCCGGAACCCAGTTCAGTTTCTTGATCGTTTCAATTACCCCTCTTGCAAAGAAAATAGCTCTTTCGTCATTATCGTCGAAAGGATTTCCTTCATCATCGAAATAATATTGTTTTCTTTTGAAATATTCTTCATTGTCTATAAAGTAAACCTGAAGTCTTTCCCCCGGAAGAGACGCTACTTTAATAATAAGCGGTTGATCCAGATCATTGATGATAATGTTCATCCCTGAAAGACGAATCACCTCATGAAGCTGGAATTTCCTTTCACTGATTTGTCCAAATCTTGGCATAAAAACTCTTACATCATTGCCTTCATTGTGCATCTTAAGCGCCATTTTGTTTACCACAGCGGCCATATTTGTATCTTCCTGGTATGGATACATCTCTGTAGTAATGTACAGTATTTTTTGATTCGGCATAAACTTTCTATCTAATTTTTGTAAAAATGCTTTAATGTGCAAAATTACAAAAAAACATCCAACATTATTTTAATTAACATTTTTTTACGAAAATTCCCTTTGCCAAATTGGTAAAAACACATTTTATTATATGATATTTTTAGTATTTTTGAATAAGCATTAAAATAAACTATGGAAGTTATAAAGAACAGGAAAATCCTTCAGGATTTCATTGAAAGACAGAAGGAAATGGGAAAAAGAATTGGCTTTGCCCCTACGATGGGAGCTCTGCACAAGGGGCATCTTTCCCTGTATGAAGAAGCAAAAAAGGAGAATGACCTTGTTATTTCTTCAATTTTTGTAAATCCAACTCAATTCAACAACCCTGAAGATCTTGAAAAATATCCAAGAGATATCAACAGAGATCTCCTTATTTTGGAACAGTCCGGATTGGTAGATGCTGTTTATATCCCGGAAGTCTCTGACATCTATCCTGAGAAAGCAGAAAGCCAACACTATGATTTCGATGGATTGGAAAATGAAATGGAAGGAAAATCAAGACCTGGACACTTTGATGGTGTTGGAACTGTTGTAGAAGAGCTATTCAGACAAGTTCAGCCTGATAATGCTTATTTTGGAGAAAAAGATTTCCAACAGTTGGCTATTATTAGAAAAATGGTTGATAAAAAACATCTTCCAGTTAAAATAACAGGAGTTCCTATCTACAGAGCAGATAACGGACTGGCACTAAGCTCAAGAAACCAAAGACTGCATGAAGATCGTAAAGAAGCTTCAAAAATCATTTATGAAACTTTAAATAAAGTAAATGACTGGTTCAGAACCGTCAGCATCCCCGAAATTAAGGAGAGAGTAAGTGATATTTTCGATAATCAGAAGGGAATGCAATTGGAATACTTCCTGATTGCAGATGAAAACACATTACAGGAAACGGATTTCTTCTATAAAGACAGAAAATTCAGAGCCTTTATAGTAGTCGTTGTAGATGGTGTGAGATTAATTGACAATATGCACCTGGATTAGCATTCACTTTTCAAAAGACGATTCTTAATAAAATAAAGCTCTGATCATTGATGGTCAGAGTTTTTCATTTGAATTACTCTTATCCCCATTCTCTTTTTCCGAGCTTACGTATACAAACTGAATTTGCAATGAAAAGATCCATTTTATATCTCAGTTTAATATAAAAAAATCAAAGGCCTCCGGAAGGAAGCCTTTGAAACACCAAATCACAAAATATTAATATGAAAAAAATTTACTTTTCAGTAAACTTGTGACCCGGCTGGGATTCGAACCCAGGACCCATACATTAAAAGTGTATTGCTCTACCAGCTGAGCTACCGAGTCGGCCACAATTAGGAATAAATATAAATAAATATTCTCAATTATAAAATTTTCTTTGCAGTGCCTGCGACTGGACTCGAACCAGCACATCCTTAGGAAACCACCCCCTCAAGATGGCGTGTCTACCAATTTCACCACGCAGGCAATAAAATTACAAGATTCGTAATTATTATTGCTAGTGACCCGGCTGGGATTCGAACCCAGGACCCATACATTAAAAGTGTATTGCTCTACCAGCTGAGCTACCGAGTCGGCCACTTTATCAACAAGTTTTCATTTAAGTAATGTCCCTTGTTTTAAGTGGTGCAAAGATATGACTTTTTTCTTTATCTCAAAACTTTTTCGCAAATTTGTTTAAAAAAAATTCATGATAATTTCACTCATTGGTTATATGGGAAGTGGCAAATCCCACATTTCCAAAATATTAAGCGATAAAATAGATTTCAAACTGATTGATCTTGATAAAGAGATTTCAAGAAGGAATAAATTAACCATTCCTGAGATTTTCGAGAAAAAGGGAGAAATTCACTTTAGAAAGCTGGAAAGAGAGGCTCTTGAAGAAATATTAGCCTCTGAAGAAAATGTCGTACTAAGCCTTGGAGGCGGAACTCCCGTTTATTATAATAATATGGAGATCATTAATCATAATTCTAAAAGCGTTTTTTTAAGAACTTCTGTAGGAACATTGGTTGAAAGGTTGTCTAAACAAAAGGAAAAAAGACCATTAATTGCTAATATTTCCAATGAAGACCTTCCGGAATTTATTGCTAAGCATTTATTTGAAAGAAATCAATTTTACAGCAAAGCACAATTCACTGTAGGAACTGATGCCAGAGAACCTGAAGACATTGTGAACGAAATAATAGAAAAGCTCTATCACTAGAGCTTTTTATTTTAATCTTCATTTTCGGTTTCATCATCTGTTTCTCCGAAGAAATCATCCCAATCTGTAAAGTCAGCGTCAATATCATTGCCTACATAGTCATCCATATCTCTTCTGTCTTTCTTTGTAGGTCTTCCCTCGCCTTTGTTTCTGTAATAATCCTGAGACATTTTACGAAGTTTCAATAATTCGTATTGTTCTTTATCCGTAACATCCTGTATGTGTAAAGGGACCAATTTGGCTCCAATTCTACTTTTAGGAATCTGAAGTACCTTTATTTTATAATCAATCTGATTCTTACGTATCTTGATAACATCCCCTTCTTTTACCTCCTTAGATGACTTTACGGCAGATGTTCCGATAGAAACTCTATTCTTTTTAATCTCCTCAGCTGCAATACTTCTTGTCTTATAAAAACGAATGCTCCACAAAAATTTATCTATTCTCATATTTTTTTATACTTTTGCCGTTATATTATTTGTAAAGTAATTAAAGTTTTTTGAAATGAAAAAAATATTTTTATATATCCTTGCCGGATCTTTGTGTCTTACTGCTTGTAAAAAAGATGATGAAGTAGAAACTTATAAGGAGCCAGAAGATATCAATGTACAGAACACTTATGATGATCAGGCGATTACAAAATTCCTAGATGATAATTATCTGGATGCGCAAGGGAATATAAAAGCTTTCAGTGCCACTGATACTTCTGATGATAATGAAAAGAAATTATCACAATTGAAAGTTGAAAAGCTTCCTTCAGGAACAATTTATATCATGAGAGATGGGGCACAACCAGCCGCAGACAATGGGAAAGTAATTGCTACGGATGATATTATTAAAATAATGGGTAGAGTTTATACTTATTTGGCTATTGATAATAACGGAACTACTGTATTTTCTTCCAAAACTCAGTTTTTAAACACGATAGATGATAGTACAATTCCATTTGTTGATCCTGCCTATTACTATGCAAAGAAAAGTGTAAGAGAAGCGAACAAGCAAGAAAGGCCTTACTTTGAGATATCAGGATTCAGAGAGGCTTTACAAAAATTTACAGCTTTTAAAGATATACCCAATTCAACTCCTTATAACCTACAGGGTGTAATTATTGTACCATCAAGAGCTGCATTTGCAAGAAATCCTCATTACCCTTACTTAGGTACCTCTTATAGAAATAAATCATTTGTTTTCAATTTCCAGATTTATGGAACTGAGACAAGACCTGATACTGAAAAATAAAAATATAAACCATCTATACCAGGTGGTTTTTTTATTCATCACATAATACTATTAAAGAAAGAATAAAGGTTTTAATATAAAGTCATCCAAGATTTTAAACTAAGAATAGCAATTATAAAAAAGTCAGACTAGAATATTCTAATCTGACTTTTTTATTTAAAATAGCCTTTTAAAAACTGCGTTTTTTCTTATTTATTAAGATCTTGCTTTCTGCTTTACATTTCCTAAAATATCAGGGAAATAAAGGTCTGCTAAGTGATCAAATTCATCTCCTCTCATGAACATGGTAGCATCTACTTCTTCATAAGAACCTCTTCCTGCTGCTGCAATCAGTTCATTGCAAGTGTGAAGGGTATTTTTATGAAAATGATATACTCTTTCTGCCTTATCTGTAACATCAAGCCCTTTAATAAGCATTTTATCTTGTGTAGCCACTCCTGTCGGACAGTTGTTAGAGTTACATCTCAATGCTTGAATACATCCTAGCGAAAACATAAATCCTCTTGCATTGTTACACATATCTGCTCCCATAGCTATTGCTCTTAAAATATCTAAACTTGTAAGTACTTTACCACTGGCAATTACTCTCAGTTTGTTTCTAAGATTATAGTTATTAAGAGTTCTGTTCACAAAGATCAGAGCTGGTTCCAAAGGCATCCCTACTCCATCTGAGAATTCCGGCGGTGCAGCACCAGTTCCTCCTTCTGCTCCGTCAATCGTTATAAAATCAGGATAGATCTTCAATACATTCATTTGTACACAGATGTCCTCAAATTCTTTTGTATCTCCAATACAAAGTTTAAATCCAACAGGTTTTCCTCCTGAAAGTTCTCTCAATTCCTGTACAAACCTCAACAACCCGGCAGCATTTGAAAATGCAGTGTGTGATGGTGGTGAAATAATGGTCATTCCAGGTTTTACATGACGAATCGCTGCAATCTCCGGTGTATTTTTCACACCCGGAAGCACTCCTCCGTGTCCTGGTTTTGCTCCCTGTGATAATTTGATCTCAATCATTTTCACATTAGGAAGCGTTGAATATTTAGTAAATAATTCAGGATTAAATTTTCCTTCTTCATCACGACATCCAAAATATCCTGTACCGATCTGCCAGCATAAATCTCCTCCTTCCAAGTGGTGAGGAGAAATTCCTCCTTCTCCTGTATTGTGAAAGAAATTTCCTTTTTTAGCCCCTCTGTTTAGTGAAATCTGAGCTCTATCACTTAGTGCTCCAAAACTCATTGCTGAGATGTTAAATAAAGAAGCGTGATAAGGTTGTGTACACTGTTCTCCCCCTACCCAAACTCTCGGAAGCTCTTCTGATGGAGATTTGGCATAAATGGAATGCTTAATCCCTTCATATTTTCTGTGATTAACTTCCAACTGTGTTCCAAAAGCTACTGTATCACTAAGATTTTTAGCACGTCTGTATACTGCAGAACGCTGATTTCTAGGGAATGGTTTCCCATCTGTCTCCCTTTCAATGAAATATTGCTGCATTTCGGGTGAAATACTTTCGAAAAAATACCTAAAGTACCCCAGTACCGGGAAGTTCCTCAGAATAGCATGTTTCGATTGATAAGCATTGTAAACACCCAATGCATAAATAGCGGATAGCAGCGTCGGTATCCAGTAATGCGCTTTTATCAGTAGTGCTATAATCCAGGTAGCAACTACTAATACAATTCCCCAAGATAAAAACTTATCTCTCATGAATGTAGTATTTAAAGTTTAAAAATAAATTTAGTGGAAATTTTGCAAAGAGCCTATGCTTTTGCTAAAAAATTTTGGTAGGAAGATTGCACAGAAACTGTGCCATCTGACAGGATTTTTTCTAAATTTAGAAATTCGATTTGATTGACAGATGCAGGATCAAAGTTTTTCTGGACTCTCACATAGTTTTCTGTGAAGCCAAACATTTTCCCGTCTTTATTTTCATGCTCCCAAAGTACAGGAAGCGTTTTTCCAAGTTGAGTCTGATAAAATGCCATTTTTTTCTTTTCAGAAAGAATTCTCAGCATTTTATTACGTTTTTTTCTTTCAGCTACCGGAACTACTCCTTCCATTGCAGCAGCCTCTGTATTTTCTCTTTCAGAATAAGTAAATACGTGAAGATAGGTAATAGGAAGTTCATTAAGGAAATTATAGGTTTCCATAAACAGTTCTTCCGTTTCCCCCGGAAATCCTACAATAACATCTACACCAATAGCAGCGTCAGGCATTACCTCACGGATTTTATTAACTCTGTCGTTGTACAGTTTGGTCAGATAACGACGTTTCATTTTTTTCAATAAATCATCACTTCCGGATTGTAAAGGGATATGGAAATGCGGAACAAAGCTTCTGCTTTTAGAAACCAGTTCTATACTTTCATCTTTTAAAAGATTAGGTTCAATGGAAGAAATACGGATTCTTTCGATGCCTTCTACTTTATCCAGTTCTGAAATAAGATCCAGGAAAGTATGCTCATGTCGTTTGTTTCCGAACTCACCTTTACCATAATCACCGATATTTACTCCGGTAAGAACAATTTCTTTAATGTCTTTTGCTGCAATTTCTGAAGCATTTTTAAGAACATTTTCGATGGTATCTGAACGAGAGATTCCTCTTGCTAATGGAATGGTACAGTAAGTACATTTGTAATCACACCCGTCCTGAACTTTCAGGAATGCTCTTGTTCTGTCTCCAATTGAATAACTTCCGATAAAGAAATCGGTTTCTTCAATTTCGCATGAATGCACAATTCCTTCATTGTCTGATTTTTCCAAATCATCAAGGTAACTCAGAATATTAAATTTTTCTTTAGCTCCTAAAACAAGGTCTACTCCTTCAATCTGTGAAATCTCTTCAGGTTTCAGCTGTGCATAGCATCCAACAATAACCACCAATCCATCAGGATTAGCTTTCATTGCTCTTTTTACGTGAAGCTTACATTCACGGTCAGCATTTTCAGTAACTGAACATGTGTTGATTACATAAATATTTGCCTTCTCATCAAAGTTTACCTTATCATAACCTGCATCTGTTAATTGACGGGCAATAGTAGATGTTTCTGCAAAATTTAATTTGCAGCCAAGTGTGTGATACGCGGCAGTTCTTTGAAAAGCAGACATGTGTTACTTCTGAATTTTATGGGTGCAAAGATAGTAATTTTAATAATAATTAAAGATTGATTCAGTCTATTGTTTATATTCATCCCTTACTTCCGGGCTGTTTTGGAAACATACAGATGATGAATTGGCATTCGGTTCTTGTTTTAGAAATTTGTTTTTCATTTCATTATTAAACTCCTGCGATTTGTTTCTGGCAATAGAAAGTGTACTCCAATCTTCATTTTTAATCATTTTAGCGATATAAACAATCTGCCCAATATGATATGGATAATGAGCTAGTTGTCTAAAAACGGCATCAATAACAGGATGTCCCTCTCCCCTGATGTAGATCGTAGAATAAAGATTCTCATCATTAATTTGACCTAAAGCATCAAAAAAACATTTCCAACCTTTCTCCCAAAATGCAAGAACTTCATTTTTGGTTTTAAAAGTATTCACAAATTCTTCATCTCGGTGACGCCAGGATTTTTCACCATCTTCACTAAGGAAATTAGTCCATCTTGACAACATATTTCCTGCTAGATGATGTACAATGACTGCAATAGAGTTACTTTCTTCATTATACTGCCAGAAAATCTGCTCCTCTGATAATTGACTAAATGATTTATCTCCAAGGGATTTATAATATTCAAAGCGTTTTACAAACAGGTCTATCATTCTTTCTATTTTAATCACTAATGTAAAAAAATCGAAAAGAAAAACCACCTCTTTCCGAAGTGGTTTTATCTATGTATTTTATTTATAGTATATCATTATTATTCCCGGTTTTTAACCAGCACCCAGCCTGTAAATTTAATAGGGGTACTCTTGCTGTTATTTTCATTCCATAACACAGAATACCAATAAGTTCCTGTTGGAACTTTTCTTCCTCCTACTGTTCCGTCCCATTTATAGCCATTAAGTTTATCTGCCTGATGAATCTTGGTTCCGTATCTATCAAAAACATTAATGATAAGATTTTGTTTCCCTGATAATGCAGAATAATCAATCATATCATTTACACCATCGGCATTTGGAGTGATTACGTTAATCAGATTGGGAACTACAACTTCTACTTTTATAGGTTCACAGTTGTAGGCATCTTTCACAAAGACATTATAACTACCTCTGGAAAGATTGGTAAAAGTATTGGAATCCTGCCAAACAATATTATCCAATGAGTATTGATAAGGCGGGTTACCTCCTATGGCAGATACCGTTAAAGTAGTATTGGTCACCTCAATATTAGAAATCACAGGAAGTTCAGACGGCAATACCTTTACCGTTTGTGTAGTAATACATTCGCCGGTTTTAAGTTTTACCCAATATACTCCAACTCCTACAGTAACCGTTCGGGTAGTAGCCCCGGTACTCCATTGATAACTTTTGAATCCTGGTCCTGCATCTAAAGTAGTTTTACTTTCTACACATATGGTTTTATCTTTAAGGACATCAGAATATTTCGGCGGAGTTACTATCAACGTCACCTTAACAACAGCGTAACATCCTCTGGCATTGGTAACTCTTATATACACCACTCCATTAGGAGCGATATAGGTTGAAAAATTTAAAATTTCATTAGTCTGATTAATAGCATCAGTTTCAGACGGATAATATTTTTTAGTATTATCCGGAGTGGTTACCGGAGCGTTTGCTAGATTAAAAGATCCAGTACTTGGATTGGATTCAATAAAACATTCTGTAAGCGGAGCCTCTTTAGCAAAAACTACAGGATGAAATTTTAAAATAATCTTTGCAATACCAGTACATCCATATTCAGATGTCACTTTTACATAAACAGTTCCTTCCGCAGAAACAAATGCATTCGGATTCGTGATCTCATTAGTCCCTGCATTTAGGTCAAACATACTGTTATAGTATTTTTTCGAAACACCAGTTGCTGCTATAACATCAGCTGTTGTGAGATCAAAAAGAGCTGTTCCTGCATTATTATTGTTACACTCTATTAATGTGGCGTCTTTTACCACAATAGATCCGTCTTTAAATTTAAATGTTCCCGTTTGTTTACATTTATTAAGCGGACTATTTGGATTGGTTGGGTCTGTATAACTAATACTATAATAATAAACGGTTGTAGTATTTACTGTCTGCGGAGCTGTAATAGGATTACTGACTGTTAATGCATCATTGGCACTGGTATGATAACTTACACTAAAACCAGGATTTCCATTAATAATCCCTGATGATAAGCTCGTAAAATCAAATATAACAGGGTTTCCACAGATCACCACTTCTCTTGGATTAGCGGGATTAGCAGCCGGGATACCTGGTGGTATGAAAGGGTTAGGCTGAATAGTTGGATCAGTAAATGGAGAAGCTAACGTAGCTGTTCCACCCCATGTTAAAGAGAAAGGAGCGGTTGTACTGCTCGTACTGCTTACCCAGTTGTCAATAAATAAATAGTACGTTTGTCCTGGTAAAACATCCAAATACCGACAATAAGGAGTAGTGGATCCTCCAATCGCATTTGTAATGGTACTGGTCATATTTAAGCCGGTTGCTGCCCCCACACCAATAACGGTTGCCGCATTACACCGTATAGCAGATCCCAGACTTCCACAATTTACATTAGGCCCAAAAATAGCCCAGTCATAATCAGCATCCGGATTATTGGGAACCAGATTGAATGTCAGAGTACCAGCTGTAGCAATGGTAATTTTATACCAGATCGAATTGTGTTCTCCAGATACATCTATACAAGTTCCGGAATTCACCATTTCTTTGATATTACCATACCCTGTAGGGCTGTATGTAATATTCGAGTTTCCACAAACAGCCAATGCCGTAGCACAATCTTGTTGAGAATATAAAAAATGGGAAATGTATAGAAAAGTAATTAGTAAAATTTTTCTCATAAATATATTTGTTTTGATGGTTAAGTCATTTTGATTCAGATCAATATCCAACTTATACCAAATATAACTATTATTTAATCATAAATAACAAAAAGTAATATTTTTTATGATATTTCAAACAAACACAATAAATAATTAAAAATTTAATACTTAAATTACTATTTTATACTAGTAATATTGCCACAGAGGTTTTCTAGATGAAAAATTTTATGAAAAGGGCTTTTCACTTCTTTCAGATGGTCTTTATCCTGAATAAATGTATACCTTGATGCAATAGAATTCATATCGGAAACAATAACCAGCCAGCATTCATCCACTGAAGTATCATAATAAGGAAACTTTTCATTCTTTTTTTCAATAAGATCAAGAATTTTTTCGGAGCACAGCTCATCAAAAAGGTTCATACTATACTCATGTGTAATAAAAACATTTCTTCGATGGAAAGATTTTCTTACACTTTTCACACATCCTACTCCTTTATTTTTTTTTATGCTTTTGTAGATATTAATGATATTTTCCTCCTGCTCTTCCAGATTATCAAACTTTATATTGGGGTGGAATTCTAAAAAATAAACACCACGATACTTCGTAGTGTCTTCCTGTTCTAATATTATTTCTGCTTGGCGGAACATCTTATTCAAAGTACTTTCTACCTTTTTCATTTCCAGATGATTGATGACTTCGGTCAATTCTATTCCGATTTTTTTGTCGTTCAGTTTTGCGATAAAGTCTGGGCTTTCGCAGGTAAAGTTTTCAAATTTTACATCGGGAAAATGGTGCATAAAAGAGTTGAGCAGAAGAATCTCTGACTTTTTTCGGTATTTTTCACGGTCATGAAGTGGAGATTCATCTATGGTACGGTGATACTTTTCTATGGGCTTTTTTTTCAAATGCCTGTTCAGGTAATATAAACTCAGATTCTTGATCAGATCTTCATCAGAAAATGTCTTTTTCATGTGTGATTTTTTTTAATTTAATTAAACACATGCAGCCATTGGCTTTCATCATTAAAAGTTTTTGATAATCAAAAATTTACACTCTTAAAGATAAGTAAAAAAACTATTCAATGCTTAGTTTTAAAATTAATTTATCCATTAATTAATATAAAGTTTATTTTCATTATTAATACCTTTGCCTTCTTAAACACAAACCAGCATTCTATGGATTTTAGGAATTTTAAAATACCCTACAGCATCAATCCCCAATATTCAAAAAAGACCGCCTATTTCTCAATGGAGTTTGCCCTTGAGCAGGTATTGAAAATATATTCCGGAGGACTTGGTTTTTTAGCCGGTTCTCATATGAGAAGTGCATACAACCTTAAGCAGGATCTTATTGGAATTGGTATTCTTTGGAAATTCGGATATTATGACCAAGCGAGAAATCACGATCAGACTCTTCAACCTGTATGGACAAGAAAAATGTATAGCTTTCTTGAAGATACGGGAATAAAGTTTCAAATTGAGATTCACAGTGCCCCTGTTTGGGTAAAAGTATGGTATCTTGATCCTGAAATTTTCAATACAGCACCTATGTTTTTCCTTTCTACGGATGTTCCTGAAAATGATCATGTTTCAAAAACAATCTGTCATAAGCTTTATGATGCTAATGAATCTACTAAACTAGCTCAATATATCTTACTTGGAAAAGGAGGGGCCAAATTGCTTGATGAAATGAACACCGAAAGAGATGTTTATCATTTAAATGAAGCTCACGGACTTCCTGCAGCATTTTATCTGTTAAGAAAATACAATGGAGATCTGAATAAGGTTAAAGAAAAATTGGTTTTCACTACGCATACTCCTGAAGAAGCAGGAAATGAAAAGCATAGTTTCAGATTGTGTTATGATATGACATATTTCTCCGGCTACAGCATGGAAGAAGTAAAAGCAATTGAAGGTACAGATGATGACCGCTTCAATCATTCTCTTTGTGCTCTGAAAATGGCAAGAATAGCCAATGGAGTTTCTCAGCTTCATGGGGTGGTTTCCCGTACCATGTGGAATAAATATCCCGGAATCTGTGAAATTACTTCCATTACGAATGCACAGGAATTCAAATATTGGGCAGACAAAGCGCTTTATAATGCAAAAGATGAAAACGATGATACCGTTTTCGATTACCGTAAGAAACATTTAAAGAAAAAATTATTCAGCATTGTGGCTGACCAAACCGGAAACCTCTTCAATCCTAATGTTTTCACTATTGTATGGGCCAGAAGGTTTGCAGGTTACAAACGTGCAGATCTGCTTTTACATGATAAAGACAGATTTTACAGACTTTTGAACAACCCAAAATATCCAGTACAAATCATCTGGGCAGGAAAACCTTATCCTATGGATTATTCAGCAATATCTACCTTCAATACTTTGGTGGAAGAAAGTAAGAATCACAAAAATATGGCTGTTCTTACTGGATATGAACTTTCTTTAAGCAAATCATTAAAGCAGGGTTCTGATCTTTGGTTAAATAATCCAAGAGTTCCAAGAGAAGCCTCCGGAACTTCAGGAATGACGGCTGCGATGAACGGATCTGTCAACTTATCCACAGATGATGGCTGGATTCCTGAATTTGCCAAACATGGAGAAAACTCTTTCGTAGTTCCTAAAGCAGATTACATGAACATGAGCATCTATGAGCAGGATAATTATGATTTAAATACATTATATGAAATCCTTGAAAACGAAATTCTTCCCATGTATTATGATCATCCAGATCAATGGAGAAAAATACAGCACAATGCTATGAACGATGTAAAAGATCAATTCAATAGTGATAGAATGGCTGATGAATATTATAGAGTATTGTATAATCAAAAAAATAATTAATTATTTAACTCTACCATACAAAATGCCCGGAAAATTTCCGGGCATTTTGTATTAAAATTTATTTACTTTTCTTTTTTGATGGCACCTTAAGCCCTTTTTCTCTCGCTTCAGAAATACCAATGGCTACCGCCTGTTTTCTGCTTGTCACTTTTTTTCCGGAAGAAGATTTCAGTTTTCCTTCCTTGAATTCGTGAATTACTTTTCCTACTTTGTCCTGAGCTTTATCTGAATATTTGGTCTTGCTCATGATATTTTTTTTAAGATTTTGGCAGGGATACCCCTAGTTCATAAACTCTGGCGTGTTTCAAATACTTTGAACGTTCTCTTGATGTCACCGATTGAAAATGATCATTTTTGATCACAATAATCGGGTCTTCTGCATTTTCGATTTCAAAATTGGCTAGATATCTTTCATCTGGTGGAGATTGTTGTTGCTTTGCTTTAATCTTCTGAAGTTCATCCGCATATTTTCTAAATCCGGGATCAGATGAATGGATAAATTTATACTCATCGCCTGCATACACATAGTAATGAAGTTTTTTCTCTATCAAACCGACTTCATCTGTAATTTCAGGATTATCATTTCCATCTTTAAACCCTACTTCTACTAATAACCCTCCTTTCTTATTAGCACATTCCTGCGCATCATTAAAACTAGAAAAACCTGTATAAACAATTCGGTCGTTTAATACATAACGGTTCAGTTTCTGGTTGTATGCATTCGTTTCCATAATTATTCTTTTTGATTGATTGGTAATTATATATATTCAATTTTTTTGCCAAATTGTCTTTTTTTTAAAATTTCACCATCCGATATTTTTTTCAATTACCTTAGGTTTGCAGTCCAAATATTAACCATGAAAAATTTAAAGAAAGTTTCTATACAACAGTTACAAGAAGTACAAGGAGTGTTTTACCCGAATGACAAGATGTATGGACTCTTCTCCCTGTAAACTCAGAATTTGGTGGATTGGAGTATTTGAAGAATCGTCATGTAGTTCTCTCCTTATCCTTTTTGTGCTCCGGCAGGGTATTACGTGTCAAACAATGGAGATTCCGGACGGTTCATGTTGCTAATTAGTATAAAAAATCAAGACGTAAGTCCTGATTTTTGTTTTATATGGTTATGTAACCAAGATTCATTAAATTTGGAAGCATTAAAATTAGAAATGAAAAAACTACTCTTAACTTTGACTATAGCTGCGGCATTTCACAATGTATCAGCACAGGAAATCACTTTAGATAAAATATATTCAGGATACTACCGAGGAAAAGGCATTGCCGGAATTACTTCCATGAAAAACGGAGAAAATTACCTTGTTATTGAGCCATCCGGAATTGCAAAATATTCTTATAAAACTTCTCAGAAAGAAGGAAATATTGTAGATGGAAGCTTTGAAGGCTATGTATTTTCTGATGATGAGTCTAAAATTCTTTTAAAGAAAGAAAGCCAGCCTATTTACAGACACTCTTTTCTTGGAAAGTTTGATATTAAAGATTTAAAGTCAGGGAAAGTAATAAGTCTGAATGAAGGAAAACCTGTTCAGGAACCAACCTTTTCACCTGATGCTACAAAAGTAGCTTTCATTGCTGATAACAATTTATTTTATCAGGATCTGGCTTCAGGAAAAATTACTCAGATCACTACAGATGGTAAGAAAAATGCTATTCTTAACGGTTTGGCAGACTGGGTTTATGAAGAGGAATTCGGACATGCGAGACAATATGAGTGGACAAAAAACTCTGATGCTATTGTATTTGTAAAATCTGACGAGAGCCAGGTTCCGGAAATTTATATTCCTATTTATGGAAAGAATCTTTATCCGGCAGAAATGCGTTACAAATATCCTAAAGCAGGAGAGAAAAACTCTGTAGTTTCTGCTCAGCTGTACCGTCTTGATAATGGAAAAGTAATACCTTTAAACTTAAGTTCTTTCAAAAATTATTATATCCAGAATGTTTTCCAGACTGCCAAAGCGGATGAAATGGTTCTTATTACTTCGGAAAGAATTCAAAATGCTTCTGATGTTTTAAAAGTAAATACCAAAACAGGAGCAGTACAGAAATTATTTACGGAAACTGATGATAAATGGATTGAAACAGATAGTCCAACCCTTGAATTCCTTGATGATGATTCTTTCCTTTGGGCTTCGGAAAGGGATGGAAATCGTCATTTATATTGGTATGACAAAGATGGAAAACTTAAAAAACAGGTTACCAAAGGAAATTGGGAGGTAACAGATTATTATGGTTTCAACCCGAAATCTAAAGAAATCTATATTCAGACTACAGAAAAAGGAAGTATCAATAAGGTTGTTTCTAAAGTTAATATTGAAAACGGAAAGTCACAACTGATCTCTAATGCAGAAGGAAATAACGCTGCAAATTTCAGCAAAAACTATAATTATTTCATTGAAACTTCTTCTACTGCTGCAAAACCACATACTTATGTTTTAAAAGACGGAAACGGTAAAGCAGTGAAGGAACTTCAAAACAATAACGATCAGCTTCAGAAACTAAAAGCAGATAATTTTGTTGAAAAAGAATTCATCACTATTCCTAACGCCGTAGGTGATCAAATGAATGCCTGGGTTATGAAACCTAAAAATTTCGATCCTAATAAAAAGTATCCGTTGTTTATGTTTCAATATTCAGGTCCTGGATCTCAGCAGGTTGCTAACTCTTGGGACAATGGAAATGCCATGTGGTTCAATCACCTTGTACAGAAAGGATACATCGTTGCTTGTGTTGACGGACGTGGAACCGGTTATAAAGGAGCAAAATACAAGAAAGTTACTTATATGAACCTTGGAAAACATGAGATTGAAGACCAGATTACCGCTGCAAAATGGTTCGGAAACCAATCTTACGTTGATAAGAGCAGAATCGGAATGTTTGGATGGAGCTTTGGAGGGTACATGACCAGCCTGGCTATGACAAAAGGAGCTGATGTATTTAAAATGGGTATTGCAGTAGCACCAGTAACCAACTGGAGATATTATGACTCTGTATACACGGAAAGATTCATGAGAACACCTCAGGAAAACCCTGATGGATATGACAAAAACTCTCCTACTGAATATGCTAATCTATTGAAAGGAAAATTCCTTCTAATCCATGGAACTGCTGATGACAACGTACATTTCCAAAACTCTATGGAGTTATCTGAAGCCTTGATTCAAAATAAAAAACAATTTGATTTTATGGCATATCCGGATAAAAACCACGGAATTTATGGTGGGCAGACAAGACCACAGCTGTATCAGAAAATGACTGATTTTATCCTGAACAATTTATAAGAAAATTGATGAAGCCTGCTCTTTACTTATCATTTTTATTTTGTTGGTCTGTATTTTTTTCACAGACGGCAATCACCAATGATGGTCAAGAGGTTATGCTTCTTGAAGATAAAACATGGAAATCCAGTAGAGGCGACCTTGGAAACTTTTCCACGATGGAAGCCTTTACAGCGGGTGATCAGAAAGTGATTATTTTCTCAGACAACACATGGAAGTTCATGAACAAAGCAACGGAAAGCCTGTATGAAAACACTCTAATCAACAGTACAGCCTACACAAATCCGAAAGCTGCTTCATCATTAGCTCAAAGCAAAAGAGCAGATGCCGGATTTTATCATGATCCTAAAAAATGGACTGTCCTTCAAGAGCAGCATGAATATTCCCGTGGGGAATTTGCACTTCAGGGAATAGTAAATAAAGATATGTTTGCCAGTTTTGGAAGTTTTCCTTTAGAAAACAATACCACATTAAAAAATGTGAAGGATATTGTTCTTACAAGTTTTTTAATGAATCCTAGTCACTATAAAATCAAAAGAACGGAATTCAGAACTGTAAACGGAAGTGATGTATTTTACATTAGATATCATGACATAGATATGGATTATGACATTATCCATTATTATATGATTACCGATGATACAGAGTGTGCGCAAATAAGTGCAGGCTCTCCGGAGAAAGACTTCGTATCTAATGAAAAGGATCTGCAGGATTTCCTCAATGGCTTGATAAAAGTGAAAACTGAGAAATATGTTGAACAAGTCAATATCCAAGCTCCCGTTCCATCACCTCCTAAAGATCAAAACTAAAAACAAATCCCTTTCAAAAATCTTGAAAGGGATTTATATATTTATTTCATTAATCATTTAGGGCTATATTATTTATTTTATCAATTGGAATTAAAAACCTATTTTTGGGGCAATTGAAATTTGAATATATGAAGACAAAACATCCTAAAGGGCTACCTTACCTTTTCTTTACAGAAATGTGGGAGCGTTTCGGGTACTACCTGATTCTTGGAATCTTTGTTCTGTATGTCATTGAACCTGCTGGTATGAAAGGAGGTTTGGGACTGCCTGACAAAACTGCTGATGACATTTTCGGAACCTATATCGCATTAACTTATCTTACTCCTTTTATTGGTGGTTTCTTAGCCGATAGAGTGTTAGGGTATATTAAGTCTATTTATCTTGGAGGTATTTTGATGGCTGCAGGATATATTGGTATGGGTGTTTTCAAGGATTTACCTTTATTTTATGCTTCTCTGGCATTAATTATTATCGGAAATGGTTTCTTTAAACCTACTATCTCTACTCTTTTAGGAAATCTTTATTCCGAAGAACCTTATAAAGCTAACAAGGATTCCGGATACAATATTTTCTATATGGGAATCAATATCGGAGCATTTATCTGTAACATTATTGCTGCATTTATGCGAAACAAATTTGGCTGGGGCGAAGCCTTCATCACTGCCGGAGTTGGAATGCTGATTGGTATGGTTATCTTTACCATCGGAAGAAAACACTATATCCATGCTGCACAGATGAAACCTGTACAGGAAGGAGATACAAAACTTTCTGAAATCATGCTTAAAGTATTTGTTCCTGCTATTGCTGCCGGAGCTATTGGATGGTTTATTCCTAATAATATCTTTGGAAGCGACAGCACAGATGCCTTTATTTTTGCATGTGTTCCTGTTATTTACTTCTACGCTTCTCTTTACTTTAAAGCGAAACCCGATGAAAAAGCATCTATTGGGGCATTACTTTCTGTATTCCTGATCAGTATGTTCTTTTGGGCGGTTTTCAAGCAGAATGGTACCGCTTTAACAAGATGGGCTAATTATTATACTGACAGAAGTGTTCCTGCATCATTGGAAAAACCTTTGGAAGGAATCTATATGGTTGACGGAAAAAGCTATGAAGATAAAGAAGTTCCTGTTTACGACAACCAATTCCGTTCTCAAAAAGATGACAACGGGGATACTAAAAAAGAAACTGGAAAAGACGTTTACTTTAAAAATATATCTCCTGAGCAACGTGCTGCTCTTGAGAAAAACCCTGAAACTAAAGTTTACTTATACAATACCGAGTTATTTCAATCTATCAATCCGTTCTGGGTCATTGCATTAACTCCGGTTGTAGTAGGATTCTGGGCGTTGCTGAGAAGAAAAGGAAAAGAACCTTTAACTCCTACTAAAATTGTTCTGGGACTGTTTATTTCAGGATTATCATGTCTTGTAATGGTTTTAGCAGTAATGGCTGGAGATAACGGTTCTGTAAAAGTTTCTCCTTTATGGCTTGTAGCGAGTTACGGAGTAATTACCATCGGAGAATTATGCCTTTCACCTATGGGACTTTCATTCGTTTCCAAGCTTTCTCCTGCAAGGATTACGGCGTTAATGATGGGTGGATTCTTCCTTGCCAATTCTGTAGGAAACAAACTTTCGGGGATTCTGGCCAGTACATGGTACAATTATGAAAACAAAACGAATTATTTCCTTGTGAATTTCGGTTTGTTAATATTTGCTACACTTTTAGGTCTTTCAATGTTAAAAAGATTAAATAAAATTATGAAGGAAAAAGGGCATTAATCCTTGATCTGATAAAGAATAAAAAGCTGCGGACCCAGTCCGCAGCTTTTTTATTTAAAAATAAAATTAAAACCTTGCCAAAAACCCAAAATAAACTATATTTGTCAGTCTTAACAAAAATTAACAATAGAATGGATAATATTGAAGCATTGAGTCCGAAACCGGATGAATTTGTAGAGAATAAGAATTCCAGACATCCAAAAGGATTGTGGGTTCTATTCGGAACGGAAATGTGGGAGCGTTTCAACTTTTATGGAATGAGAGCACTTTTGACGCTCTTTATGGTAAATTCCTTATTAATAAAAGAAGCTGATGCGGCGATCATCTATGGTGGATTTCTAGCGTTATGTTATTTAACTCCGCTTCTAGGAGGGTTTATTGCTGATAAATATATCGGAAACAGGTTTGCCATTATTGTGGGTGGATCTTTAATGGCTATTGGTCAGTTTTTATTATTCATCAGTGCTTCAACTTTCTCTGCAGATATTGGAAGCGCAAAAATGATTATGTGGCTGGCATTATTTGTTATCATTTTTGGTAATGGATTCTTCAAACCGAATATTTCCTCAATGGTGGGAAGTCTTTATCCAAAACAGGAAAAATCTAAACTAGACTCAGCATTCACCATTTTCTATATGGGGATCAATATTGGAGCATTCTTAGGCCAGTTCATCTGTCCTTACCTAGGAGACGTAAAAGATGCTACAACCGGAGTAAGAGATATCTTTGCTTTCAAATGGGGATTCTTAGCGGCTTCCATTGCCATGCTAATTGGAACTATAACATTCTTTATCCTTAAAAATAAATATGTAGTAACTCCTGAAGGAAGACCTATCGGAGGATTACCCAAAAATAACAGTAATGCAGATTTCGAAGAAGGTGAATCTCAGACTGCAAAATTCTCAGGAGCATCTTTAGGTATCACTGTAGGTATCTTTGCTGTTCTGTTCTTTGCATTCAGATATTTACTGGTAGGAGAATTTGGGTTTAACTCAATGGAGATGGGACAATTAATTAAAGGAATTATTTATCCATTCATCTATGCAGCAGGTATTTCTCTTGCCTTCCTGATTATGACTTCAGCTGAAAATAAGGTTGAAAGACAGAGAATCTGGGTAATTTATATCGTTTCATTCTTTATTATCTTCTTCTGGGCCGCTTTCGAGCAGGCAGGTTCTTCATTAACGTTTATTGCAGACAACCAGACAGACAGAAATATTTTTGGATGGAATATGCCACCTTCAATGGTTCAGATCTTCAACGGAATTTTCGTTGTTTTATTAGCTTTCCCTTTCAGTTTAATGTGGGATAAACTAAGAGCTAACGGAAAAGAACCTGTATCTCCTCTTAAACAAGCTATTGGTCTTGCTGTAATTGCACTTTCTTATTTTATCATTGCACACAATGTAAAAGATCTAGGAAACTCAGGTTTATTAGCGATCAAATGGTTAATGCTTCTATACTTCATCCAAACTTGTGGTGAGCTTTGTTTATCTCCAATCGGACTTTCTTTGGTAGGTAAATTAGCACCAAAAAGATTTGCTTCATTATTATATGGTGTATTCTTTATTTCCAATGCTGCCGGATATGCTTTAGCAGGTTCATTAGGAGCGCTTATTCCAGCAACAGGAGATAAGTTTAAAAAAGCTCAGGAAATTGGAGTTAATCTACAGGATGTTTTAGATAAAAAAGTAACTTTAACTACGGAGCAGGTTGCTGCATTTGAAAAAGCTCAATTACCATTACACAACCCTACTTTTGTAGGATTTGAGATTCACAATTTATTTGAATTCTTCATGGTATTCGTTGTACTTTGTGGTATTGCTTCTGTAATTTTAGGTCTACTTTCACCTATCTTAAAGAAAATGATGCACGGTGTAAACTAATTGCATTAACAAAATATGAATAAAACCTCTGCTAAGTCAGAGGTTTTTTTTATTTTCGTATGATGGAAATTTCCCAAGATTCTTTATTCCAATCCGTAAAGGAGATCATTAGACAGTCGCGCGAAAAGGTTTTTCGAATAGCGAATTCTACATTACTGCTTACCTATTGGCAGATTGGGAAACTTATAGTTGAAGAGGAACAACAAGGAAAAGAACGTGCTGAATACGGAAAATATACATTAAAAAACCTTTCTCAGAAACTTACTTTAGAGTTTGGAAAAGGGTTTGACTATACAAACCTTTCCAATATGCGTAAGTTTTACATTGCTTTTCCAATTGTTGACACATTGTCTCAACAATTGAGTTGGTCTCATTACCGATTACTTTCCAGCCAGGATGATAAGAATAAAAGACAATATTATCTTAATGAAGCTGTACAAAACAACTGGAATGTAAGAGATCTAAAAAGGCAGATAAACTCACTAGCCTACGAAAGAGTTTTAAAGCATAAAGAATCTTCACCTGAAAGCATCCATAGTGTTTTAAAAGATCCTTATATTTTTGAATTTCTTGGGTTAAAAGCTGATGAACAGTTTTCAGAAAAAGAAATTGAAACCGCCATCATAGATCATATCCAGAAATTTTTACTGGAATTCGGAAAAGGGTTCGCTTTTGTAGCCAGACAACAACACATATCCACTGATACTTCAGACTTTTATATTGATCTGGTATTCTACAATTATATTCTTAAATGTTTTGTCATTATCGATTTAAAAACTGGGGAACTTTCCCATCAGGATATCGGACAGATTGATATGTATGTAAGAATGTATGATGATATGAAACGTGGTGAAGGAGACAATCCAACCATTGGTATTTTACTTTGTTCCGAAAAGGATGAAACCATTGTAAAATACTCTGTACTTAATGATAAAAATAATTTATTTGCCAGCAAATACCTGCTGTATCTCCCAAAAGAAGAAGAATTAAAACAAATCATTGATCAGGACAGAATCCGTTTTGAACTGGATCAGGATAATAAAAACCCTTAATTAAAACAATCATATATCGTTATGAGCTTAACTCTAGAAGAAATCCAAGATTTCAAAGGAAAATATCCAAAACAGCTTTGGACCTTATTCACTGTAGAAATGTGGGAACGTTTCTGTTTTTATGGTATGCGCGGTGTGCTTACCATTTTCATGGTAGATCAATTAGGACTGCTTGAAGACAAAGCTAATTTACAATATGGGGCTATACAGGCTTTCATTTATGCATTTACTTTTATCGGAGGTATTTTTGCTGATAAAATCTTAGGCTTTAAAAAATCTTTGGTTTTTGGTGGAATTATTATGTCTGTTGGGAATCTAATTATTGCCCTTTCTCCTCATGACTTCTTTTATTTCGGAATTACCTGTTCTATTATCGGTACCGGATTTTTTAAACCTAATATCTCCTCTATGGTTGGAGAGCTTTATAAAGAAGATGATCCAAGAAGAGATGCCGGGTATGGTCTTTTCTATGCCGGAATCAATATTGGTGGGCTTCTAGGTGGAGCTTTATGTGTTTACCTTGGAAAATATCACTCTTGGTCATGGTGCTTCCTGGCAGCTGCTATTGTAATGATTTTAGGTCTGATTACTTTTTTTGCTACCAGAAAAACATTAGGACCTATTGGTGATTCTCCACTACAGTTTATTCCTAAATCTAAGAGAACTTTACGTGAAGTATTGGTATATATTGGGGCATTACTAAGTATGCCACTTATTTTCATCATGGTTAAAAATACAAGCTTTACAGATTACTTCATGTATCTGATTGGTATTGCAGCTGTAGGTTATTTCATCATGGAAACTTTAAAGCAGACTTCTTCTTATCAAAAGAAACTGATCGCTGCATTCGTATTTATATTTATGTACTTTGTGTTCAATTCTATTTATGAGCAAAGTGGTGGATCTCTATCTTTATTTGCAAAAGATAACCTTGTACACAGTTTACTAGGTTTTGGTATGGATCCTAACGTAATTAACAACAGTGCCAATTCTTTCTTTATCATTATTTTCAGCCCACTTATCGGTTTAGCTTGGGTTGGCTTAAACAAAAAGAAACTGGAACCTAATACCATTAATAAGTTTGGAATTGGATTTTTATTTCTGGCAGCCGGGTTCTTTTTATTTTACAGTTTAAGATATTTTGCAGGGGCAGATGGAAAATCTTCACTTAACTTATTTACCTTTACATGGCTTGTCATTACTTTCGGAGAATTATGTTTAGGTCCAATCGGGATGTCTATTATCACCAAATTATCTCCTAAAAAAATGTTTGGGATGATGATGGGGCTATGGTTTTTAGCTAGTGCATTCGGACAGTTTGCTGCCGGAAAAATCGGAGCCAGTTTATCTGAATCCAACACAGGTAATACCAATATGAGTAAATTATTGGCTTATACTGATGGATATAAAACACTGGGTATTTACGCTTTAGTTGCAGGAGTGGTATTAATATTGCTATCTTCACTCGTGAAAAAATTAATGCAGGATGTAAAATAAAAAAATAAGTTATTATGCTTATTTTTACTTAAATATCAAATTATGAAGAAAATTTTAAGCATAGTTCTCTTATTATTATTAAACTTTAGTTTTGCACAAACTAAATGGATGACTATTGAAGAAGCTTTAAAAGCTCAGAAAGAAAATCCTAAAAAGATTCTTATTGATTTTTATGCAGACTGGTGTGGCCCTTGTAAGATTATGGACAAGAATACCTATGGACATCCAGTACTTGCTCAAATACTAAATGAGAATTTCTATCCTGTAAAATTTAATGCAGAAGAAAAGAAAACTATTGAAATTTTTGGAAGAACATTTTCTAATCCTAATACAGAACAGAAAAAAGGACGAAATTCTCTACATGAGTTTACTCAATATATGAATGTAGGTGCTGTTCCCAGTACTGTATTTTTGGATGAACATGGTGACCCCATCACCATTCTTCAGGGAGAGTTATCCGCTAAAGAGCTGGAACCTTACCTGGAACTGATCTCAAAAGATCTTTTTAAAAAGATTCGGACCAGAGAACAGTGGGAAGATTATCAGAAAAAATTCAAATCTAAAATCAAAGATTAATCAGTAATATAACCTAAGACTTTCAATTTTTTTTGGAAGTCTTTTTTATTTTACCGAAATTCGAGCCTTTATTTTTCATACAATATTCGATTTCCCGAATTTCAGACTATAAATGACTTTAGAAACTTCCATAGAATATGTAAAAGGAATAGGTCCGGAAAGAGCCAAACTCATCAAAAGCGTGTTGGGATTATCCACTGTAGAAGATATGTTGAACTTCTACCCTATCCGTTATCTGGATAAAAGCAAAATCTATAAAGTTTCTCAGCTTCATGAAGAAACAAGTCAGGAAATTCAGTTTAAAGGCAAGATTACTCAGGTTCAGGAAATTCAAACCGGGAAAACCAAGAGATTAACGGCCAAATTCAATGATGATACGGGAAGCATGGATCTCGTATGGTTTCAGTATTCAAAATGGCTGAAAGAACAGCTTCCTATCAATCGTGAAGTTTATATTTTTGGGAAAATCAATGTTTTTAACCGCCAATTTTCTATGCCGCATCCTGAAATTGAGGCTGAAGAAAAAAAAGAAGGTGAAACGCGTTTAAAACCTATTTATCCAAGTTCTGAAAAACTTACCAAAAGAGGTCTCAACCAGAGATTCTTTCAAAATGCTTTAAGAAATATCTGCAGGGAAATTCCGAATCTTATTGAGGAAAATTTCCCGGAATACCTGATGAAAACATTCAAGTTTATGTCACGGCAACACGCTTTCCTAAATATACATTTCCCTAAGGATATGGAACATTTTGATAAGGCAGATTTCAGGCTTAAATTTGAAGAATCTTTCTTTTTTCAATTGGGATATGGTTTAAAAAAACTTCATCATAAAACACAATCTTACGGCAATCCGTTTCCTATTATTGGTGATCATTTCAATGATTTCTATGAAAATCACCTTCCATTTGAACTTACTGGTGCTCAAAAAAGAGTTTTAAAGGAGATCCGGATGGATATGAAAAGACCTATTCAGATGAACAGGCTTTTGCAGGGAGATGTAGGTTCCGGAAAAACGATGGTGGCTTTATTGACCATGCTTATTGCCATGGATAACGGCTTTCAAAGCTGTATGATGGCACCTACTGAAATTCTTGCCCAACAGCATTACAATGGGATAAAAGATTTACTAGAAAAAACAGGAATCAATGTCCGGTTATTAACCGGCTCCACCAAGATAAAAGAAAGAAGAATTATTCACGAAGAACTGGAAAACGGTACGCTTTCTATTCTGGTAGGAACTCACGCTGTTCTGGAAGATAAGGTTAAATTCAAAAATCTTGGGTTATCTATTATTGATGAACAGCATAGATTTGGAGTGGCACAACGGGCTAAGCTTTGGGCTAAAAATAAAATTCCCCCTCATATTCTGGTGATGACTGCAACGCCTATTCCGAGGACATTAGCCATGAGTTTTTATTCTGATCTGGATGTTTCTGTAATTGATGAAATGCCTGTAGGAAGAAAGCCTATCATTACTGCCCACAGGAGAGAAAAAGACAGGTTGTATGTGTATAATTTCTGTAAAGATGAAATCAAAAAAGGAAGACAGGTTTATTTTGTTTACTCACTGATTGAAGAGTCTGAAACTCTGGATTACAAAAATCTGATGGAAGGCCTGGAACATGTTATGGATTTCTTCTCTGATTACAATGTTACCATGCTGCATGGAAAAATGAAGCCGGATGAAAAAGATGCTGCTATGGCTTATTTTGCTTCAGGAAAGGCAGAGATTATGGTAGCTACTACTGTAATTGAAGTGGGTGTAAATGTTCCGAATGCTTCTGTAATGGTTATTGAAAGTTCTGAAAGGTTTGGTCTTTCACAACTTCACCAGCTCAGAGGACGTGTAGGAAGAGGAGCCGAACAGAGTTATTGCATTCTGATGACCTCTGATAAATTATCTAAAGAAAGCAGGACCCGTATCAAAACTATGACTGAAACGAATGACGGCTTTAAAATTTCCGAAGTTGATATGCAGCTACGCGGCCCAGGTGATATTTTAGGAACTCAACAAAGTGGTGTAGTTGATTTTAAAAGGTTGGATCTGGTTAATGATTCGGCAATTATTAAAACGACTAAAAATACGGTTGACAGAATTCTGGAAGCAGATCCTATGCTGGCAAGACAAGATAATCTTATTATTAAAAATTACTATATAAAGTACTATAAAGGGAAAAATAAATGGAGTAAAATTTCATAAAAAAAACCGCAGAAAATTTTCCTGCGGTCCCCTTATAAAACTGTTATTTAGAAGAAATTACTTTTTTAAGTCTGTTTAAAAAATTTATTTTAATAGCTTATACTTAATATTTTGTGATGTGGTGTGGTGTGAAAATATCTATATAATATTATTTGAAGATAAGTCATCACTATTAAAATAAATTATAAAAAACAAAATGAATTATTTTTCCAACTTGCTTATTATAAAAACTAACTGTGTCTAGTGGAGATGAGGGAATGAAACGAATAAAAATATCTCCAACTATTTCGAGTTTTCATGATTGTACCGTTTTGTTTAAAGATCTTCTATGCTTTAAAATTGGAAATGAATATAACTCATTTTGTTTACATCGTGATTTATTATTGTATGTAGAAACAATTACTTCTCATTCATTTATATCTTATGTATATAATTAAATTTGTGTCACAAGGTTTACATTTACAAATGTCTGAATATTAACGGTCTTCTTTTTTATATTATTTCAATTATTAGTTATAAAATTTTCACTTTAAAGTGAATATTATACAATGAATAACATCCCATTTATCTCAAATGGAAAATTTTAAACTATCTATTCATCAAACTTTTAGAATAAAATTATCTTTATTTAATCCTGAAGTATGATACTGCCAATTTATGGTAATAACCTCTGTAAGTACCTTTTTTAAGGTTCCGAAATCAGAAGGCTTTCTTATACAAATATTGTTCCCCCTTACAAAAGTTTCTTCAATTTCATTCTCTGAGATCTCTTCACTATAAATGGCTGTTACCATATTGTTGAACTTCGGATTGATTTTCAGTTCATCAATGCATTCCATACTATCTTTTCCTGAAATAGTGTAATTTATAAAAACGATTTCAGGAATGACGGCATCATTATTAGTGAGGTACTCCATCAAGTCTTTTCCATTACTGAAACATTGAACTTTTATTGAGATTTTCAGCTCTTTAAATATATTTTTAAAAAAAATTAAGGTGTTTTCATCGTTATCTGCTACAATTACGTTCAGAAATTCTTTATTCATACTGCATTTTAGGGTTTATTACCGTACTTTGGGCTCTTCTTCTTTTTCCAATGATCTTTTGAAACTGTGATGGGGTAATTCCTGTTGTATTTTTAAACTGAGTGCTTAAATGTGCCACACTGGAATAATTCAGCTTATGGGCAATTTCGGTAAGACTTTGTTTATTCCTTATGATCAAAGCTTTTGAATGTTCAATTTTCTGGAGAATAATAAAATTCTCAATAGAAGTATAAGCAACCTCAGAAAATAGATTGGAAAGATATCCATAGCTGTGATTCAGTTTTTCAGAAATGTAAATAGATGCCTTCACGGGAATAATCTCTTCAGAGAAGACGAGTTCTACAATTGCATCTTTTATTTTCTGTACCAAAGCTGTTTTCTGGCTTTCTATGATTTCAATACCATAATCACCAAGATTCTTCTTGAAGAGATTATGCTGTTCCTGTGTAAAAGGTTCATAGAACTCCACCTCACCAAAGTTCAGCAACCGGTATTTAAGCCCGTGCTCCTTCAGTTTTTCGTCCAATACCTTTTTACAAAGGGCATTGAAATCAAATTTAACGTACATTTTCATCCTGTATAAGTAAGCCTATTTTTTTAGTAAATATAATAATTTATTTCAAGTAAAAGTGAAATAGGAAATATTTTTTTAACATAATATATATACGCAAAAACTCCTGCATTCGAAAACACAGGAATTTAAACACTAAGGATGAAAAAAATATACTGATAAAAAGCTATGTCAGCTCAAAACCAAGCATATGAATGTATTATATATAAGTGATTTGGTTCTGAAACAAAGATGATCTAAAAAAAGAAATCACCCGTTATAGAATTACAGGATAAAGTTACAAAATTTTAAGTCAATTATTCGTGAATTAGAAACTCCATTAAAAAATCATCCATCACAAAACCGTTTCCAATATCGAAAACACCTTCACCATAAACCTTGTAGCCTTGGGATTCGTAGAAGTTTCTGGCAGCATTATGTTTGTTGACATTAAGGATAATTCTCTTATTTCCGTTCTCAGAAACTTTCTCATTTAAAAAAAGAAGAGCCCCTTTCCCAAATCCTTTTCCTTTACTTTCAGGAACCAAATAAATACGGTGCAGTTTTGTAGTCTGATCTTCATAATTATGTTCATATCCAATAAATCCTTCATAAGAATGGATATTATCATCTTCAATCAGATAATAATGATAATTGGGATTCTGAAGCTGATTTTCAATTTCCTGTTCAGAATACATTTCTGAGAGCATATACTCCATTTGTTCGTTGGAAAGGATCTCTGCATATGCATTTTCCCAAGACCTTCTTGCCAGATCCTGAATAAGAGAAATATCTTTCCCTGTCGCTTTTATTAATTTCATATTTTTTGTATTATGATTAAAAAAAGTGAAAAGCCTGAACTTTTCACTTCTTATATTTGATTAATGGTTACTTTCGTTAAACAATTGAGTATAAAAGACCTCAACTTAACCTATTCATCTCTTAAATGTTTGCCATTTCAGCTTTAATTTTTCCATAAAGTCCTTCTGATGCCTGAACTAATGGAAGTCTCAGATAATTCTTGATAATTCCTTTTTCTGCTAATACAACTTTAATCCCACAAGGATTACCTTCTGCAAAAATCAAACGGGTAATATCAACCAATTTGTTGTGAATCTCATAAGCTTCTTTTACCTTACCTTCCAAAGCCAATTGTACCATGGTAGAAAATTCTTTTGGATATCCCTGCCCGATTACAGAAATTACGCCATTACCTCCTGCCAATGTTACAGGAAGAGTGAATTCATCATCTCCAGATACTAAAGAAAAACCTTCCGGTTTCTTTCTAAGAATGTCAAAATACTGCAAGATATTGGGAGCTGCTTCTTTAATCATCAATAGATTCGGGAATTCTTTTGCAAGACGTATTGTAGTATCCGCATCAATATTCTGCCCTGTTCTGGATGGAACATTATAGATGATAATATTTTTCCCTGTAGAAGCTAGCACTTTATAATGCTGATAAAGACCTTCCTGATTAGGTTTATTGTAATATGGAGATACTGAAAGTACTGCTTCAAACGCAGAAAGATTTGCTTCTTCAATCTGTTTCTTGACCTCAAGAGTATTGTTACCGCCTATTCCTAATACTAAAGGAAGACGTTTATTATTCACCTTAATGATATGCTCAATTACCTGTTTCTTCTCTTCATCAGAAAGCGTTGCAGCCTCAGCTGTAGTTCCCAATACTACCAAATAATTGGTTCCGTTTTCAATATTATATTCAACAAGTTTTGTTAAACTGTCGAAATCAACGGATAAATCTTCATTAAAGGGTGTTACCAGCGCAACACCTACTCCTTTTAAAATGCTCATCTGTTCGAATTATTTTTGCCAAATTTAATCATTTACAATAAGAATTTGTAATAAATAATAATGTTTTATTATACATATAGTTATATTTGCATATACTAAAAGATATTATGAAAAATAAATTCTTGTTACTAGGAATTGCTCTGGCATCTCTTACTGCATGCAAAACGGCTTCTGCGCCGCAACTTGCGACTGTAAAGACCCAGAAAAATATTTCTATTAATAATGAGCTAAAGAATGATGAGGAATTTGTAAAATTTATCGAACCTTATAAACAGAAATTGGATAAAGAGATGAACCAAAAGATCTCCCACACCAATACAGACCTTACCAAGCAGGGGGATAACAGCAATCTGGGAAATCTTTTAGCAGATTACACCCTTGAAGGTGGTGATGAATGGACAAAAACTCATCTTAAACAAAATGTTGACGCTGCATTAATCAATATAGGAGGAATCCGTACTACGATTGGGAAAGGTGATATTATGCTGAAAAATCTTTTTGAGGTAATGCCTTTCGAAAATGAATTAATTATTGTAAAAATGAAAGGTTCAGACCTACCCGGACTTTTTGAATATTATGCCAAAACACAGGTCAACAATCCTGTCTCTCATTTATATATTGAAACCAAAAACGGACAATTATCTAAATCTCTAATTAATGGAAAAGAAGTAGATCCTAACAAAGATTATTATATTGCTACTTCAGACTATCTGGCTTTAGGCGGTGATAATATGAAGTTCTTTTCCAAAGGGGAAGCAATTCCCACGGGAGTTAAGCTTAGAGATTTATATATAGATTATTTTAAGAAAAATCCTGAGATTGTTTCTCCTACAGATGTTCGTCTAAATTTTATTGGTAAAAAGTAATGGATAGAAAAAGTTTTTTAAAGGCAATAGGTGGTGGATCTTTAGCAATGGCTTTAGCTCCTAATATGATGATGGCGGAAGAATTAAAAATTCTTAACTTAAAATCCGCAAATAAGCTAACGATTCTTCATACTAATGACCAACATAGCAGAATAGAACCATTCGATGCAAGCTATACAAAAAACCCTAATCAGGGTGGCTTTGCAAGAAGGGCAAGCTTAATTCAGCAAATCAGAAACCAGGAAAGCAATGTGCTTCTTCTTGATTCTGGAGATATTTTCCAGGGAACACCTTACTTCAACTTTTTTGGTGGTGAACTGGAATTCAAATTAATGTCCATGATGAAGTATGATGCTTCTACAATGGGAAATCATGATTTTGATAACGGACTTGAGGGATTTTTAAAGGTTCTTCCGAATGCGAAGTTTCCATTCATCTGTTCAAATTACGATTTTAAGAATACGATTCTGGATGGAAAAACATCTCCTTATAAGATTTTCAACAAAAACGGAATTAAGGTTGGCATCTTTGGAGTAGGAATCCAGTTAGATGGACTTGTAGGTAAGAAGCAGTATGCAGAAACCGTTTATTCTAATCCTATTGATGTAGCACAGCATTATTCAAACTTTTTAAAAAAAGAGCAGCAATGTGATCTTGTCATTTGCCTTTCACACATTGGATATGATTACAAAGATGAGCCTAGCAAAGTAAGTGATAAAATTTTAGCAGCCAGCACAGAAAATATTGATATCATTCTGGGTGGCCATACTCATACATTCTTACCGGAACCTCAGACATATACTAACAGACAAGGCAAAAACGTTCTTGTTAATCAGGTAGGATGGGCAGGACTTCTTTTAGGTAGAATAGATTTTTATTTTGATACAAACAAAAACGTACAGCATATTTCCTGGAACAACCAGGCAATAGACAGCAGCATAATAGCATAACATGAAAAAACTCTCTCTAATTTCTCTTGGTATTTTAGCCTCCCTGCAGTTTACAAAAGCTCAGGTCATTTCATCAAAAAAATGGGCAGATCTCTTTTCCTACAATAATGTCTTAGCTATGAAGGAAGACAACGGGCGAATAGTGGCTGCCACAGAAAACGGAATATTTTATTATACCATATCAACAGGAGAAATTACGAAGTTATCTAAAGCCACTGGTCTCCATAATATAGGAATAACAGCTTTTGATTATGATCCTAAAAGTAAAACAGCGGTTATTGGTTATGTAAACGGGGCCATAGATGTAGTGACCCCTAATGAGGTTAAATATATTGTTGATATACCTATTGCGACTGGTTATAATGGAAATAAAAAAATCAATCATATTTCTATAACAGGAGATAGAGCTACAATTTCTGTAGGCTACGGAGTATCAATTTTTAATATAAAAAAGAAAGAATTTGCAGACTCTGTATTTTTTCTAACCGGAGGAACATTTGAAGCAAGTAATGAAGCTACCATATTCGGGAATAAGGTCTATTCTGTAACGAATTCAGGGTTGAAGAGCCATGAAATCAATAATACTTTTCCGGCCTATTCTACTTGGGTTACAGAGATTCCCGGAAATTTCAAGCATATTGATTCTGAATCGGAATTAGCATTTTCATCCGCTACTGCCGCATTCGTCTATAACAATGGAGCTCCTATTCAGCTGCCTGTCAGTCTTGGAAACATTCAGGATGTTGTTGTTACTGAAAATAATGTTGTAGTTACTGACAGCAGAGTCTATACATTTGGTCTGAACGGGACCAATATGAATGCTGTAGATTTCGGAGAGCAATGTAACACTGCTACAATGGCTGGCGGAAAATTATTTGGCGGAACCATACTATCAGGAATAAAGGATGAAAGCAATCATACTTATAAACCATCCGGACCAGAATTTAATTTTGCTTATAAAATAAGTATACACGATAATAATCAGTTACTGGTTTCCACCGGAGCCAGAGCTGAAAGATATAATACACCAGTCATCAACCCTAAAAGACCCGGCTTTTATTATTTTAATGGTACAGAATGGATCTATCCATCTTACTTTAAAACTTTTACAGGAACTCTCAATGTATTGGATGCTATTCTTAATCCTCTTGATAATAGTGAGGTTCTTTTTGCAAACTACGCAACAGATGTTCAAGGAATTTATAAACTTAAATATAATGCTGCCAATAAAGACTTTGACTTTGCAAAACGTTATTCAGTACAGGCTACTCCTGGACAAAGACGAGCTGTAGGTCTTACAACTGATACCCAAAACAATATCTTTGCTGTATTTTCATTTAATGACGGAGGTCCTGCAGTAGCTGTATATGATAAGGCTAAGGATGATTTCAATCTAAAAGTTTCTAATTTTAAAAGTGCATCCGTACAAAAGCCTATCGTTTATGAAAATATGTTATGGATCCCTTTATCCAGGTCAAATGCTTTTTGGGTATATGATTATAAAGATGCACTTAACTTTTCCGATGATAGCGATTATATATTAGTTGAAAAAAATGGATTTCCTACCACTGCTTCCGGAACATTATCTGTAGCTGCCGACAAGTCTGGTGACGTATGGATTAGTACAGACAAAGGAGTAAGAGTTTTATCGAATGCTGCTGCTGAAATAAAAACTCCTGAACCCAAAGTTAATCCTATTATTATAGAGCAAAACGGGATTGGCGAAGAGCTTTTCAGAGATTCCAGCATTCTTCAGGTAGAAGTAGATGGAGGAAATTACAAATGGGTTTCTGTAGACGGAGGTGGTGTATATTATCTTTCTGCAGATGGTCAAAGAACCATCAAGCATTTCACCATGGAAAACTCTCCTCTTCCAACCAATAGCGTTACTGATATAAAAGTAGATAAAAAAACAGGAAAAGTATATTTTGTAACCTATAATGGTATTGTAACTTATCAGGGAGATATCACAGATGTAACTTCCAACTTTGGAGATGTACTAGTGTATCCTAATCCTGTAGTTTATTCCAATTTTAAAGGGAAAGTTACAATTAAAGGACTGGCAGAGAAAACCAATATAAGAATTGTTGATGCTGCTGGAAATGTTGTACACTCTGCAGTAGCACGAGGGGGAACCTATGAATGGGATCTTAATAATCAGCGCGGTGCCAGAGTGGCATCAGGAATTTACTTTGTACTCATGACCAATGAAGATGGTTCTGATAAAGCGACAGCCAAAATAGGCGTAGTCAATTAATGAATACACAAAACGGTTTTTTACTTTCATTCATCAAATATGGGGAAAATGATGCTGTATTGCATTGTTTTACTGAGGAGGATGGTTTTCAGTCTTATTTTCTGAAAGGAATTTATTCCCGAAAAAATAAAAAGAAAGCCTTCCTGCAGCCCTTGAATAAACTGAATTTCTCCCTCAGCCCTGTAAGAGGAAGCGGTATAGCTACCATCTCAAAATTTGAATTGGTAAAAGGAAATGATGCTTATGCTGATATCAAAGCTGGTACCGTCATATTCTTTATTGCAGACTTCCTGAATCAGATCCTAAAACTTGAAAACAAAAACCTTACTATTTTCTCCAGTATTGAAAGATTTATTACTGAACTGGAACAGCAAAATTATCAATGTCATTTACTGTTTTTACTTGTTATACTAAAAGTACAGGGTGTTGCTCCTTTAATAGGGGAAGGAAATTTTTTAGATCCGGAAACCGGAACTTTTTCAACAAATTCTGCACATCAGTTATTCAGTGAAGAAATCTCCATGATTTGGAAAAAGATCCTGACTACCGAAAATCTTTATAGTGTAAAAATAAATTCATCTTTGAGAAAAGATTTTCTTGACAGCATTTTGGTATACTATCATTATCATATTACCGATTTTAAAAATCCGGCATCATTAGAGGTAATACAACAGATATTCGAATAAATTAAAAGAGATAAAAAGTGTTTGACAAGGCTTAAAAAAACAGATGTAATAGTTCTATTTACTATTTTGTTTTTTACCTCCTTATTTATATGAGTAGCCTTCTTAATTTCTTTTCTCTTCAGCATCTTCAGGCATTTCCGTTTCAGATTCAGCAATCTCTTTCTTAATAAACCTTGGTTGGAGAATTTTTGCAATAAGGCCTGTCCACCCTGTTTGATGAGAAGCCCCTACTCCGCGGCCATTGTCGCCATGAAAATATTCGTAGAACAAAATATAATCCTTAAAATCGGGATCAGTTTGAAATTTCTCATATTGTCCATGTACAGGTCGTTTCCCTTCATTGTCCTTTAAAAATATCCTTGCTAATCGTTTATTTAAAGAATCTGCTATTTGATCTAAGCTTGAATAATTTCCACTTCCAGTTGGATATTCAACTAAAAAATCAGGGCTGTAGTAGAAGAAAAACCGCTGTAGACTATCAATAATCAAAAAGTTGATAGGAAACCAAATCGGCCCTCGCCAATTGCTATTCCCGCCAAACAATCCACTGTCACTTTCTGCTGGAGTATATTTCACACAATAATCAGTTTCATTGAGATTCAATGTATAAGGATTTTTCTCATATTCCTTGGAAAGAGCTCTTACTCCATAGTCACTTAAAAATTCTTCAGGATTTAACATTCTTGCCAGCAGCCTTTTTAACCGATGGCCCCGCAGCAGGGATAAAAGATGTTTGGAATCCTGGCCTTTCACTTCCCATCTTGAAACCAGCGCTGCCAGTTCCGGTTTGTTATCCAGTACCCATTTCATTCTTTTTTTAAAATTCGGAAGGTTTTCAATCATTTCATCATCTATTACCTCTACAGCGAACATGGGAATTAATCCTACAATAGTTCTTAACCGTAAATACATATGAGTTCCATCACTGGAAGCAATTGCATCATAGAAAAATTCATCTTCCTCATCCCAAAGGCTGAAATTTTCATCTCCCATATTATCCAGTGAGTTGGCGATGGCCAGGAAATGTTCAAAAAACTTCATTGCCATCTCTTCATATACATTATTATACTGAGCAAGTTCCAATGCAATCCGCATCATATTCAATGCAAACATAGCCATCCAGCTTGTCCCATCTGATTGCTCCAGCTGTTCTCCATTGGGTAAAGTAGAATTCCTGTCAAATACACCAATATTATCAAGTCCCAGGAAGCCGCCTTCGAAGATATTATTCCCATTGATATCCTTTTTATTTACCCACCAGGTAAAATTCATCAACAGTTTTTGAAAAGCACTTTCCAAAAACTCCAGATCAGGTTTTTCTTTTAAATATTCATCAATTTTAAATACCCTAAAAACTGCCCAGGCATGCACCGGAGGGTTCACATCACTAAGATTCCATTCATAGGCCGGAAGCTGCCCGTTAGGATGCATATACCATTCAAAGAGGAAAAGTTTAAGTTGATGTTTGGCAAAATCCGGATCAATCAGTGAAAAACTGATGGTATGAAAAGCAAGATCCCAAGTGGCATACCACGGATATTCCCATTTATCGGGCATGGAAACAATATGCTCATTATTGAGATGCTTCCAGTCATAATTCCTTATTTTTTCACGGGATTTAGGAGGGGGCATCTCTGCAGGATCACCTTTCAGCCATTTCTCAACATTATAATGGTAAAACATTTTATTCCAAAGCATCCCTGCAAATGCTTGTCTTTGTACTAATTTTTCGTCCTCCGACTGGATTCCTTTCTGAATTTCTCCATAAAACTCATCCGCTTCTTTATGCCGTTCTTCAAAAATAGATTCAAAGTCATCGAAGGGTTCTTTTAATTCCTTATCCGTAAGCCTGAATTCATATATTTTAGACTCTTTAGCCTTAAAATGGTCATCAATAAAAAATGAAGCTTTTGTTCCTGTATTTTTAGGGTTAATTGCCTGAGAATTTCCCGTCAGTACAAAGCCATTAATTCCATCCTTACAATATCTTGACTCGTTGGAAGACTCATAAAGCCTTTGGTTATTGGTCTCATTATTACAAAACAGTGTTTTTAAAGATTGCTTTGCATATATATTCTTCACTTCAATATCCTGATGATTTACCTTGATGTGAGTGGCTTCTTCAGCAGACAATTGAGGTTTATAGTCATCATATCCCCAATTCCAGGTATTTCTGAACCAGGCTGTAGGTAAAATGACAAGGTCTGCCTCTTTCTCTGCTTTATTGATAATTGTTAATCTGACAAGAATATCATGCTGGCTTTCCTTAGCATACTCAATAAAAATATCGAAATATTCATTATGCTCAAGGATTCCGGTATCAATTAATTCATATTCAGGTTCGTCTTTACTTCTCTCTGCATTGGTTTTAATTAAATCATCATAAGGAAAGGCATTTTGAGGATATTTATACAACATCTTCATATAGGAATGAGTAGGCGTGGAGTCCAGGTAATAAAAATATTCCTTGACGTCCTCTCCATGATTCCCCTGCCCATTGGTAAGGCCAAAGAATCGTTCCTTTACCATTTTATCCTTCTTATTCCAGAATCCGACAGAGAATACAAGTTTCTGAAGATCATCACAGATTCCACAGATACCTTCCTCACCCCATCGGTAGGTTTTGGCTTCTGCTGTATCATGACTGGTATAATTCCAGGCATCACCATTTTCACTGTAATCTTCACGAACAAGCCCCCATTCACGGTTGCTTACATAGGGCCCCCATTTTTTCCATGAAACATCTGAAACTCTTTGTTTTTCTGACATAAGTGTTAATTATGAGTAATAAGTAATGAATAATAAGCAATGAGTAACAGCTTGTAAAACGTATTCACAATAACAGTCCTCCAACTTTAAACTTTAAACCTTTGAACCATCACCCGCCTGTAGAGAAACTCTCAAACGTTGTCATTCCACCATCAACAAAAATGCTGGTTCCTGTAATGTAGTCTGCAAGATCACTGGCAAGAAATGCCGCCAGATTTCCTATGTCTTGTGGCTGCCCAATTCTGTTATACGGAATAAGAGTAAGAAGTGAATTGAGTGCTTCCGGCGTACTCCACGCATTTTGATTGATAGGGGTTTGAATAGCTCCCGGGCAAATAGAATTAACTCGGATCTTATCTGCACCATATTCCTGAGCTAATGTCTGCATCAACATTCTGACACCTCCTTTGCTGGATGCATAATTAGCATGTCCCGCCCATGGAATAATCTCATGAACAGAACTGATATGGATAATCTTTCCACAGGCTATGGAACGGGATGGATCTATTCCCCGGCGAAGAAATTCTTTGATAGCTTCTCTTGCACAAAGAAATTGACCCGTAAGATTCACTCCTATTACCGCATTCCATTGGTCCAATGTCATTTCAGTAAATTTAGCATCCTTTTGTATTCCGGCATTATTTACCAAAATATCTACCGTTCCAAATTTTGAGACAACATCCTTGAACATCTGAATCACCTGATCTTCCTGTGAAACATCACATTGATAGGTAATTCCCTGCCCGCCAGCATCTGTAATCTCTTTCAATACTGATTTTGCTTCATCCTGAGATCTTGGTGAAGAATGATTGACAATAACAATTGCCCCTGCTGAAGCTAATGATTTTGCAATACCGGAGCCTATTCCACTAGAGGCACCTGTAACCACTGCAACCTGGTTGTGAAGTGATATTTCCATACTTGTAAATTGATGTTACTCAAAGTTATGGAAACAAATCAGCAGTAAAAAAAATAAAATTTTAAAATTTTATTAAAGTTTTTTATACATCAGGTATTGCGGACCACTCCTCCCAATTCTGGTTTTACCCTCATAAATATATCCTGCTTTCAGATAAATGTGATATGCTGAATTATTTTTCTGATTAACAGCCAAAACAATTTCATTGCAATGCCTAAAGTTTTTTCTTACAAAATCATCTACCTGAATCATTGCAGTTTTCCCAATTCCTTTACCTTGCACATCAGGATTTACCGATAAAGATCTTACCAGCACAGAATTATCATTATCCGTCAATTCAAATTTATCTTTTCCAAAGTCAAGAACAAAAAATCCTACCGGAACAAAATTTTCCAGAATTGTAATGGGATATGCGTCATGATCATCTCTTTTCTCAATATTTTCTAAAGCCTGATTAGGAGAAGCCGTAAAACGCAGCTGATTTTCGTCTAAACTATAGCTAACATCCGAAAGATGCTCATCTGATTTAAAAAATTCTAAGCTTACCATAATTTAATGATGATAAATATCTTCATACATTACCCCTGCCCGTATTTCCACAGGAAGTTTATTTTCTTCAGGAACAATAGGACAATTATAATCGTAGGCATTATAAGCACAGAACGGGTGATAAGATTTGTTAAAATCCAGAACAATGGTATTTCCTTTTGGGACTTTCAAATCCATATATTTTCCACCGCCATAGGTTTCTTTCTCATTGGTCGCGTCACGGAAAGGCAGAAAAAGGTAGTCTTTATATTGATCTTGTTTAATAAGATCCAGACTTTGATATAGTGTTAAGGTATAAGACTTTCCATCCAGTTCAAATGTTGCCTTTCCATATTCTTTATAAGATTTTGTTTTACCCGAAGATGTTGGCAGCTCAAAAGGCTGTGCATCTTTAGTTCTGACAAACTTTGCTGTTACGCGATACTTCAGGTCAAAGGGGAAAAATGGATGTCCTTTAAAATTTTTGAAATTATCTCCTCGTAAAGGTGTTTCTTTTGGATCCAGGTATTCTTTATCAAGATCTTTTTGAAATTTTTTGATTTCCATGACCTCCCGGGAAACCATTTTTTGCGAAAAGGCTAATAAGGGTAAAAAGAAAAAGACCAATATATATTTTTTCATTAAATGTAAAATTATAAGTAAAACTAAGAATTTTCCCGCGTTTCAAAAGTTAAAATTCTAATAAAAAATATAATCTGTTTTAAATAAAGTAATTTCCTCCGGATCTAGCATACTTTTTGAGCAGCAATGCCCATGGACAGAAAGAAATTCATCAAAACAAGCATGCTTGCCATCTCAGGTTTTTATTTTCTACAATCAGATCTTTTTCAGGCTGCTGAACGAAGAACCAATATGATAAAAGAAACCGTTGATGCTCCCATTATTATCGTTGGAAGCGGGTATGGCGGTGCTGTTTCTGCCTTACGTCTGTGTGAAGCCGGAAAAAAAGTAATCTTGCTTGAAATGGGACTTAACTGGGAAAAAGCCAGGATTCCATTTTCCAATCTCTTAAAGCCGGGAAAAAGTTCAGCCTGGTTAAAAAAGAAGACAATAGCTCCTTTTATGAATATCTTTTCTTTAACGCCTTTCACAGGAACATTAGACCGAATAGATTTTGACAATATTAATATTTGGATGGGAAGAGGCGTTGGAGGAGGCTCATTAGTGAATGGAGGAATGGCCGTAACTCCCAAAGAAAGTTACTTCAGAGAGATTTTCCCCAATCTTGATGCTGAAAAGTTTTACAATCATTACTTTCCTCTGGTACGGGAAGAACTCAAAGTAAATGTTATTGATGAAAAGTTTCTAAAAGAATGTCCTTATTATAAATTCACAAGAGTAGGTGAAGAAGAGGCTCACAAGGCAGGATTCAAGACCATGCGGGTTCCTAATGTATATGATTTTAAATATATGGAAAAGGAATATTTAAATGAAGTTCCCCGTTCCGCTCTCAATACTGAGGTCATCTATGGAAATAATCATGGAAAAAACAGTTTAGATAAAACTTACCTGAAAAAGGCGTTGGAAACCGGGAATCTCGAAATACTGGATCTTCATTGTGTAGATCATATTAAGCTTAATGATGATAAAAGCTATACATTAAATGTTCAGCAAATTGATACTTCCGGAAGTGTTGTTGCAGACAAGGTTTTTAATTGTAAAAAACTGATTCTTTCCGCAGGAACAATGGGAACATTACAACTGCTGTTTCATTCCAATGCTCTCAATAATTTTCCTGTTCATGAAAACATTGGCAAAAATTGGGGAAACAACGGTAATTTTATGACCGGAAGAAACTGGGTCAAACCGTTATCAGGCGGAACAGGTTCAAAACAATCTACCATTCCGGTAGGAGGAATTGACAACTGGGAGGATAAAGAACATCCTTTTTTCACAGAAATTGCCCCCTTACCGATGGGAATGGATGTTGCCACAGCGCTGTATTTACTGATTAACAGAGTCGATAAAAAAGGAGAAGTAGGTTATGATAAAACCACACAAAAGATTAGATTGAACTGGGATGAAAGTCATACTTCTAAAATGAAGGAAAATGCCAAATTTTTTATCCGAAAAATGAATAAAGCAAATGGAGGAACCAGAAGCCACTTTCTTTTCAACAATGGTTTTGGAGCTGATATTTGTTATCATCCTCTGGGCGGATGTGTATTAGGTGAAGCAACCAATGAGTTTGGAAAGCTAAAGGATCATGAACATCTCTATGTATTGGATGGATCCTTAATTCCCGGAACCATTGGAGTCAATCCGTTTGTGACTATTACAGCTATTGCAGAATATTGTATTGAAAATCTGATCCGGCAGGAGGAATTTGCTTAAGGAAGTGCTTTTACTTCATCAAGATAATTCCGAATGTCTGCTTCATGCTGAAAAGGATATTCAAAATCTAGTTTTTCTGCCAAAACAGTTCCCAGTTCGTGAACAAGATCAGCGAAAGCAAATAAAGCAGTCCAGTTTTCTTCAATATTACTTCCTGAAAAGGTAGCTTCTATTCTACTCCATTGTTCTTCTGAGAGATATTTTTTGAAGAGCCTTCCATGCTTGTTTGTGGTTATAGTATTCCATTCATGAGAGCTAGCAATATACCATTCGATTAAAGGAACCAGATAATCTGTCCTTAATACGTCTTCAGACATGAATTTAGCATAGAAAATATCACCTCGCTTAAGGCATTTTGCCACATAAGTCGTATCCCACCAGAAATCATTCAATACCTGATTAAACTTCTTCTCTGTAGGTTGATGAATCATAATCGTTTGATAAGTTGGGGGTTTCAAATCCTTTGTCAGCCCATCTTTATCCATTAAAACCTTATATCCCAGATCCCAATCATCCGGAAGTACTTCTGCATGGATCTCTTCAGAGAATTCCTTTACCTGATAAAGCTTAAAGTCAACTTTTATATGATCTCTGAACAGCACCATCTTCATCGCATGTTTTCCTTCAAAAACAGTATCATCTTCTTCTACCATGGAAATCGGTTCTCCGAAAAGCTTAAGCCATTCGTGACTGTCTTCATAAATAGACCTGTTTTCAAAAACCAACTCTACATCAAGGTCACTAAAATGATCTACGGGAGCAAATGGATTTACCAATGAACTGGTTAAAAGAACAGCTCTGACATCCGGATTGTTTTCTGCCCAGTGAATGATTTGTTCCAGTTTCGCTTCTCTTACCTTCATGTTAATATGATTCTGATATTTTCACACGATATACATCGGAAGAATTTCTTTTAATAGATTCCACAAAGAAACCACCTTCTTCAGGAATAACTTCTTTAAGATCGAAACTTTTACAGTCTTTTGGCAGCCCTGAAAAGATTAAAGTAAACCAAAAATCCTGCATAAAAGGTACAGGCGTCCAATAAGGAGAAATCGAAATATTCTCCGCATGAATCATTTTGCTTCTATGCTCAGATTGGTTATCAAAAAGATAGGTTGAATGCCAGATTCTGATTAAGTTCCCTAAAAATGGTGATGCAGGAAAACAACAATGTACGATCACCTGCTTCTCTTCTTCTATTTTTGTCTGAAGAGATTCCAGAAGTTCTTTTGCAATAACCGGCTTTATAACAATTTCTTCCACCTTTTATCAGTAATAAGTGATGAGCAATGAATAATGCTGTTGTATAGCTTATTATTCATTGCTCATTATTAATATTAGTATTCTAATTCTAGCTTTTCCTTGGTATACTCCCTTAACTTTTCAGTAAGTTCAGGATTCTCTGCCAATTTTTGTCCGTATGACGGAACCATTTCCAGCAATTTGTCTTTCCATTCTCCCTGAAGTTTCTCAGGGAAACATTTTTCAAGTACATTAAGCATTGCCTGTACTGCTGTGGATGCCCCTGGTGAAGCTCCTAATAAAGAAGCAATGGTACCGTTTTTATTAACGACCACTTCAGTTCCGAACTCCAGCTTCCCTCCTAATTTATCATCTTTCTTAATGATCTGAACTCTTTGTCCTGCTACTTTCAATTCCCAGTCCTCTTCTTTAGCATCCTTAATGAATTCTCTTAAATGCTGCATTCTTTGAGACTTGGTCATCGCTACCTGCTGAATAAGGTATTTAGTCAGCGGAAGGTTATGCCACCATGCGCCAAATAAAGATTTTAAATTCTTAGTGTTTACACTTTCCGGTAAATCAAGATAGCTTCCTTCTTTCAGGAACTTTGTTGAAAACCCTGCAAAAGGTCCGAAAAGAAGAGCCTTTTGTCCATCAATAATTCTAAGGTCAAGGTGAGGAACAGACATTGGCGGAGCGTCTACGGTTGCTTGTGTGTATACTTTAGCCTGATGCTTCTCTACCAATTCCTGGTTATGAGTTACCAGCCATTGTCCGGAAACCGGAAAACCTCCATATCCTTCACTTTCTTTAATATCTGAACTGTCCAATAACGGAAGAGCATATCCTCCAGCTCCTATAAATACAAAGTCTGCATTTACTTCCTGCTTATGGCTATTGATTCTGTCTTTCACTTTCATTTCCCACTTTCCGTCATCTTTAGGGCTGATGTCTTTCACTTCGTGATATAGGAATACTTCAACCTTTGAATCTTCCAAAAGGTGTCTTCCCATTTTTCTGGTCAAAGTTCCAAAGTTAACATCTGTTCCCATATCCATTTTGGTGGCCGCCATTACTTCAGACTTATTTCTTTTGCTCATTACCAATGGAATCCACTCCCTCAACTTATCATGATCTGTAGAAAATTCCATTCCGGAGAAAAGAACTGATTCAGACATTTTCTCATGACGTTTCTTAAGATATTCAGCATCTTTTTCTCCGAATACCAAGCTCATGTGCGGACAGGAATTGATAAAATCCTTTGGATCCTGAATATATCCTTTCGCCAATAAGTAAGACCAGAACTGTTTTGAAACTTCAAACTGTTCTGCTATGCTTTCTGCTTTCTTGATATCAATACTCCCATCCGGGTTTTCCGGAGTATAATTTAGCTCACAAAATGCGGAGTGCCCCGTTCCGGCGTTGTTCCAAGCTGCTGTACTTTCCTTGGCAAATCTTCCTAGTCTTTCGAAGATGGCAATTTCAAGTTTTGGATCAAATTCATGAAGCAGCGTTGCTAAAGTGGCGCTCATGATTCCGCCCCCTATCAGTACAACGTCGTATTTAGGTTTCGGTGTTCTGCTTGTAAGCGATTGTGACATAATTTTAAATTTTAGTTCAAATTTCGGGAAAAGTTTTAAAAAGAGAAACGCGTTTAACGATTTTAACACGTTAATTTTTGAGTTAAAAACACTTCTTAATTATGCAACAATATATAATGGAAAGTATCAATAGAATAAGATTGAAATGATTAATAATAGTAATAATAAATAGTCATTTTTCATTAAAAAAAAATTAAATTTCAGCCCAATATAATTCACCAAAAGGTAAATAATTATTTTTTTTACATTCTTCGTATATTTTATGTTAATTTAAGTTCATCCAAGTTCACTGTATGAATTACTTTAATCATAATGGTTTATAATCATATTTTTATTCAAAAATATGTGAATTTACATTAAAAATAAATAAATAAAATTCACATTTAATTGATAAAACGACAATTTATTCAACCAAAACCCAAATTAAAAACGCAGTTTAATCATTTTTTATACGTATCTTTCAATTGATTTAATACCATATTCCATGTGTATTTAATTAAAATTATTTCGTAAACATATAAAAGATGAAAATTGTTAACTTCGTAAGTACATTTTTCGCTACATTGGCATTTGCCCAAAGCGGAAGTGTAGGAATCAACACGTCCAAACCGGACCCTAGTGCAATTCTGCATATCGAAAATTTCAATGGAGTTTCTGCAACCGCTACTGCAAGCGTATCAGGTGGCGTTGTAAACGGAATTACCATCACCAACGGCGGGAGTGGGTACATTATGGCACCTACTATTAATTTTTATGGCGGCGGTTCTGTTGTAAATGGCGGTACAAAAGCACGTGCTACAGCTAATATGACCAATGGATCCATAACCAGTATCACTATAAATAATGGAGGAAGTGGCTATACAAGTGCTCCCACAGTAGTTATTTCAGGAGGGAATAAAGGATTGCTATTTCCTAACCTGAATATCACAAACCTAAGCAGTACAACTTCTCCAGTTGCCTCTCCTGCAAATGCTCTTATTGGTTTTAATGGAGGTACTAATGCTAATAATAAGGCCTTACATGTTTTCAATGGGACTACTAAACAATGGCAAAGTACTATTGATGCAGAAAACACCCCTAAAGTTGCTTACCTGGATTTCACAGGAAATCTATCCGTACTGGATAATGCTGTTGCCGGAACCAATGCTCAATTATTAGTAAATCCTCCATCGGTTTCCGGGGTATCTAACATTAATGGGTTCAAAGTTGTTCAAAATCCAAGTACAGGGGGATATTCTCTTGTTCTTCCTCAAGGAAACTATCTGGTAGAAGTAAATCTTAATTTAAATTCTCCCCAGGAAAACCCTTCTGGACAAGGAGGGACAGCACCGCTTTCAGGAAGCACTTATTATCTGATGGGATATTTTATAGATTTTACCAACGATCTATATAATAATACAAGTAATACGTTTGTATCAGGAGCAAATACAAGGAAGGAAGTCCCAATTGTTTCTAAAGTAGATACCAATCATTTAGCAACATGGTCTTATTATTACAGTGTTCCTTCTAATCCTAATGCCAATATCATCGGAGGTTTAAGATTACGATTGGGAAGAATGCAAAACAGTACGTTTTACGATCTTGTCAAGGTGATTCCCACCGGATCTTACATTAAAATATCACAACTTTAAAACAAAACACATGAAAAAAGGTTATATCCTCCTATTATTTGTAATAGCGCAAATAATACACGCACAAGTAGGAATTGGAAAATCTTCTATAAACAGCTCAGCAGTATTGGAAGTATCTGAATCTACAAATAAGGGAGTACTCCTTCCGACAGTTGATATTATAGATATATTAAACAATATTACCCCAGTTGCTAATCCCGCAGAAGGTTTGATAGTATACAATAAAGGAAACTCAATCAGTCCAGGTCTTTATATATGGAAAAATAACAGATGGACTCAAATGGCAGACACCTACAACCTTGTAAGCTACATGATACTTCAACGAAGTACAGATTACAATATATTAGGAAATCTTGCGAATGGTACTTTTAAAAACTTCACTGATGCTTCTCTTACTGTTGTCTCAAATGATATTGGGGCTTCTTATAATACAACATCAGGAGTTATTACATTGCCTGGAAACAGCGGTTATCTGGTTAATATATGTCTTAATATAAGAACTGCATTGGAAAGCAGCACTGCAGGAATTGGAGGTACTCCTGTACATTTGCATCAATATCTTGTAAAACTTGTTGACCCTGTTTCAGGAACTCAATATGGAAAAACAATAAGCATCAATGCCCAATCAATAGCATCAAATAAAACACATACCTTAAATATGAGCTTTTCTTTTGTCTCAACCTCAACAACACCAATTACTTTAGTCCCTTCTATTGCCCATGATGCGGGAGGTACTTATCAACAAGGAGCAGGAGGGACAACTCCCAATAACGGAGAGATTATCATTACCAACACCAAAGTTGATATTCAAAGATCAGCCCTTAACCAATAATTACTACTACAATGAAAAACTATATTTATTTTGCCTGCGCAGCTCTAATACTTTTTAGTATAAGCATTAAAGCACAAGTTGGCATTAATACTAGCACTCCTAACGCAAGCAGTGTACTGGATATTAACTCATCCGATAAAGGTGTACTTTTTCCTCAATATGATCTTACAGTGCTCAATAGTACAACAACACCCATTGCTAATCCGGCAGATGGTCTTATGATTTATAACAAAGGAGGAGTTTCTACTTTTCCCAAAGGATATTATGTATGGATAAGAAACCAGTGGCAGCGCTCCATAATTGCAGGAACTGAACCTCAGTCTATGTCTTTAATTATCAATTCAGGTATTTTAGTTCCTACCGGAAGTACTAATAATACACTTAGCAATTTTACTGTTGCCTCTAATAAAATTACTTCAGCTTCATTAGGATCTGATACTTCTACTATTACTTTACCCGCCGGAACATATATCCTTCGATACTCTGTAGATTCCAGTAATGGGAATAACAATAATGGAACTACCAATACACAATATCTTTCTCAAAACTTCACCTGTACACGATCTTATATGATCAATGCTGCAACAGGTACAAGCATTACGGAAACCAACAGAATGTGCCAGTTATCAAGTTCTTTTACCTTTTTTCAGGGAAGCTATTTTTTAACGTTAACCGCACCAACAACGATCCGTCAAAAATTTGAGTTTGATACAGGAAACGGTTTTACAGCCAGCAATCTGAATATCCGTTCATCACTGGCTCTTGTAATTACTAAAATGAGTCAATAAAAAAAGACTTAAGTATATCATTACTTAAGCCTCCAGTATAGGTATTAAAACAAGGTTCTATAATATGGAACCTTGTTTTTTAATTGAGCTTTGCAGTGAGTTTTTTAAACTGTTTTTCAGCATTTTTACCTTCATAAAGAATAGCATATACCGTATCAATAATCGGTAATTTCAGGTTTTTTTGTTTTGAAGTCTTATAGATGGATTGAGCAGCATAATATCCTTCTGCTACCATATTCATCGACTGGATTGCTGATTTTACAGTATATCCTTTTCCAATAAGATTTCCAAGATTTCTGTTTCTTGAGAAAAGTGAATAAGCGGTTACCAGAAGGTCTCCCAAGTAAGCACTTTCATTTACATCTCTTGGTGCTTCATAGATGGCTTCCAGGAAAATTTCCATTTCACGGATCGCATTAGATACAAAAACGGCTGTAAAGTTATCCCCATAACCTAGTCCACTTGCAATACCGGCCCCGATAGCAAAAATATTTTTAAGAATAGCACTGTATTCATTCCCTAAAATATCTTTACTGGTTTGCACCTTAATAAAATCTGAACTGAAAATTCCTTCCAGCTTTTCGGCCGTTTCATCTTCTACTGTTGCAATTGTAAGATATGAAAGTCTCTCCATTGCAACTTCTTCAGCGTGACAAGGTCCTGCAATTACTGCCTGATTTCTGAAACCGATTTTAAACTCATCACGAAGATAATGTGCCACCACATCATTCACCTTAGGTATAATCCCTTTAATTGCGGAAACAAAGATCTTATCTGAATAATCACAGGTCATCTTATCCAAGGTATCAGATAAATAAATGGAAGGTGTTGCCAGCACAATAACATCGCAAGCTGAAACCAATTCATTAATATCTGTGGTCAACTTTAAACTCTTCAGATTAAAATGAGCTGCAGTAAGATAAGTAGGGTTATGCCCACGAAGCTCAATAGCTCCTTTTACAAACTCACTTCTTACACACCAGTGCACTACTTTACAGTTTTCAACCAACATTTTTACGATAGCGGTTGCAAAACTTCCGCTTCCTACTACTCCTACAGAAACATCCTTTTTAGTCTTTTTTGGATTCGAAGATTCTGAAATAATTTTCTTTTTAGCCATAATTGGAATGTGAACTGCAAATATATTAAACAAAGATTTAACAAAATACTTTAAGGCATGATAAAAAAACACTTTCTGAAAAAAATAACACTTCCACACAATTAAATAGGTAATTCAGCGTTAGATACAGAAAAAACTGAATTTTAATTAAGAATAATCTTCAAAACTTATTTTTAATTAAATTTGCAGCTGAAAAACCGTTTTAATTATTCTAAGAAAGGAAATATGAAAAAATTTCTAAACAGCAAGAAGAACGTAAATATTCTCCTGGGAGGACTTTTACTAGTAGTTTTTGCACAAGGTATCTTCATTGCCAAACTATTCTCTGAGAAGGATGATAAAAATTATGAAGTTAATCTTGTAAAAATAAACACTGAAAAAGACAGTGTAGATTATCTGAAAATGAAAACTGATCTTACCCTTGTAGATCAGACAGTTTCACAACTGAATTCTTTCCTGAAGTCTAAAGACATTTCTAATGAAAAGCTCATGATGCTTGATCAGGACAGCATCGCCAATTCTATCTATCTTTCCAAACAAGCCAACCGATACAGCCAATACCTGATGGACCTACAGAAAAAACTGATGCAGGTTCCGTTAGGAATGCCTACAGATGGATATATTTCATCTAATTTCGGGATCAGAAAAAATCCTATTCCATTCAAAACTGTTTTTGCTTCGGTAAAATCAAGCGCGGCTACAGAAGCTAAACCTGTTGCAGCAGCTGCTCCGAAACCTGAAGTGAAGGCAGAGCCTGTTGAAAAAATCGTCGAATTGACAGACAGCTATGGAAATAAAAGAGAAGTTAAAGTAATGGTAACTCCTAAAGCGGCTCCTGCAGCATCTACATCGGCTGCTTCCGCTCCTGCTGCAAAAGCTGTTGCCGGAACAACTGTTTCTAAAACTACTCCTATGGAAAAAAATAATCCCCCTGCTGAAGCGGATCAAATGCAGTTCCATAAAGGACTGGATATTGCCGTTGCCTTTGGTTCTGATGTAAGAGCTGCCGCCGCCGGAACTGTTATTTTCTCCGGGCAAAAAGGAGGGTATGGAAATTGTGTGATTGTTTCTCACGGAAACGGACTGGCTACCCTTTACGGACATCTATCACAGCTTGTTTCTAAAGTGAATGATAAAGTAAAAGTGGGCCAGGTGATTGCCAAATCCGGAAACTCCGGACGTTCTACCGGACCTCATCTTCATTATGAAGTACACAAAAACAATACTCCGGTAAACCCGAGGTTGTTTATGAATCTATAAAAGAAAGCTGTCTCATTGGAGACAGCTTTTTTAATTCTAAAAGATAGATATAAACAGATTTTATGCTCTCACTAATCAAGCAGATCTTGCAGATTTTTTAACGTTAACATCTGCAAGATCTGTGGAATCTGCGAGATGTCATTTTAGTATAAGGGTTTTACAATTGCAATATAAATAAAACAGCTGCCGATGGCAGCTGCTTTTTATTTTAAAATCTTAAGAGTTCCTTTCGGGTGCGTAAATGTACCGTCTGGTCCTGCAATATTAGAATACACAATATTTTTATTATAATCCTGAATATGAGTCACATTGAATCCCAGATGAGGCTCATGCCAGTACACCATAAAAATATTTTTTGCTATTTCTACTGCTGTATATTCTACAGTATCTGTACTGTCTTTTGAACTTCCTGCTGTTCCGGTAAACGTCATTGTTTTGTTATCCTTAAAATCCAACAGGAATTTTACAGCTCCAAAATCAACTTCTACTTTCTTCCCGATGGCTGGATATGGTGATTTTAAATCCCACTCCATTTCACCAAGGAAAACCTTTACTCCCATTTCCAATTCATCTTTTCCGGGAAGATTTGGATATTTCTTGACCATAAAATCTACAATAGCAGGTGTAGTCTTATTTTCAGTAACAGCTTTCTTGTAATTTTCAAGATAACCTCTTACAAAGTCAAGTGATACCGGAGACAAAGACTGTTTTGCAAAATGCGATGCAACCACCTGTTCAGGTTTCAAAGATTTCATAGCATCAATCTGCCCGATCCATTGGTCAATAGCTTTTATATTCTGAGTGTCTGCCATCCAAAGATGTGAATCCACAGAAACTGATATTCCTCCTGCAATCGTTTTGATAGATGGAATCCAAAGAAAACTGTGCGCCGGATCCTCAGGGTTTTGTTTAATTTCAATCTTATTTCCCTCCAGATCAGGAATAGAATTCACAGCTTCCGGAACGATGATTTCTGAAGGAGCATCAGCTTTTAATTGTGGTTTCCAAACTGCCAGTTTATCATCTTTAGAAGCAGAAATAAGATAAGCAGTCTGGGCTGTAGAAATAATTCTTACGTTGGGAAAAGCTTTCTTAATCACATCTAATCCAAAATAGAAATCCGGATCGCTGTGAGAAATAAAGACGTTTCTAAGATTTTTTCCGGTTGCTTTTATTTCTTTTACCAATTGCTCAGCATATTGCTTTTGAAACTGTGCATCAATAAGCATTGCATCTTTATCTCCATAAATAATGGTAGATGTAATTGGAAAAATAGCCTTGGTTCCGGGATTGTATACTTTTACTTTCAGGTTTCCTGCAAATACACTGATGAAACCTAAAATAGCCATTAATGATAATAATTTTCTTTTAAACATTTTGTTCTTTTTGGATTAATAAGCTGCTGTGAAACGTTCACGGATGTGGTTATTCTGTTCCAGTTCATCCACCAAAGCTACAGCTACATCTTCTACTGACAATTGGCTTCTTCCATTTTCATCAAATACTGGAGTTTCCAGAGACGTTCTGTACTTTCCGGTTCTTGTTCCTACGTTAGCCTGATTCATTTCGATTGCAGGGCTGAAGAAAGTCCAATCTAAAGTATTGTTTCCTTTGATTTTATTTAGATAATCTCTTGCTGCAGTTGCTCCCGGTTTATAAGCATCTGGGAAATCCGGTGTGTCTACAATCTGAATGTTATCCGGCGTGTAAAGACTTCCTGCCCCGCCTACTACGATCAATCTTTTTACTCCTGACTCTTCTACTGCTTTTTCAATATTTTCAGATCCATTCAAAAAGTCATTGTAAAGATTTGGGTTTGTCCATCCTGCATTAAATGCACTGATTACAGCATCACTTCCCTTCAAAGCCTCTGCTAATTCTGCTACATTGTTTACATCAACGCTTTTTGCTGTTACATGTTCCTGTGTTTTTACTTTCGATGCATCTCTTACTAAAGCTTCCACTGCATATCCTCTGTCTGCCAACTCTGTTACGATGTGTGCACCTACAAAACCGGTTGCTCCGATTACTGCTACTTTTTTCATAATGTTTTATTTTTTTATTTAAATTGTAATAATTTTTGTTACATTTAAGGGTAAAAATTTTTATTCGAACTGATCTGCGAATTCCTGCAAAGATTTATCTCCTAAAAATTGACTTACCAACTGATCTGTTTCTTCAAACAATGTAGTTAAATGACTGTTAATTTCTTTTCCGACACTACAGGCAGGGTTAGGATTCTGATTTTTCTTTCCTAATACTTCTGTATTTTTAACGGATCTGTAAACCTCTGAAATTGTTATATTTTCAGCGTTTTTTGCAAGCTGGCTTCCACCTTCTTTTCCTTGTCTGCTTACAATCAAACCTGCTTCTCTCAAAACACTGATCTCTTTACGTACAATGACAGGATTTACATTAATACTACCTGCAATCCAATCAGAAGTGAGCCACTCCTGAGGACTTTTCGCCAATAAGGTCATAATATGTATTGCCGTAGCAAATCTTGTATTGTTCATTGTAATTACTCTGCAAAGATAGACAAATTTTAATTGTAACAAAATTTATTACAGTTAAATTTTTCTTAAAGGATTAATTTATCCAGATCCAGCAGTAAATAATTAATGTTTTGATTAATCGTTCTGGTTGCTGATTGCATCTGGTTAAGCATCGCAGCCCGATTATGAAGATCATCTGCCCGATAGTATCCGCCATCACTAAAAATAACGGATTGATCTGCCGCTGTTTTATTATCATCAAACTGATAATGCAGCCATCTTTCTTTCATATTTCCGATAATGGAACGTTCTTCCCTATTGGAGAATTTTTTTTCTGTGTACATATACCAGATAAATGGCGGGAAGTTCGGAGATTCTAATTTTCCTTTCCAGATATCTCTCAAAAGGTTTCTTTGGTGAATAAATTCTACTTTTTTTCCTTTCGGATTAAGGGTTGCTAAACCAAAGCCTGCTCCCAAAACCCCTCCTCCGATATCAATAGCATTACTCCAGCCCTGATCTCCAACAATTCCTCCGGCAATTGAGGCTGCAGCACCTGTAATGATAGAATATAGAATCAGTTTATTGTTTCTTGAAGAATTGAGATTATCCACATAATTTCCAATCTGAGCCACTCTTTCGCCTTCACAATCGAATTCTGCAGCAACAGCGTCAAGCTCAGTAAGGGCAATGGTAATTTTACTATTGATCTTTGTCTTTAATTGTAGAACCTTAATCTGTGAAGCTAGTGAAGAATCTTTTTTAAGGTCTATAATCTGATGAACCTCATCCAGATTATCCAAAGCATTTAAAATTAAAATACTCTGGTCAGAAAACATTTCTTTCAGCTCTTTATTGGCTTCTAAAATAGAATCTGAGTTGTAAGATGGAACTTTATTACTATAATTATATTTAAAGGGAGCTTTACAATAACTATCCTTCAAAGTAAGTATGTTCTGCTGAATAACCTGATTCTTCTTGGAAACACAAGAAGTCAACAGAACTAAAACGATTAATAGGTAAAAAATCTTTTTCATTCAAACCAATTTTTGTGCAATAGCTGAATCATTGTCAGAAATCATCAATCAGTTTCAATATATAATTCATCAACACTAATATAGTACAAATAAAAAAATTTACCTGAAATCAGGTAAATTTTAATCTATTTTTAAGCCGGATTATTTAATACCCAGTAATTCTACTTCAAAAACAAGGGTACTGTTTGGTCCAATCTCTTTGCTGATCTCCTGATCTCCATATGCTAAATGCGGTGGGATAATCAGTCTCCACTTGCTTCCAACAGGCATTAGCTGAAGCGCTTCCGTCCATCCTGAAATTACTCTGTTTAAAGGGAAAGATGCCGGAGTTCCTCTTTTTACGGAGCTATCGAAAACTTTACCGGAAATGGTAGTTCCGTGATAGTGACATTTTACAGTAGATTTAGGACCAGGTTTTGCTCCATCTCCTTCAGTGATGATTTCATATTGTAAGCCACTTGGTAATTGAACCACAGTTTCTCTCTTACCATACTCTTCCATATACTCTTTACCATCCTTAAGGTTCTTTTCGGCTAATTCTTTTTTACGTTTAAATAACAAATCTGCTACTCCCATATTATAATTTTTTACAAAGATAAGTCTTTTTTACGCTTCGGAATATGGAAGCTCGAGGATGAAAGTTTATAAATTGAGTACTTCAATATCAAATATTGCTATTCTATTCACTCGTACCTAAAATAATTAAATACTCATAATCAACAACTTGAAAACAAAATTTATTAAAACAGTATACTCAAGAACTTCATGCTTCCGACTTCCTGCTTCTAGCTTACTCAAAATTCAAATAATTGTAATAATTCCTTAACACAGATTTCCAAACTTGGCGTTATAATTGGATTTAAAAACTAAATGCCAAATCCGATATTATATAACAAGAAGTTTGATGAGCTTAATGAAGAGGAAAAAGAACTTCTGGAAATCAATAAAAAATCAATTGCTGATTTTGTTGAACAATCCTCTTCTATAAGTGACGTCAATTATGCTACCAGAAACGCCCATGCGAAAACATATGCTGTTGCCAAGGGAGTTTTTTGGGTGGATCCTAATATTCCTGAATTCCTCAAACCGTTTTTTGATAGGGAGAAATTTGATCTGTTGATAAGGCTTTCCAATGCTCAATTCAAAATCACCAATTCAAAAAGGGATATTCCGGCCTATGGTTTTGCGGTACAAATCAGAGATGAAAACAATAATCTCCTTTCCAATTATCCCTTAGTGAATTTTCCGTTGTTCCCGGTTAATTCTGTTTCTACTTTTTTAAAGCTATTTACCGCTATTAATCAATCTTATAATAATAAATGGAGCAGCCTGTTTTCTTTGATAACACAAATACTGAAAGTCATTCCATCTATTCTCACAGCTTCATTTATCAAAAATGCTTTAAAATTATTCAGTAAAAGAAATGATTTCATTCTCTCTTTTGATTATCATTCCGTAGGCGCCTACCGTCTGGGAGATTATATGATAAAAATAAAGCTTACCCCTAAGTCTGTTAATAAGAATATGGATAAGAGGCAAAACATTAAAAAAGCTTTAAAAAATTATCTTCATAAGAATGATTTTACAGCAGATGTTTTGATTCAGCTTTGTTATGATTTGAAAGATCAACCCATCAATAAACTGAATGTGGAATGGAAAAACTCTCCTTATATTAAAATCGGAGAAGTGAAAATAAATCAAGACGCTCTGTTGGATCCCCGTGATTGTAGTAATGAACTGCTTTCGTTTAATCCGTTTGAGAGTAAAATGATATTTCAGCCTGTCGGAAAGATCCAGAAACTACGGGATGGTGCTTATAAAGTATCTGTTCAGACCAGAAGAAAGATCAATACACTTTTGCATGGGAAGAAAAGTGAATTGTAATTATTCAGAAAGTATATCAATACTTTTATCACGATACTATTTAAACTATCAACATGTTCATCAATAAAAAAAATTATTATACATTTTTATGATTTAGGATATACCTGAAATTAAGATGCTTTCTTTTATTTCAGACTCAGAATCTTCCAACTGTTTTTTTAAAATTTCTTACAAAACTTTGTAAAACGATCCTATATATTATATTGAAAATCACTTCGTGTGAGCTTATTCTTATTTTCATAAAAATAGTGCTTAATTGTTGATATATTTATAAGTGCTTGTTCCTATAATCTTTCCGGTAATCCCATCTAATTTGATGATTTCAACCAAATCTGATTTCTTTAAATGCTCGATTTCCCATACTGGATGTCCATTTTCTAGATCTCTAGAAATCTTATTATGCCATCCCGTACTCTGCAAAATTGGACCTTTGTCTATTTTTATTCCTTTATTTTTGCAAAAATTTAAAATATCCTCAAAAGTAAATTTGAAAGGTATATCATAATCTGTTTCCTTGATAAGATTTCCCTTTTCATCAAATTCGTACCAAATGCCTTTTTTAAATTTACCAGTATTTATAGAAATACCCTTTTCCTTAATATTTCCACTCTCCGGGTAATATATTTTGGTAATTCTATAATAAGAATCTTTAGGACTTTCCGTATAACTTTTTATATTTTTACTCTCATCCATCTCAATATAAGTACCATCTAACAACTTATCATAAGCAAGGTAAATATCTGCTTTATAAATTTCATGATAGTATTTTTTATCAAATCTTTCAAATTTATTATCGATTTTGGGTATCATAAGGGGATTTTTTTGAGCATTACAAGAAATTGTTATTATTAAAATCAATAAAAAATACTTTTTCATAAGCCATTTATTTTAGAATTTGCTTTTTGCCATTGCCATTTCCACAGGCTATATCTTGGTTTATCTTTGAGATGAGAATAATCCATAATATTTTCTGTCTGACCATAAATGTAGGTATATTCTGCATTAGAATCTGCAGTATTATTGGTAAAACTATGAGGTATTCCTTTGGTATGCAAGAATTCATGGGCTGCGGTTTCATTGCTCTTTTCAGGAAATAGGATAAACAAAATCTCCGCAACTGAAGAGGCGGAGATATCATCTAATTATTAATATATTTATAGGTTCTCGTACTTAAAATCTTTCCGGTAATCCCATCTAATTTGATAATTTCAACCAAATCTGATTTCTTTAAATGCTCAATTTCCCATACTGGATGTCCATTTTCCAGATCTCTAAAAATTTTATTATGCCATCCCGTACTCTGCAAAATAGGACCTTTGTCTATTTTTATTCCTTTATTTTCACAAAATTTTAAAATATCCTCAAAAGTAAATTTGAAAGGTATATCATAATCTGTTTCCTTGATAAGATTTCCTTGCTCATCAAATTCGTACCAAATGCCTTTTTTAAATGTAAAAGGCCCAACATTAAATCCTATCCCTTTTTTCTTTATGTTTAGATTCTCGTAGTAAAGTTTTACAATAGTAAAATATGAATCATTAGGAGTGTTAAAATATCTGCTTTCCTTTAATTTTAATATTTCCACATATGAGCCATCAGAAAGCATCATATTATTTGTATTTTTCTTTGATAATTCCTCATAAAAAATAGAATCAAATTTCTCAAACTTATTATCTACTTCTATTACCATAATTGATTTTTTTTGTGCATTACAAGAAATATTTATTATTAAGATCCATAAAAAAAAACACTTTTTCATAAGTTATTTATTTTAGAGTTCGCTTTTTTCCATTGCCATTTCCACAGGCTATATCTTGGTTTATCTTTGAGATGAGAATAATCCATAATATTCTCTGTCTGACCATAAATGTAGGTATATTCTGCATTAGAATCTGCAGCATTATTGGTAAAACTATGAGGTATTCCTTTGGTATGCAAGAATTCATGGGCTGCGGTTTCATTGCTCTTTTCAGGAAATAGGATTACAAAATCATTGAGGGCATAACCATTCAAGCCTTTATATGCATTTGATTTGTCCATACAGCCTCCATTTTCTCCCAGATAAAAGGCGACAAAATATTTGCTGTATTTGTATTCATTCTCTTTTTTATTCTTCAGGTCTTCTTTTAGTTTTCCGTTAAGGTAAAAAGCAAGATTCATATATCCTTTTGCATGAGCCGAAGGAATATGTTTTTCATTGTCATAATATGCCAATATATTTTTACCCTCTACATATTTTCCACCCGATTGTAAATTGGTATCAGAAGATAAATCCAAAGAATACGTTTCTACTTCAATCTCAATCAATCCCTGCTTTAAATATTTTTCAAATAATTCTTTTTGTCCTTTTGCATCTCCCTTTTTTCCAGTACTAATAATTGGAAGTTGTACTTCTACTAACAATACTTTCGTCTTCTTTCTTTTCGAAGCATCATTCGCCCAAACTTTTAATTTTCCGGCCAGTTGTTTTACTTCTTTTCCTTCTTCATTTTTAGAAACAGCATATACTTCTATATCCTGATCCACAGAAAATTCTTCCAAGCATTCTATTGTAACATAATCTTTAAGATCATGTTTACCCTTGCTTTTTGTAGTGATTTCCATCGGATCTATCTTAAAATGGAGATTCTCTTTAAATTTTAAAGTCTGTGGTTCTTCGTCCACTTCCACAATAAGACTTAACAACGCTTTGGTATTGCTAAAACCAGAAGCTTTAAGATTTCCGGATTCATCCTTTATCCCAACGGGATACAAAGAAAGCCAGGAACAGAAATAATCTTCTGCACTGCCATCTGCTTTTTTCTTCCAGGGAATACTATATACTCCATATTCATTCCTTAGCCTGGCAAATAGAGAGGACGAGATTTTAAAATCTCCTTCATATTCGTTAGGATCGGTTTCAAGAGTGGTAAAAGCTTTCTCTTTTTTATCTTTGCTTTTCTTATACTGTTCAGCCACTACCTCTTTGTAATTTTTATCTCCAAAATTGGTAGTCTCCCCCAGCCGCATCCAATCGAAGCCATAATCTTCTCCTTTCCAGTGATCTTTTGCCCTGAACTGCACCAGACATTTCGCAGGTAACTCTATTCCCGGTACATATTTAGGAATTCCATAACTAACCCCATCTTTTACTCCTATTTCTGTAATTGAATTCCCCGCAGTAGTGATAATATTTTCATTGGAATACATGCTATGCCCTTCCTGGGAAATCTTGGTATAAGTCCCCTTTACAATTCTCGTTCTGCTTATGGTATAGAAATTAGGTGTTATTATTTCTTTCTATAGTACCATAAGTAATGAGCTGCTTGAACAGCTTTGAATTAAAGATGCTTTTTTTCATAAGTGTGTTTTTTAATTAATAACTCTCTAAATTTAGAAATATTATTTTATTCAGAAAATATTTTTTTTTCATAAATATCTGAAAATGTAGTAGTTCTACCATTATTTATTTTTAGCTGTATTACTCCTATTAAATTAAAAATGCCACAAATACACTTATAATTCGTGCATTTGTGGCAATGAAAATCTTCGGGGCTTTACTATCCCTTTTATTCTTTTACTTAAACCTACGTTCCTCTTCTTTTATAGCAAGATCATTGATACTTGCATATCTTTTAGCCATTAAGCCATTCTCATCAAACTCCCAGTTCTCGTTTCCATAAGCTCTGAACCAGTTTCCTTCTTTGGTCTGGTATTCATATTCGAAACGAACGGCAATACGGTTGTCTGTGTGTGCCCAGTATTCTTTCTTAAGTTTATAATTGAGTTCTTTTTCCCATTTCTTCTGAAGAAATATAACAATTTCTTCTCTTCCGTTCACAAAGGTATCTCTGTTTCTCCACTCGCTGTCTAAGGTATATGCTTTGGATACTTTTTCAGGATCCTGACTGTTCCAGGCATCTTCTGCCATCTGAATTTTTTGCTTTGCCGTTTCAAGAGTGAAAGGCGGTAGCGGATGTTTCTGTTCCATTATTTAAAAAATTAAATGGTTAACTATTTTTTTTGATTTCAATATCAGTTCATTCGATTTAAAAAGCTGGCTTTCTATAATGCTGCTTTCAAAAAGCATATAAATATGGTCGGAAAGAGCATCATCTTTGAGTAATTCCAGAAAATAATTTCTAAGATCTGCTTTGTGAGCCTGAATTACATCCAGAATTTTAACATTATCCATTGGAATTTCTGATAAAATATTCAGGAAACTGCAACCTCTGAAATTTTCTTTCTCATTCATATAGATCAGGAAATCAAAAGCGCTGATGATTTTCGAATTCACATTTTCTGATTGAGCAGAAAAAGCATAAAGCTCATTAAACCAATATTCATGTCTTATCTTAAGAAACTCTACACACAAGTCTTCCTTGGATTTAAAGTGAAGATAAAAGCTTGCTTTGGCTACTCCTGCATCTGAAATGATCTGGTTAATTCCCGTAGAATTATAGCCCTGCCTTGCAAACAGATCAAACGTTGTTTCTATAATTCTTTCTCTTGGAGATTTCATAATGCTTTCTTTTATAGAACAAATGTATGAAAAAAAACAACATACAGACAAGTCTGTCTATTTTATTTGAATATAAATTCCAATATAAGAGTTGGAAAACGCAAAGGCGCAAATTTTTATAATGCAGAATATATATTAAGGCGCAAGATTCTGTGTTAACCTGCACATAATATTTATATTTTTTTGTAAATTTGTTTTTTAAGTCGGCCTAGAGCTAGACTCTGTAGCGTGCTATACTATCTCAGTTTTCACGCTATTTTTTGATTTATATTTACCGTCATAAACGGTTTCATTTTTAAAAAGAATATAGATCAATTCTAATATTTTTCTTTGGATTGCTACTAAAGCCTTCATTTTTATTCCATGTTTTGAAGTGAGTCTTATATAAACTTCTTTGAAGTTATCATCCCACTTCACAATTGTTAAAGCCGGCAAAAACAAACATTTCCTTAACATTCTATTTCCTTTTTTTGATATCCGTGATTTACCTTTTACCGACGTTCCAGATTGTTTTTCTCTAACATCTAACCCTGCATAACTTGATAATTGAGACTTGTTTCTAATCAGTTCAAAGCCATTGGTCTCTCCCAAAACAGTAACCGCAGTTAAAACACCAACTCCCGGTATTGTTGTAAGTCGTTCTATCAATTGTTTTATCACAGGATTAGTATTGATAATACTATCGATATCTTTCTTTATTGCTTTTTCTTGAGCATTGAGCAAATTCATACGAGCTTGCATTCTTTCTATACTTTTTAAATGAGGAGAAGCTTGAATAGTTTCTGCATGAAGCTGATTTTTTATCACATTCCGCTCCTGAACAATTTGATCACGCTCTCTGGTAAGCTGTTGCAGCTCATTATAAGTCTGATCAGGTTTTTTCCAGTGATTTAATTTTCTTTCAAGACCGAACTGAGTAATAGCCTGAGAACAACTTTTATCAGTTATCGTTTTTATATCAAGAGTTCTTAGGTAGCTACTTATTTTATTGGGCAAAACGATATAGACCTTTTTATTATTCTCAGCAAGATAATAAGCGAACTTCTGATGATAAACCCCTGTGGCTTCCATAACATAGTGAATTTCCTGATCTTCAACACTTTGTTTTTCAATCCAATTAATCAATAATGGGATTCCAACATCTGTGTTTTTAAATACCTTATAAGCTAGAAATTTTATAGTTTGATCTTCATATAGACAACCTAAAGTAACTACTAATTCTTTTTGAGACACATCTATACCGGCTACTTGTTTTAATACTTTCATCTTTTATTGCTTTTTAAGTGAGATATCTTCCTTCGTCTTTTCTCCTGATTGGATATTCTGGATATTAAATGGGGTTTTTAATTCCTTACATTCTGCTCTGACTCTAAAAGATAAAAAAAGAATGAGGTCGTTTCTTGCGCCGAATATGTTTCTTTGAACTATTGGATTTTTATTCAACTCTCATTCTTATTCACTTTATGGCTAAGATAATATTTGAGATAAAGCAAATTATAACTTATACAAACATAGGAGG
>NZ_JBYPZJ010000013.1:0-127032 GCF_057815135.1 Chryseobacterium sp. II3a | reverse complement strand
CTGCTTTGAGGATGTCAAAGTATTCAACTAAAAATTCTGGAAGTAATAATTTGAGAAGTTCGTGATCGCTTAACATAATTCAAAGATACATCAACTTAACATTTCCCCCAACTTTTGAGACTGATCCATGAAAACTAAAACAACGAAACATATACTCTCCACATTAGCTATTTTGATATTTTTCAATTACTCAAGTGCTCAAAAAATCATTAGTACAGACATTACTCATTTTTGGATTGCCTATGACAGTATTCAGAAAAATAAAAAAAATAAAAGTGAAATCCTTGAAAACATTTTCCTGAGCAAGAAAACTGAAGGCCTAGCATCTTTTATGGAGATTAAAAAATTCGGAAAAGATGATTATTTAAATGTCATTGAGAAATATCCTCAATTTTGGAACTCCATCAGGACCAATACTTTCATAGATGCTAAAAAAATTAAAACAAAACATACTGCTTTCAGGAAACTGGGAAAACTTTATCCCAATAATTCTAAGGGAAATATTTATTATACAATCGGAGCTTTGAAATCTGGTGGAACAGTTCATCATGAGGATTTATTAATAGGCGTAGAAAAAATTACCGGTGATCAAAACACTGTAGTTTCTGAATTTGAAAATGAAGATCTTCGAAAAATGTTCCAGTTTACCAATCCATCACAATTGAAACAGGTAACAGTACACGAATTCATTCATACTTTTCAAAAAGATGGAGAGGTTAACGTTCTATCCAAGGCTATTAAGGAAGGCTCTTGTGATTTTATTGCAGAACTAGTTTTGAACAAAAAGTTCACTGCATCATATCTGGATTATGGATTTAAAAATTATGAAAGCGTAAAATCAGATTTTAAAAAAGAGCTGTTTAGTAAAAGATTTGAGAACTGGTTTTATAATAGCAATGCTAAAAACCCTGATCTTGGATATTTTGTAGGATATGTGATTTCAAAAAAATATTATGAAAATTCTGCAGACAAGAAAACCGCAATTAAGAACCTCATTGAGTTAGATTTTAGTAATAAAACCGATGTGCTCGAGTTTTTAGTAAAATCAGAATATTTTGAAAATAAAAAAAATGCTGACCAAATCCTTTCTGAATATAGGGAACATCAACCCCGATTAACAAAGATCATAGAATTTGAAAATGGCAGTCAGAATGTAGGAATACATACAAAAAAAATTCAGATTGTATTCTCAAAACCAATGAATGAAAAGATTTCAATCAATTTCTCAAAAAATGGTAAAGAACATTTTCCATTAAAAAACATCGTAGGCTTAGATGAATCAAAGACAATTCTAAACATTGAAACAACTGATCTGCAACACGATACAGAATATGATTTTTATATAACAGACAGAGCTACAAAATCTGAAGATAACTACCCTTTTGATACTGAAGAATATAAAATATCTTTTAAAACCGAAAAAAAATAATTTTCATAAGCTCTTTATGGTTACTCGGGACTGAGGTTTCTATCATGATAAAGCTTTACAGCCAGCCAAAATAGTACTTGGCAGCACTGAAATTAAGATTAAAAATCCAAATTCAGGCGATCATAAAAAAAATTCCTCTGATAACCCGACAGATAGGATTTAGTTTGCTTTTTATGGGTAGAGTTATTATAATTTTTGCTATATTTGCACCACTGAAAACAACGATACCATCGGAGTTTAAGGAGAGTTGGCAGAGTGGTCGATTGCGGCAGTCTTGAAAACTGTTGACTGTAACAGGTCCGGGGGTTCGAATCCCTCACTCTCCGCAAAACAAAAAAACCTGCTGAATACCAGTAGGTTTTTTTGTTTTTTATAGATTTAATATCCATAAATTAATTTTATCCATTCTTCCTTTTCTTTGGCTCTTCTTACTCTATCTTTAAGTTTTATTGGAGTTTAGAAAGTCTATTAAAATCCAACAAATGCAGATTCAATTATAAAATTAGATTGGCTTTATTATGAATCAAAAGTAAATTCCTCTAAGAAACCCCAGATATCATTCAGATATCAGTCTTTTGAATTCATGTATTAAAGATATGTCCCATAGGAAAAAACAAAGCAAAAATAAATTCAAAACGTTGATTTTATGCAACATAACCCTTCATTGAATTCAGCCAAATTTTCTATATATAGCTTTGTATAAAAATCTTATCTTTCAACAAAAAGAACATCATTTCAGTTTTTTTTAAAAAATTAATGAATAAACTAATAACAAAATGAAACATACTGTTTTAACCCCATTGACTCTTCTCAAAAACCCCATACCTGTAAAACTTTTTTCTATGAATTCTCTCTTGATGCTATTTCTTTTTATAAATAGTTCATTATTAGCGATTCCCTCTAATTTTACAACTAAAAATGTAAAATTTCAAAGTGAAGGAATATCCCTTTCGGGGACGATCTTCAATCCTAAAAATGCTTCTGCTGCAGTTGTCATTGTCCATGGATCAGGACAGGAAAAAAGGATGACAGAGTTTGCAACACTCTTGGCTAACAATGGTATTGCTGTTTTAACTTATGACAAACGCGGTGTGGGAGAATCGGGAGGTGTTTATGCGGGACCAGAAGTGGGAACCAATAATGTAGATTCTTTAAATCTTAACCTTTTGTCTTTAGATGCAAGCTCCGCTGTGGATGTTTTGTCTAAGGATTTACAGAATAATCGCATCCCTATTGGTTTAATTGGCGGCAGTCAAGCTGGATGGATCATTCCTTTGGCGGCTAAAAAAAATAAGAAAATAAGATTTATGACGATATTCAGTGGGGCACTGATTACTGTGAAACAACAGCTTCGTTTTCAGTTCTACACCAATGGAAATTCAAGTTTTTGGGATACACACACAGAAGAAGATGCACGGAAGCATACCATGACTGATCCGGATAAATATGAATTTACAGATACTGATCCCTTAGACACTCTTACTGAATTATCAATCCCGGGACTGTGGATTTTTGGGAGTAAAGATATACAAGTACCTGTTAACCTATCCATTGAACTTCTGAACAAACTAAAGTCTGACAGTAAACAGTATGAGTATAAACTCTATCCAGCCTTAGGCCACAATACTGCATTTTCAGATTCAACTGAACCAGTAGAATACGCCATCAAATGGATCAAAAACCGAAAATAATCTGAATAAGAAGCTATAAAACAGAATACTCACACAAGGCAGTATGAGAGAAACAACACTTTCTGTCCAGAATGTAAAAAGTCAACTCCTTTCCGTATCAATACATTTAAAAAGTTAACAGAATACACATTGCTTACTCTTCTACCCTTTTTGAAAAAAACCTTAGGACTAACAGACTAATAATAATCAATAGAGGTCCAAAGAAAACATTCTCATCAAATGAGATTGGGTTGTTAACAATCAGTTCTTGATTTTCTTCCAGGTAATTATTAGTATTTACTATAGCAGAATTACAGCAATAATTTTCGTTTCCGATACAATCTTCATTTACATCACTACTCTCGTCAGCTGCCTCCGCAACAGCTCTTCCTTTTGCGTTAGTATATTGAAAAGTAAACATTAAAATCAGAACGAAAATAAAATACAGGCTGCTCATAAATAAGTGTTCGTGGTTATTTCTCTAAAATATAAATTTTTATTATATATAAGTGTACACAAAAGATAAACCTTAATTATCAAAAAGAAATTGATTATAATCCCTCTTCACATTTCCTAATGCCCTATAATGAAATGAGTTAAGAATTCACATTTTACTGTTTTACCTGAAAATTTTTGAAATCAAAAGGAATCTTCTGTACAGATTCTTCATTTTCAATGAACAGTTCCAGTGGAATATTACCTCGTTCTACCACCGTCATTGAATGTTCAAGCTTATAAAATTTATAGATCATCCTGGTTTTTGGATCTTTTAGAGTAAGATTATTGTATCCGTAATCCAGTTCATCATTCATCGTGGGAATTACGGGAATAATTTCATGCTTCTTATCAGCCGTTTTCGCTATGATCAGGTCATAATGATCAAAATTCACCTTTTCGCCTTTATTCATCTTGTACTTGATAAATTCTTTAAAAATTTCATTGGCCGATTCTACAGATACAATTCCAAAATAAAGCTTCGGATTTTTAACCAGAACTCCATTATCAATAAGGTTTACATCTTTTTTCACCTCTTTTACTTTACCCAAAATAAAGTATGAATTATTATCCTTTGAAGGCTTGAAATATTTGACAATTCCTCTGGCATTTACACTTTTCAACTGTTCTTTTGGAACTTCATAACGCATCAGAATATTAGCTCTTCTATAGATATTCTCTGCATCATGATTATCAATCAATATGTTGTCTTTTTTATCTTTAGTAATAATGGTATCAAATTTTATCAAATGAAACTTATCGTTGGGCTTATTGTCCATTTTAAAACTCAATTCTATAAAATCAAAATACTGGCGAGCCTGGTCAAAACTAATATTCTGTTGGGAATACAAAAATGTAGAAAGAATAATCCCTGCTAAAAGAAGTAATTTTTTCATTTTATTTTAAGTTTTGGATGATATAAGACTGCAATAAGCCCTAGATTATTCTCAAAAAATACGATTTTTCCACTGACTAGCAAAAATGAATTAATCTTCTGAAAATATAATAGTTGTGCACAAGAAAAATATTAAATAAATTTGAAAAACAACCCTATACCATGAATAGATCTTTGATGGATTTCAAAAAAATCAAATACTTCTTTCTTGCATTCCTGATAGCAGGATTTGTTTTTACAAAAAACTGGATCATTGTACCTTATCAATTTCGATCCATCATTGGTTTTATTTTATTGTTTGTATATGCTTACGGAGTCTATGCCCTTATTTACCGTCCCATCAGCTCAGAAAGTAAACTTAAAAAGCATCTATTCTTAAGACTTGGGATTCTGATCTTTTTCTTTCTCATTGCAGTCGGTTCAATATGGCTTCTTAAAAAGCAGACCTTAGGGATAGGAGCAGGCCATATACTCTATATCGTGATGATGGTACTGGGCTATGCGATCTTTACTTATGCTGTCATTGAATCCCTGTTGCTATATGGAAAGAAAAAATATGAGCAGATTGCTATTAACCTGGCCCTGGCTTTAGGTATATTATGTTTTGTGATTTTCAGTGGGTTATTCGGGTTTTAATCTCTTTGTATCTGCTTTTCAAACTATTCTTTCACAAGGATAATTCCCGCTTTTTCATTATAAAAATCATTTTTAAAAACTTTTTTGCCAACATAATGTTTTTGATAAAAATAATTATTATGAAGCTGTGAGCCGCCTTCAACTCCCATTCCTATTTCGTGGTCTTTCTTCAATTTGTTTCTGATGGCATTAAAGATCTTTGTTGTATTTTTATCAGAATCTTTTGAAAGAATCCTAAGAGAAATCCGTTCGATAGAGTCTTCAGAGACTCGTCCTCCCTCTCCTTCTATTACAAAAGGAGCAGTTTCATCTTTATATATATGATCAGAAGAAATTCCATCAATCTCTTGAGAGACAATAAAAAATTCAAGATTTTTTTCCCGACAGTCTTCAATATCAGCATCTGAATTGCAGCAAGGAATCTTTCTCATCCTAAAAGCATCATTTTTATATTTTTCTTCTATTAGGAAAACTCCGCCATTCTTTTCAAGAATATCTTCTACATACCTGATAAGATCTCTTAAAGACATTACAACATTAATGTAAGCCATCTATCATATCAATTAAAATAATATGTTGAAGTAAGATCGCCGCTAAAGTCCGGTTTATTTTCCTGTTTCTTTGTATTGAGTTCGAAGAGCCTTTCTCCATTTTTATGCCCGGCCCGTATTTTTAGCGAAAACCATCCGTTTTCAAGGTTCATGCGGATGCTGTTCTCATCATTAATGTTAGAGATATCCTTTAAATAACCAATACCTACGACTCTCAGCTCGTTATTAGAAGTTTGAAATATCCATCCTTCTGACTGTGCAGCAACTTCATCATGTCCCAATACATGGTCTTCGTTAGCAGAAATACAGAATGAATAATAATCCTCTTCTAGCCCTATTACAGGAATAGCAATTCCAGATTTTGTTATTACATCTCCGTGGTCATTTTCTACAAAATATTTCAGGATATTGTTTCCCGGCAGATTATGATCCTGCAGATATTTCGCTAAAAGCTCAGGGCTGTATATCACAAAGCCTTTGAGTTCTGAAAATATTTTCTTCATATTACTTTTTATTAGATTGGTTTAAAATATAATGTACCGAATCCGGTCATACTAACTCTTTTTACGATTCAAGACAAACAGATCTCATCTTCATTCGAAATTCCCTGATCTATGATGGAAATCAATCCAGTTCTGCCCTTGAAAACAAATCACTCATCAGCGTTTCATTTTCACATGCTTGTTTAAAACCCAGAATAAAATCTTTTAGCTGGTTTTCTTCAGACGAATATGCACAGAACATCCCACCCTCAGGATCAAATCTTATAGATTCACTTAAATCCGGTCTTTTTTCATCCAGAAAAACTTGAGCTAATGAACCCCAGTCGTATCCATTTCCTTCAAAACCTTCATCTGCCCTAGCATCAAAGATCTGCTGTTTATAACTTCCCACATCTAAACATACCGAAAAACTGTTGGGATGCTCTACCCAAAAGAAGGGTTTAATGGTTTCCTTAAATTGATTAATGTCCATGTTCTTAGGTTTTTATTTCTATTTTTTCGGCAACAACAAATACATTCTGAAACAAAAGTTTCAGAAAATAATTAAAATGAATTCATTAATAGATACTTATAAGCTTTATGAATTGCTGGTGGATCAGATACAGCTTGAACAGCTTTTGCTCTTTTCCTGTTATCGAGTATCAGGATCTTTTTTTAATTGCCGTCATAGTGTGTAAATTTTAATCGTTAATAATACTTTGTGATGATGTGATGGTATAACAAATATAAAGCGGTTATTTATATTCAAAAAATTTTAAAGCATCAATCTGAAAATTTGTAGTAGTTCTACGACTTTTACATATTATTTCTGGTATTTCAGAGACAAAAGACACTCTAACTAATACTGTTTTAAAATCATACAAACGACACAATATATTTATAAAAAACATATTTTCTCCCCGGATACGGGAAATAATTAACATTTTTGTTATTATTTAAAAAAAATAGCTGCAAATCAATCTTCTGCAGCTCTTCTTATTTACTTTTGGTTTTGTTTCTGAAGTTCAAGTGCTTTTTTCAGATAAACATCAGACTGATCCAGAAACTCCTGGTCGGTAAGCCGGATTTCATAATGCGGAATAATCCCCTGTCCTTTTTTCTGATCCGGAAGATTTTGAGCATCCTGAATCACATGAACAATAGAGAAACCGGTTTGAATTCCTGTGTTGGGAAGCTCATATACTAACGGAAGATGCCCGTTATGTTCGTAATATCCGCCAACCGTTTCTTTTCCGATCACAATGGCATTGGTATAAGATTTTATTAAAGAAGCCAGGTGAGAAGCTGCAGAAGCCACCCGTTGATCTGCCAGAAGATAAAGCTGTCCTTTAAAGGTTCTTTCGTTGGGTAAAATCAGGAGGTTTTTATCATCAGCCCAATAATATTTACCCTGAATTTGTTTAGGGTAAAGCTGTTTTAGATAGGCATTAATTCCATTTTTATCCGTCACTCCATTGGACAAAAAAAGTGGGGTAATAATTAGCTTATCTTCCATGGGAACCTCATTGAACCAGGTATAAGCATAATTGCTGTCACGGAAAGGCCTTTGGGCGAGATAAGAGAAAACTTTTTCATAAAGCGCCCCGGTTCCGCCCGTATTTCCTCTCAGATCAATAATAAGGTTTTCTATTTTCTCCCGCTCCAGGGTATCCATCATCTGATCAAGAAAAACACTGAATTTTTTATAAGCAGGATCTTCTTTACCTGTAGCGAAATCAAAACCTCTTATTGATAAACGGTATATGCCATCACCTTCTTTGGTAAAACTGTATTTTTCAGTCATCAATTTTTTATCCAAAGCAAGAGAGTGTCTTGATTCCTGAAGTTTTTTAAAATCATCCAATGATATTCCGGGTAAATTTACTTCATGAGTCTTCCCATCCCATTGATACTTGATGTCATACTGTTTATGAGTACCGAATTCTATATAAAACTTATCCAGCATACCTCTTTCAAAGCCTGTTGTTTCTCTGTAAGGTAGAGAATATCCATCAGAAAAATAGTATTGGGAAAAGCGGCTAATCATTTCTTTTGCAGGAATGCCATTAATAGAAATAATTTCGGCAGCAAGTGGTATTTTAATATCTTTTGAATCCTGGAGCAAACGACCATCAATATTTTTCAGGGTGATGGGCAGATATTCAGGTCTTTGTGTTAAATAATAAGATGCATGATTAGGAAGATCCGTATAATTATGACAGCTTCCTTCAAAGCCTGTGACCTTTGCTATTACTTTATAGAAATCAAATATATTCTTGCTATTGGCCGCTTCTTCCTCTGCTTTTTGATACATACTGTCTATCTGATACCTGCTTCTATAAACATATAATCCTGAATTTGCTTTTTCTCTGATGGAGCGGAAAACCTGCAGATCTTCTACAAACTGGGCTGAAGTGAATTGCCCATTCAGGCTGGAAACGGTTTTAGATTCTGTAATGGAGATCTTCGAAGGTTTACTTTTTTCAACATAGGATTTAGCCCAGATTCGAAGTTCATATTTCCTTCCTTTTTCGGGAGTAAAAAACAGCCTTTCAATACTTTTTATTCCTCTGGAATCATCCTGCTCTTTTATTTTTTTTCCATCTATAAACAGGCTCATTGCAATATTGGCTTCGTTTGACTGAACGGTTACCCATACTGGTTTTTGAGATATTGGTGAGTACTTCAGCGTATCTCCTGGTTTCAACTCAATATCTTTCTGGCCATATACAGAATTTACAAGCAGTAATAAAGGAATAATAAAGGGTTTGATCATTATTAATTTTTGGATGGCAATATACAAATTAACCTTCATCCATTGGTGACGGCTTATCTTTGCTGGTATTAAGGATTATAACTTCACGCTCAAATCCTGAACTTCTTCTGCTGAAAAACCAAAGATCTGTGGTGTTTTCACATCAAGCAGATTAAGATAAAGATAAAGTTCTGCTCTATGGTGAATCTCATGTTCTACCATAGCTCTAAGCCATTTCCATATAGAGATTGGATTATTTGCTGGAGTCAGACATTTACGGTTGAGGTCCTCATCTGAAAGTCCAGAAATAATTTCCAGAGTCTGTCTGTGCATATCATTGAAAAAAATTACAATATTTTCATATCCGTCTGCCAGTTCTTTTCCACATCCGGGATAGGCACTTTCTCTTCCTGAGATGGTTTCACCATACATATACCTCTCTATAGCTGCAATATGCCTGATCTGATCTCCAATTGTAAATTTTCCGGGTTTATAAGAAAAATCAATATGCTCAGGAGGGACAATTTCAATAATCCGGTTGGTTCTGGCTCTTATTTTCTCATAATAATCAATGAACGATGCTACAGATGTAATTTCCATTTCGAAAAGGTTTTTATAATCTTTAATGATGATTTCCGTATCGTGAATATAAGAAATCCAGAAATACTATATCATTATACATCATTTATTAACTAAAATATCAAAAAATTCCCTAATAAGTGATTGCAAAATTTGCAAGTGTATCAAATAACAAATATTTTAGTTATAAATTAATAGCAATGATGAAAATATGGTTCTCTATCGTCCTTATTGGATTAAGCTTTGGAATGATGACTGCCCAGATAACAAAAATTGATACCGAAAAGCTGCTTGGATATTATGAGAATCAGCGTTTTGCAGATGCGGCTCAATATCTTCAAAGTCTTTACTCAGCAGATACACAGGATATAAAGGCATTAACTCAGATTGCTTATTGTCAAATGATGGCGGGAAAACTTCCGGATGCTGAAAAAACTATATGAAAATTAATACCATTCAACCTGACAATATTCCGGTTCTCTTCAGCCTGGCCAATATTAATTCCAGAAGAGGAAACATTATAAATGCAAAGACCTACCTTCAACAAATCATCAATCTTGATAGTCAAAACTTCAATGCTTACAAACAAATGGCAGGTTATGCAGATACTTCTGAAACCAAACTGGAATATCTTAAAAAAGCCAATAATCTGAATACAACTGATCCTGACACCGCCTATGATCTGGCAATGGTTTATAATGAACTTAAACAGTTTCAGCCTGCTTATAATATTTTAAAAACAGCTATTGCCACCGATCCGGAAAATTTCACTCTGCAGCAGGCCCAATTGCCCATCGCCAATAGGCTGGGGAAATACCAGGAAGTTATTGAAACAGGAGAGAAATTGTTAAAGGTTCATACCGATGCTAATGTCATGAACGAAATGGGGCAAGCTTATTTTTATGTAAAGAATTACCAGAAATGCGTTGAAATTTATACAACGTTAGAAAAATTAGGACTGCAGAATGAAGGAACGTTATACTTTATGACATTGAGTTATCGTGAATTGAAAGATTATGATAAAGCAGCTATCTATGCTCAAAAAACCATTGATGAGGCGATTTCGGACCACACCACTCTCTATTATGCTGCACTGGCAGGAATTTATGAAGCAAAAAATCAGTATAACGATGCTGTAACAGCCTATAAAAGAGGGCTTACCTTTGAAGCCAGCAATATTATCTATTACCGCTTGGCGCATTTATATGATACGAATCTGAAACAGCCTAAAAATGCTATCATCTACTACCATTTATATCTTAAGAATACTCCAGATCAGGAAAAGGAAAAAGACCAAATTGCTTATGCTAAAGGCAGAATCTCTTTTTTGTCAGGTAAAAGTTAAATAGAAATCCCCTATCATATAAGAAAGGGGAATTACAGTAATAAACTTTTTTAGTTTATACACTTGAAGAGGGAAAGGTTTTTAGTTTTTATAATTAATAAGTAAGGTTATCTTATGAAAATATCAATTTTTAAAACAGCATAACATGATCATTTGTTCTTGTTCTCCAATTTAGTTTAGCGGTATTGCATAAAAATAATTTTCATACGCACCCGTACCAAAGCCCCAGTTACCTGTAGGTTTGTTCTCAATCAGTAAATATATTCTTACAGATGGGGCAGTAACATTTATTATTGAAGATCCAGAGAGCATGCTCAGTGTTCCATCATTGCCAGCACCAGCGTATGGAAAAATAACAGAAGCATAAGACGTTTGAGCGCCAGCAGGACCAAGATGGACAAAATCAGTTTGTTGCTTTGCTGTTTTTGAGGTTGAAAGATAGGCATGAAGCCAGCTCCTACTGGTATTACTTCCATTACCAATAGTTAATCCTGCATTAACAGCCCATTTCCCCTCCGTAAGGTCTATATAAACATTGGAATACACAAACCCTGAGCCACTAGAATTTATAGTCATACCTGGAGAAGGAAAAACACCGCTAGCAGTAGCACGGATAGATGCTGGTACTTTCCAGGTACCCACACCATCAGCATTACTCATTAAAACTTTGCTTTCTCCCTGGGTACCATCTGCTATTTTAATAGCTCCCGGATTACTGCTTATTATATCAATTTTTGTAACAGGAGTAATGGTGCCAATTCCAACATTTCCCGCGGAAGTAACTATAACATCATTACTCTGCTGGATTATAGAGGGGACATTATCACTGGGATTATCTTTTCCGCCATCAATATGAAATGTTCCTTGTGGATAAGAGGTACTTATACCAACCTGAGCGGTAACTAAACTGCATAATGCAAAAGGAAACAGTAGAAATACTTTTTTCATTAGTAATTATATTTTAAAATTTGGTTGTAATTGGGAAGAAAGGAATCTATATTGATCTTAAATACTTAGATTATTATTTTTAAAAATAGAGAATCAATAGCATTTTCAGTTTGAGGGAATAAAGATTTTTCTGTCATATCTATTTTTTCTTTAGAGTTCAAAATTGAATGTTTCCATTGTTCAACTACAGGTTGAAGATTGAAATCCACTTTGGTGTGAAAAGTTTTGTAAAACAATTGAAAATATTTAAAAAAAACTAAAAAAGCCTCCCCCCAACAACTACCCTATTTGTTAAAATAGCTTAAAATCAACAACATACAAACAACACATAAAGACATAAACATTCAATAAACCAATTCACTAATAGATAACTTTGACATAAAAATTAAGATAATTCGTTCTATTTTTTATTATTTTTAAGCGATAACATAAAAAAAATATCAAAAATATCACCAAAATGTGATATTTTTGATATGCTTTATTTAATTCTATAATATTGTAATGAAATTTAATTTTTTTATCTATTTAATAATTATATCTACTTTTTATTCATACACATCACATAATACAAATGATAATATTGATCTACTTATAAAGTTATCTGATGACAATAGCTATAAAGATCCATTAAAATCTTTTATGTACTCCAAAAGAGCCTGTATTCTTGCGGAGAAATCCGGGACTTCGAAACAGAAAGCTAATGCCTACTACTATATGGCAAGGAATCTGATTTTTATGGGTAAATACCATGAAAGCTATACATTTATAAAAAAAGGAAAAGGAGAAAAAGCGGTAAAAAATGATCCGTTTTTGAAAGCTCTTTTTATAGAATTAACAAGTATTTACTACTCCAGACTTAGTATGATTCCTCAGGAAATGCAGGAGAATAAGGCAGCATTAAAACTTGTTGATCCCAATAAAAATGCTGAATCAAAACTTTTTGTTTCCAGAATATATATGTGGATTGCAGACTGTTATACAGAAAACTACAAATATGATTCTGCCCATATATATATTGATAAATCAATACAGCTGGCTGAGGAAATCCCTGAAGATCAGTATCTATCCTTCAGCCGCATGTTCAGAAGAAAACCCTACAGTTATTTTTATAAGGCTCAGATATACAATAGGGAGCATAAGGAAAAGCTGGCACTCCCTTTTATAGATAAGGCCTATCATCAAGCCATAGAAGAACAGCATACTTTTATATACCCTATTTTGGAAGCTTACGGAGATTATTATTTTCTTTCAAAAAAATACAAAACAGCCATCAGTTATTATAAAAATGCCATTGATAATAAGAAAAAATATCTATATCCCTGTGCCGACATCAATTTAAAGATTTCCCAATGTTATAAAGCAATAGGAGATATTTCCAGTGAAAAAAAATATTTAAAGATATCTTCCGACCAAAGAAGGTATGATGAAAAGATAGTCAAAAAAGATATTGTTCAGGTAGCAGAAAATCTTTTAAAAGAAGAAATAGAAAGAAGCAAAGCAGATAGAAATAACAATATTCTTATTTTCGCCTCAGTGATAATCCTTTTCTTACTGATCTTGGCCTACATCTTTTATAAACTTAAAAAGAAAAAAAATAAAATCATTGAAAACAAAAATGATTTGTTAGAAAAGACAAAATATGATCTGATAATAAAAGAGAAAACCATCACTACATTACAGGAAAAAGTCAACGATTCAATATCAGAACTCATTCTGATGGCTAAAAACAATTCGCCAGAATTTTGGAACAGATTTCAAATGATTTTTCCTGACTTCACCGGAAAAATGTTAAAAATAGATTCTAAGTTTAAGACCTCCGAACTTACCCTATCTGCCTACCTTTATCTCGGCTTTACAACAAAAGAAATCTCTCAGTATACTTTTAAATCTGTAAAAACAATAGAAAACAACCGGCATAACTTCAGGAAAAAAATTAATATTTCTTCAGAGGAGGATCTTTCTCTCTGGATTAAAGAATATATCAAAAACACAGCATTAGGATAACTCATTACAATATAAAGATCAGATTTAATATACTGTTTTAAATTTATCAAACGACTTAGTTTCTATAACATCAGGTAGTTTTGTGATTTTGATATTGGTTAAGGTGGTTTCAAACATCTTATATCCTTCTTCAGTCACTTCATGAGTATTGATTACTTTTCTTTTTTGTAATTTAAACAAAATATTAATCTACAGCTTCTCTCTAAAATCATTACACCCAAATCATCCATGGAAATAATAAGAAAAGACGAAATTACAGAAGAATATTATGATACCATCTCTGAACTTCTTTATCAGCATAACCTGAAAAACACAAAAGAAATTGAAAGTATCAACAAGCCTTTAGAAATTATCATTCATGACCAGGGAAAGATAGTAGGCGGTTTGTATGGCCGTTCTATCTGGGGTACTTTGGAAATTCAAAAGCTGGCTGTTGCTGAAGAGTATAAGAATAAGGGCCTGGGAAAACAGCTGATTCATACCGCTATAGAAGAAGCAAGAGTAAGAAATTGTAATTATATCGCCTTGAATACTTTCAGCTTCCAGGCTCCGGAATTTTATGAAAAATTGGGGTTTGAAAAAATAGGAACTGAACATGATTTTCCAAAAGGCTTTGAAAAGTATTACTACAGAAAAACACTGTAAAGACCTATTCTTTATCGCTGCAAAGCTTTACAAGCTGTAACAAACCATCATAGAATAAGACAGATATAATGAAACTTGACTGATATGGAATTTAAAAAGATAAACAATGAAGACAGAAAACGTTTCTATCAACAGCAAAAATTATATTTTACACCGTCAGTATCAGGATCAGGAAAAACTTCGTCTGGAATTTAACCGTCTGACGCAAAAAATCTGGGAATTCGATTTTGAAAATTATTATCAATCAGGATTTTGGGATGACCGTTGTATTGTATACTCTTTATTTGACGGCGATATCATTGTTTCACACACTACTGTAACTTTATTTGAAGGCAATATTGAAGGAAAAGCCAAAAATTTTATTCAACTAGGTACTGTCATGACAGATGAATCCTATCAAAAGAAAGGATTGAGTCATTTTATAATGGAACGCATTCTGGATGATTTTAAAGGCAAAAATGACGGAATTTTCCTCTTTGCCAATGAAACAGTATTGGACTTTTATCCAAAGTTCGGGTTGAGCCCGGTACAGGAATATGAAGCATTCCAAACTATTGAAAACCTGAATCTTTCAAAAAAAATAAAAAAAAAAGAAAATTGGATCTGGATCAGGAAAAAGATTTAAAACAATTTGAATATCTGGTAGAGCATGCGGCCTCCAATACTACTTTTCCAACAAAAAGCAAAAGTATAACGTTCTTTTACTGCTTTGCCAATCCGGAAATGGGCTATAAAGATTGTATTTACTTTATAGAAGATCTCCACTGTGCTGTTGTCATTGAGATCCAAGGTAAATCACTGCATATTTTAGAGATATTCGGCCCCGAAAAAGTAGACCTGAATGATATTATTGCCGCTTTTAATGATATTCCATTTGATGAAGTTGTTCTGGGCTTTAGCCCCAAACAGGGTAATTTTCAATAAAAAAATCTTGAAGAGCCAAGGCCGGATGAGGAACTGCTGCAACTTCGTCCTGATTTTGAACAACATATCCACCGACCTCCTATTGTGATCATCAATATTGAAAAAAATTAAATATAGTATTCTTTTGTGACGATAATCACAAAGAAGATCATTCCTGATCCATTACATTTGTTCATATAAAACAATCTATATGAGCAATACAACCCCAAATGTCGCAGAACAGTTTATTCAATACTTAAATGAAGAAAATTTTGAAAAGGCAGAAAGCTGCCTTGATCCTGATTTTAAATTCATTGGAGTGTTAGGAACAAGAGAAGGTGCTTCAATATATATTCAGGAGATGAAGCAAATGAAATTTAAATATCAGATTATTAAAACCTTTACTACCGGTGAAGATGTCTGCGTCTGGTATACCATTGATATGGGAAACAAGGCTGTAGAGGCGGCTGGATGGTATCAGATCAATAATGGAAAGATCCATTCTTTTAAAGTTTTGTTTGATCCAAGACCACTACTGAATGAACAGTAAACGTTTTTTTAAATATCAAATACTCTAACAGAGACAGTCTCAAAAGTTGTTGAAAACATTTTATTTCGTTTAAGATAATGCTTTTGAGACCGTCTCTGTCTTATGTATATTATCTATACCATTCATAGGTATTTTAATCTGAAAAAATTGGGATCTATACTTATCTTTATAGCAACAGAATAACCATAGAGGAAAAGAATAAGCAAATATGAAACAGGCTGAGATAAAAGAACTACGAAATGAACAGGATTTCAAAGATTTTTATCTTAATAATGCCCCTGCCACTTTCTGTGAAGAATGCAGCAATATTGCGTATGCCCACGGAAATGGTTTTTTGGACATTGCTAAACTGCAAGAGCTTAAAAAAGGACAAAAACCCATACAAGGAAAACAGACAAGACGAAAGTTTTACAGCATTATTCTCCTGACTGAAGGGGAAATAGAGGAAAATATTGGCCACAATCTCTATCATTTTCTACCCGGAACCTTATATTTCATTGGAGAGAATCAACTTCATGCTGTAGAGCGATGGAGTGATGATGTGAAAGGTATATTATGCATGTTTGATGCCGATTATTTTTTGCTCTGCATTAAGCATCAGATCAAACTCAACCAGTTTCCATTCTTTCAGGTTAATCAAAAGCCTTTTATCAGGCTTTCGGAAAGAGAAATCCAGATGATGGAGCATCTTTTCTGGAAATTGAACAGCGAAAAATGTCAAAAGACCACTTTCAATGATGATCTGCTTACCCGAATGTTCCTGAACATTATCCTTTTGGAAGCTGAACGTATTTACCATAAACAATCCTCTGATGATGTTTTCTCTTTATCCCGCAAAGATCAGTTGACCGCTCAGTTTCAATTATTGGTTAATCAACATTGTATAGAAAAGAAACTCGTTACGGATTATGCAGACCTCCTGCATGTACATCCCAATCACCTTAATGATGTGATTAAAGAGGTTACCGGATTCCCTGCCAGTCATTTTATTCAGAAACAGCTGATACAGGAAGCCAAATCAAGACTTATTCAAACCAGTGATACCGTTTCTATGATTGCTATGGCTCTTAATTTCACAGATGATTCCTATTTTGGACGCTTCTTTAAAAAACTAACCGGGGTTACTCCGCTTCAGTACCGTAAAAACCATAAACATTAATCAAATTTAGCAGCATGCACACCTCCAAAATTACATCATCTATTGTTCAGGAATACTGGAAAGACCAATTTCAGGGTGAAGTTCTGTGTGACCATCCTACTTTCATCTTATTTCTCAATGATGAGCTGGAAGAAGACAGTCAGATTATGACCCTGGAATTTCCATGCGGAAGCAACTGGGCAACTATTAATTCCAAAGTGGCCAGCCATTTCAAAAATGTTAATCTTACGACTCTTGATTTTGAAAAATTTGTGGATATTCTAAAGGATAAGCAGCTCTTTTTGTATGGTGCAGACTATATTTTTTATTTTCCTGAAGAGGCCAAAGACCATTTATTACATCTTCAATTACCTGATAATACCCGTCCTTTAAGCAACCATGATGCTGAACATTTTTCTGTTTTTGAATCTTTATCTACGGAAGAAGATCTGGATCAGGCTTTTGTAGAGCTTGACCATTGGAAAATATTTGGCATTTTTGAAGAGAATCAGTTAGTCGCTGCAACAAGCATGTATCCATGGCAAGACACAAAATTGTCGGATATTGGAGTGATTACTCTTGATAAATTCAGAGGAAAGGGCTATGCTAAACAGGCCGTTCAGGCTATTTCAAAGGCGGCCTTACAGGATGGTTATGAACCACAGTACCGCTGTCAGTCAGATAACACAGCTTCTGTTGCCCTGGCTAAGAAACTCAATCTAGCCTTATTTGCCAAGTGGAATTTTATTTCACCGGAATCTATAACGAAACTATAATTAATGAAAAACCTCAATGTATCAGTCAAAGAATATCAAAAATTAGTAGAGAAAAACGAAATACCACAGGTTTATTTATATCTCATGCGTTTTATGATGCAATTGAAAGCTGATTTTTCAAAGCATTTTGAAGAGCAGTTTTCTGTAGGCAATATTTCTCCCGGATATATGGATTATACCTATTTTCCATTCTTCGATTCGGTTCTTCGCGAAAATAAACTTCGGTTTGGCATTGTTCTCAATCATAAAAAAATACAGTTTGAATTATGGCTTATGGGACAAAATGCAGAAATACAGCGGGAATATTGGCAGAAATTAAAAGGAGCTTCATGGAATAAACACCTCACAACAATGCCTAAATATTCGGTATTGGAAACTATTTTTGTAGAAAATCCCGATTTTGAAAATGAGCAGACTATTCATGAAGCAATAAAAAATAAAACATTGGAAATTGTTCCGGAAATAATGAAGTTTTTGTTCTTAAAAACCGAATAAGCCTGAAAAGAAAATGATATTATGACGGAACACATTGAAAAAATCCAGGCTTTAATTTCCAGGTTTGATAAGGAGACTCTTGAAGCTCTTGAAAAAATAACCGCCAAAGAGCAATTAAAAAAGGGAGATATTCTACTGCAACAAGGTGAAATATGCCGAAAAAGCAGCCTGATTGTGGAGGGGGCTGCCCGGAAATTTACTTACACTGATAAAAAGGAAATGACCACAGAGTTCTTCTTTAAAGATGACATTGCCATTTCTTTTAAAAGTTATATTCATCAAAAACCAAGTAAAGAGGTGATTGAATGTCTGACAGACCTAACCGTAGAAACTGTAGACTATAAAGCTTTTGAAATGGCAAAGAAGCAATTTCCCTTGCTAATGGAATATGATGTTTTATTAACAGAATTATACATCATATGGATGGAAGACAGACTTTTTAACTTCCATTCTCTGAATGCTACAGAGCGGTATGAAGAACTTCTGAAAAAATCTCCGGAATATTTTCATCACCTGAAACTCACCCATATTGCATCTTATCTTGGAATTTCTCTGGAAACATTGAGTCGGATTCGCGCTAAGAAGTAATGCAGAGGGAAGATGGGAGATGGAAGTATTATTGGTTTTTATAGTGATTGATGATTTATTATAAACTATTCCTTCTGAATTAAATCAAGAATAAAAGATGAATACTGATCTTAGGTCTCAATAACTTCCCTCTCCCATCTTCCCTCTTCTTGCATCCTGCCTTACCTTATTTTTTGACTTTTATCAAAGGAATCCCCAGCCATAATCTTGATTTTTGCTGCACATTATTATACAGTATGAAAAAAAGAATTATCGGATTTGATCTGGCCCGGGCATATGCCATTTTCGGGATGTTTATAGTCAATTTTAATATGGTATTCGGGAATCATGATGACACCTCCCTTCTTGGAGAATTTCTGGCACTCTTCAGTGGACATTCCAGTACGGTATTTGTGATCCTGGCAGGAATGGGTGTTGCTCTGATGACTAACAGACTTCAGGAATACACAGATGAAGACAGGAAAAAACTCCGATATACCATCCTTAAAAGGGCTGCATTCCTTTTTATGTTCGGAATATTGTTTTGTATCTGGTGGCCTGCAGATATCCTTCATCTTTATGGTGGTTACATGAGTATGGGAGCACTGCTTGTTTTTATGGATAAGAAGTATTATCTGCTTTCCGCATCCATTGCCATTGTTGTATTTCATCTTTTGCTTGTCATGGTTCCGTTTGAAACCGGCTGGAATCTGACGACTCTTGAATATCCTGATTTCTGGACACTTTCAGGATTTATCCGAAATACATTTTACAATGGCTGGAATCCTATATTTCCATGGTTTGCCTATTTTGCGATCGGTCTTTACTTGGGAAGGCTGGATTGGACCATAAAGAAGACTCAGCAAAAAATATTTAATACAGGTCTGATCATCTATCTCATTGTAGAAGGAATCCGCTATGGAAGTACATTTGTGGATCTGAGTTCGGAAACCCGTGAGTTCATCAATACTGATTATATTCCACCTGTACTGCCTTTTGTTCTGAATACGATTGGTTTTGGAATGATGCTTATTACTGGATTCATGTGGATAAGCCAATATATTTCCGAAAAAAAATGGGCGATAGACCTCGCAAGAACCGGCCAGATGACACTTACTCATTATGTATCTCATCTCAGCATCGGACTTATTGTATTTGCTTTATTACAAGGTAACAGCTATTCGGAAGTGATGAGTGGAAAAAATACAGTAGAACCACTCTATATTCTCCTCTATTCCGTAGGATTTTTTATGGTCAGCATGTATTTCAGCAAACATTGGGGTAGAAAGTTCAAACAGGGACCGTTGGAAATGCTGATGAGAAAAATAACAGGTTAATATAAGAACAAAATACATACATGACCTTTAAACTTCCAGCGTCTTACTTCCCAGCTTCCTTTCTTTTCAAAATCTTTGATTTGTACCATTTTCACTCTTATTTGTGTCAGCAAAACGGTCTAAGGCTTCTCTAATTTTGTATCAATAAATTTTATAACAATGACAAAGAGAAATCAGAACGTACAGGAAATTGATTCATTGATGCTTTTTCAGTTTTATGCAGAATGGTGTTATCCATGCAAAATGATGATGCCTGTAGTGAATACATTAAAGGTAAAGCTGGAAGACTGGCTGAATGTACATCAGGTAGATGTAGATCAGCAACAGGAATTAGCCGTTAAATACGGAATCAGATCAGTGCCAACTTTTGTTGTCTTAAAAAACAATGTGGAAGTATGGCGCAGTTCGGGTGTGCTTTCGGAATCGGCATTAGAACAGAAACTCATCAGTTTAAGATAAAATCTGACGAAAAATGAATGTATTAATTGATGCTGTGTTACTGGGTGTAGGAGCGACCATCTTCATGGATGTGTACGCTCTGATCATCAAGAAATTCTGGAATATTCCTTCTCTCGATTATCGTATCGTAGGACGATGGATCGGACATTTCAAAAATGGAATATTCAGCCATCCTAATATTATCCAGACGCAGCCTATTCAAGGAGAAAAAGTACTCTGATGGCTTGCCCACTACTCCATAGGAATTATGTTTGCCTATGTTTTACTTTTCATCTGGGGGAAGACTGGCTGATACAGCCTAAAGCTTTTCCGGCGATATTTATTGGCCTTGCAACGACCTTAGCTCCATGGCTCATGATGCAGCCAGCTTTTGGATTTGGAATTGCAGCTTCTAAGCTACCTAACCCTACCGTTGCCAGGCTCCGAAGTCTGCAGGCTCACCTTATCTATGGTATTGGATTGTATCTGTCAGGCCTATTAATTTCAATTTTATTTAAATAAAAAATAGGTTAATAAATCATCATTAAAAAATAATGATTTTGAACCTAGACTAAAATTGTAAATATGCAATAGAACGGACTTTGGTCCGTTTTTTTTGTGAATACAAGTGGATGAGAATGGGTATTTAAAAATATTAAAACTATATCTTTACTTTTAAACCTTAACCTAAAACTTTGAACTTTAAATTTTTAGATCCACCATACTTTCTTTCTCCAGGTCAGATACCCTTGATCTCTGTTATCAATTTCAGGGATCTCTTCCGGGTCAGGAATCTGATTAATTTCTTTTTCGGATAATGGATGTAAATTCACTTTCTTCCGTTCTTTATTCAGGCTTTTCTTATCTTCTACCGGAAAAGGAATTCCACCAACGATAAGCTGAGTACCATATTTCTGGGGCTTACTCTGGAAAACCTGAATTCTATCGTATAAATAGGCTTTATTTTTGAGATTAACATCAACACCGTTTTCCGCCATCATTGCATAACATGCTTTCATAAATTCGGGTTCACCAATGGCATGCTGAATAATAAGCCAGGCAGCGTCACTTGCTTTTCCTCCTACCTTTGATATCGTTGGGAACCCAATCTTTTCTATGATTTCCCGAAGTCTTTTGGCATTAGTTTTATGAACCGCCTCCATTTCCGGATGATATCCTCCCTCCAGCTTCCCTTCTGCAAATAACTTTTCCCTTACCTCGAGATCGTGACTGGCAAGGCTTATTAATTCTTTTTCAAATTCTTGTTCATCCATTGGTCTCAGATTCATCATTAAAATGTTTAGAATATAACTAAAGGCTCACTCAAAGTTACAAAAATGATGAATCCCTAGCAGAAGTTCGTCTTGAAAACCTCTGATTTACAGCATATTTTTAAGGGTATCAAGAATAAATTTGATTCTTTGTTCTACTGTTAATCTGGGAACCTCAATAACGTGATAGCCATATTCCTGATAGGTTTCCTGCATACATTCAAAGGTATGTTGAGCTATTTCAGGAGTTTGTTTTCTTTCAGAATCATTTTCATAGATTTCCGGCCATGGGGGAAGCATGAAAACATTCCTGTTATACTTCATTTCGCGTACTGTGGTTTTCATCTCCTCAGGAACAGGAATATTTTCAAGCTTAAGATAACCAATGGTGTCTATAATTCCCCGATCAAAAAAAACAGGAGCAGAACCTGAAGTTTGAAGTATCTTCTGATAGGTATTTACTGAAGCATCAAACATAAGCTCAGCAAAAAATTCTTTATCGACCCAGGGTAGTCCATTTCCAAGAACACTTAGCTGCTCTTTGATAATTCTCCGTCCTTCTTCAGGCACGGTTGTAAAGCCTGCCTGGCTTAATCCATTCAGTAAAGTTGTTTTACCGGCTCCTGGCCCTCCGGTAAGAATATAAAAATTTTGAACTGTCCTAGTATTTTTCATTTTTAAATCTTATTTGACCGTTTTTCCAGTCAGAATTATATTGTGGAAATAGCATACGAACGAATCTTCCTATCAACAAGGCTATAAAAACTATGAATATGAATTACTATAATGAGGAAAAGTAAGTGTTCGGGCAAAGAACAACATAGAAAGCCAAAGTGTCCTCAGCAACATGTTTCACTTCCAATAGAAACATGGAATATTGAAAGTATCAGAATCCTTAGAGTAAAGATACTTTATTTTTTAAGAATGAAAAGAAATACAGAAAATCTGTTATTCCTTGGGTGGGAAAGTAATCCCGGCATCCTGAATCAGGTCATATCCAAACTGCATGATGGTCTCAATGACAGGAATGGATTTTTTGCCTTTTTCAGTAAGACTATACTCTACTTTTGGAGGCACAACGGGATATACTTCGCGATGAATCATTTCATTACTTTCCAATTCCCTAAGCTGACTGGTCAGCATTTTGTCTGTGATATGGGGAATATCCTTTTTCAATTCACTGAAACGAAGTGGCTTTTCCTGTAATCTCCATAAAATAGGCATTTTCCAGGTCCCTCCAATATGGCTTAATGCAAATTCTATAGGAGTATAATACAATCTTTTATCGTGAAAAAACTGAGGCATAATAGTATTTTTATTGTTATACTTTCTAAAAGGTAAGTATAGAACTAAAAGGTAAGTATATAGTTTTCTGATAGTCTATTCTGCAAATTTGCACAAAAAAATTATGAAATCGAAAAGAAATCTTTATGTACTTGCATTAGGGATATTCGGGATTACTACTACAGAATTTGGAGTTATTGGAGTATTACCGGAAATTGCATCTGCCTTCAATATCTCGATTGAAAAAGCAGGTTGGTTTCTGAGTGCCTTCGCTTTGATCGTAGCTGTTTTCGGGCCGTTTATGCTGCTTGCATTGTCTTCTTTCAAAAGAAAAAACCTGTTGGTTTCTTCCCTGCTGATTTTTGCTGTGGCTAATATTCTTTCTGCATATATAGGAAATTTTTATGCATTATTGGCGGTTAGAATGATTCCAGCATTTTTTCACCCTGTTTATTGGTCTATTGCTTTATCCTTTGCTGAAAAAATTTCTGATCCTTCTGATACATCAAAATCGATAAGTATTATTTTTTCCGGACTTACACTAGCCACTGTTTTAGGAGTACCATTGGCCACTTTAATGTCTGATTTATTTTCCTGGCAGTCTTCCTTCTTACTTACAGCTGGCATTAACATAGTGGCATTAATTGGAGTACAACTTTTACTGCCGGTCATTGAAAAAGGAACTAAAGCTCAAGCGGTATATGATCTTAAAATTTTTCAAAATAAAAGCCTGTGGATAGGGTTATCTATAGCATTTTTAACCATTGCCGCAATGTATTCTACCTACGGATATATGGCTGACTTTCTTAAAAATGTAACCCATATGAATGGCAAACAGATCAGTATAATGCTTTTTATATTTGGTACAGTAGGAATTTTAGGAAATAAAATGGCAGGAAAATATATGAGCAGGTTTCCGTTACAGACTACTAGTTCATTCCTGATCTTACTAACTGTTATCCACACACTTATCTATTTTAACGGAAGTCATTTTGTTCCTATGATCTGGATTATTGCATTTTGGGGATTGATTCATTCCGGAGGGTTTCTTATCAGCAATATGAATGTGACTTCTTCTGTTTCTGGTTCTTCAGAATTCATCAACAGCATTTTTACTTCCTGTGGAAATTTTGCAGTCACAGCCGGAACTTTATTCGGAGGTTTCTGGATTGCTCATCATGGTATTGGAAACATTATTGGATCAAGTATTTTGATTTTGATCCTTGCTTTAATAGCGGTCTGCATTAAGAAAAAATTTGTAAAATAAATCATTCCGAGTCTTTAAAATCTTAGCGTACTCAGCTGTCAAAAATCTTCTTTATGGTATATAGCTTCAACACTTACGTTTTGCAGCAAGGCAATTTTGTCACAGGTAAGCTTTATTGAAGAGGTCTTATCATATATAATTTGTTCTGATTGGTTGTAAAAAGCTGAAAATTGAGATTGTTATCTGAAAAATACACATAAGGAACATATTCTTTTTCAAGTTCAGCTTTAAGTTTCCGGATGTCTTCACCTTTTGTATTATAAAATTTTTCAGTGGTGAAAATTTCATTAAAGGACATTGCTTTTTTAAATTTTAATGTATCGTCCCGCACCAAAAGCTGGCAGTATAGATCTCCATCCCAACTTTTTACAGTACTGGATATCCCTCCTCCTGATGCACTGATCGTAAATTTATCCAATTGGGTTCTTTGAAAATAGACAGGCATAATATTGGGGAAGCGGTGGGGAGCAAATTCTTCCTTTTTAAAAATACCTTCATTAAAAAGGTTGTTGTTATACCCTGGATTTGCTTTTGTAAATATACTTGATGGAAGTTTAATATTAGTATACATCTGATACCATTTTCCGTTCATATAATAGGTAATCCTTTCTGAATCTCCCTCTTTATCTCCTAAATAATCATCAGCATTTTCTACAATTTTATCATACTGCTTCCGCTGTTCTTCCTCACTCCATTTCAGGTCTTTATTCTGAATAATCATAGGTTTTCTCAATGTATCACCATCTTTTATCCATGTTTTGTAATATTTCTTGTTATAATTCACCAGAAAATCTCCAAATAATAATTCGTGCCAGTTGTCCCGGGTACTTTTGTAGGTATAACGGTCTATAATATTTCCATCTTTATCCAGCTTATAAAAATGATAATCCATATAAAACCGGGTGCTTCCCATTTCATCATCTGTTTCCACTTCTTTCTGGTCCCTGCCTCTTGGGATTTCATTGGTCACAATAATCACGTTTCCTTCTGAACTTATAAAGTGTTGGATCTGAGAATAGCTTTCCCACATCAATTTAATCTCATGATGCCCGAAAGTAATGGATTGAGTACTGTCTATATTCTGATAGCTTTTATATTTTTCAGGCAGTACAGAACGGTTCATCTTATTGAGAAGATAGACATCCAGTCCGCCGAAATTATAATATAAAACAACAACCAATATGAGAACAGCCCCTATAATGATCGATATTTTTTTCATTTCAATGTATGATTCTTTAAAGATAATTAAAATCCTTTCAAAACTTCGAAAACTTTTCACAATAGGCCATGAATACGGCTAAAGGATTATATTATGTAAGTTTAATAAAATCAAAAGCTCACTTCACATTCAAGACTTTAGTTACTTCTCTCTTCCAGTTCCAGCTTCCTTTCCCCATATTACTAAAAAAACAACCCTCGCTTTTGGCAAGGGTTTGTTTTTGTTTTTATATTATATTCGGGTTACCATTATGGTTCCTGCATAATCTTTTTAACCTCATCGAATTCACTTTCAATCACTGCATCAGGCTTGTAAGTGGCTAAGGATACAATAATGTTGGTAAGTAAAGAAAGAACGAATCCAGGAATGATTTCATACCAATCTTTTAAAGGGTGCTGAAGGTATACCCATGCCAGCACTGTAATTCCTCCCACTAACATTCCTGCCAAACCTCCCTGCCAGGTTGTTTTCTTCCATAAAAGAGATAACAGAATCAATGGTCCGAATGCAGATCCGAAACCTGCCCAGGCATTTCCAACCAGATTAAGGATACTGTCTTTAGGATCTAATGATAAAAGTACCGCAATAACAGCTACTAATAAAACGGAAAGCCTGCTGGCAATCAGTAATTGTTTGGGTGTCGCTTTTTTATTCAGGAACGCTTTGTAAATATCTTCGGTCAATGAACTTGAAGTTACCAATAACTGGGAAGAAATAGTACTCATTACAGCCGCAAGAATTGCTGTCAATAAGAATCCTGCAATAAATGGATGGAATAAAATACGTGAGAAATAAATAAAAATAGTTTCTGCCTCGGTTTTTGATCCATCAAATTTCATCATCGTTTCGATATCAAATTTCTGAAGATAGGCTATTCCCACCAGTCCAATCGCTAAGGCGCCGGCAACTGTAAAGATCATCCATGTAATCCCGATTCTTCTTGCCTTAACCAGATCTTTAGGCTTATCAATAGCCATAAAACGAACCAGAATATGTGGCTGTCCGCAGTATCCTAATCCCCAAGCTAATAAAGATACAATACTCACGGTAGTTGTTCCTCTGAATAAATCCAGATATTTTGGATCTTTTGCCTCAATCAGTGATAAAGTCTCCCCCACTCCTCCAATCTCAATAATGGCAACAATGGGTACAATCACTAGCGCCAACACCATAATCGTTCCCTGCACAAAATCTGTAAGACTTACGGCCAGAAAACCGCCTAAGAAAGTATATAAAACCACAACTAAACTCGTCAGCAATAATCCTACAGTATAATCCATTCCGAAAGCTGATTCGAAAAGTTTTCCCCCAGATACCATTCCTGCAGAAGTATAAAGAGTAAAAAATACCAGAATAAAGATAGAAGAAGTGATCTTCAGAAGATGATTTTTGTTTTTAAACCTGTTTTCAAAAAACACGGGTAAAGTAATCGCATTTTGGGCAACTTCGGTATAAATCCTGAGCCTTGGTGCTACAATAATGTAATTGAGGAAGGCTCCAAGCGTTAACCCTATTGCGATCCATGAGCTGGAAATTCCAGACAGATACATCGCTCCCGGAACTCCCATCAGCAGCCAGCCACTCATATCTGCGGCTCCCGCGGAAAGCGCCGTAACAGCAGCTCCCATTTTTCTTCCTCCAATTAAAAACTCTTCTGAGTTACTTGTTGATTTTCTATAAGAATATATGCCTATACCTATCATTAATAACAGATACAACCCCACAGAAATCCCTTCATATAATTGCATATCATTTTTTTTATGAAGCCGAATATAGCCATTTTCTAAGAAATAAGGAGTCTTTAGTCTGGTAATAATGTTATCAGACAACAGGAAAGACAGTGTAAATTTTCAACTGAAAAATGGTTTATTTTTAATTATTTTTTTTGAAAAGCATTGAACACTTAAATCATTAAGATAAGGTTTTTGGATATGTGCTTCGAATGATTATTGGGTTCATCACATAAAATTAAAGTACTTAATATACAATTTAACACCATTATCATTCTGACGAAGGAAGAGTCTCATTTATAGTTTTGATTCTTGTTTCGTCAGAATGACAGAGTGAAATATCCAGCTAGAAGTTATTTCACCAGCTTCTGTGCTCTTCTCAAATTATCTGTCGCCTGTAAGATTTTATTTTTAAGAATAGCATTATAATCAGGATTTTTCAAAAGGAACTGATTGACCACTTCAAACGCTTTTGGATCATGATAACTGCTAAATGTGGAACGGAGCCAGTTATCCGGGAAAAATATATCCCCTGTTTTTTGAATTTCCTGTAAAATATCCAAAGTCTTAGGGAGATAATGAACGGATGTCTGCTGTCTTAATGGATGATGCAGATAACCTAACGCTGATCCTACAGCAGATTCATTAGATCTGTTCTGCTTTTGTATCAGTCCGTTGAAGAAATCATCACGTACTTTCTGATCGGATGAAGCCGCCTGCATAATGATTTTGAAGCGATTCACTCGATCCGGATTTTTAATTCTTGTCAGTTGCTCCTGCAGCAAATCATTATTATTTGAATTTCTCAATGATAAAGCAAGCGCAAGATTTGTGAAATCTTCATCATTAAGCGATACGCCTTGTGGAGGAGTTTGCGACTTCCAGATCTTATACAGATTATCATATGCCTGTTGAGATTGGAAAATACTCTGGTAGCCGTCAAACACAATTTTCTTGTTGTTTTTTGCGGTCTGTACCTGTAATGCTTTCCATACCTTATCTTCTATATTTCCAGATTCCTTCAGTCTGATATTTTCAGGTAAGAAATTCCAATAAATAGAAGAAATATAGCCGGTAATCAAACGAAGGTTCAGTTCTGTAGTTTCTTTAGGTAATTGTTCTGCAAAGAAATTCAATAAATCCCGTTTATTAGCCCCTGCTCCATTCAGCATATTTTCATACAAAGAAATATAAGTGCTGGCACGGTTGATCGGGTCTTTTATCAAAGCAAAATTGGAGATAACCATTTGATCTGTTTTGAACACTCCATACCCTATTCCTGATGAATTTTGCAGGATAAAGAGAGGTTTCAATTTTCCTTTTAATTCAGGAATATCCTGCTGTTTACCTTCCAGTTTTACAGTAACCTTCTCAATTCTGTCAGGATAAAATAAACTGATCTCAAATTCCTGCGGCCATAGTTTAGGTTCTTTTCCATATTCCGGTGTTTGAATACTGGTAAAACGTTCTATCTTATCACCATTATATTTTATATCATAATCGATAACTGGTCTTCCGGGATCATTTACCCATATTTTATTCCAACTTTGCAGATCTTTCGGTGTATGTTTATCGAGAATGGCAATAAGATCTGGCCAACTTGCATTGTTGAAGGCATATTGCGTAAGGTATTCACTGACTCCTTTTCGGAAATCTTCCTCACCGATCAATAGTTCTAACTGGCGCATCATAATCGGGGCTTTGTTATAAATAATTGGCCCATACATCATTCCTGCATTCTGCAGATTATCTAAAATCTGGCGGATAGGATTCGCTCCCAAAGTACGGTCCACAGAATATGCAGCCGGAAAATGAGTAGTTAAAAACTTTATATCATATATACTTTTATCTGAAGACGCTCCGGTACTTTTATCTGCCATAAAATTGGCAAAGACCTCTTTCATCCAGACATCATTGAACCAATCCATTGTCACCATATCACCAAACCAAAGATGAGCCACTTCATGAGCAATCAGATTGGAACGGTTATTCAATTGATTCTGTGTCGCACTTTTATCTAAAAACAAAGTAGAGTTTTGGAATAATATAGCTCCCGGATGTTCCATTCCACCGAATTGAAAATCCGGAATGGCTGCCATTCCATGTTTCTGAAAAGGATGTTTGATACCTGTCCATTTTTCATAATAGGTCAGAGAATTGCGGTACAGTGTGAAAATAGAATCCATACTGTTTTTAATTTTTGCAGAATCGGTTTCACGATATAAAATTCTGGAATCCTGCTGGCTAATTTTCTCTGTATAGTTCTTAAAATCTCCTGCTGTAAAAGAAAAAAGATATGTTGGAAGCAGATCCGACTGATTAAATCTCAGTGTTTTCTGTCCTTGTTGTACAAAGGTGTCCTCCAGCTTTCCGTTGGATATTGCACTCCATTTTTCAGGAATTGTTAGGGTCAAAGAATATTTTGCTTTTAGATTGGGCTGATCAAAGCATGGAAACATCGTTCTTGCACGATCTGGTACAAATAAAGCATATAGATATCCGTCACGTCTGTTCAAAGCTCCATTTCCTGCCAGAAAATTGAAATCGATCTGGTTGGATCCCGACTTCAGATACTTGACATCAATAACTACATGCTCATTTTCCAGAACAGGTTTTGTCATTTGCCCGTTCACAGATACAGATAAAAGTGAAGCAGGGTCTTCTTTAAAGTCTATGAGTAATGAGGATTCATTTTGTTTCTTATAGTTAAATGTAAGAGCTTCAGTTCCGGAAATTCTTTCTGATTTACTTTCAGGAATTTTCAGATGAAGCTCATATTTAATATCACTTAATGTGCTTTTTCTAAACTGGGCCAATTCATATGATACTCCAGATTCTATCTTAGGTAAAGATTTTGTTTGTGCATGATAACCACTATTGAAAACGACAAGAAATAATGCTAATAGACGTACTTTTTTCATACATCAAATATAAGGATTGGAAGCTAAGGGAGAAACATCAATCGAAAATTGCATTAGCTTATACCTTTTCTCCATTTTCAAAATGGAAATGCTCTATTGATGCACATGTAAATTGTTGAATAAATTTTGATTCTTTATGGTGCTCATTTTTAACCTTAAAAAAATCGTTCTCTATAGCCCAATCATAAAGCCCTTCATCTACAGGATATTGGCTTACTATTCCGGTTAGCGAGTGTTTTCTGATCCATTGTTCTGCCTGTTCTGTAGTGGTAAAAATACCAAAAGGAAAACGAGCTCCCTCTCCTACAAAAACATATATACTATTATTCATTACTTTTCTTTTAATATTATTGATGAAATTTGATTCTCTATTTTACTTTCTCCCAGCAAGAGGAAACAACTCTTTAGAAGCTTCTATTTTTAAAATATATTCTGTCATTTGTTATTATATACTATTATTATTCCCTTTCGCTGGCGCGAGCTTCAAGCTCGTGTCCTTATCAGTATCATCATAAATTCACATCTATCTCTAATATCTCCTGATAATCATCACAATAATTTCTAGCACTGCTATATTTCCATTCCCATGGCCCTAATACAAATCCACTTTCAACAGGATTTTGATGAATATAATTCAACTTCTGCTCAAATACTTTGAGAGACCATATCTCTATTGGCTTATTATGCTGTTGCCAAAACTGGTATTTTTTGACGTTTGAATTTCCCTTTCCTGCTTTTTCAAACATCCATAATAACGAATCTTTTCGACTTTCCTGGGCATTTTCCTCAATAGTTTTTAATAATTTTCTTGCTGTAAATTCTTTAAAATCTCTAATCAATTCTGCTGGCTTTCCCAATTCTGAACGAAAAAGTAGATGAATATGACTAGGCATAATACAATATCCAAAAATAGACATCCCTTTATTTTTTCTACAGTAATCTAATGCATTGATAACAATATCAAAATATTCCATTCGGGTAAAAACATCTATCCAAAATACGCTCGCAAAGCTTATAAAATAGGCTCCTTCTTTTTCATGAAATTTGTATTTTCTGCTCATATTCTAAAATAACAAATTTTCACATAGCTGACAATCAATATTTTCAAATATACGAATGAGATATTTTCATGTGGGCACGAGCGTGACGCTCGCGCCAGCGAGAGGACAAAATACAAGAGGAAAAGCGGCTTTCTCTCCTACAAAAATATATACTGTTTTCATTAGTTTTCTTTAAAAATTATTGGTAGAATTTGGTGGTCCATTTTGCTTCCTGCCAACATGCTATATAAAACTATGTTTTATGATGTAACTCAAGCAATAACATTTTTAAAAAAAATAAATTTATTTTAAGCAAAAAAACACACAAATAACCTTATTAATAAACGCTTTACAATAAAAAACATCCTGTTACTTTTTTATTTATTTATATTAATTCCAGATAAACAAAATTATTTTCATCTATTATCATAAATTATTAATAATTTAGCGGGATAATTAAAACGAATGGGCATACTCCTTAAACCAATTGATATTGTAGATGATATTTCACAAGAAGATTTCCGTGAAAAATATTTAAAGCCTCGCAAACCGGTGGTCATCAAAAACATGGCTAAAAATTGGCCTGCATATCAAAAATGGACCATGGAGTATATGAAAGAAGTGGTTGGCGATGTTGTTGTTCCTTTATACGACAGTGCTAAAGCTGATCCTGCGGCTCCTATCAATACACCTACCACCAAAATGCCTTTTGGAGAATATGTGGATTTGATTCAACGGGAACCTACAGATCTGAGAATCTTCTTTTTTGACCCGATCAAATTTGCGCCTAAGTTACTGGATGACTATATCCCGCCTAAGAATCTGATGGGTGGATTTTTGGATAAATATCCTAGTATGTTCTTTGGGGGTAAAGGCTCTGTGACTTTCCTGCATTATGATATCGATATGCCTCATATTTTCCACACACATTTTAATGGAAGAAAGCATGTCCTTCTTTTCGAATACAAATGGAAAACCCGTTTGTATAAACTTCCTTATGCTACTTATGCTTTGGAAGACTATGATATTGCCAATCCCGATTTTGAAAAGTTTCCGGCACTAGACGGTATTGAAGGGATAGAGTGTTATCTGGAACATGGAGATACTTTGTTTATGCCTACCGGCTGGTGGCACTGGATGAAGTACTTGGATGGATCTTTCTCACTTTCTCTTCGTGCATGGGATAAAAGCTGGGCTGTAAAAGCTCATTCTCTATGGAATCTAGCCATTCAGCGTAATTTTGATAACTTCATGAAAGGGAGGTATAAAAAAAGATACATGGACTGGAAGGAAAGAAAATCCGTGGAAAGAGCCAATAACGCTTTGAAGAAAGGTCTTCCTAAATAAACATACTTTAATTCGCTGGTTATATGCAATATGCAATTTAAAAATGATTAAATTGCATAGAGAACCCGTTCCCTTAATACCTGGTGTATGTTTGAAAAATTGATTGACAGTTTCGAGAAGCTGTGTCTTCAGATTATTATTGAAATATTGCTGGTTCCGATAACTATCTTCAAATTGTTTCAGGATCCACGTCGTTGCTATGATCTTTCCGTACATGAAATGGAGAAAGAAGAAACTGAGCGATTTCGTGATTATTTGTCTCCTATCAAACTTTCAGTTTATACTTCAGTGATTGTATCTGTGCTTTTAATGGATTATGGCGGAGAACAGAATTTTCTGTCAAAGATCAAAGGATTAAGTATGGTGGAAAAAGCCTTATTTATTTTCTTGATGAACAATTTTACGGCCGTCATTTTCAGCGTAATCTTATTATGGTATAAAAAAGAAAAAGTGAATACGATAACCTTCCGTACTTTACTTTTTTCCTTTATCTATACTACGGTTTATACTTCTACTCCATTTTTTATCCTGATCTTTTCGGTGATGTTTCTAGGACAGACCATCAATGTCCAATCTTATTTAGACCACCTTGATAACCTGACCCGTTCCGGAACCTATAGTTGGAGAGACAAATTCTTTTTTATCATTTTCATTGTGTTTTTTATCATTGGAATCATTGGATTGGTAAAACTATTCAAAGCCCTGCATCATATTCTGAAAGAAAATTTCCGTTACCATCCTTATGTAGTATGGTTTTTTACCTTATTGTTTTTTCTTATACAGCTTTATTATACGAAAGGATTTATATAAAATATTATTTCTTAGGTCCTATTATTCAATTTGCTTAAGAAAAAATGTAATATCTATGTCCCAAAATCTATAATTTGACTTTATGATTCTCTTCAAAAAATTATAAAAACAGGCTCTTCATTTCTTTTCAACATACTACATTTACCCCTCGAAAAACACAAAACAAACTGATTTACAATATATTAAAAATATGTATAATGTAAGTAGGTATACATTATCATTCATATAAAATTGTTTTTCATTAACATTGTATTCATATAAAACACAAAAGATTTTCTAATCCAATCTCATGGATTGAAAGTTATGTTCTTGTAAAAAGTTACAATCATGGTAAAAAAATTATTTTAATTATTCTCACCAATGTATTTATTGTTATTATCAGGAAAACGCAAGTAGGAATTAGCATTTTATTTTTATTACTATTTGGGAATCAGTAGATCTCTATAAACATGTGGCAGGGAGATCAATAAAAAAACACAAAACCATATACCGATGAATCTGAAGGAAATACATATTGGTCAACTCATACACGTAAGAGTTGAAGAAATGGAAATAGAAACTGCGCGTTTATGCAGTTACTTTAAATGCACGGAAAATGATCTTATGAAAATATACAAATCTGAAGATATTTCGGCAGCATTACTTTTAAAATGGAGTAAGCTATTGGAATATGATTTTTTCAGGCTCTATTCCCAGCATCTCATTTTCTATTCTCCGCCAGTTGTTAAAAATGAACGTAAAGATTCTGAATTTAAAACCTCTCTGCCACAATTTAGAAAGAACATCTACACCACTGAAATGATAGATTTTATTCTGGAAATGATCCAATCCGGAACAAAAACCAAACAGCAAATCATCAAGGAGTACAGGATTCCTAAAACTACATTATATAAATGGATTGAAAAATATTCCTCATAAATCAACCATCATTTTTATTATTATATGAAAAAGTATCACGAACCCAACTATAGGCGTATTTTCACAGACATCCTTACCAAAAAATACCCTGAGAAACTAGAAACCTGCAGCCCAATTCTCAGCAAAAAAGAACTTACGACATTGGATGTTTTACAGCTGAACAAAATTATTTTTAATACTGGATATACAGACATTAATCAAAAACACAGGTCATTTAATGAAACTTCTATTTTACAGATTCTGGAATATCAAAAAATACACAAGCTGAATAACAGCCAACTGGCAATTCATTTCAGGCTTAGCAGGAATACTGTTACCAAATGGAAAAAACTATTTTTATCATGAAAAGAAAATACTTTTAATAATTTCTCTTATGTTATGATTTTATTTATGATCTAAATGAAGATTTACAAGAAAAAATCATCCCTGGAAAAGAAGCATAATACTAGGTTTAAAACCAACCAGTCTATTTATATTGAAAATGATCCCAGATACACAATATGCAGCGGCTCTACACAATTTGAAAAATATATTTATAGGGTATTTCATTACACAAAACATATTACATTTTACTCTTGGATAATTTTCTACGTCATGCAGTTATTAACTTTTTACAATATATAATTATGAAAAAAACTATTTTATCTATTATGGGTATTATTACTTTTAACAGTTTAATAAATGCTCAGGTAGGAATTAATACCACAGTTTCTAAAACGACATTAGATGTAAGTGCTAAAAGAGATGCTTCCGGAAATATTACGGATAACACCCAGCTTATTGGGCTACAAGCACCCAGAATTACCCGAGGTGAGCTTACAGCTAATACAGCAGCTTATGGAACAGATCAAAGAGGAGCACTGGTTTATATTACCGATACAGCTACTGGTAATACAACTGGTTCAAGGGTTAATATGGATACTGTCGGATATTACTACTTCGATGGAACTTTATGGCAGAAAATAAGCGGTGGTCCTGGCTCAGTTAATATTTATACATCCAATGGTACTCTCGGAGCTAACCGTACTGTAGTGATGGCAGATAAAACACTTGCTTTTACATCAGCAGCGAGTACCGGAACCAATCATTTCAGTGTAGATGGTACAACTTTTAGCCTTGATGCCGTCAATGACCGTGTGGGTATTGGAACTGATACTCCTTCTCAAAGACTGGATGTAGGAGGTAACGCAAGGATTAGAAATCTTACCGATGCAAATTCAGCCCCTAATTATCCAAGAACTGTAGTGGCCCAAACGGATGGTACTCTTGGATATGTAGAACAAACAGTCACTTTAAAAAAACAGGTTTATGTTGCAAATGTCGCGGATGATACCAAAACTGTATTATTAGATAAATTTGAATTTAGATTAAGAGATCTTAATAACGGGACGTCAATCCCGGAATTCAGGCTTACGGCTAACCCGGGAAGCAATATCAGTGTTTTTTACCATATTGATGAAAAATGGAACAGTGCTACCAACAATTTTGACAGCAATACAACTACAGGAACCAGTGGACGCCGCCGCTTTATAACTCTTGAACACCCAATTACTACAGCTAACTGGAGTACTTGGTCTCCATTTAATGGTACTGCTGCTAATGTAAACGGACAGGCTAGAAATATGGATGAATTCTCTGCTACAAATATTGCAATACAGTATGCTAACGATCCTACTGTATATGTGGTAGACTTTAAAATCATCGATATTCCTAATAATCCGGAAACCTACTCTATTCTCGTACAGAAATACTAATAACCGGAAATCTTTTAATTCAAGCGTTATCTGATTTTATGAATACATCATAATGAATCCTGGATTTTAAATATGATCAGCTCCTACAAACATACACTGTAGGAGTTTTTTTATGATGTTCCCTTGTTGATTTTAATATAATCTGGGGTATTGATCATGCCAAGCAGATTTATTATTAATACAGACTTATATTAATCTAATCTGAGTTCAGTTGAAAAATTAAGATTTGGATTAAAAAGGCTGGAAGATTGAAGAGGGAAACTGGAAGCTAACAACCGGATTGGATATTCTCCGAATTACCATAAAACTGGATAGATTAAATTAAAATCCTACTATAATTGTTTTGAGAACATGAATAGCTTCCTTCATACAACTTCAGACTTCCTTACTTTATTAAAAAAGAAATACTTTATCCTGAACTCAGTTAATTTAGTTAACATAACTCTTTATAAATCTATATTTTAGGTTTTTTTCAATGTTTTTTTAACAAACATACCAGTCTGTTCATATTTTAATTACATTTGTGAAAAACTTTGACCCATGTCCAAACCTCGTGAAAGAATATTAAGTACAACTTTGCTTCTGTTTCATAAGCAAGGTTTTAACAGTACCGGCATCAATCAGATTATTGAAGAAGCTAAGGTTTCAAAAGCAAGCTTCTATCAACATTTTAAGTCAAAAGACGAATTATGTATTGCATTTCTCAACAAAAGATATGACTATTGGGTATCTGAACTGGAAAAGTTCATTACCGGAACTTCAACACCTGAAGAAAAAGTCTTGAAATCTTTTGATTTTCTTATTTATATGAATGAAAAAGAAGATTTCAGAGGCTGCAGCTTTTGGAATATTTTATCTGAAATACCAGCTGATAAAGAGGAAATTCATACAACTCTCCGTTATCACAAGAATAAGCTGAGAATATTCTTCAACGACGAAATGAAGAATGAGACAGCAGCAGCACATGTTTATCTCCTTTTTGAAAGTTCAATACTTACCAGCCAGCTCTACAGGTCAAACGAATTCATTGAAACCTCCAAAACGATTATTAAAAATATACTTCATACCTCACACTAAGGAAGTATTAAACATACTCAAATAAAAAGCAATTAAAAACTATGCAAAACTCTACTTTTGTGCAGAAAACTTATTCTGCAGTGTTCAGGCTATGCCTCATCGGAAGTATTACTACCAGCTTGCTGATGTATTCCCAAACAGGGGGCAAAATTGGGATTAACACCCCCAACCCAAAAGCTACTTTGGATATCAATGCTAAAACAGACGGAAGTTCCCAGGCTGAAGGGCTGATGATACCAAGACTTACGGGAGATCAGATTCAAACCATGACAGCAAGTATCCAGCCGGGAACGGAATCCCTAATGATCTATGCAACCGCTACTCCAGTATCCCCTACTTCTAAGGTCTCAAAGATCACTCAGCCAGGTTATTATTTCTGGAATGGAAGCAATTGGGAAAGTATGGGGGTAAACTCTAACCTCTATACCTCGGATGGAGCCATCACAACTTCTTTGCCCGCAAGAAATGTAGATTTGAATGGTAAAAATCTTGTCTTTTCCGGAACTGGAAGTGTAGGGATTGGAACCACTCCTTCTGCAACAGCTAAACTGGATGTTGCCGGAACAATAAAAGCCAGTGCTATAGATTATAATTCTGATGAAAGATTAAAGCAAAATATCGTTGAATTGCAATCTTCTCAAGAAATCATCAACAAGCTAAGACCTGTCTCCTATTTTTGGAATAATACCGGAAAAAAGAAAGGCGGAAATGCCCAGCTTCAGTACGGTCTTGTTGCTCAGGAGGTAGAAAAAGTGCTGCCCAACATTGTAAGCACTGACAGTGAAGGCTATAAATCAGTCAATTATAACGAATTGATTCCTTTATTACTACAAACCGTTCAGGAACAGGGCAAAAAAATAGAAGAATTACAGAAAGAATTGCAGCATCTGAAAAAAACCAGATAAACTTCATCCAGGAACACCTTAATTCAAAGGTGTACCATGTTTAGCAAAGATTGAGACAGAATTTCTCAGTCCATTACCAATTTTGTAATTCTAAGAACATGAAACATAAATTATATTTCATAGTATTATTCCTGGCCTGTCAACTGCTTCTGGCTCAGAATAATTATTATTGGGTAGGCGGCACCGGCAGTTGGAGTGATCTGAATCACTGGCGAATAGGGTCAGCATCAGGACAAGCAGCTACGATTATTCCTTCACGGTATGATAATGTATATATTACTTCAGGAAGTGGCTTTCCTGCCAGCGGAGGGACGTTAACGATTCCATCGTCTGCTACCTGTAAAGATTTCATTATAGATGATTCCTTTACAACGAAGCTAAGTTTTCCCTCAGCAAGTATTTTTAATATCTATGGAAATCTGAAATGGAAGTCAAATGCTACAGCATTATACAGCCTTACGGTAAATCTCTTTTCAGAAAGTTCGAATCCAACACCCAATTTGATTGATATTCCAGACAATATGATTGATCCATCCTATATCAGCGGTAGTTATCAATCTGCTATTAATCTTAAAGGAAACGGTACTTTCAAACTTGTGAGAAATTTCGCCAGCAATGGTTTTTTCAATTTCAACATCAATGAAAGTGCTTTTTTAGATACGGATCATAAGAATATCAATGTGATGGTATTCAATCATACTTCTACAGCAGCTTCTAATTTCAGATCTTCAACGATAACTACCTCAAGCACAATGACGTTGAATTCAGCAGCCAATCTTACCCAGGCAACCGTTTCTTTTCCCATGCTGAACATACAGACTATCCAGAATATCAAAAAGATCCTCCTTACTGCTTCAGGATATGCTCAAATAGCAGGCGGAAATATGCTGACAGTAGATGAAGTAACCGGTGTGGGTACGTCTGGAGCTAATTTTACTGGATCTCAGTTTAATTTTAATACGTTCAATGTATACTCATGCATTATTAACACTGATCTTTTGAAAGCCAACGACATCGTTTTAGGTGATGGAAGCGCTGAAATGCTGGGAAACCGATTTGAGATTAAGAATATGACCCTTGGCAAGGGAAACAACATATTCAGAGCAACACAATTTGATATCAATAATCTTACGCTGAATGGCGGACAGTATAATTTCCGTCAGACTTCAGGTCCTGTTTCTTATTTCCAGGTTAATCAAACTCTTACGGCGAATGTTCCCTGCAACGGAATCATTCCGAAACTTGCAGCTGTAGATCCTGCATTACCGGTGAATCTTATTCTTCCTCCCTCTATCAATGGAAATGGAGCCATGTCTTTTAATGGATACCATTTAGCTGCGGTAAAACTTACAGGAGGAGCTTCTGTAACTGCGGGAATAAATGGAGGAAACAATACAGGAAATATTACCTACCCGGGAATCACAGCAAAAACGTATTATTGGATAGGCGGTGGTGGCAGCTGGAGCGATCCTGCCCATTGGTCTTTTAGTTCAGGAGGAGCTTCTGCCAACTGTATTCCTATTATGTATGATGATGTTATCTTTGATATCAATTCGGGATTTACAGCCGGAAATAACAGTATTAATAATGGTGGATCGGTTGCTTCAGTAAGGAATATGACTTGGAATAATGCTCCTGCGAGCCCTGTTTTCAATATTACCACTACATTATATGGCCATCTTTATTTCCAGAAAGATATGTCTGCCCCTGTAACCATTAATTTCCTTAAATATAATACAGCAGATCCAATCATGGACCGTTACATGAGTTTTGAAGGCCAAAAGATAACTCAATTAGCCATCACAGGAAATGATAATTTTTATCTGATGCCTTCTAATTCCGGAACTCTTTATGATCTTGAAGTGGGTGGAGTTTTCAATTTTGACAACAATGCTTTAACAAGTAACCTGTATGCTGACGGAAGAAAAATAAAAGCAGGTGAACTGTGGCTGGGAGGTAATAACGTAAATATAGATAATGCTTTATTGAACCAAAACACCTTAAATATTTTAACCAAACAAACTATTACTGCACCTAATACCTCTGCATACCTCCAAAATTACAATGGTCGTTATTCCAGTTCAGGAAATACCAATCATTTTTTCGGTACAATCTATAAAGAGGGAACCAGCATTGGAAATATGCAGTATTTAAATACAGATAAATTCCAGGTGAACGGAGGAGACTTAAAATTTTTTGGAAACAATAAAGCAAAAAATGTAGTCATTAATTCCGCATCTAATCTTACCATTTGGGATAACACTGTAAAATTAATTATTACTGACAGCTGGCTATTCAACCGTGCAGACTGTGATCTGGTTCTTACCTTTACAGGCCAGGGCGGCAATAATCTGATTCTGGGAAACAATATCAACGGAAATGGATTCGTTGAGCTCAACAGAATGAATATTTCAGGGATCAATGCAGGGTATGTTACTCCTGTTACAGGAGCTAAACCAATCAACGCCAGCAACTCTATAGACAGTGGAAATAATTCAGGAATCAACTTCATGGCTTCTACTGCTAAAAACTTTTATTGGAAGGGAGGCAACGGAAACTGGAATGATCTTAGTCACTGGTCTTTGGACCCATCAAGCACAAGAACTACAGCCAACTGTGGTCTTCCTACCATTAATGATAATGTTTTCTTTGATCAATATTCAGGGTTCTCTACAACCGGAATTACAAGCATACAGCTTACCAATGATGTTTCGATTAATGACATTACCTTCAGTGGATTAAATCCGGGATCAAGATCTCATTTTACTGGAAATAGTAATTACTATAAAATGAATGTGAACGGAAATATGGTTTTACATCCTGGATACTATGATGCCGGCTATTTCAGTGGATTTACTTTTACCAATATCAGTAAAACTAGTGGTATTGTAAAAAATGTTACTCCCAACGGGGCTACAGCTGCCTTAAATTTCTCCGGTGATGCTCAATGGAAAATGAACAGAGGAATATCACAATATGACCTTATCGGCTCTTCAAGCATCAGCCAAGCTGATGTCCCCAATAACAGTCTGGATATAAGTGGTACAGTAATGAATCTGAATATCTTTAATCTTAATGGCTCACAATTGATAATGGATAATGCAGATCTTACGGTGAATAACAGTTTTATAGTCAACACTAAACAGCCAGTTATAAAGACTTCCAATAGTGTGATCAAATTATTCAAATCTTCCGGAGGTTCTGATGCAGATATTAACTTCAGCAACGTAAATCATTATTTCGAAAAGATAGAATACACCAATACCACAACGAATACAGATTATATCATTTCTTTTAACTTTCCAGGTGGTGTGATTAATAATTTCATCATTCATTCCGCAACGAATTCAAGAATTGATAAAGTAAACCCATCTCTTGTTCTTAAAGCCAACACAGCTGTAAATCATCTGATTATTGAAAAGAACAACTATGTTACTTTAGACGGAGGAAATCTACAGGTAAACCAATCTTTGAAAATGCTCGGCGATTGTTTAGACAGACTTACTTTTGCCGCAACCGGTGCAACGTCAAGAACATTAATTCTCCCTAATTATAGTAGTAATCCAGCCAATTATACCATAGATAAAGTACAGATAAAGTCTATAGCATCTTCCGGTGGACAAACATATACTGCTACTGGAAGTACAGATCTTGGTGGAAATACCGGAATTAATTTTCAAAATGCCATTCCTTCTACTCCAAGAAACCTTTATTGGATCGGAGGACAGGGATTGTGGAGAAATCCACAGCACTGGTCACTCACATCAGGAGGAACGCCTGTTTCAGGTTGTGACATTCCAACAGCCGTTGATAATGTATTTTTTGACCAGAACTCAGGCTTTACAGCTTCTTTAAATAAAATACAAATCAGAGGAGCTTATCTTTCCAAAGCTAATAACGTTACTTTCAATAATGCAGCCAACCAGCCGGTTCTTGATTTTACTACAGATGGAGGAAATCCTTATTATCTTTCTGTATATGGGAACCTTACCCTACAAAGTGATATGAAAATCATTATACCCATGTCTACTTTCGGATTGAGCCGGAATATTATTATGTCCCAGGGAACATCCAGCGGGAAAACGCGGTACATTGATACAAAAGGAGCCTTTATTCACCTGAATATTAATGCTCAGGATTATTTTGAACTGAAAAGCCCATATCAGGGAGATATTAACTTCCTTAACGCTGCAGGGTTCAAAACCAACAACCATCCTATGACACTGGTTAACTTCAGTTGGAACCAGTCTGTTAATAATAACCCGGTTGTGGATCTTGGCCAATCGCTCATTACGGGAACGAGAAGTAACAGTGCAGGAACGACCAACTACTATATGCCCTCTCTTCCTTTTTATAATTTTTACTCACCTTATTTTTATATCAACACCGGAAATAATCCATTAACTTTAAATGCTGCTGATATAAAAGCTGATCTGGGATATTTTACCACCAATACTCCTGCAGGTTTTAATTTTGGAGACCTTACCGTTTGGAAAGATGGAATTGTAAACACTGGAACAAAAGTATGGAATTTCAATAAAATGACTTTCCTTGGAAGCACTACTACCAATAGTGTAAGTACATTGAGCTCTGCAGGAAAATACAAAACATTATACTTCAATCCAGGATCTTATCAGGTTGACAATAACCAGACTATTACTGAAAATCTTTTCATGACGGGAACGCCATGTAACAGAATTTCCGTACTGAAATCTACAGTTGGACAAAATACAATTAATCTGGACCCTACAGCAGCATACACCATGTTTTATGCTTCTATCAGGGATATGAATTTCTCCCGCCCGGTAAGTGCTTATGGAAATAGCCAGGATCTTGGAAATACAGCTAATCTTTCTATTATCCCTACCGATGTTCAGGCTGCAGGATTTGGCGGAAATAAGGCTATTTGTGGCTCGGAATTTCCTAAGACCTACAACGCTTCCTCTTTATATGGTACGGATCCTAATGCCACCTATACCTGGACTAAACTTAATAATCCGAATTCAGGAGTGATAAGTACCGGACCTATGGTTACCTTTACACAACCAGGGAACTACAGGGTAAATGTAACTTATAGTCAGGACGGATGTAATATTACAGAAGATTTTACTATTTCTTCTATTGCAGTTCCTGTAGATAACACTATATCTTCAGCCATAAGTGCTTCAAAACAAGCATCAGGAGATATACAGGTAAAGTTTAAAGGTTCTCTTCCCCAAACGTATATTTTTACTTATACCATAAACAACGGTCCAGACCAGACCATTACTTCTGCGGCTAACGGAGAAGCCATTGTACTCCACTCTAAAGGACAGGCAGGAACAGTGGTATATCGTCTCAAGAGTATTCGTTTTGCAGCTGGAGAAGCATGTCCTGTTGCGATAAATAATAAGGAAATTGTTGTGAATATTAATCCGGATTGTCCTACTCCGGGTGTTGTAATGCTTATGGATAATATACTCAGAGGCTGTACTTCTGATATGGGAGCAAGACGCCTGTCTGAATTAACTCCAATAACAATATCCAATCCTCCAGCCGATGCAGGAGTAACAAGACTTATTTCAGGAACGGGAATAGTAGTGAAAGAAGGCAACGATGTATTGATGATCCGAAATATAAATGCCCTTCCGGAAACGCTTACGCTTCCAGCCCATAAATCTCATATTCAGGGCGCAATTATTTATCACAATGACCATTTCTATGAAGGAGTAGAAAACGGAAAATGGATCAGAGTAGATAATGATTAGAAGTTTCCAAAAACTCATTCAAACCAACTAATAACCATGAGCCGCATTGAAGTCATTTCAATGCGGTTTTTATTGATTAGCACCAATTATTCCTTCATCCTATCAAAGAAGGCCCTTATCATTTTTGAGCTTTCCCCAGGAGTTCTCTGGGGAACAATTTCCCCGAATTCGTCTGTAGTAAAACGTCCTTTAAAGACATCCGGCATCCTTTCATATTGTTCGTTCACCTGATTCAGAAGTTCTTTAAATGAAACATAATTGTATTTTTCAACCAAAAACGGCAACGCATTCTTCCCTCTTAATAGTTCATATTCCTGGTAATTATAAGGAGTTGTTTCCTCAGTTTTGCCCAATGAGATTTTAAGTTTATCAATAAGTTTTACAAGCTCTTTTTCTTCTGCAAACTGAGCCAGCCCACGCAAAGCGTATACTTTCATATCATGATACCTTTCTTTTTTATAGGCCTTTTCAAAAAATGGATGAAGTTCAGGATCTTTATGATTATACAGTAATTTGAGAATTCTGTTACGATAAGAAATCTCTTTGGTCGTTGTATAAATCCTGATCAAATGCTCTAAATCTTTAGACGTGATATCTTTAGCATTAAGGTCAAATAATGCTGTCTTAAAATCAGGATGTTTTTGTTTAGCATTTTCATCTGTTAAAATCTCCGGGAATAAGCTCATATTAAGGTAATTTTTAATTTGGATAATTCTCATGTGCAAATTGGGAAAAAAAATTATAATGATAGAATAGTTATTTTAGGTTTTGGCTAAAGCCAATGGAATTTTATTTTTTATTTATTGAGTGGCTGGGCTAAAGCCCACCCCTATTGATGTTGATATCCGAGTGGATATACACAAACGTAATAGTTGTTTAACGACAAGATCTTTTATCTTTTATCTTTTATCTTTTATCTTTTATCTTTTATCTTTTATCTTTTATCTTTTATCTTTTATCTTTTATCTTTTATCTTTTATCTTTTATCTTTTATCTTAAACTTGTCACATTTTCTTCACTAAGTTTGTCTTAAAAAGAAATATCATGCAGGAAAATTACAACAGGCTTCTTACCTATGCCTACAATATCACTGGTTCTTATGAAGATTCTCAGGATTTGGTACAGGATGTCCTTGAAAAATATATTTCTTTAGATAAATCTGAGATCAGGAATGAAACCAATTTCCTGATCAAGAGCACAATTAACCATGCGATTAATTTTAAAAACAGACACAGCAAAAAAATGGTGTTTGGAGAATGGCTTCCTGAGCCCCTTTCTTTCGAAAATGCAGAAAATAAGCTAATTAAGGAACAAACTACCCGCTATACCCTGCTTGTTCTTTTGGAAAAACTGAATGCAAGAGAACGTGCGGTATATATTCTTAAAGAAGCTTTTGATTATTCTCATCAGGAAATTGCAGAAACCCTCGATATTTCAGTAGAAAACTCCCGAAAGCTTTTGAGCCGGGCAGCAAAGCAATTACGAGGTATAGCCTATAAACCAGACAACGTCAATACCTCAATTCATACTGATATCCTCCAAAAATATCAACTGGCATTGAGTGAAGGAGATGTTCCTGATATTGAAAAACTACTTATTGATGAAATAAGACTGTCTGCAGACGGTGGAAAACGTGTTCGTGTTATCAAAGCTGTGGAAGTTGGGAAATCAGCAGCGGCGCAACTTCTGGCTTATGTACAACAGCAGTTTCTGGGTAAAAAACCTCATACTTTCCACATCTTTAATCATCAGCCGGCCATTTGTTTCTGGCAGGATGATCGTATTTATAATTGTCACATTCTGGATATTGATTCTGAGGGAATGATCCGTGAAATTTACTCCATTGTTGATCCGGAAAAACTAAAAAGACTGCAATAATGGTCACGTTTTAATTAAGAACGGTGTCTTTATAGAAAAGTATATGACACAATCTTTAGAATCGACAGTAGTTTAAATAGTGTTACAGCACTCTGAAATTTTAAAACAACTCAACTAATTATGGAACAGATTAAACAGACCATCGAACAGTTTATTAAAGGAGGTGACCATAGTAATACGACACTTCTGGAAGAAATTCTTCACGAAAATTATCAGAATATCCAGGATGGTTTTTTTGATAAACTAGGGATTTTTGTCATCCCGAAACAGGAATACATTGGCTTGATACGGAATAAAATATTTGGTGGAAAACCCCGTAAGATTACCTACCATTCTCTGGAGCAGAAAAATAATATTGCTTATGCTCAGGTTTCTCTTGAAAGTTCAGCATTACGATTTTCATCCCTTATCACCTGCGTCCAGGAAAACGGAAAATGGCAGGTGATCACCAATATTCCTTCTATAGAAATTAAATAGTGTACAGGCCACAAATGCAAGAATAATAAATAAACAAAGTTAATTCGTGCGTTCGTGGCTAAATTTTATAATTTTTTTTTCAATAAACTGTTTACAAATGTTATCGTTTATCCATCAATATCAGATGTAATTTTGTCTCATAATAATACGTTATGAAATACATTATCCAACAGGTTTTCAGTACTATTTTAGAAAATCCTGTATTTGATTTATCACTAATTGAAAAATATTTCTCCAAAGATTACATCCAGTTTGTAGATCATCAGCAGCTCCATTACGAAGAGTTTATTCTGCATATAAAAAAGCTCAAAGAAAAAGTAACTGAACAGAAGATTGATATTATTAATTGGGCTGAAAATGGAAATATCATTTTCACTCATCATCTTGCAAAATCGGTATTAAAGGATGGAAGTGTTGTGCTGCATAAAGTATTGGCAGAATTTACCCTGGAAGAGAACAAGATCATCAAATGTGATGAATTAACTTTGCTATTGGAAGGGGATCTTTCATCCAGAAATCTAGGGTCTGAAGTTTAAAAAAATAAATTGAGGGCACAAGCCACTGTTTACGGTTTCCCGTAAATAAATGATAAGGTTGCTTGTTAATTTTGATCCACAAAGTAATCTATAAAACAATAATCATGGCTTGGAGCTACAGAAAAAGAATTAAAGTAATACCCGGAGTACATCTTAATTTTAGTAAAAGAGGAATTTCCACCACTATTGGTGTAAAAGGAGCGAGCATCAACTTTAGCAAATCAGGAACAACCGTCAATACTACTGTTCTTGGATTTTCTACCCGTCATAAGCTGGCTGGTTCAAGGCCTAATCCGGTTCCATCTTATCCTGGGTTTCCTGAAAACCAACCTTATCCTTTGGAAGAAAATATTTTCAGTGCCGATATCCACGAAATTACAAGTCAAAACATGCAGGGGATTAAGGAAGCTATTATTTTGGCTCAACAGCAAAAAAAAGATCTGACTTCTGACCTCAAGAAAATTACCAGAACTCTTTCTATAACAAAAGCTAAGAAAATTCTTAGTTATATATTTCTATATGGATTGATCAAAAAAGAAATTCCACAAAATTCTGATCAGGACATCAAAGCGCAGCAGGAAGCGATTAAGCAAACCAAAGAAATGATTGAAAAATGTTATGTAAATCTCGAAATTGATTTTGACAGCGAAATCAAAAGAAAATTTGAGAAAGTGTATGAATCCTTTTCAAAACTTATTACCTCGCATAAAATATGGGATATTACGAGTGCTCATTTTCAAGACAGAGTCGCAACGCGTTCTTCCGCCGGTACCATCGTAAGCAGGCGGCAGGTTAATTTTGCCTTAAGAGCCATTCCTTATATCAAATCAGATTATCAGGCATTATACATGAAAAATGCAAATGGAGCTGATCTTTACATTTATCCAACATTCATTGTGATGTATAATAATGAAAATAACTTTGCCATTATCGGAGTCCATGAACTAAATCTCCACCAAACCTATACTCGTTTTACAGAAACGGAAACTGTTCCCAGAGATTCTAAAATCATTGGCCAGACATGGGCTAAAGTCAATAAAAATGGAACTCGTGACAAAAGATTCAAAAGTAATTATCAAATCCCTGTGGTACGGTATGGAAATATTAGACTCTCTACTCAAACCGGGCTTCGGGAAGAGTATGAATTCAGTCATTATGAGTTCACAGAAGAATTTGGCAAAGCTTTCAGAGAATTCCAATTAGAATTTAGGCTATAAATACCTTTAAAAGCTGTTTTCATGAATATATGAAAACAGCTTTTTAATTCTCTTTATACTTTATAACGTTCTGTATTAACAAATCTTAAAACAACGTTAATTTTAACTTTAAGTAATTCCCCAAACAGACGTTTAATTTTGTTCCGATTTTAATCTAATTAAAAGAAAGTGAAGAAAATTTTTACATCTGTTTTGTTTTGTGCATCTCTATTTTTCTATGCACAAACCGGAACTCTTTCCGGAAATATTAATGACGACGCCAAAATAGCCCTGCCTGGAGCCAAAATCTCCTTAAACCCGGGAAATATCTATACAACTTCCGATGAACACGGAAATTTTGTTTTCCTGAATGTTCCACCGGGAAATTATACCATGAAAGTAGACTATCTTGGTTACGGAACCCATCAGTATAATGTGATGGTGGAATCTGAAAAAAATACCCGTCAGAATATTATTTTCGATAAAAAAGAAACCACTATTGGTGAAATTGTTGTTTCCGGAGCAACTTTGAAGAACCAGGCAAGAGCTCTGAACAAACAAAAGAACAATTCTAATATTACCAATGTGATTTCTGCTGACCAGATCGGCCGTTTTCCTGATGCGAATATCGGGGACGCCTTAAAACGTGTTCCGGGAATTACCATACAAAATGATCAGGGAGAAGCCAGAAATCTGATTATCAGAGGGCTCGCTCCTAATCTGAACTCAGTCACTTTAAATGGAGACCGTATTCCTTCTGCTGAAGGAGATAACCGTAATGTTCAGATGGACCTTATTCCTTCTGATATAATTTCCACAATTGAAGTTAATAAAACTTTAACTCCTGATATGGACGCCGATGCGATTGGCGGATCAGTGAATCTGATTACCAGAGCTTCTCCTAATGGCCAGAGAATTTCGGCAACATTAGCAGGAGGTTACAATCCGATTCGTGAGAAAGGAAATTATACGGCCGGATTTGTGTATGGAAATCGTTTTTTAAACAAAAAATTAGGTGCCGTATTCAGTTTTTCCTATAACAACAATAATTTTGGTTCAGATAATATAGAACCTGTATGGAGCCAGGCTAATGACAAAGCCCAAACTGCTTATATCAGTAAAATGGGAGTACGTTCCTATAATGAACACCGCATCAGACATAGTTTTGACCTGAATATGGATTATGAATTCAATTCTAAAAACAAGATCTATGCTTCTGCCATGTACAATTTCAGAAATGATAAGGAAAACAGATTTGCATTAGGATATAAAATAAAACCGGTTTACAATGCTGATGAGTCTGAAATTATAGATTGGAAAGGCAGCATCACAAGACAGAATAAAGGTGGTGATGCTGCTAATGACAATACCCGACTTGAGAAACAAAAAGTTCAGAATTACGCCTTAAGAGGAGAACATTTATTAGGTTCTAAGGTAGATCTGGATTGGTCTATGAATTATGCTATAGCCAGTGAAGACAAGCCCCATCAACGCTATATTGAATTTGAGAACAGCAAAATGAACTTTTCGCCGGACCTTAGCGATCCAAGAAAACCCATGTTCAATCTTCTTGCTGCTGATAATTTGGGAAGCTATAAATTGAGTGACCTTTCAGATGCCAACAGCTTCACTCAGGAAAAGGAATTTGGTGCTAAAGTGAATGTTCGTTTCCCATTTTCTGTCATTGACGATCAAAAAGGAAGGCTTCGTACCGGTTTCCGTATGCGTCTAAAGGAAAAAGAAAGGGAGAATGACTTCTATGCCTTCACTCCTGTCAGCAGTATGGGAAGCTTGCTTTCTGTACCCACCGTATATCTGGATGGAGCCAACTTCCAGCCTGGTAATTATGTTCCGGGATCATTTGTAGACCCAGTGTATTTAGGTGGATTAGACTTATTTAACCCTACTTTATTTAGCGGTAAATCAAAGCCTTCAAAATTCTTATCCAACAACTATAGTGCAAAAGAACAGATCTATGCAGGATATATCCGTTGGGATCAGGATTTCAATGATAAACTCTCTATGATTGTAGGAGCCCGTGTAGAAACAACCCAGATTGATTATACCGGAAATTATGTCATGAATGAAAAAGATTTGGTTGGAAAAATCAATAATACGAATACGTATACCAATGTGCTTCCTAGCTTATCTTTCAAGTATGTTCCTGTTCAGGACCTTGTTCTTCGTGCCGCATTTACCACTGCCCTTGCCCGACCTAACTATTATTCGCTAGTTCCTTATCTGAACGTTATTTCAGAAGATGAGATCGTTTCAGCAGGAAATCCTAACCTGAAAGCAACCTATGCTTACAATTTCGATTTCATGGCAGAGAAGTACTTTAAGTCAGTCGGAATTCTTTCCGGAGGTATTTTTTACAAAAACCTGAAAGACTTTATTTATACTTTTTCCCGAAGAAATTATACCACAAATGATTTCGCCAACGACTTTGCAGGACAATCCAACCCTATTCCTGCAGGCGAAAGCAATTGGAAATTTACCCAGCAGCGCAATGGGGATAATGTAAGCATCTACGGTTTTGAAGTAGCTTTACAGAGACAGTTGGACTTTATACCGGGAGCATTCTGGAAAGGTCTGGGAGTTTATGTGAACTATACTTATACCCACTCCAAAGCAAAAGGAATTACCAATGATGAAGGGACTGAAAGAACAGATGTAGGATTCCCAGGAGCCGCTCCTCATATGTTCAACGGATCGCTTTCATGGGAAAACAAACGTTTTTCCGCAAGAGTTTCTATGAATTATGCGTCTCATTATATTGATGAATTAGGTGGAAAATCCTTTGACGACCGTTATTATGATAAACAGTTTTTCCTGGATGCCAATGCTTCCTATAAAGTGACCAAACAACTAAGAGTTTTTGCAGAAGCCAATAATCTTACGAATCAGCCGTTAAGATATTATCAGGGTATTCCCAACAGAACTGCACAAGCAGAATACTACAGACCTAGATTTACCCTGGGCGTGAAATTCGATTTTTAAAAACATGAAGAAGATAACATATTATATCGCAGCCCTTGCCGTTTTTCCTTTTGTAATGAGCTGCAAAGGACAGAATCAATCCGTAGACAAATTAAAGCCAACCGTTATTACGGAAACCGTAGTTCATGATACTGATGACCCAGCCATATGGATCAATCCCAAAGATGCTTCAAAGAGCATTATTATTGGTACAGATAAAGATACCGATGGCGGCTTGTATGCCTTTGATCTTAATGGTAAAATAACCCACAAAGTTTCAGGGCTTAAACGACCTAATAATGTGGACATTGAATATGGTTTTGTTTTAAATGGACAAAAAACAGATATCGCAGCCGTTACAGAACGTGAAACCAATAAGGTAAAGCTGTATTCACTTCCTGAATTGAAAGAGATTGGTGAGATTTCTGTTTTTGATGGTGAAACAGAACGTGGTCCAATGGGAATATCTATGTATAAAAGCCCTCAAACCGGAGATGTTTTTGTGATTGTCGGAAGAAAATCAGGGCCGAAGGACGGTTATCTGTGGCAATATAAGCTTTCAGAAAAAGATGGAAAGATCACAGGAGATGTGGTCCGTAAGTTTGGAAAATACAGCGGCTTGAAGGAAATCGAAAGCATCGCAGTAGATGATGAATTGGGATATATCTATTATTCTGATGAGCAGTTTGGAGTTCACCAATATGATGCAGATCCGGCCAAAGGAAATGAGGAGCTTCTTGTTTTCGGGCAGGGCGACTTTACATCTGATGTGGAAGGAATCTCCATTTATCCTACCTCCAAAGGAAAGGGATATATTTTGATTTCCGATCAGCAGAATGACTCCTTCAATGTCTATCTGAGGGAAAATCCTGCAAAGGGAAGAATTGCCGCGATTCCTGTTTCTACCCTTGAAAGTGATGGTTCAGAAGTTACGAATGTTAATTTAGGACCAAAATTTCCCAAAGGTGTATTTGTTGCGATGAGTAACGGAAGAGTCTTTCATATGTATGATTGGAGACTTATTGAGAAGAGAATTCAAGCTGCTATACAAGCATCGAAAAAGTAGTTTTCAGCACTCATATTTTCACCAATAGCATCATATTTATGGAAATAATTTATAGTTAAATTTGTGTTTAAATAAAACCACCAAACCATTAGGATTAATAAAGGCTTATCAAGCTTTAAGAGAAGCTTTACTTAAATATGCATTTTGCTTACAATCTAAAGATTTTTTCTTAATTTTCTTATCTCCTTTATTTATCTTAATGGTTTATTTTATTCAAGATGTATCCTCAGAAATTCAGCAGTAACGGATGTATTGTTTTCCAATAATTCAGCAGGAGTTCCTTCAAACAAAACTTTTCCACCGAATTTTCCGGCTCCGGGTCCGATATCAATGATCCAGTCAGCCTGGGTAATAATGTCCAGATTGTGCTCAATAACAATTAAAGTATTATGCTGGTCTACAAGATCATTAAAAAATGACAGCAGTTTTTGAGTGTCACTTGGATGCAATCCTGTGCTTGGCTCATCCAGCACAATGATCTGATTTGTATTCTTCAGTTCCCGGATCAGTTTCAAACGCTGCCTTTCACCACCTGAAAAACTGTCCAGTCTTTGCCCAAGCATCAGATAATCCAGCCCCAGCTTTATCAGCAGATCAAAGTTTCTGATCATATTTTGATCTGTAAAAAATTCCCGAGCTTCCAAAACAGTCATATTCATCACTTCTACAATCGTTTTCTGATGATATTGATATTGCTGAACTTCCGGATCAAATCCTGAGCCGCCACATACTTCACAAGGCTGTTCAATATCATCCATAAAAGCCAAATCTATCTTTTCTACTCCTAATCCCTTACAGTTTTTACAGGCTCCTTCACTATTCCGGCTAAACAGTTTTTCGGAAACATGATTGGATTCTGCAAACAGTTTTCGTACTGTATCGGAGATATTCAGATAGGTCAGGAGATTGGATCGTGCACTTGCTGTAAATAAAGATTGATCTATCACTGTTAAATCAGGATAAAATGAGGGTAAAACGTGGTTAATCAAAGTACTTTTCCCAGAACCTGCCACACCGGTAACAACCGTCATAATTCCAGTTGGGATATTGACACTGACATCTTTAAGGTTGTGAAGGCTGGCATTCCTTATCTCAAGATATCCATCAGATTTTCTGAACTGTTTTTTGATAACAGGTTTTCCTTTAAAATAAGATCCTGTTTTTCCTGTAGATTTCTTTAATCCTTTGAAATCGCCTTCATAGATCACTTCTCCACCTTTTTTTCCGGAACCTGGTCCCATATCGATAACCCAGTCAGCCATTTTAATAATATCCGGATCATGCTCTACCACCAAAACGGAGTTCCCTTTATCCTTAATCTGCTGAATAATAATATTAATATTTTGAAGATCTTTTGGGTGAAGTCCAATACTGGGTTCATCAAAGATATACAGTAAATCTACGAGACTGTTTCCCAGGTTTCTTACCATTTTTATCCGCTGAGATTCGCCTCCTGAAAGAGAATTTGTGCTCCGGTCCAATGTGAGATACTGCAGTCCTATATTCATGATATTCTGAAGTTTTCCGGAAAGTTCTTTAATAATCACTTCATAAGCTTCAGATTTCAGGCTGTGGATGAACTCCAGCAGCTCATCGATAGAAAGAGCAGTGCAGTCTGTGATATTTTTTCCTTTGATCTTACAACTCAGAATCTTTTCATTCAGCCGCTTTCCATGACATGACGGACAGGCTTTTGTGATGACTACATTATTTAAAGCATCTTTTCGGGTAATATTCTCTTTGGAGTCTTTTTTTAGAAATGTCTTTTCAATCCTCGGAATAATTCCTTCATATTTCACAGTTTTACCCCAACTTTTATCAGGGTGTTTCGGTTTGTGTTCAGGTTCATATAGCAGGATACTCCATTCTTTAGCCGTAAAATCCTTCAGCCTTTTATCATTATCAAAATAACCTGATTCCGTATATCTTGTTAAACGCCATCCGCCCGGTTGAAAAGTTGGAAATTGAATAGCTCCTTCATTTAAAGATTTTGTCTGATCAATCAGGGTATCAACATTTACCGTCTGTACAATACCCAGTCCTTCACATTCCGGACACATGCCCTGTGGATTATTAAACGAAAATACGTTGGAATATCCTACAAAAGGTTGCCCCATTCTTGAAAACAACAGTCTCAGAGAAGCATAAACATCAGCTGCCGTGCCCACAGTAGAGCGTGCATTTCCTCCCAGCCTCTTCTGATTGATAATAATAGGAACATTCAGGTTTTCTATTTTGTCTACATCCGGAATACCGTAATGTTGTAAACGGTTTCTGATAAAGCTGTTCTGCGTTTCATTTATCTGACGCTGCGCCTCAGCTCCTATGGTCTCAAATACCAGCGATGATTTGCCGGATCCCGATACTCCCGTAAAAACTACAATCTTATATTTTGGGATTTTTATGGAAATATTTTTAAGATTATTCTGCCTTGCATTAGTAATTTCTATGTTTTCCATTTTAAAATCATTAACTTTGTTAATAGTTAACTAAGTTAATCAAAATTCATTCCATGAAACCAGTTGAAAAAAAATTTTTTGATACGTTTACCGATTTCCAGTGTCTTATTCTCGCTCATATGAACAGAGGAGATATTAACGGAATAACGGCTTCACACTATAATATAATTGAATTTATTCTTCGTAAAAAAGGATCAACAGGGAAAGAGATTGCTTCTGCCTTTAAAATTACTCCTGCAGCAGTTTCAAAGCAATTGAAAACGCTCATTAGCAATGATTTTATTACTCAGAATCAAGATAAAACAGACCGGAGAAAGTTTAATCTGTCAGCCACTGAAAAAGGCAGATTTGTAGTTGAAAATTCTGAAACATTCCGGAAAACAATGACACAGCAGACCGCTTCTATACTTACTTCATCTGAACTTGAGCATTTTAATTACTTACTGGACAAGATTTTGAGTGAAATCAAGCTTTGAACCATATAATTCCTTATAATTAATTGTATTTTTGGAAAGCACTAAACGTGGTAACACTATAATCATTTAAAAAATTAATTTCGACTCCATGAGCGAACTGATCAAACTTTTCCCGACCTATGAAGATGTATTCTATGATGACCTGGAAAATCACAAGAAATATTTCCTCCCAATTTGTTCCTTTAATCTTCAACTGCTTGATCCTTCTAAAAATGAATGGCTTCATATTGTTTCTGTAAAGGAAATTTATGATGGCTGTGTAGGAGAAACGCGCCCTGAATATCATACCCAATTTACCAAAGAGGATATGCTGGGTTTTGATATTATTGAGGGTAAATATAAATTTGATGCTGATTGGAATTACTTCCAGACTTCCACAGAAATTACTCCTGAACAATACCATCAGAAATTTTCCGAGCTGGAAATTGAATATAATATGAATGAAGCTATGTACCAGCTGAAAAAAGCCTACTTCAACAAGCATGGAAAACTATACGACAAATACTCTTACAGACCGGGTCTTACCATTGAAGATATCCGCAGACTGGAAAGGTTACGTCAGTTAACCGTTGAAGATCTCGAAAAGGATGAAGATTCAGATTATATGGTGGAAAGAGCAGAGCAAAAGGTATATGGCATCTTTGAAGAACTTAATATTGAGAAAAATAGTCTAGAAGACTCTAATTTTGGTGGGGAAAATCTTATGAATAAACCGACTCTGAATAATCAACTATTAGATTACATCGCCTGTATAGAAGGATATGATTTTCAACAAAATGCTGCCGATCAGATCTTTTTATTCCATGATGATTCCATTAAAAAGGCCGTGATCTGCTTTGAGTACACCTAAAATTTTACTTATTAAAAATGTCAAAAAAATATACTGAATGTTCTTTGCACGGAAAGCAGGAAATAGGTTTGTTGTGTACCCATCTCGCTCATAGTCTTTTGGATAGAATTCCTGTTGGTTTTCATGAATTTGATGATGCAGACCTTGGCCGCCCTGACGCCTGGTGTGATCAATGTGAAAAAACTGAGAAACAGATTGAAACAGATCAGGACCAGGAAGACTGGTTTACAAGCTGTGACTATAAAATCCTCTGTGTGGCATGCTGGGATGAAGCCAAAGAGCTGAATGGGAATTAGGATGGAAGCAGGAAGCCAGAAGTTGGAAGTTATTACTCTCTATCTACTTCTGATCATCTTTTTATAAATATTCTCTATTTTTTTAAACGCAAAAGGTGCAAAGGAGAGGAAAAATAATGATTCTGATAAAGTTCGCAGGGGCGTTTCACTCAGCAAGGAAAGTATCTTGTGAGTATTTCTCGCTGCATAGTTTTTGAGCAAGATAAAACTATTAATTCGTGTATTAGTGGCGATTAAAAAGCCTTTGGAGAATCTCTGTAATCTATAATATTTTTTAGTTGGGAACGCGAGGACGCAAAGAAATATAATACAAACTGTTGTTAAGGCGCTAGAGAATCAGAGATCCTCAGCAAGAAAAACAGCTCCACGTATTTTCCCTCTACATTCTATGGACCTATGTGGTTTAAAAAGTTTAATTTTTACAACATGAAAACATAGTTTTTATAATTATTCATTATTTTATTCGTGTATTAGTGGCGATCAAAAAGCCTTTGGAGAATCTCTGTAATCAGTAAAATCTGCGAGAAAATTTATCACATCCCATTTATACAATAAAATGACCTACTCTCCTATTTATATGTTCGAAACAATCTATCCCAGATAGAAGTATAAAATCCAAAATTTTTAGTTTCATCCAAATGGTGCTGATTATGAAATCTGGTAGTTCCCACAAAAAAACGGTCAAAACTGGCTGGAAAAAACTCCCGATTCAGATGCCCTATTGTCCCCCATACAAGATTGATGAATAGGTAAATGAAAACGGAAATCACAGAAAAATCATAACAGAGTAATAATACCAGCATCATCAGTCCAAATCCTATGGTTTCAAAGGGATGAAGAACGAAAAGACTTAGATAGTTGGTACTTACATGCTCATGGTGCTTTCCATGAACTATTTTATATACAAAAGGTAAATGGGCAGTATAGTGAAAGAAATACATAAAAAGATCCATTAAAAGCAGTAATGCTAAAACTTCAGCAAAAACAATCCATCCTAATGAGTTATTTGCCAGCACAATCCATCCATTTTTCCATAAAAAAGCACCTATCAGCATCACAAGGCTATTACAGACAACGGTAAAAAGACTGAGATAAAAATCGGATGCTGAAATAGGATGATCTTTCTCTTGCAATGGGGTTTTATGGCAGGTTTTATCAATAAAAAGATACAGCCCAATGGAAAATAAATATAAAAATACATTACTCACGAGACTAAACACTATCCATTGTGGCCAGGAAAACTGCCAGAACATATTCAAATAACCGGAAAGTACAGTCTCATTAAAATTCATAAACCCCCATCTTTCAACTTGATGCTATAAATGTATGAATTTTGGATTAAAATATGGAAAGAACACTCATGTAAACATCAGTCCGGAAGCCATTGAACTCTCTTTAGTCCAAAAAGCAATTCTATTCTTCAATATCTTTAAGTATAAAAAAGAAACTACTTCTGCCTCGTTTTTCTCTTAACTTCCCGGAGCCTCACGGTTAGCTTTTTTCTTAGATCGTTATGATAAGCTCTGTATTTTTTGATACTCTCTTCAAGATTTTTTTTATTTATCAGGTATTCTTCATACAAATTTGCTAATTCTGAAATCTGGGTAATGACATCTGATGAAGGGGCTTCGGAATCATCTGCTGCCTCTATCAGTAAACGGTAATATTCAATACGACTGGTAAGGCTGGTGTGGAGTTTTGGTTCTATTCCCTGCATGGTTTTAATTTTCTTTTTAAGGTTAATGTATATTTATAAATTCTTGCCAGCCGCTATAGGAGGGACATCGCTCTGATATAAAATCTTAACCTCTTCAGCAGATTTATTTTGATTGACAGATTTAAAATAAGATCCATTCAAAACAGAAGAAATTAATGTTTCATCGGGATGACCTAAAGGTAATAACGGCAATACAGTATATTCATTAACTGACCTCTGTGGTGAAATTCCGTTGCTGTATTCTCCGGATCCATTGGCATTAAATACTTTATAAATTACCGGATGCAGCTGCCATCGTATTTTTTGAGGCTTACGTTTGTCTTCCACAGTGAAGCCCGCCATATCTTTTCCTAACGTTACATCCCCAACCTGAATTACCTGCAAATAAGGTTTCAGATTATTAATAACAATTTCTGCAGCTGAAGCTGTACTGTTTGAAGTCAGGATATAAACTTTATTCAAGTTTAAGGCATTGGCACGTAAACTATTAAAATCAAGCGCTTTCGGATCGTAAGCGATCTGTTGGGAGAATGTTCTTTTGACTTCACCACCGTTTTTATTTCCTTTAAAAATAATGAAGGGAGAAGAGGAAGATATTCCCGAAGGAATCAGCGAGCAAAGAGCAGCCGCAGCAGAGACTGACCCTCCGTAGTTGTATCGAAGATCGAGAATCAGTTCCTGAACCCCGGCAGCTTTAAACGCTGCAAATTTCTGGCTAAGTTTTGGTGTCATCCCGTCCGGAAAATCGTAGATATACAGATAGCCAGCTTTTTTACCATTTTTTTCAAATATTTTAGACAGTAACGGCTGTTCAAAAGATAATCCATAATATACTTTGATCTCCTTTTCATCAGCAACAGCACCATTGTTCCAGCTTCCTACGGTAAGGTCCAGAACTGTGAGATCTTTCATGGTTGAAGTGATGGACTCAGCATTGCTTGCAGTTACTGCTTTTCCATTAATTTTAGTAATAATCATTCCCCGTTCAAGTCCGGCATTGAATGCCGGTGAATCATTAAGGACCAATTTAATCACTGTTATCACTTCTCCATTGGCCCGCTGAAGAACTGTATAATCGAAGCCGTACATATTCCGGATCGAGCGTGGATAACTGGAAGGATCTTCTGTATTGACAATAAAAGAAAAACGATCTTGCGGAGCCAACAGGCTTTTGAAAAAATCTTTTACCGGAAGACGATAATCCGGCTTGGCAGGTATCTGATCTGCCCAATAATAATACCGCTTCAGGCTGTCCTGGATCCAAAGATTAACAGACTCTGTACTTCCATCAGGAAAAACAGGAGGGTTTTCATCATGATCCGTACAGGATATCAAAGTGATGATAAGCGCTATGAATTGAAGGTTAAAAAAGTTTTTCATCTCCGGTTATAAATATTCTACCACATCTACATCTCCTTTTACCATCCATACTCCGTTCTCCAGCTTTTCCTGCAGGATGATCATATTAGCACCCATATCCTGCTTTATTTTCACTTTAACCACCGTTGATCCGGCATAAGGTTCTGTAGTTCCCGGTTTGTATAATTCAAGGTATATGGGTGCAGCGATACCGAAAGAATTATATATCTTCACGGGAGTAAAACTGCTTTTTCCAATATTGTCAAATTCTGCTAACACAACGCCGTTTTCTCTTTTTAAAACTCCTTTGACATTTTCAAGCGATGATCCCGAAAATTCACCCAGATTCGGAAAGATAAATTCAAATCCTACCTTTCCAAGGTTGACTTGTGGTTTTATTACTTCAGTCTGCAGGAAGATTCCCGGAAGATTGAAGAAATCTAATTTTTTATACTCCTCTACATTATCATACGTAATATTATATTGCATAACTTCCTTACCTGTTTCATGATTATATATTGCCAGCTTGTTGGTCTCTCCCTGATCCAATACAAACTGAAGTGTCGTTTCTATTTTATTGGTGTAGAAGTTTTTTCCGTCAATAGATACGGGTTCTCCATTGAATCTCAACTGAAGTACATCCGGTTTAGAGTATCCTTTGATTGCTACTTCTCCTGGTTTTTGGGCAAGATCATATTTTTCCATCACCGTATCGTCTGTACAGGAAAACAATATGAACAATAATAGTAGTGCAAAGATTTTATTCATCTTTTATCTTATTTTTAACTTAAAAAATATTGCCCTGCTCATTGTGCAGGGCAATACACAATTATAAAAAAACTAGTTGGATATGTTCTGGACAGCTGTTTCTTATCAAAACAACCATCCATTATTGTATATTAAAATTTCATGTTATATTTCATGGTTAGCTGTAAACTGCAGAATGTTTATTTTTTAATAAAATTCAAACGTTCTTTAGTCTTTCCATCAGTTACTTCTGCTATATATACTCCTGTTGATAAACCTGCTACATTGATAAATCTTGAGTACGGAGAGGTAAGAACCTGCTGTCCTGCTGCGTTATAAAGATGAACTGTTGTGCTGTTTTCTTTCAATGCAGGATTAAGCTGCAGCTGTAAGTATTCTTTTACTGGATTTTCTACAGTCTTCGTAAGATTTTCTTTCTTTTTTACATCTTTTGTGTTTAAGGTTGTAGATGTAGAATAAATAGCCATTTCATCAATATTGATATTCATGATATTATTTCCTGTGGCATTTCTGTTGGCCCACATTCCTATATAAATTTTCTTTCCTGCAAAAGCTGAAAGATCTACAAGACTTTCCCCAAATTCAGTGAGATTTGCCGGAAAAGGGTTAGTTGAAGCACCTACCTGTATTTTATACGGACTTTGAATGTAATTTCCTGATCCGTCTACTGTCATCGCCTGAAAATCTGCTAAAACAGGAACTTGTTTTTGAGGAGTACTTACATAGATATAAAGATCCCGGCTCACAATAGTGTGGGAAGCTCTCTGTCTTCCAATATAAGAAGCAAGAGTAATTGTTCCTGAAGCGTTTGTAAGGTCGATCTGAGGAGAAATAATCCAGTCATCTTCAGTTCCAAAATCTGTAACATTTCCAGTAGGAACCTTATTAGTTGAATGTCTTAGAACCCCGGCACTTCCATAAGTTAAAGAAGTTCCATTGTGATAAATATTAGGTCCCTGAATCCACCCGTTGCTGTTGCCATTCAGATCATGGAAGGTCCATCCCTGAAGATCGGCAGGAGTATCAAAAGTATTTCCCCAAACCAAAGTTTGTGCTGCAGTCAGCTGAGATAACAAAAGAACAGATGATAAAATTATTTTTTTCATGATACTGATTATTAAGATTTTTTAGAAAAAGAAAGCAAGGAGCAAGCCTAGGCCGTTCCTTGCTTTATAGTTTTTTTAGTTTACAATGGCAAAATTGTATTTTGTCCAAGTTCCCTGGAAGTTTCCACAGTTTCTTGGAGATACATTCCAGCTGCCTTCGTTAAAGAACGGCTGGTTCATCCCCCATAATGCCGCTGTACTTCCTGTAAGAAGGTTAGTCGTTGGAATCCCTGCTGTACCAGCTCCCATAACAGAAGTTGTAAAGCCATGAACCTGAATAGAAGCAAAATTAGAAGCTGAAGAAAGCTCAGATCCTGCACCTTCTACTCTGATCCCGGTAGGATATCCTGTTACTACAGCATTATTTAAAGTTAATTTACCATATCTTCTGATGTGGATACCGTTTTCGTAAGCTGCACCTTGTCCTGCAGCCCCGAATTTAGGACCTACGATAGTAAGATTGTTGATAACAGGGTTTGTAATCAATGAAGTAGCAGTACCTGTTGCATTGTTATCAAGTTCAATACCGTTAGAATCAGGACTTCCTCCGCTTACTGTGTGTGCTGAATTGTAATCAGCAAGAGAAAGAGCACATGTAATAGTTCCTGTATATCCATTATCAAAGTCAAAATTATCATCTTCTGCAGCAAAAGAAATCAAGTTAGAAGCATTTACTGTTCCTCCGAAAAACTCAAAAGAATCATCCTGACCGTAAGATACCTGGATATGATCTAAAGTAGTACCATTTCCAACACCTCCTAGTGATAAAGCATTTACTTCGTTACCAGAATTAGCACCTACAAAATCATAACCAGCAAATTCGATACGTACATACTTTAATGTTCCTGCATTATGAGAAGGGTTAGTTCCTCCGAAATAATAATCACTACCGGTTAATCCTTCAATAGTCGTTGTAAAAGGTACGTTGGTAGGTGCATCTCCTAAAAGGATCACTCCTCCAAAATCTCCTGGAGTTGCTGTAGTATCTTCATCTCCGTCTAAAAGTCTGTAACTTGTAAAAACAATAGGCTGAGATTCTGTTCCTGTAGCATTGATTTTACCTGTTTTAGTAATAACCAGGATTCCTGAACCTTCTCCTATTGCATTAGGTTTTGCTTTGATGAATGTTCCAGGCTGGATCGTAAGTGTTGCTCCGTCTTTAACAGCTACAGTACCATCAATTTCTATCACACCGCTCCATGTTGTATTGGAAGTGATAGGCCCGCTCACTTTAGTTACAGGAAGTGAAGAAGCTGTAAGATATTCAGCGGAAGTAGGTTTCATTTCAAAAGGAGTTGAAGAATCTGCTAAATGATCGTTCTGACAAGCTGTAAGAGATAATGCAGCAGCTGCAATTAGAGTTAATCTTTTCATTGTTATAATTTTTGATAGATCCGGTTATTTATTTTTATGACCGGAAGTTTTTAATATTCAGAAATATCCGCCTCTATATTTCTGCGATTTGGTTATTGTTTTCATCCTACAGACCAGGAGGAGCTGAGCTGTCTGAGTTCCCTATAGATCCGCTATTTTCCGGGAAAAGATGATAGCGTCCGGGGTTTGAATGATTGGATACTGCTGTGCGCATCATCAGTATTATTCCGTATCATTTTCAGGATCCCGAAAACCTGTACCTTTCTGTCTAGAGCTCATTTATTTTTACAAAAGCTGGAAACAATCTATAAGATCCACGCTCTATTACTTATTCCACGATAGAAAAATCATATTTATTCCAATTCCCCTGAAAGTTTCCACAATTTCGCGGAGCTACATTCCAGCTGCCTTCATTGAAGAAAGGCTGGTTCATTCCCCATAATGCCGCTATACTTCCTGAAAGAAGATTAGTTGTTGGGATTCCTGCTGTGCCGGAACCTGTAACAGAAGTACTGAACCCATGTACAAGGATTGAATTCAGGCTAGAAGTCGCGGAAAGCTGTGAACCTGTCCCTTCTACCCTGATTCCTGTAGGATATCCTGTTACAACAGCATTGTTTAATGTTAGCCTTCCATTTCTTCTGATATGAATTCCGTTTTCATAAACAAGTCCCTGTCCTGCTGCACCATTTCTTGCCCCAATGATAGTAATGTTGTTGATGGTAGGATTTGTAATCAAGGAAGTGGCTGTACCTGTGGAATTGTTATCTAATTCGATACCGTTAGAATCAGAACTTCCGCCGCTTGTGGCATGATAGGAGCGATAATCTCCTAAAGAAAGAGCACATGTAATATTTCCTGTATATCCGTTATCAAAATCGAAATTATCATCTTCAGGAGCAAAAGAAACCAAATTGGTAGCGTTTACTGTACCTCCGAAAAATTCGAAAGAATCATCCAGACTGTAAGACACCTGAATATGATCTAAGGTAGTTCCATTGCCAACGCCTCCTAATGTCAGACCATTCACTTCATTACCAGAATTGGCTCCGGTAAAGTCATATCCTGCAAACTCGATGCGTACATATTTCATAATTCCGGCATTATGAGATGGATTAGTTCCACCGAAATAATAATCACCACTTAAACCTAATCCTTCAATAGAAGTTGTGCTGGGTACATTCGTAGGTGCATCTCCTAAAAGAATCACTCCTCCAAAATCACCTGGAGCGGCGGTTGTATCTTCATTTCCATCCAGAAGATTATAACTTGTAAACACAATCGGCTGAGAATCTGTTCCTGCAGCATTGATCTTTCCTGTCTTGGTGATTACAAGAACTCCTTTAGCAGCGGCCCAATCATAATTCGGTTTTGCTTTGATGAATGTTCCTGGAAGGATCGTTAATGTAGCCCCGTTTTTAACCCGTATCACTCCATTCATTTCAATTACACCACTCCAGGTTGTATTGGAAGTAATATCTCCACTTACAGGAGTTACAGGAAATTCAGAAACGGTAAGATATTCTGCGGAAGTAGACTTCATTTCGAAAGGAGCAGAAGAATCAGCTAAGTCATCTTTTTGACACGCTATAAGGGAGCTTGCTGTTATTCCAATTAATAGTAATTTTTTCATTGTTTAATAAGTTTATTAGTTTTTTTGATGAGTTCAATACGTCATTAAAATGTATAATTGACACTTAGTCCGAATATTCTTCCGCTGTAAGCACGGAATAAAATTTTATCGATATCTTTATCGTACTTATTGGTAGCACCTGGTACTAGTTCCTGTAATTCCCGGGCAGTTTTATTTCCTGTATTGTCAGTATGTCCTAAATAAGAATTAAAATTGTTGTAATATTCCTTTACCCTGTTGAAGATATTCCTTACATTCAATTTCACTTCCAGATTCCTGTTTCTTAAGAGTTTGTATGAGATCTGCGCATCTGCCACAGCATAAGGACGCTGAATTTCTTCTGCATTGTAAGAATATCCTACCGTCATATACTGATCTCCTTTTGCATTGTATAAGAAGTTGAATCCAAATCGTTCTCCATCATACATCAGCCCAATATTATAGGCATAAGGAGTTTGTCCGTAAAGAGGTCTGTCTACTTCATAGGTTTCACTGTTCTCTCCTGTGTTATACTGATCTTTAAAAGCAATTACTTTTGTTGTATTGTAGGTGAAATTCCCACTGATAAACAATTTTTTTAATAATGATCCTTCAGCAATAAATCCTAGGTTTTTACGCACTTCCACTTCTACTCCTTTCAGCTTGGCATTTTTTGAATTTCCATTGTACAGCGATAAATTCCCATCATTTGAAAGACGCCCTTCACGCTCAATAGGTCTGTCAATATCCTTGTAATACAATCCGGCAGAGAATATTTCTCCCAAGCCCGGAAACCACTCAAATTTAAAATCGTAGTTATTCACTGTAGAAGATACCATCTGTGTATTGAAAATCTGCCCGTTGGCTATCGGGTCAAAATAAGGTAATCCGGTTCTCTCATTAAACTGAGGACGAATCACCGTCTTGTTATAGGCCAATCTCAGGTTTATTTTATTGGTTGGACTATAGGTAAAATTGGCGGAAGGCATCCATTTCCATCGTTGATCGTCTACGCCTGTTTTCGTGAAGTTATTAGAATCATTTTTAGACTCAATTTGCTGAGAAATAAGATCATATTGAAAATACTCGGCACGCAGTCCCCAAACTAACCTGAATTTATTGTTCCAACGGTTATCAAACATTATATATGCTGCATGCTGTTCAACTTCACCTTCATATTTACCATCATCCATGTACAATGCCCGGGTCTCCCATCCAATTCCTCCTGGTGCATAATGAGAGCCATCAAACCAGTCAGCAAGAGATCCATACATTTCCATAAATTTCGGATTCGGAACATTCCTGTTTCCATCTACTCTTAATAAAAATTTCTGCTGTTGATTGGTGTTCGTTTTTGAGGCTCCGGCATATCCTACTTTAATATCATTTTTAAAATTTCCTCTGTCCAGGCTCCATTTAAAAGAAGCTCCATAATTATAATCTGTTTCTTTGCTGGCAATATACCCTCGTGCAAAATCACTTGCAGAATTATTGGCTACGTGATAATTCATGATTTCACGTCCTACAAACTTGTATAAAGTCCTGTGCTGGGTATAATCCTTAGTATCTGATGAAACTCCCGTTCTGGCAGCGAACCAGTTGATTTCTATATTTCCGAACTTATGATTTCCTTCCAGTTTATTCTGTAAAAACATCTGATAAACAGGGTAAACCGTATTTTCCGTAAAAGGCTTATCTAAAGACGGTATTTTTGACGGATCATTATTAGGTATTATTCCATGATAAAAATAATTATAGGCAATTTCTGCATTAGCTGGAGAGCCGCTTCCACTGGTATTTTCATCCCAGCCTGTAATTCTTGTCAGTGTATTATCGTAGATATGGGTATATGAATTACGGAATGAAATTCTGTTCTTTCCCAGCTGCAATCCAAAATTTAGCATTCCTGCCACTGTTGAATTATAATTATAGGATGCTCCCGTATTTTTAAAATTATAAAAAGGCATTCTTCCGTTGGCATCAAAAGCAAAATCTGTAGTGTCCAGCCAGTTTCCTCTTCCTGTATGGTCTATATCCAGCTTATTTTGTTCATTTCTGATAATAAATGCTCCGGCAAAACCCCATTTATTATTATTTTGAAGAGCGTAAGTTCTTCCTAATGCCAGCTGAAAATTAGACCCCATATCTCCTCTGGTCTTATACGTTGTGAAATTATCATTCTTAAACTGGCTTGACTGCTCAAAAAACATAGGATTGTTCCAGTTCATTGCTTTAAGACCCTGAGGAAAATCTCTTGTTCCGTCATCGTATCCGAAATAATCATACTTTCCTCTTTTGCGGGTCAGAAATTCTTTGAAAGCCGACTGATCGTTATAAGAAGTTCCCATACTTACTGTGGTAAAGTTTTCATTCGGAATATCTTTAGTTCTTACCTCCACAAAACCTCCTGCAAAATTGGCATTCATATCCGGTGTTGCAGATTTACTTACTACCACACTTTCTACCATTGCTGTAGGAATAATATCAAAAGAGAAATTCTGATTGTAGGCCTCAGTACTTGGCAGATTGATTCCATCCATAGCGGCTGTATTCCATCGCTCTCCCATTGATCTTACCACTACATATTTGTTATCTATCGTAGTGATTCCGGTTACTCTCTTCAGGGTTCCCCCTACATCATTATCGGGAGTTTTTGCAATCTGCTCAGCTGAAATTCCGTCACTCATTTGAGCAGCTTTCTTCTGCTGGGCCAGCAACCCTGCCTGAGTATCTGCTTTACGGGTGGCTGTAACCACCACTTCTTTGATATCTGTAATTTTATCAGAAACCCGGTTCAATGCAAAGGAAACTGTATTTGTTTCTTTATTAAGGATTGATAATTTTTCTACCCGAAGTGTATTGTATTTAGGTGCTTTTACCGTCATATTATAAAGTCCCGAAGGCAGATCTACAGAGAAATCTCCATTATTGTCCGTTACAGTTGATTTTCCTGCAATATTTACTTCTGCACCCACCACAGGATTTCCCACTTCATCCACTATTTTTCCTGAGATACGCCCGTTTCCCGGCATCGCATTAGAGTTTTCATATTTTATTGAAATAAGATCCCCATGCAAACGGAATACTACAGGAAGACCATTGGTAATGTCTTTCAGACAATTATTGATAGAGGAATTTTCACATTTTACTCCTTTTACCTTCAGCTCTTTAATATCATATTTTGAATAAGCCAGCCTCATGCCTGTTTTTCCTGCAAATTCTTCCAAAACTTCAATTAATGGTCTGCTTGCAGGAACAGAAAATGAAACTTTCTGAACCAATTCCTGTGCTTCTGCTGCAACAGTAAAAAATAGGGCTGCTATGGTAAAACCACATTTCAAACTTTTCATACGTAAGTGTTCTCTTTTGATTAAGATTATCTGGTTATTTAATTTTTTGATGATGTTTATTTCAGGAGATAGACATTATCTTTCTTCTGAACTTCAAACCCCAGAATAAAGGCCAGGGCTTCAATATTTTCACTCACAGTTCCTCCCGTAAAATCGGCTGTAATTTTTTTATCTTCAAATTCTTTCGGATAATGAATTTTGGTACTGTAATTACCTTCCAACACAGTAATAACTTCTTTTAAAGGAACATCGTTAAAGCTTAAAGACAATAAGGTGGGATGTTGTTTCCCCAACACTTTGTCAGGAGCAAATGAAATAATAGCAGTGGTACGGGCAACTCCCAGATTCGTCCATTTCTGATTAGGCTTCAGATAAGAAACAGGAACTCCAGCAGAAGATACAGCCACCTTTCCTTCATAAAGATCTACTGCTTTTTTCTTCCCGGACTGAGAAACCTTAAATACCGTTCCCAATACTTTCGTGCTGAAACCGTCTGCATGAACAATGAAAGGATGGGTTTTCGATTTTGCTACTGAGAAGATAGCATCTCCTTTTAAATCCACCACTCTGGTAGCTGCAGGAAATGATTTTTCCACCGTAAGCTCTGCCCCCGGTAATAAAGTCACTACAGATCCGTCTTCAAGATGAATAATTCGGTTTTCTGATACCGCAAGATATACATCCGGCTTAATGAATGTATGATAAGTGAAGAATCCGCTCAATGTCAAAAGTAAAATAATGACCGCCGCAATTTTATAGATGTTCTTTTGAAAACGATTTCTATAGCCTATTTTTTCATAAGGAGCAAAATAATACTCCAAACCGGCCAAGACTCTTTTTTTAGATTCCTGCATATGGGTTTCATCCAGGTCTTTCTCTGCATGAGACCTCCATGTATTTAAAAGTTCATCTTCCTTTTCAGAGATCTTTTCTCTTGAAATTTCACGGGTCCAAAGCCTGAAAACAAAGGCGTCTATATTTTTATAATTAAAACGTTTCATACAATATTTCATAGTATTCACAGATACTTCTATCAATAAGACTATGAAAATGAGAAACTTCCCCAGCCTGTTTTTAACGTTCTGTTCACACTAATTCAAAAACCCGGATGTTTTTCAACCTATTTCACATTTACTAAACATTAAATTCACAATCAAGGGATAATCTCCATAAATATTTAACTTTTCCATAATTAAAGTTCACAAAAAGTTCATTTTCCTTTAGGTAATTTTGTTGCAGTAATATGAACCTAACAGACTCTACTTTATTAAAGAAAATAAAATCAGGCGACCGCCCTGCATTTATGCTGTTGTATGACCGGTATTGGGATAACCTGTATCGTTTCGTTTTTGTACGGACAAAGGATAAAGAAGTTTCTGAAGAACTGCTTCAGAATTTATGGATCAAGATCCTTGAGAATACAGACATGATACAAACAGATGAATCAGAAAGTGCGAAAGGTTATCTGCTCCGCCATCTGCATTATCGTATCCTGGATTATTACAATAGTTTTAAAAAAGCCCCTCCTACACTAAGTATTGATGAATTTGATATTCCAGTGGAAATAGACATTTCAGATTCTGAGTATTTTGAAATGCTTGAAGAAAATGAAATAAGTGTTTTATTATCCATGATCGATGAGGTTGTTTCACAACTTCCTTCAACGGAACAGCAGGTGTATGATATGAGAATCCGAAGAAATATGTCTGTGAATGAGACGGCAGAAGCTCTAGGTATAAGTAACAAGACTGTAAGCAACAAGCTCAGTAAAGCTTTGGGAGAGATCCGCGAGCAGCTCAATCCGGATTATCAATCTTCTAAAAAATTAATCTCCATTTTGATGTTGATGGAGCTCCTCACAAAATACTGATTCTAGCCCAGAAGAAGCTGAAGTAAATACTGTTTTAATGAATGATAGTGACCACAAAAACATTCAACAAATTAAAACACGGGCAATTGAGCAGAGGTAAAATTCTGGATTTTAAAATCAGCATGTTCAAAATCTATAGCTTCATCATTATTGGTAAAAACAATGGTCTTCATACCGGCCGCTTTGGCCGCTTTCAACCCGGAATGGCTGTCTTCAATCGCTATGCAGTATTCAGGTGATATTCCCAGCTGCTGAGCTGAACTAAGATAAACTGCAGGATGAGGTTTTCCTTGCTCTTCAAATTCGGAAGAGTGTACGGTATCAAAAAAATCTCTCACCTGAAGTTTTTCAAGGACAGCATCGGCAACGCGCAACGGGGCATTGGTAGCCAATCCTATTTTATAATTTTTGCTCTTAAGGGCTTTAATAAACTCCTGTACACCGGACATGGTGCAATTTTCAGTCTGAATCAGCTCGATGACTTTAGAGACAACTTCCTGCTCTACAGAAGATACATTAAGATTTTCCCAGGGAAATTTTCCATACCAGAATTCTGTAACCTCTTTTGTCGTCATATATTTCGTCTGTGCAGCCAGTTCATCCGTCACTAGAGCACCATAAGATGAAAATACTTCACGTTCTGCTTTTGCCCAGAAACCTTCAGAGTCTACAAGAACCCCATCCATATCAAAAATTACTGCCTTAAAAGTCATATTTAGAAATAAATTTAGATCATGAAAAATAAATTACTGACTTATTTTATACACACATCGCTGCCCGCCTGAAATAATATGGTCTACCCTTTCCACTGTATATTCATTCCCAATCAATGATTGGAAATTGGTAAGTTCGGCTCTGCAAAATCCCTGACATTCTGTAGCCGCAGCACAGATCGGGCAATGGTTTTCAATCAGGAAATATTCTTTTCCTTCTTTTTTCCATTCTGCCATATATCCTTCTTTGCTTCGGGCTTCAGCCAGTACTTCCAATCTCTGTTCTAGATTTTTAGTCTTGGAAAGAGCCTTTTCATAGCGTTCATAGGTATTCTTTTCACGATCTGTAATTAATAGATCCAGAGCATTCTCTCCCAGAAGATTCTTTACAGATTTCAAAAGCTGAACCGTCACCTCTGCATGAGTGTCCGGAAACTGAGCCAACCCTTTATCCGTAAGAGTATAGTAGGTAGATGGACGTCCTACACCTTCACTTTTCATTGTTGGTTCAATCAATCCGGCCTCTGCAAGATTCAGCAAATGCTTTCTCGCTCCCTCTTTAGTGATGGATAGTTCTTTGGCAATCAGAAGTGAAGTAGCTTCTCCCCTCATTTTTAAAAACATCAGAATACGATCTGCTGCCGGTTTCTTCATTTGACAATATTTAGGTTGTTTTATTTTTCAACAACAAAGATAGTCATTTTCTATAATCTTCAAATTAAAAAGACAAAACACTACAAAACAGTATTTTAGAAAATAAAATCACGAAATCTATAAAACAACCAAAAAGTTGTTTTATTCAAATATATTATTACCTTTGTCACACATTATTAAAAAATAAATGCAATGAAACCATTTACACTACCTCAATTATCTTATGCTTATGATGCTCTGGAGCCATTTATCGATAAAAATACAATGACCATTCATCACCAGAAGCACCACCAGGCTTATGTAGATAATCTGAATGCAGCTTTGGAACAGACCAATGAAACCAACCCGGATCTTGATTCTTTATTACAAAGAATCAGCGAATACAGTCCAGCGGTAAGAAATAATGGCGGTGGCCACTTCAATCATTCTTTATTCTGGGAAATTCTTTCTCCACAACCTAAATTAAATCCGGAAGGAAAACTGAATGAAGCCATCATCTCCACTCTTGGAAGCCTTGAAGATCTTAAGGCAGAAATGAAGAAGGCAGGGCTTGGACAATTCGGATCCGGATGGGTTTGGTTGTATGTAAAATTCAACGGATCTATTGCTGTAAGCGCTACTCCAAACCAAGATAATCCTATGATGGATATTCTTCCGGTGAACAGAGGCTTCCCAATTCTTGGAATTGATGTTTGGGAACATGCTTATTATCTTGCTTATCAGAACAAAAGAGCAGATTATCTGGATTCATTCTGGTCGGTATTGGATTGGGCATCAGTGGAGAAAAAATATGATGAAGCGCTTTTAAAAATAAGATAGGAACATACAAATATTGCTAACAATGGATACTCAGACTTTCGTGAATAAAGCAACAGCTTCCGGCATTATTGCTTTTGACTTTTTAGACTATAAACCCACTACTGAAATTGTGGAATTAGATATCAAGGATCACCTTTTTATGGGAATGATAGTCAAAGAAAAAGAATTTAAAGAGTCAATTGCAGCAGTAGATTATTCTGTGTATAAAAATAAAGCGGTTGGGATTATTTGTTCAACAGATGCTATTATTCCGCCTTGGGCCTATATGTTCCTCATGGAAAAACTATCTCCTTATGCTGCTTATGTAGATTTAAACAGTGCTGAAACCGTCCTGCTCGATCTTTGGAAACGCCGTCTCATCTACGCAGACTTAAAATGTTTTAAAGATCAGAAAGTGGTGGTCAGAGCCAATACCTCTCATGATCCAGCCCTTTATTTATTAGCTACTGAGCTTTTAAAACCATTAGTCAAAACTTTAATGTATGGAGAAATAGGATTACCCAAAGTAATTTTCAAAAAATAAAACAAAATGAAAGCAATCATATTCAACGGATCTCTGGAAAGAAGAACAGAATCCACTTCCGGATTGATCTCTGCTTATATCTCGCAGCAGCTGGAAGCAATGGGGATCCGAACTAATATTTTTACGCTCGCAGACTCCGGAATACCTTTATTTGATGTCACACTCAACAAAACTCCTCTGGCTGTAGAAAGAATGACTCAAATGTTTCAGGATGCCGATCTTCATTTCTGGCTGGCTCCCCTTTATCATGGAAGTATTCCGGGAGTGATGAAAAACTGCCTTGACTGGCTGGAAGTGACAGCCAATACTTATGAGCCTTATCTTACCGACAAAACCATAGGATTGATATGCTGGGCAGATGGGCTACAGGCAATGCAGGGAATCAATGCGATGGACGCTATTGCCAAATCATTACGGGCATGGCCGCTTCCCTTCAGTGTTCCGATTCTCAGAACGTCTTTGTTTGACAGTGAAAATCCAAAGCAGATTTCAGCATTTTATTCCGGCAAACTTGATAAGCTTATCACCATAGCAGCCACAAAGAAAATAGAAAAAACAATCATAAATCAATCATAGTATGATAGAGACAGATATACTGATTATTGGAGCCGGCCCTGCAGGGTTATTTACAGTTTTTGAAGCCGGCCTTCTCAAAATGCGATGTCATATTATTGATGCATTGCCACAGATGGGAGGCCAGTTATCAGAATTATATCCTAAAAAACCCATCTTTGATATTCCAGGATTCCCAAGTGTATTGGCTGGGGATCTGATTGATAATCTTTATGAACAGATTAAACAGTTTGAACCTGGATTTACGCTCAATGAAACCGCTGTACATCTTCTAAAACTAGAAGAAAACCTGTTTGAAGTGATTACAGATAAAGGGACTAAACATAGAGCTAAGGCAGTCGTGATTGCCGGTGGACTTGGAAGTTTTGAACCTAAAAAACCACCTATTGAAGATATTTCCTTGTATGAAGACCGCGGAGTTAATTATTTCATCAAACGACCGGAGGATTATGCAGGAAAACGTATAGTGATTGCCGGCGGTGGAGATTCTGCCCTGGATTGGACTATCCATCTTGCAGAAATAGCATCATCAATAACCTTAATCCACAGACGAAATGAATTCAGAGGTGCTCTGGATTCTGTGGAAAAAGTGAAGAAATTAAAGCATGCAGGAAAAATCAATCTGATTACTCCGGCAGAGGTTATTGGAGTAAAAGGAGAAGATTCGCTGGAGGAAATTGTAGTGGAAAAAGAAGGAGCTATTCAAACTATTGAAACGGATTATTTCATCCCTTTATTCGGATTGGTTCCTAAGCTCGGTCCTTTAGCCGACTGGGGATTGGAACTTGAAAAAAATGCGATTAAAGTAGATAATAGTACGGATTTCCAGACCAATATTGGCGGAGTTTATGCTGTGGGAGATATCAATACCTATCCTTTTAAAATGAAGCTTATTTTATGTGGATTCCATGAAGCGGCCATTGCCTGCCAAAGCATATACCAGCGGCTGAATCCTAATAAAAAATTTGTTTTGAAATATACTACAGTAAGCGGTATCGAAGGTTTCGATGGCACCAAAAAACAGGCAGAAAAACAGGTAGTAGCAACGATTGACTAATAACCATGAAAGAAGAAATAACAATCACAGTAACAGATCAGACCGGTATTCAGCATACCTTGATCTGCCCGCTGGAGATGGGACTTACTTTAAAAGATATCTGTAAGGCCTATGAATTACCGATGGAAGCTCTATGTGGCGGAATGGCCATGTGTGCGACCTGTCACTGCTATATTCTGAACGGAGCGGCATCATTGTCTGAAAAAAATGATGTGGAAGATGCCCTTCTTTCAGAACTCTTCACCACCAAAGAAACCAGCAGATTAGCATGTCAAATCTATCTGACCGCTCAAATGGACGGACTCTCAGTAGAAATTGCAGCAAATTAACAGGTTCAAAATACAAGTTTGCACAGTTTATGATATAATAAATTGTTAGAACTGTTTTAATTAAGTTTAGTAGGGATTTCTAAAACAGTATGTTGAAGAAATCCCTTTTTACAATATTTCAAAAATAAAAAATATGGCTATTAAAATAACAGATGATTGCATCAATTGCGGAGCCTGTGAGCCTGAATGCCCTAATTCAGCCATTTATGAGGGAGCTATCGACTGGCGTTGGCAGGATAAAACCAAACTCTCAGGGCATATCACTTTCCCAGATGGAACCGAAGCCGATGCAGGTGCCTACAATCAGGCCGTTTCGGATGAGGTCTATTATATTGTATCCGGAAAATGTACAGAATGTAAAGGTTTTCATGAAGAACCTCAATGTAAGGCAGTATGTCCGGTAGACTGCTGTATTGATGATCCGGATCACCGGGAAACAGAGGAAGTCCTATTAGACCGGCAGCATTTTATGCACGGAGCTTGATTCTAAACCATGAATTACTGTAGCTATTCTGTATTTCTAAATTAAATTAACCACATAGATTTCTATGTGGTTACTATTTTTTATTCTGCTTACCTATTTTGCTTTGATCTCATTATAGATCTTCTGAGTAAAAGGGGTATCAAGATGAACATCTATTCCATATTTTAAAACTGCTCCGGCAAACAACTCCAATTCATTATCTTTTTTCCCGGAATGAATATCCAACTGTAAAGATGTTGGCGTTTCAAAAGGAAATGTAGACGCTTTTTCAAAGGTTTCTTCTATAATACCTTCAGAGAGGTAAATTTCTTTTTGATCTGCAATCTGTTTGATTTCCCTCATAATTTCCGATGCCTCATGCTTCTGCTCTTCATCAGTACAAACGGTTCCTATGGATGAATTATGTTTAGCGGTTACCAATCCAAAACTTGCAATGAAAATAAATTTAGTCCAGATATCTGTTAAAGAATTGTCTTTAAAATCAAAATCAATGTTGCTTTCCTGAAGCAGATCTGTTACCCATGTAACATCAGTTGAAAAATGCTCAGGATCTCTTCCTACAATCATTTTTCCTGCTTTTCCTTTATGCTCTACCGTTCCTCTTTCTTTAATATGGGAAGCTACATAAATACAGGTTGGCAGAATAGTATGATCCGGAATTATTTTCCGGATTCTGTCATAGATATCTGCTCCATTCATCATCGGAAGCAGTATTGTATCTTTAGTAATAACTTCTTTAAGTTGTCTGCAAACATTCTCCAGATCATATTCTTTTACACAAATCAGCACCAGATCAGGATTCTTGATATCACTGATATTCTGCTCAATGGCATTGGGATGAGTACGCTCATTGGGATGTTCCGGAGAAAGCAAAACTAATCCGTTTTCTTTGACTTTCTGGTAAGTTTCTCCTCTCGCAACAAAGGAAACTTTATATTTCCCGGATGTTTCATTTACCTGATTGATTTTAAAACCAAAATATCCGCCTACACCACCTAATCCTACAATGACAATATGTTTTTTGTTCATGAAATTATTTTTAGCAAAGATGAATGACAAATTTTAATTGATCACTTGACAAATGAAAAGAAATAATAATTGGAAAGACAATATTGGAAGAGGGAGGCTGGAAGCTTGAAGTTATGGAGGTCCCAAAATGAATTTTTAATCTATTTCTACGGATTGCCTTTTTATATGAATGAGTTTGTTGGAAATCGCGAAGACGCAAGAGGATATAAAAAAATGAGATTATTTAAGGCGCGAGGATTTTATCTGCGATAAAATTGTGCAGTGCAGATTTGATAAATACTTCATTAAATAAAAAATCATCATGAATAATGCGTCTGCAATAACTCCCAGCCTCCAACTTCCTGCTTCCTGTTTTTATTTACGAATATCTCTTCGGATTCTGCTCAGCGAACTGTCTTTAATTCCCAAGTACGAAGCAATCACCTTTAGTGGAACATGTTGAAAAATGTCCGGGTCTTTCTTCATCAGGTTGAAATACCGGGTGGAAGCTTTCTGGCTTGCCATTTCGATCAGCCTGTCGTGAATATTATGGTAATTCAGAACAAAAAGCAGCCGGCTGAACTCCCGGAATTCAGGAATATTATGAAAGTTATACTGAACATTTTCCAAACCGGTTTCCCAGAATGTACAGTCTGTTACTGCCTGATAGATTTCTTTGGTAGGCTGCTGCCTGAAAAAGGATAAAAAATCATTTACAAAACAAGGGGCAGCATAGATATTGGTGGTAATTTCCTCATTGTCTTCATTTAACAGATAAGAACGAACATACCCTTTTTCAAGAAAATAGGTTTTAGTACTGATGGTATTCTGATCCAACAGGACAGCATTGGCTTTTAACTCAAACTGATTGAATTTTTCTGTGATCTTCTCAACCACCTCATCTTGAATACTGAACAGGGAATGGAAATAATTATTGATCGATGATTTATCCATTGGAAATTACAATACTATCTATTTTGGCGTCTAAAATAGGGATAATTCTGTGAATTTTGAGGAAATATACATCGAAGATCTGTTGAAGAACCACCCCGTCAAAAATTTTTTGAATTTTCGCCCCCCTCAAGAGGAGGGGAATGATGACGTTTTCAATTGTAATATCAGTAATATATTAGAATTATAACCCCCTTATAATAAAGCTCTTACTTCAGCTTAACAGCCTTTGTCGCCATAAAAGTTGGCAGGAATTGATCAATTAAAAACCTTGGATGAGGCTGCATCTCTTCTGTAAAATCTTCAATCATAAAACCAGCCTTCATTTGCCCGCCAATCAAATCAGAAAGGGTATGTCCAAAAACCAGCGCTTCCTGATTCTCTATTTTTCTAGCAATCTCTTCCTGATTTAGGTCTCTGATATCTGCATAAGGCAAAGTATATTTGGGTCTTATAATCCCATCTGCGATATTCTGCGGATTACGGTCTGCTACAAAAACAACCGGATTGAAAAAGCTGGCCAATAAAGAACCACCTTTTTTCAAAACTCTGTAAACTTCTTTCCAAACAGGATTTACATCTTCCACATAATGATTGGATATGGGATGAAAAACAATATCGAAAGATTCATCTTCAAAAACACTGAGATCTCTCATATCTCCCTGAACTGTTTTCAACGATAATCCGTCACGCTCTGCAACCCGCTCATCCTGCTTCAACTGCTCTTCTGAGATATCAAAAACTACAACATCGGCTCCCACTGCGGCCAGTACCGGAGCCTGCTGCCCACCTGCAGATGCCAGACATAGGATTTTCTTTCCTTTTACATCTCCCAGCCATTCCTTAGATAAAGGTTTTGGAGTGAGATGTACCTCCCACTTTCCTTCTTTTGCTTTATTGATCAGCTCTGCACTTACAGCCTGAGACCATTCGTTCTGTTCTAATGCCTGTTTGTTCCAGGCTGACTCATTATGATGTAAAAAGTCAATTTTTTCTTCTTGCATAGTATTATCTTTTTCATTGGCATTATAAAAACATTTACATGCGTTACAGTATTCAAATATAGAGACTTTACAGCCTGTCCATGATGAAAAGGCTGTCTATTTTCTCGAAAAAGACTGCCAAACAATTATATGTTGACTGTATTTGATTGTTTTATTACAGAAAAGGCCTTTAAATATTTAGCTTAAAACTCTATTTCAAAATGTATTTTCGTTTCTTATTCAAGGTTGAAAATGTTTTCTAATCCCTAATTTATTTACCTTTATATCGATCAAAAAAGATTATTTATGAATGACCTTATATTGAAATCTCAACGTTTAACCTTACGTACATTCAAAGTAAGTGATGTTTCAAATGTTCATCATATGCTCTTACAACCTGAAAGTACATTATTTAATCCCAGTTCTTACTCTGATGATAAAAAGGAAACTCAAAAGTTGGTCAATACCTGGAGGTCAGAAGCAGAAAGCGGGCAAAGCCGCAAAAAGTTTACGTTTTTAATAGAAACCACTACTGACTGTACCTTTGTAGGCATTATCGCCATTGATCTTATTAAACTTCATTACAAAAATGCTGAAACATGGTATAAGCTTAGCCCTGAAATATGGGGAAAAGGCTATGCAACAGAAGCGCTTGAAAGAATCATCCGGTTTGGTTTTGAAGATTTGAAGCTTCATAGAATTGAAGCAGGCTGTGCCGTAGATAATACTGCTTCTTACAAAGTCATGGAAAAATGTGGAATGATAAGGGAAGCCCATCGCAGAAAGTTACTTCCCTTAAAAAGCGGATGGAGTGATAATTATGAATATGCTATTCTTGAAGAAGACTATTTTACAAAATTATAGACTAATAAGTAGTTTTTCCTTACCCTTCCAAATTTTGTAGAATCATTTTCAAAACATTGTCTTATAGATTCTTGAATTTGTAGTTTTTTTACACGCAAAGATTTATCTTCTTATCGAATACTTTTAGGAAGCAAAGAAAGAATCAACTCTGTTGATTTGATGAAGCGAACGTTATCCATCTGCTTCATCAAATCGATTGAGAATCGATAAATCTCTCAGCTTCCTTAAAAATAAAATACATTTTAAATAAAACTTTGCGCTAACTCTATAATTCAACCACTACCTTCCCTATGGTACGCCCTGTTTCAATCTGTTCATGAGCTTTTGCTATTTCATTGAAAGCAAATACATGAGAAATATGAGGTTTTATAATTCCTTTTTCAAACAGGGAAGCAATTTTCTGCATATCTCTGCCACTGGAATATACAGACATAAAATAGCAAGCATGCAGATTCTTTTCACGAGCCTGCTTTTCATCCTCCTGAGTATGTCCGGACGGTAAGGCTACAATCGTCCCGAAAGGTTTTAAAACCTGAACAGATTTTTGAAAATTTTCACCACCAATAGCTTCCAGAACAAAATCAATATCATGAAGAGTCTCTTCAAAACGGGTGGTTTTATAATCAATATGTTGATCTGCACCCAATGCCAATACAAAATCTCGATTAGAAGCTGAAGAAGTAGCAATAACATAAGCTCCGATATGTTTGGCAATTTGTACAGCAAAATGACCTACTCCTCCAGCAGCGGCATGAATAAGCACTTGATCTGTTGGTCTGAGTTTACCATAACTGTCAAAAGCCTGCCAGGCAGTCAATGCAGCCAAAGTACTGGCGGCAGCCTCATTGTGAGTGATATTGTTGGGTTTAAAAACCAAATGTTCTGCCGGAGCAGCTACATATTCAGCATAAGCTTTCCCATATCCGGCAAAATTAATCATCCCGAAGACCTCATCTCCTACATGAAATGAAGTTACTTCACTTCCTGTTTCAACAATAATCCCGGAAATATCCCAACCTAAAATCAGTGGGTTATATTCTGCTAAACTTTCTGCCAATGGAGCTTTTCGGCTGCGCACTTTAACATCTACAGGATTGATACTGATGGCTTTCACCTTAACCAGTACTTCATTGTTTTTGATATTCGGTTTTTCAATCTCTCTTTCAACAAGATGTTCTATTCCACCAAATCCTTCCAATACAATTGCTTTCATAATTTTCATATTCTATCAACAAAAATAGACTGATTTAAAGCATTAAAACAGGTATATTTCGGCCACATTTGGGTATATTTTAAATGCCACGAATGAACGAATTCCTTTTTCATTTGTGCATTCGTGGCATCATAAAGCTAGAGTCTGTAATTAAAATCCTTTATATCGATGGAGATGGTGAATACTCAGATTGATTAAATACTCTTCCCGTCTTTACTTCTTTGATCTTGATAATTTTATTCCCTTTTTTTATGACATCAAAGGTTATTTTTTCCTTTTTAGGATCTTTTTTATCAGAAATTGTCATTTTATTGCCTTTCAGTTCAACGGTATCATAGTCATCATATTTTACGGTATACCCAAGAAGAACCACACGATCATCTCCTTTATCCGGTTTTTTATACTGGATAGTCTCGAGTGGATAATGAGAAATAATACGTACAGCGTACATTCCACTAAAATCATAAATCCTTTCTACAAGGTCATCCGGAGTAAAAGTAGTTAATGTTTCAGGTTCATTTTTCCATCTGAATGCTGTATTACCATCTATTTCAGGAGTAAAGCTCTCTGGCTTTTTGGGAGCGGGCGGAGCATATTCTACTTTTTTAGGCGGCGGCGGAGCACCTTCCTTACTTTTCTTTTTCTGAGCTGATACAGCCACAGAGACTAACATCAATAAAATAATAATCGGGTATCGGGATATGGTCATTTTGTGATTTTTTTAAATTTAAACCAGTACCTTGTAGAAGTACTCTTCTCAAAATTACTTTTTTTATTCAAATTGGAAAAGTCATTTTTTTTAACATTCTTATAAAGTACTACAGTCTAAATCAACTCTCCAAAACAACAATTAACATTCTAAAAAACAAATAAATACACAAAAGACAGCATTTATAAATCATGAAACAAGCAAAATTCCAAGATACCCATTTCGTCCTGTTTTTGAACATTTTTAAAAGGTTTTTGGTAAGAATACAGGCTCTGAAATGATGTAAATTTGCTATACCCAATGAAGAAGTCTCTTTACATATCAATTACTTTCACGCTTGTCCTGTTTTTTACATTACTACTGGGATTTGCCAGCCACAAGAAAAGTAATATTTCTGTTCACTCTTCACCAGATCAAATCAGTTTTAAAATATCAAACTCTGTTCAGCAGCATGACCTTCTGTTCATAGCCTCTATTGCTGAAAATGACTTGGATGTTGATAAAACCTTTTTTGATCTGCCCTTTATCCTTTTTGAAAAAGAAATGTTTTCATGGGGATCTACTATAAGTACTAATGCAGTAATGAATTCTGAAACAGAGTTTGTACATCATTATCATCTTCCCAAATATCTTTTATTCCATAATTTAAAGATCAGAATATAAACTTCACGTTTTAACTCCTTATTTGTAAACCTATATCAACATTAGGCTTTACATCTATTTTTCTCATTAAGGTTATCCGAAAAATTCAGGTAATCCCTCTCATCTATAAAAATATAAGCTATGCATGAATTGAGTATAGTGAAGGATATCTTTGACACTTTGGAAGAGCATTACGATGCTAAAGTAGAAGATATTCAACAGGTCCAGGTAACAGCAGGATTGCTTTCCAATGTTCAGCCTGTTCTGATTCAAAATGCGTTTGACGCCTTCATTACCGACCACCCGCTCTATCAGGAAATGGAACTTGAAGTGTTCGTCAATGACATTATTGCCCATTGTGACGAGTGTGGCAAAGACTTTCAGGTCAGGTATCACAAATTTGTCTGTGAAGACTGTGGAACTCCTTCCTCCAATATCGTTCAGGGAAATGAACTCTTTATTTCAAAAGTAATTTTTAAACAAAAAGACCATTAATATGTCAACAGCTAATCCAAAAAGTTTAGGAAACCGCGTAGGATCGGTTCAATGTGATAATACCACGCTTCATTTATTAAAAGCAAATGATTTTGTAGCCAAAGCTATCAGAGACCGCTTAAAAAATGTATGCGTGATCAACGTGTGTTCTTCTCCGGGATCAGGAAAAACAACATTAATGCAGGAAACCGGAAAAAGACTGGCTCAGGATCTTAATATTTCAATCCTTGTGGGAGACCCGGAAACAGAGCGTGATGCCATCAGAATGCGTGAGGTAGGAATCAATGCCTTACAAATCGTAACCGGCGGAATGTGCCATATTGAAGCTCAGATGATTTTACAGGCTTTAGATCATATCGATTTAGAAGGGGTAGATTTATTATTCATCGAAAATGTAGGAAATCTTCTTTGCCCATCTGCTTTTGACCTTGGGGAAGATTATCGTGTAACCCTTCTGGCTTCTACTGAAGGCGATGATAAACCTAAAAAATATCCCCGCATGTTTTTAACCAGTGAATTGATGCTTGTTTCTAAAGCTGACTTGCTTCCCTACGTTCCATTCTCTGTAGAAGCAGTAACCAAAGATGCTCATGAAGTAAATCCTAATCTTGAAGTAATGACGATCAGCACACTCAACGGTGATGGAATTGACGAATGGTGCAACTGGCTGAAAGAAAAGGTAAAGCTAAAAAAAGAAAGCGCTAAAGAAGCTTAATATGAGTATAGTACAACCAGTCGTAATTGATGAAGTAAAAACAGGGATGCATATCAATGACAGCAATCCCGACATTCTGGAACTCGAATGGTTTGAAAATAAAAAGCAAAAACTAACCCGGACTACCAGATCCGGGCTTGTTTTGGAACTGCGATTAGGAAATAGCAAGGAATGGCAGCAGGGAGACGGTTTATACAGTAATGGACATTTGATAGCCACCATTGACTTCAAAACCTGCCTTACCATAAGCTTCCCCGCAGAAAATGACGCCGAAGCTGCAGACTTCTGCTACTTTATCGGAAATCAGCATCTGCCAATATTTATCACCGCAGCACAACGGTTCACTGTACCTTATGACGGCCGTCTGTATGAGCAACTTTCTTTAAGATATGGTAAACGTATTACGCTAATGGACGCTCAGCTTTTGTCTCATCAATCATTACGTTATCTGGCAAAAAATAGAATCTATGAAAATTAAAAATTTGTTTATTATAAGTGTTTCCGCTCTGCTGCTGGTATTGCAAAGCTGTAATAATTCGAAAAATACAGGTACCAAAGAAACCTCAGCGAATACGGAAGTATACGGAACTGACAGCAGAGGAAAAAAAATTACGCTTCCTCATGAAGCCGTGCGGGTGGTTGTTCTATACAATGCATTGGTGGATGACGTTTATATGCTTCAGGCAGGTGAAAAAATTGTAGGAATTCCGCAACAGATTTATGAAATGGAAGATACTTACAGCTTTCTCTCTAAGCTTGATAACCGAATTAAAAATAAAAGCATTGCCACTCCTACTTTTGGAGGACAGTCCAGTAATGCGGAAAGTATTGTGGGATTAAAGCCTGATCTGGTCCTGACCTTCAATACAGATGAAGATAATATTAACCAACTTGAAAACCTTGGAATTCCGGTATTTACTTTTTCTTCTTTAAATGATGAAAAGATTCTTGACGAATTAAAAAATGTTGGAAAACTGCTTGGAAAACAGAAACGTGCCGAGGAAGTTACAGGATATGTGGCTGAAGAAGTAAAGAAAATGAGAGATTCTCAGGTAAGTTCTCCTAAAAAGATTTACTATGCATGGTCAAAGGGGCGTATTATGTCTACTTCAGGAAAAGGAAGTCTGATTGATATGGCTATAACCCTTTCAGGGGCTCAAAATGCATGCCCTGTTCCGGTAGAAGCACCCAATATCAGTGCAGAAACCATATACAAATGGAATCCTGATCTTATCATTCTCTGGAATTCAAAATTATCGGATGTGTACAGCCTTAAGGAATTGGAAGCCCTTCCTGCCATTAAAAATAAGCAGGTATTTGTAATGTCTCCATCATTTCCATATGATCCGCATACCGTAAAGTTTATGCTATTTGCGAAACAGCTTCGTCATTGGTGTATGCCAGAATATACTCAGGAACAACTTAATCAGGATGTAAGAAAAGCTTTTGAAGTAATGTATGGTAAAAAAGGGCTGATCTAATGATAAAAAACATTCAAACAATTTCCCTGCTTATTCTGCTTCCTATATTCTTAGTGTTTGTTTCACTCATTATAGGTTCCAGCCAAAATATTGGTATAGGCGAATTGTTTCATCATACCGCTTTGGAACTGGGAATTTCCAAAGACGAAGCGGTTCTTCAGGGAAGTCTGCATACGATTTTATGGCAGGTTCGTTTACCAAGAATTGTTCTTACATTTCTCGTAGGCGCTTCCTTGGCCTCTGCCGGAGGAGTTCTGCAGTCTGTTTTCAGAAATCCGATCGTTGATCCATTTACGTTGGGAATTTCTTCAGGTTCTGCATTTGGAGCGGCATTAGCCATGTTATTTCCCATAATGGCGGTCAATATTTCTGCTTTTATCTTTGGCGTTTTGGCAGTAGTTATCACTTATCTTGTTTCGTATGCCGGAGCCAAAACTTCCATTGTCAGTATGGTTCTTGCCGGGATGATCGTATCAGGAGTATTTACAGCTTTCCTTACCGTCTTACAGTACCTGAGTGATCCTTATAAATTACAGGCTATCGTACAATGGACCATGGGAAATCTGCATACTGCTTCCTGGCAGAAAGTTCATACAGCCGTATTTCCGATCCTTATCGGTCTAACAGTGATTGTTATTCTTCGGTGGAAGCTCAATCTTTTAGCCTTAGGAGATCATGAAGCCATGGCGGTCGGGGTTAATCCAACAGTTTTAAAACTAATTCTGATGGCTGTTGCCACCATGATTACAGCTTCATCTGTTGCCGCTGTTGGAGTTATTAGCTTATTTGGATTGATCGTTCCTCATATCAGCAGAATGATTTTTGGACCGAATAATAACATTACTGTTTGGGCGAATATCAGTATCGGAGGTACATTTTTATTATTGATTGATGATTTTTCGCGTATGGTAATGCCTTTTGAAATTCCGATCGGAGTATTTACCATGATTATCGGAGCCCCTATTTTTATTTATTTAATGCGTAAAAACGCCATAAACTGGAACTCATGAACAGTATCATCAGTATAGAGCAGCTTTCTTTTGATTACGGAAAAGATCAGGTGCTGAACAATATCAATACGAAATTTTCAAAAGGAAAGCTTTCTGTCATTCTGGGAAGAAACGGAAGCGGTAAATCGACTTTATTTAAGATCATTGCCGGGCTTGAAAGGAACTACAAAGGAAATGTATGGATTGCCGACAAAGAACGCCGAAAAATAAAAATAGGAACTACCGCACCTGTTCGTGTTGGATTTTTAACCCAATTTCATCAGACCACTTTTCCATTTAAAGTTGTTGATGTGATTTTAACAGGCCGTGCCTCCTTTTCCAGATTCTCCCCCAAACAATCGGATTATCAAACAGTAGAAGCCATTCTTCAAAAGTTTAATTTAACCCACTTACAAGATAAACCTTACACCTCTCTCTCTGGCGGCGAGCGTCAGTTGGTTCTCCTATGCCGGGTATTGGTTCAGCAACCGGATATCCTGATGCTGGATGAGCCGACCAATCATCTGGATCTGCACTATCAGGTGGCTGTATTGGAAGTCATTCGTCAATTAGTGATTGAAGGGACTACAGTTTTATGTGTAATGCATGATCCTAATCTTGCCTTTCTGTTTGGCGATGAATTCTTCGTAATGCGTCATCATGAATTGGTAGCCGTTCAGTCATTGGAAGCAGATGAGCTGAAACAACTTCTTGAAGAAACCTATCAGGTTCCTTTACTTGCTCTGGACAACCAGGGAACTCCAATGTTCGCCCCACAATTAAAATAAAATAGATGAAAAATCTTAAAGAAATAACGATTTCGCTGGTACAGGATTATCAGGTATTTGAAGTCCTTCCTTATGTCATGGAATTCAGACGTCAATTGTATCCGCTGCTGGACCCTTTGATTGTTCCTAAAGACCTTGTCAATTTTGAACAGAATTATTTGCTCTCTCCTACCGGAGCTTTCTTACAGGCCCGGACTGAAGATGGAAAACTGATAGGTGTTATTGGAATGATGCCTTTTGATTACCGTTTTCCTCACCTGGACATTGATCAAAACACAACTGTAGAAGTAGCTAGATTATTCGTTAACCCCGAATACCGGAGAGCAGGAATTGCCACCCTCCTGTTTCAGGAATTGGTAAAAACAGCTCAAAAGAAAAAGATAAAAAGATTATACCTGCATACTCATCCCTTTCTACAAGGAGCGTATGATTATTGGCTTAAACAGAATTTTAAACTTCTGAAGTCATGCTATGAAGGTACCTATCCAACTCTTCATATGGAATTAATGATTCCCACAGAACAATAAATATCCCACCAGCTTAGAAAGATACAATGAAGCATATCACTAAAAAAGTATTGTACATCAATGGTATAATGCTCTTACTTCCCTTTGCCCTATCAGCACAGGAAACCCATCCTATTTTTGGAAAAATCCTGAATCAGGAAGGAAAAATAATTTCTAATGCCACCGTTTCTATCAACCAAGGAAATTCGACAACAACAGGTAAAGACGGAAAATTTCAGTTTGAAACCCAGGTTCAGTATCCGGCTCAGCTAACCATTGATGCCAAAGGTTATTCGGATACCCATATGACACTGGATTCTCTTTCTTATGATGATAAAAACGGAATCACCATTCGGATGGTGGAAAATCAAACGAACCTTCAGGAGGTTTTAATTACAGCCCGCAGAAACAATTCTTATCTTACCAATGCTCTGGAACTTGGAGGAAAATTTTCAGGGAATCTAAAAGATCTACCACAATCAGTTTCTATTGTCAGCAGTGAGTTTATGGAAGATAAGCAGGCCTACACTACACGCGATGTTGTACAAGATCTGGCAGGGGTAACCACAGCTTCTTCTTACGATGATCTTATCATTCGGGGATTTAAAAGCGGCTACGAGACTGGAATCCGTCTTGTGAATGGGCTACGTTCGGGATATAGTTATGGAAATAGCTATTACCATTCACCCTTAACGATCAATCTGGAAAGTGTATCTGTTTTAAAAGGGCCTGGTGCCTCATTATTTGGAGATGTAACCCCCGGCGGAACGATTAATATGGTGACTAAAAAGCCTTTGGATAAACAAAAAGGTTCCATTAATTTCTCAGTTGGCAGCTTCCAGACAGTTCGTACCAGTATTGATTTGACAGGGCCATTGGATAAGGAAAAGAAAATCCTGTATCGTTTGAATGCAGGCTATGAAGACAGCAAAACCTTCCGAAATGTCAATCAGCAGAAAAACTTTATGATTGCCCCGTCTTTTACTTTTAAACCATTTGATGGAACTCAGGTAGACATAGACTTAGTATACGATCAATTCCATGGATATCTTGACCGCGGGATGGGATTGAGAAACAATGATTTTTATGCCCTGGAACGTTCCTTTACTTTAAGTCAGCCATCGGATTTTTATAATACAAAAACGTTATCATTCAGTGCAAGATTAAGCCAGCGCCTTACCCACAATCTATCATTGAACGCCAGCTATATGAAGTCAATTTATCAAGAAGATGTGAATGAACACCGCACTCTGAACAGTTATGCTGACGCACCTACCAATACCATCATGAATATGCGTTTCTTTGATCGTCACGGAAAAGATTATACGGATAACTCTGTAGTGTATTTAAAATGGGATCTTACCGGTCATACAATAGAAAATCATATTGTAGCAGGAGTAGATTATGCCCAATATGAAGGAGACAGCAATAATCAGCAAAGAGAAGCAAGACAGCAAAAAGTAGATGGTAAAATTGTTCCATTAACATTTGACCTTAATAATCCTACCTATACCACTCATGATCTGAGTAATTATGTATGGTTATCTCAAGGAAATTATCCTTTTTTAAGCCCATACAAAACCACCGGAATCTATGTACAGGATCAGATTTCATTTGCAGATAGATTAAAACTTATAGTTGGACTGCGTCATGAGCATTATTATTCTGAAACTGTAAATGGTAAAGACCGCTTTAGTGCGACTCAGAACGCATGGCTGCCTCGTATTGGACTTACCTATCAGATCAATAATCAGATCAATTATTTTGCAAGCTATTCACAGGGATTTGCTCCTGTTGGGGCTAATTTCATCCAAAATTACCAGGATTATGGTGCTGATAAACCTTTCACTGCTGAGCACAGCTTTCAGATTGAAACCGGACTTAAAACCGGATTTTTTAAGAATCAATTGCAAATGGATCTATCTCTTTTCCAGATTGAACGTCAAAATATGCTGATTGCAACAGGTGAAATCAGCACATCAGGATTTCCAGTGTACAGACAATCGGGAGAAGCAGTATCAAAAGGTGTGGAACTGGATATCCGCGGGCAGCTAACCAAAGAGTTTCAGATCATGGGAAATTATACTTTTAACCATACTGAAGTGAAATCTTCTTCCATTGCCTCTGAAGTGGGACAAGCTCTGCCAGGAGCTCCTAAAAACATGGCAAGCATATGGCTAAAATACGTCTTCTCCACCTCAGCCTTAAAAGGGCTTGGCTTTGGTGCGGGAATGTATTATGTAGATACCAGACGTATGGATAACAGCATCGGAAAAGACAGCAATGGTAATGCTCTCTGGGGGCAATGGCCCTCTTATGCCACGGTAAATACTGCAATGTATTACCATATCGGAAAAATGAAAATGGCAGTGAATGTCAACAATATTTTTGATAAATATTATTTCCTTGGCGGGTTCGACTATACACGAGCCTTTCCCGGAGCTCCCAGAAATGTAACGGTTTCTGTGGGATATTCTTTTTAAACTTATTTTTAATCTTGATAGAGCCTGGGCTGTTTGTTTACAGTCCGGGCTTTTTTGTCGGAAAATATTAGGGCCCAAAAGACTGTAAATGGTATATCTTTTTAAGGCGCGAAGATTTTATCTCCAATAAAATTGAATAGCTATTTTATTAATTATTAGTCTATTTTTGTAACTTCAATCTATTAAACAATACACTGTTTTTGTATGGATCATGATTTTCAGTTTCATTTTATTGAGCCAGATCAGAGTATTGCAGATTTTGTAGAAAATCTGGGGACATTTCATAACCGATCAGATGAAGCGAAAGAAGTGGTGATTATTCCGGACGGAAGAATTGATTTATTTTTCATGCAATCATCTTCAGAACCTTTTCAAATCACTCTTATTGGCTTGGAAACCTATCCCGAACAAAGACAAATCCCACCGAAAACTCAGGCTTTTGTAGTGAGCTTTAAACCTATTGCCGTGGAATATATTTTACACACTACCATTGCTGATGTATTAAATACTGCCAAAGAACTTTCTAAAGATCTCTGGAATTTTAAAGCTGATGATTTACAGGATTTTGAACTTTGCTGTACAAAAGCAACAAAAAAAATACAGGAGCTGATTCCCCTAAAAACAGATGCGAGAAAACATAGACTTTTTGAACTCATCTACGCCTCAAAAGGTGCAATGAGTGTGAATGAACTTTCAGAAAAGGTGGGCTGGAGCAGCAGACAGATCAACCGTTATTTCACAAAATATTTGGGATTATCATTAAAGGCCTATTCTACTATTCTGCGTTTCAGAGCCTCTCTGGAACATATTGCACAAGGCCAGTTATTCCCGGAACTTAATTATACTGATCAGAATCATTTCATTAAAGAAGTGAAAAAATTTTCAGGTGTTGCACCCAAAGAATTATCAAAGAATAAAAACGACCGATTTATACTATTATCAGTATTGAAGGGACAGTAATTTTGTCCTGTAAAATTTAAATACAATGCTGATAGACAATATATCAATCGCCATCATTGGCGGCGGCCCTGCCGGACTTACACTGGCCAGACTTTTACAACTTAAAAATGCTCATGTAAAAGTATATGAAAGAGATTTTAATAAAGAAGCACGCGTACAGGGATCACCTCTGGATATGCACGAAGATTCAGGGTTAGCAGCCATACGTAAAGCTGGTTTACTGGAAGAATTTAAAAAGACATTCCGACCGGGAGCAGATAAAACGCTCATCATGAATGAACAGGCTGAAATTCTGTTCAGTGATCATGAGACTAAACCTGAAGAAGATTTTGGTGCTGAACATTTCCGCCCTGAAATAGACCGTGGTCCTTTGAGAAATATGCTGCTGGAGTCTCTGCAACCTGACACTGTGGTATGGGACAGCCATTTTATATCCATGGAGCCCCAGAATCAAGGATGGATTCTTCATTTCAAAAACGGAACTTCAGCTTATGCGGATCTGGTGATTGCATCTGACGGAGCTCATTCTAAAATCCGTCCTTATCTCACAGATAACAAACCTATTTATTCAGGAGTGATTATGCTGGAAGGTATTGTTTCAAAAGACCATGCTCCTAACATTAATGCATTGATTAACGGTGGAAAAATAATGGCCTTTGGAAATGCTAAAAATATACTGATGGGGCAGAAAGGAAACGGAGACCTCGGTTTTTATGCAAGTTTTAAAGCTGATGAAAATTGGGCGGCCAGCAGTGGGCTAGATTTTTCTGATAATACCGCAATCCTGCAATGGTTTAAAACAGAATATCCGGAATGGAATGAAATATGGCATGAATTGTTTACAAAAGCTGCTGTTCCTTTTATTCCCCGCCCTATTTACTTTATGCCTTTAGATCAGACCTGGAAAGCAAGACCCAATATAACATTAATGGGCGATGCCGCTCATGTAATGCCTCCGTTTGCAGGAGAAGGTGCCAATATGGCTATGCTTGATGCTCTTGAACTCAGTGAATATTTAACAGAAAGCCATTACAGTACTTTACAGGAAGCTATTTCTCAGTATGAGATTACGATGCGAAAACGAGCTGCCACTGCCACAAAAGAGTCTCTTGAAAACGGAGAACGGATGCATTCTAAAACAGCTTTAGCAACTATGCTGGAATTTTTTAGCGGGCATTAAAAGAAATGAGAGAAGTATTACATAATCTTAATTTAGTTCTTCAATAGGTTTCTATACTTTCCTGGGATCAGGTACAAAACTTGGAGATCATTACAAAATCTATATCTTTCGCCAAAGAAATAAATTATTTTAATCGCAAAGAAAGATAATTCAAATATTTTATTTTAGGAAGCTAAGAATTGCGACCTTCTCCCTGAAGAAGATTTATGAATAGACATTCGCTTAGAAAGTATCAATGAAATTGATTCCATTCTTTGCTCCCTTAAAAATATGAGATAAAAGGCTAAAAACCTTTGCGTCAAATTAAACTCCATAAATACAGACAATATTATCCCCAACTTTTAAGATTGATCCCTTTCCTGCTTTCAGTGTCTTTACTTTATGATATTTGTGTTTACGAAAAAAGGCTGCCTCCCTCAAGACAGCCATTTTTTCTTAAAAATAAATCGTTTCTCTCTCCTTAAGATCCTGATTTCGGAGATTCATTTATGTTTTTTTGGATTCACATATTTGTGTTTTTTGTTTATTCTTATTATAACTAAGCCATCTTTTCAGGTTCCGGGTATTCTTTGTTATCAAAAAATTAATGATAAACTTTTTCTGCTAAACAGTTTTTACTGAATCGTTTTTACTTTAATACATGTACAAATCTATATTTTAAATCGAAAAAAGAAAAAAAATAACATACTACACCCATACAGCATTAAATTAAAACACTGAATATCAAAATTTAAAACAAAATAATAACCATGATCAAAAATGTTTAGAAAGTACAGAAGCAAAAAATATATTGGTTAATTCATAGAAAAATCTAACCCTAAATTTTCTTATATCCCATTCATCTCTGATGCCTGCAACCTTATTTTCATACCTCTATCATGCTTTTGAATACATTGACATTCAAAATCTAATAAAAATATAAATATCTGATTACCATACAATTAAATCTTATTTAATCAGCTGTAGTACTCGTGTAGTAGACCTATTTTTTCTTATTTGAAGATTTTTTTTCAAATTTGACCAAAGAGACCACAAAGAAATTCGAGTGGCGAAAAAAAAATATTTCGAAACACTGTCTGATTGATCAATCAGACAGTTTTTTTTTTACAAATCATCAAAAAATTGATAAATATCTGTTTCTGTCGGAATATTAAGTCGTTTCCGGATCCGGTATTTTTTTTGCTGAACAGTCCTATGCTGAATAAGAGTATAGCCAGCAATTTCCTTAGAGGTAAAATGCAGCTTCAGCATAGCACAAAATGAAAGCTCAGAATCTTCAAGATTAGAATTAATAACTAAAAGTTTATTGATAAACTCAGGATATGCCTCTTTAAAGGAACTGAGAAACTCAGGGTCATTTCTTTTGGCCATCTCTATGATTTCCTCCTGCCTGTTATCATTAATCCTATTTTTCAGGTCTTCTGCTTCTGACTTCAGATCTGCCTTTCTTATTCTTAAGGTATTAATGATCCTCCAGGTATATATAGCAAGCAGTGAGAGTCCGGCAAAAGATAGAAAAACAACCCACTGCATTTTATTTCTATGTTTTTCAGAATCGGTTTTTGCTTCTGAGATAAAGGACTCCATATCCTGATTGATGGTTGCCAGCAAAGCTGTATTAGTTCTGTTCTTAGCTTCTGTATAGGCTTTAAGATAAAAATAAGCTTTTTCTTGATCTCCTGTAGAGGCATATAAAGATCTGAGATCATTGTAAATATACTTTGTGTATTGCGCGAAAATGCGTCTGGTTTTTTTATCGATTTCCAGGGCTTTCAAAAATTCTTTTTCCGCTTTATCATATTCTCCGTAAGCAACATAATATTCTCCCATAACCGTATGGATATTAAGTGCTATGGCATCATCCTTTGGATTCATCTTCATTGTATGATAAGCTCTCGTTATATACTTATAGGCAGAGTCTTTATTTTTATAATTATATATATAATCACTTATCGTACAATCTGCAACCCCAGTATGATCAAGCCTTCTTGCTTTCTGAAAATATTCCAGAGCTTCCCTAGGCTTCTTTTTTTGTGTATAATAATCTCCCTGCTGCAAATAGATATAAAAGAGAACTCTTGTTTTTAATTCGGAACTCCTACTTTTCTCAATATTTTTCAGCGCTTCATTATTGTATTCAAATGCTTTATCAATTCTTCTCATTTCAGAATTAAGCCTGCCATAAATGGTATAAAATATGGCCTTATGTAAAGGATTTTCTGAGTCTTTTAGAATTTCTTCCGCGTTATTAAAAAGAATATTAGCTTTTTGATAATTCTCTAGTGACATATTGACTCTGGCTAAGTTGATATAACATAATGCTTTACCACCATCATACCCTAATTTCTGTGCTTTTCGGTAATATTTTTTATTGAGATTAACCAACGAGTCATATTCACCGGCAAGTCTGAATTGCTCATTCTCCGTCATCAGGGGAATATCAAAACTTTTCTCATATTTCCCGGAATCAGGACTGCAGGAAATCACAAGAATAAATAAAACAAAAAGAAGAATGCGTACCACCATGCTTTTTCCCTTTAACTGAATTTTTGTATAAATTAAGATTTAAAACTGAATTTCCGAAGTTTATGATGTTACATTTTTTTTAAATCATCTTTCCATCTTGACTTTTTACTGACTTATTCTACCAAAAAAATCATAAATATCTTCTTCTCCGGGAATATTAAGTCTTTTCCTGATCCTGTATTTTTTCTGCTGAACAGATCTGTGCTGCACAAAAGTATAATCTGCAATTTCTTTGGATGAAAAATTCAGTTTCAACATCGCACAAAAAGCCAGCTCAGAATTCTCAAGATCCGGATTGATCTTTAATAGAGTACCTATAAAATCCGGATACAATTCTTTAAATTTCATTAGAAAGGAGGAATCATTCTTTTGGGCAAGTTCAGTAACTTCCTTCAGCATTTTTATTTTAACATGATTTTTCAATTCCTCTGTTTCTTCTTTTAAAACTTTCTTTTTTAACCTTTGTGTTTGAATAGTCTTCTTAACATATATACCTGAGATGGTAAGCACAGTGATCGATAATGCTATGGTTAAAGGCAAATCGTTTCTATGCCAGTCCGATTCGGGTTTCAGTTCAGAGATAAAATTCTCTGTTGCTTTATTCATGGTATTTAATCTGGCCACATCCAGTCTACCCTCCTCTTCCATGTATTTTTTCAGGTAATGATATGCCTTGCCGCCATCATCTTTCTTTTTATAAAGTTCCGCAAGGGACTTGTATACATTATTAATATGAGAAGAATAGGTACGCCTTGTTTTTATATTAATTTCAAGTGCTTTTTTAAGTGCTTTTTCTGCCTGGTCATTATTATTAATTTCGTTATAGTAATATCCCATGGTATAATATACCCAAAGAGATTCTGCATCACTTGTTTTTTGACTGAGCATCTTTTCTTCAGACCTTGCAATATATATTCCTGCAGAATCAGGCTGATGTCTGAAAAGATAATACTGTGCTACCATACAATTGCTGTATGCTGAATCTTCCAATTCATTCCCTTTTAAAAAACATTTCAGTGATGTTCCGTACCATCCTTTAAAAACAGAATGAATTCCTTTATTGATATAAAGTCTGGGAAGAAGTTTCTTTTTAAGATCCGAATCTTTAGCTTGTTTTAGAAATAAAAATGCTTTTGTATTGCATTCTATCGCTTTATCATATAATTTAAGGTGAGAATAATACTGACTGTAATCATCATAAAACGCCGCCTTATGAAAACCATTTTCTGAGTTTTTCAAATCTTTTTCAGCCTTATTGAAAAAAAACAAGGCTTTTTCATAGTTTCCGGCAGATATATTGACCTCAGCCATATTAAGATAACAAAGACCTATTCCTTCGTTATATCCCATTTTAGCTGCTTTTCTCAAATATTCAACATTAAGCTTAATAAGTGCTTCATATTCTCCTGAAAGCTGCAGGTCTGAACTCTTATTGATAAGGGCCGTATCAAAATCTTGTTTGTCTTTATCCCGGGAACCGGAACTACAGGAGACCACATACAATAACAGACTTATGCCCAAAGCACAAATCATTATTTTTTCTAAGATTCTTGTATATATTTTATTATTTTTAATACTATTCAATTTTTAAATTCTCTATCGACGCTGTATTTTCCTATACCTACTTACTCACTTTTAATGCATTGATAAAACGGTTTTCAAATTAATATTTTCACCAATCCATGTTATAAATATACATAATTTATACTATCAATTTTAATATAAAATCACAATTTTCTTTAGATAAATGATTAAAAAAACAGCTTTATTTGCGATAATAAGACTATCTAAAAATAAATTTGTTACATTTTTTTCTTACTTAAATAGTCGTTTTCATTTTTCCTTGAGATTAAATCAATTTCTCTAAATTCTTCTGTTTAAAAAAAATTACTCTAATTTTATCATCATAGAAAATAATCATGAATATTGAATATAGGAAACTTTTGCCTCATGAAAGCAAGATCTATCGGGCTCTTCGCCTGGAAAGCCTTGAACAATTCCCCGATTCTTTTGAGGTTAATTATCAGGAAGCATTAAACACGGAAAAACTCCGAATGGAATCTGATATTGAAAATCAAACTTCTGGAAAGTTTGTGCTGGGTGCTTTTGCAGAACAGCAACTTATTGGACTTTGTGTTTTTGTTAAACAAGATAACCATTCAGGAAATATTTATCAGATGTATGTAAAGAAAGGTTTTCAGGGACAAAACATAGGATCTGCGCTAGTACAGGCTGTTATTCATGAGGCTTATGAAAAATTTAATGTAACTGAAATATTTTTAGAAGTAGCTCCCAACAATCAGTCTGCTTATCAACTGTACAAAAAAAATGGATTTAAGGAGATCGAAAATGCAAATAACCCTAGTATTACTGTTATGAAATACACTATATAAAACAAAAAAAGAACTACAAAATTGTAGTTCTTTTTTATTAGTGACCCGGCTGGGATTCGAACCCAGGACCCATACATTAAAAGTGTATTGCTCTACCAGCTGAGCTACCGAGTCGGCCACTTACTTTTTGAAGTAAATCCCTTTGTTTAGGGGACTGCAAAGATAGTAAAATATCCTTTAAATCCAAGCTTTCCAGAGCTTTTTCCATTTAAAAAATTCAGGTTGGATCTGTGATATTATTTTCTGATTAAAAAAACTATCATACAAAATACTGATCAATAAATATTTATCAAAAAAAATGCGACATGAGCAGTTTCCATGTCGCTTAAATTATTTTTTTGAAAAAATTATTATTGAGCACCAGATGTATATTATAATCAAGGCTACCAAGGAAGTGGAGCTTTGTCTCCTTCTTTATTTTTAGCATAATAAAGAGAAGGAAGTACCTGGGCTAAATAGGTAAATTCACTGTAACAATGCTCCATCAATCCAAACCCGACTTCATCTGGCAAATGATTTTCAGTATCTGCCATTAATGCTCCAAGATAAAAATGACTTCTCAATGTACATCCTTGCAATGTATCTCTTATTACGTGGAACATATAACCGTCAATAGGATCTCCATTACTATCTACAGGAGTATTTTCACCAAAACCTATTCTGGCATACATAACGGCACTCACGGATCCTTCGGCATAGGCTTTTTTTAAAATATCAGCATCAAAAATTTCTTCAGGATCATGGAACTTTATCGTAGCAGATACAGGCGGAATATCACCGAGAGATTCTGTAGCATGTATAGTAGCTCCTATATAGTTCTCATTTTTGATCCATTGGCTGTCCCAGCCGCCATGTTTTACATGATCATGAGGATGCCAGAGCTTAAGATCTTCCGTGGTTTCAAAATATTTGAACCACCAATCCAGCATTTTCCCTTTACAGTGATGCAGAACATTCCTCATGGCAATATGCAGCATTCCGTTTTCCAACCTCCTGATTCCTGCTTCAAGGGCTATGGGTTTAGGAGATAAAAGTGCATTGATATCCCTGAACATTACTTCTTCGATTTCCTTTGTAGGTTTCATACTTGATATTTTAATTACATTATTTGAACTTGCAATTGATGAACGATGAAGCAGGGTAAGACTCAGAATTGCTTATCCCTACTTACTTCTTGAAGTATCAATTGTTATACAAATGTAAATCATCCGGATTCTCAGGATACTGCATAATTTTCTAATTGACCTGTACAATTTGGAAATTTATTGTCATGAAACCAAATCAGAATTAAAAGTAACAAATGAAACTCTCACCCCATTATAAACAGTCATTCAATTTCCTAAACTCTTCAGGAGTATATCCGGTTTGTTTTTTATAAAACCGGGAAAAATAAGCGGGATCGTCAAAATTAAGATCAAATGCAATTTCTTTTATTGTGAGTTTACCGGAAAGCAACATCCTTTCTGCCTCTACAATAAGTCTTTCATGCAGCAGCTGGGTAAGGGTTTTATGCATTTTTTCCTTTAAAATCTGATTAATCCGTTTTTCACTAAGCCCCATTTTTGAAGCATAAAAATCGGCCTTGCGCTCAGTTTTGTAATGGTCATCCATCAGCATAATGAACTGATAGACTCTTTTCTGATCAACATTCTGATTTAAAAAATAATGTTGGGAAGCACGGATTAAGTTGAGGAGAAAGACTTTCAATAATGACTTTAGAACCAGATAGCTCCCCATTGAGTTCTGATATTCTTTCTCAATCAATATTCTGAGATATTGAAGCGTTTCTACCACATCATCATTCAGATGAAGACGGGTGTATTGCCCGTGCATATTGAAAAGATTGAAAACATCCAGTGCAAATTCTTTATCATCTTCTTCAAGATATTCTCTTTTAAAAGTAATTACACATCCTTCCTTTCCTTCAAAATTTATTTTTTCAGAGCGATACAAGGGAATCAAATAAACGCAATGATCTTCATCTATGCCATTCATTTCATTTCTGAACCATATCATTTCAAAAAGGTGGACCCGTTGGGTATTTTCCATATATCTAGCCGGGCAATTTCGAAAGTCAAAAAAGGTAAATTTTGTAGAATCGATCTGATGAATGAATTTCATATTCCGTGCTCAATTTGTAATGTTATACAAATATACGGGACTACAGAATGGAAATAAAACAAAAAAAGAACCACTGAAACAGTAGTTCTTTTGATTGGTGACCCGGCTGGGATTCGAACCCAGGACCCATACATTAAAAGTGTATTGCTCTACCAGCTGAGCTACCGAGTCGGCCATTTACTCTTTCAAGTAAATATTTTTTAGAGAAAAACTACTAAAACAGCAGTTTTTGTTTGTGACCCGGCTGGGATTCGAACCCAGGACCCATACATTAAAAGTGTATTGCTCTACCAGCTGAGCTACCGAGTCGGCCACTTACTCTTTCAAGTAAATATTTTTTAGAGAAAAACTACCAAAACAGCAGTTTTTTTAGTTTGTGACCCGGCTGGGATTCGAACCCAGGACCCATACATTAAAAGTGTATTGCTCTACCAGCTGAGCTACCGAGTCGGCCACTTACTTTTTTAAGTAAATCCCTTTGTTTAAGGGACTGCAAAGATAGTAAAATATCCTTTAGACCCAAGTTTTTTTAGGCTTTTTTATGATGAAATTTTACCCCAAATCAGCAAACATCTGTTTATAAATTAATTATGCAAATTATTTTTTTTATAAAATCTTATCAAAACACAAATACCATCTTAGCAATCTCTATTTTTTGCAAGACAATTATTTGCTCAGCTTAAAAATAAAATATATCTTAGCAACTAAGATAATTAGATAATAAAATAAATATGGCTAAAGATATTATCCAAGAATTTCGGGAAGTAAGCCGTCAATATTCGGACGCATCCTTATTTATGCATGAAGCAATTGCAAGAAAAGCAGGGCTATCCAGTGCCGATCATAAGTACCTGGGACTTATCTTACAATACGATTCTATTACAGCGGGAGATATTTCAAAACTAACTGGACTTACAACCGGTGCAGTTACAGGATTAATAGATCGTTTGGAAAAAAAAGAACTTCTTGAAAGGCAATTCACTAAGGAGGATCGAAGAAAAGTTCTGATCATCCCCAATATTAAAAACAGTATGAAATTGCTAGGACCTGTTTTTGAAGAATTACAACAAAAGACGACTCAACTGATCTCGACTTTTTCGGAAGCAGAAATTAAAGCCATAGAGCGATATTTTAAAGGCGCTATAGCAATCATGCAAGAAACTACAACTGACTTAAACAACAAATAATATGTACCATGGAAAGCTTAACCACCCCCGAAGTAATACGTGCAGAAATATGGCTCTGCATTACTACCCTGCTCTATTTCATGATGAATGGAGCCCAGCTCTTTGAAACATTCTTATTTGTTCCCAAATGGGTTTCCTCACCACCGGAAAATTTCAAATTGATCCTGGATGGGAATGGAATAAGTCTAAAGCTATTTTGGATTCTATTTCACTCAATACATGAAATTACATTTATTCTTGCTCTCTTTTTTTGCTGGAAAATAGATCCTGTCAGAAACTGGCTTTTAATCTTATTTATCATACATATTGCAGTAAGAGCCTGGACTCTTATCTTCTTCGCTCCCCATATCATCAATTTTCAAAGAATGGCAGAGACTTCTATTATTCCAGAAGATCTAAGTTTCAGGACTTCAGCCTGGCAAACACTTAATTATGTACGTGTTGCTATTTTTGTTGCCATTTCCGTAGGACTTATCCCACTGTGCATCAAAGTATTGAATCTGAGACCATAAAATAAATATATTCTTAAGCGGATTAATAAACATGTAAATATCAATATTTAGCAGCTTAGCTTGTATTTCTTATTAAGATGTTTTATTTTTGATGAAAATGAGATAACAAACCTTCACATGATTTATCTTTCAATGGATTAATTAAAGTCATCTCTGTTTTCTGCTTATAATTCGATATTTATGAAGTTAATAACTCCCAAAAGATTATCCGATGGTGATAAAGTGACCAGTATTTCTATGTCATGGGGCGCTGCCGGTGATTTACCGCATCGATATTTAAAAGGTAAAGAACGATTGAAGCAAATCTTTAACCTTGAAGTTACAGAAACCAGACATGCACTGCGACCAGCACAGTGGATTTATAATAATCCTGAGGCAAGAGCAAATGATCTCATGGAAGCATTTTCAGATTCATCCATCAAAGGTGTGATTTCCAATATTGGAGGTGATGATAGTATCCGGATGCTGAAATATATAGATCTTACTATCATCAAAAATAACCCAAAGATATTTCTTGGTTTTTCTGACAGTACCATTACTCATTTTATCTGCCTCAAAGCAGGCTTAAGTTCATTTTACGGGACATCCTTATTGGTTGGTTTTGCAGAAAACAATGCAATGCACGATTATCAAATCAATGATATCAAACGAACATTATTCTCTCCATCCGTGATCGGGCAGATTCATCCGAACCAAGAAGGCTGGACCACCGAATTTCTGGATTGGTTTGATGTTTCTCTTCAGAATGTAAAAAGAAAATTAATACCTTCTACAGGATGGCGTTTTATCAGAGGAAATTCTATTGTTCAGGGACCATTGATCGGTGGTTGTATGGAAGTTCTGGAAATGCTCAAAGGAACCGAGTATTGGCCGGATCCCGAAGTCTGGAAAGACTGTATCCTCTTTTTTGAAACATCAGAAGGCAAACCACACCCTGATTATGTAAGATATTGGTTCAGAAATTATGCAGCAATGGGAATTCTGAAAAATGCCAAGGGAATTATTTTCGGACGGCCTTATGACAATCTTTATGCTGAAGAATACGAAACCGAACTGCTAAAAGTTCTGGACGAAGAGGGTCTCAATGATCTTCCAGTGATTACACAGATGGATTTTGGACATACCTGCCCTACTTTCACCATTCCTTATGGAAGATTGGGAGAGATCAACTGTATAGATAAAACGTTTTCTATTCTGGAAAGCGGAGTTCTGTAATTGTATAAAAAAGTGACTCGGGGGGGCAAAAGACCGCCAAATCACTCCCACCCCCCCCACCCCCAACACCTTTGCTTGAGGTTTGAGGGGAATGGATGCGTGCGAGAACAACCCCCCCCCCCCCCCCCCCCCCCCCCCCCCCCCCCCCCACTACAACTACTCCAATCTATATTCTCTCGCAGATTTTGCAGATTACGCAAATCTTTAATTTTTATAAATACATATAATTTGTGGTATTTGTGAATATAATCTGGTGATTAGTGTCTAAACTCCTTCTGCTGGTATTCAAAAAGAGCTACAATAGTATCTGCTAATTCTTTTCCATGATGCTTTTCAACCAGATATAATGCAGCATCTATTCCGGCTGTTATTCCTGCTGTAGTAATCAGCTGCCCCTGATCTACAAACCGAGCATCTCTTTTCACAATACTCTGAGGATTATACTCTTCCAGAGTATCCAGCAGCATAGAATGGGTTGTAATTTCATGATGATTCAATATTCCTGTTTTAGATAAATGCATACTTCCTGTGCACACCGTAAAAACAATAGTTCCTTTATCATATTGTTCTTTTACCCAACGCATTACACTATTCTGAAAATCATCATCCTGCAGATATCGCATCACATAATCCGGATTTGCTCCCGGAATTACAATCATATCTGGCTGAGGAACCGTTTCTATATCATACGTCGGAATGACTGCCATTGTATTAGCTTCCATAAATACAGCGTCTTTAGTCTTTCCTACCGTATAGCAATTATAGCTTCCTTCGGCTATAACATTGGCCTTAATAAACACGTCTAATGGACCATTTAAATCAAGTGCTTCTACCTGATCGTAAATTAAAAATGCTACATTCATTGTTTTTTCATTTTGTTCTTGCTTCATCATGATATTCTAAAAAATTAATAGGTTAAATTAAAAGCACAGTTCTCCCTGCTGACAATTGATTATCAGCATTAATCATTAAAAAAGCAAATAGAATTATTCTGTTCCCTTAGAGCTTTTCCGGTATTGTGACGGAGAAATGGAAAGGTATTTCAAAAATAAACGCCGGAGAGAGATAACATTACTGAAACCTGACTTTTCAGCAATCATTTCGATACTCATATCTGTGTACTCCAGCATATTTTTAGCCTGATCCAGCCTCATTTTTTCAAGAAACCGGCCAGGTGTCATTCCAGACTCTTTCAGAAATACCCTCGAGAAATTACGGACACTCATATGCACAGATCCAGCCATAAATTCTACACTGATGGCTTGCCCCAGCTTATCTTTTAGTAAATCTCTGATTCCTTTTGTGAAGGGAGATAACATTTCATAATCAGAAATCGCATTTCCAAACTGAGATTGTACCCCGGATCTTTTTAAATGCAGAACAAGATGCTTAGCAACTTCCGATGCTAATGGTTTTCCCCAATCTTCTTCTAAAAGTGCCAATGCCAGGTCTATTCCGGAGGAAACACCTCCCGAAGTGTACGTTCCATGATCACAAATAAAAAACGGATTGATGTTCACATCCAGGTTAGGATAAGTTCGTCGCAGAATATCTGCATATTTCCAATGGGTAGTTACCTGCTTTCCAGTCAAGAGACCTGCTTCTGCTAAAACAAAAGTACCTACACAGACAGAACCTAAACGTCTTACATTTCCTGTAGTATTTTGCAGATAATCATAAAGATCAGGATTGATTTCATTTAATGTTCTAAGGTCCGTACCGGCAACCAGCAAGGTATCTATCGGAAAATCTATATCATAAATCGTATGGCTGCATATCAAAGGAATTCCAGATCCGGAATATATTATTTTGTCTGAGGTTCCGGATATAAGATGAACCTGATATTTCAATCCCGCCTTATCATCCGGTGAAAATAGATTGGCAGCAGTGAATACATCACAGGGACCGGCAACATCCAGCAATTGAACCTGTGGTAAGATCAGGAATGCTATATTTTTTACTCCAGTGTGCTGTAATGCATTTTTCATGTCTCCATTATGTATGATGCAAATGTACTGAGAATGTAATGTGGCTGCAATGACAAAAAACAGACAATTTCGGCCATCTCTTATTTTTATCCATGAAACAAAAAGAGACTGCCCTAAAAGGCAGCCTCAGCACTCTCACTATAAAATTAGCTAATAAGCTATACTTTTAAACTAAACAATTAGGCAGGCGATAACCTGCGGGATTTCAAATAAAGAGCTGTACGGTTCAGATAGGGAAAAAGAAGGATTAATAGCAGAGCTCCAGCAAGAAGCCATACCATCATTTCATAATAATCCATCGCAAAGCGTACATGATCCTGAACATTCAGCCTTCCCACCAATAATTTGTTGGATGCCTTTACTGCATGATCTTCCAGCATTCCTTTAGCGGTAAGTTTAGCAGTTTGTTTATGAAGAAAATCTTTTACAAAAGGGTCAATCTTCGTTACATGGTCCTGAAATGCATTATAATGACGGCTTTTTTCAAAGAGTTCAAAAAAATTAATCAAAGCAATACTGGCACAGAAGCCCAAATAACGTATAGCCAGAGCCGTTGCTGCTGCAGAAGGTCCAATCGAAGCTGGAACTGAAGAGATAATGAAAATAATCGTTGGAACCATAATCAATCCAACCCCTAATCCCTGAAGAAATAAAGGAATATAATAATTGAATTCATCAGCCTGTACATCAAAAGAATAATACATCAAAGCATGAAACAGAAGCAACATTAAAAATCCGGGAACCCAGATATATTGAACCTTTCTCTTCTGCAAAACCATACAACAGGCAATGATAACCCCTATCACTAGCCCAGAAAGATTGAAAATATTGATATAGGAAATATAAAACGGATCAAGATGCAGTTCTGTCGCAAAATAACTATTGGTAATCCCTGAAGCAAAACGGCAGATATACATTACAAAAAGAATCAATAATCCTACTTTAAAATTTCTATATCTGAAAACCCTAAGATCTATATAAGGTCTTTTAATCGAATTCTGACGAAACACTGACATCCCAACCAACACCAAAATAGCAATAACACTTCCTAGAATTCTGGTATCTTCCAGCCAATAATATTCCTGTCCGAAAATGGCTATATACCCTATCAGCACCAGAATTGCACTGAAAACAGCAAAGCTCTGCCAATCCAGTTTATACAAATGAAACCTTACATTAGGTCTATAATTCGTCATGGCCAGCGTCAGGAAAATAAGACCCGGCAGATAAGAAAATATAGCCGTTTTATAAACAATATTAAAATTATAGGAGTCTATAAGGTCTGCTGTAATCAGATTATTAAAAGGCAATGCACAGATCAGGATTCCAAAGAATACGGAAAAACTTATTTCCCTTCCTCTTTCACTACTCAGCCGTGTAAAGATCAGAGTGAGTGAAAGATTGACATTTCCAGCAAATAGCATTCCCTGAATGAAACGAACGGGAAACAGAACATAAACCTCCCGGGTAAAATAACAGATCAGACAGGCCGCAATCTGCAAAGTAGTAAATAAAAGAAAATATTCTTTTGCGGCCAGAAAACTGAAAAATCTTCTTTCCAGGCTGTAAAATCCCACATACCCGGCGTAAAATAATGCTACTGAAAACTGGATATCAGCAGGTTCACTTCCGTAATATCCTGCTGCCGCATTGATGTTGGTCAACGGCAGGAAAAATATGATAATTCCTGGTAAGGTCATGGAAAAAAGGATAATTTTCACCAGCCATTCCGGTGCCCATCTTTTAAAAAAGGGCATTTGTCTTTTAGCCATTAGGAATGCTTTTTATGGGCATATACGTTGACGTTCATTCCCATTTTGAGAATATCAATATCTTTTCTTTTTCCATCCACTCTTATTCTTACAGGAATACGCTGTACAATTTTCACGTAGTTTCCTGTAGAGTTATCTGGAGGTAGTAATGAAAAACTGGAGCCTGTTGCCGGTGATAATGAAATGATGGTACCCTGAAATTCTTTGTCAGGATAGGAATCTGCAATGATTTTCACATGATCTCCGATTTTCATATCCTTGATCTGTGTTTCTTTATAATTGGCCACCACCCATTTATCCGTTTCGTTATTCACAATAAAGGCAAGTGTTTCTCCGGCATCAATCATTTGCCCGACTTCAACGGTTCTTCGTCCCATTCTTCCATCATACGAAGCAACTACTGCCGTATAGCTCACATCTAATTTATGACGATCTAATAAGGCTTCTAATCTTACAATTTCTGCCTGCACAACAGCCTTTTCAGTCTGAATATCATTAATTTTAGATACAGATGCAGCGTAATTATCCTGGGAAGATTGATAATCACTTTCATTCACATCCAAGGTGGCTTTTACATCTTCAAGCCTCTGTTTCGTAGCAGATTCTTCATCATAAAGTTTTTTATAGCGATTGTAATCAAGCTGTTGTTTCCAGACTTTTGCTTTATTTGCATCTACTTGTGCCTGTGCAGCGGCGGCTTCTTTTTCTGTAGTTCCGGTAGTACTCTGTAAAACTTTTAATTCTGCACGGGCCTTCTGAAGAGCTGCCTGTGTTTGTTTTTGTTGAAGCACATATTCACGGTTATCGATCAATAGAAGAGTATCTCCTTTTTTAACTTCCTGATTTTCTTCAAATTTCACCGCTACAATGAATCCGCCTGCTCTTGAGATCACAGGGTTTACATATTCCTGAATCTGGGCATCATTAGTTTGTTCATATCTGTAGTAATTTTTTAAGGTAAAACCGCCCCAGACAGCAAGTGCGGCAACGATTAAAACGGAGATCCATCCTGTGATTTTTGTGATCAGCCTGTCGGTTGGGGTATATTTTTTTTTCATTGTATTATAAAACGCCTGTGATATTTTGTAGTAAATAATAATTGTTTTGTGCCATGATTTTCGCAGCTTCCAACTCAAATTTTGTCTGAAGAAGCTGTATGTCTGCATCTAAAAGCTCTGTAATAAGAGAAGTTTGGTTGAAATAGGTATTTTTGATGATCCGTGCATTTTCTTTGGCCTGAACAACATTGATTTCAGCAACTTTGATCTGCTCCAATGCTTCCTGGTAACGTAAATATGCTTCTTTCACCTGCTGTCTTACTTTATCCTCAGTGTCTTTGTGCGCTACTTCCTCTTTCTCAAATTCCAATTCGGCAGCTTTTACCTTCTGAGTATTATGATAGAGTGAGGATATTGAAAATGAAGCCTTAATACCGATAATTCCCAGCGAGTACCAATAAGGATTGTAAGGATAAAGGAAAATCTGCGGATTTGCATAGTAGAATTCTCCATACATCCCGATTTTAGGTCTTACATTTGCCTTTACCTGTTTTAGTTTAAGGATGCTTAATTCTGTTTTCTGTTCAGAAACATGGTAATCGAATGAGTGATCCAGCGCCAGTTTCAAATAATCAGCATAGGTTGCATTTTCATTCCATTGGTTAAGTGGGACTTCAGGAATAACTACTTGTTCGTCCGGAATTCCAAGGATGATATTCAGCTTCTGAGTGGCAATAAGAATATCATTTTCAATGGTAACCGAAGTCATTTTACGCTTGGAAAGCTCTAACTCTATTCTTAAAACATCACTTTTCAAAACCACTCCATTCTTATATAGAGATTGTATTTCTTTAAGCTGTGTCTTCTGGTCTTCAATATCCTGTTTAATCAGATCTCTGAAGATTAATGTTTTCTGTAATTCAAGATAAAGGGCTGCTGTTTTATAATGAATATCGGAAATGGATTGATCTTTTTGAATATTCTTGATCTTTTGAAGCGTTAGATTCTCCTTGATTTTAAGATTGAGTTTATTTCCGTTATAAATGTTCAGATAAAAATCGGCTCCGGCTCTGTAAAGAGTGTGGATCACCTCGTGTTGGGTAGGTTTGGAAAAAATTCCGTTTTCATAGATAGGAATATTGGACGCTTTTTCTGCCGTACCTTTGACTTCCATTTCCGGAAGTCTTTCTCTTCTGGCATCTTTTACTTCGGCTTCGGCAATGTCTACATTGATGGTTTTGATTTTAATATGACGGCTGTTTTCTTCAGCTCTTTGCCATGCGTCTTTTAGGGAGATCCGGATGGTATCATTTCGTGGACTGCCTGTCTGAGCTGATAAAGTGCAGAAAGCTCCCAACATCAGCAGTCCGGTGACATAAATTTTCATTTGAATTTTTCGAATTATTGCACTGCAAATTTATTGGCAATCTGGAAATTTTATTTACCTAAAATAGTCAAGTTTTACATGATTCCGGCCAAATGATTATATTTGCATTTACAACAGTATTTTCGTTTTGATATGGGATTAATTGCAGCGCTTCCGGACATTGACAAACATGATAAAAGTGTCTTCGTCATGCACGAAAAATCAGAAAAACTAATTCCGTTTCATAAACATACAAAAGGTCAATTAAGCTATGTAGAAGGCGGTATTGCTTATATTACCATCGATAACCGAACCTATGTAGTACCTGCCAGACATTTCTTCTGGATCCCACAAGGAATGGAGCATATTCTGGAAATTGGCCACAATGCAACTGTCTTGCGTTCGCTTTATTTTTATGCTCATGATGATGTTACAGATCCGTTTTACAATCGGCTGGGAATTTATCCAGCTTCAGAACTTTTGATCCAGATGATTAAATACACGGAGATATGGGACGAAAAACATGTTACCGATAAAGACGAAAATTTTGAGTTCCTGGTTGCTTTAAAAAAGATTCTGCCTAAAACCCATAAGCAGCCTTTACCTATTATTCTTCCTGCTACCCATAACAAGCAGATGATGAAAATAGTTTCCTATCTGGAATGGAATATGGGAGAAAAATTGACACTTTCTAATGTAAGTGCCAGATTCGGATTGAGTGAACGTTCCATGTCCCGATTGTTTAAAGCTGATATGGATATTTCTTTTCTCCAGTATCTGAAAACATTAAGGATCATCAAAGCTATTGAGCTGCTCCTCAATACGGATAAACCTATTAACGAGATTGCCGATGATGTAGGCTATAGTTCGATCAGCGCTTTCAGCGATACCTTTCATGAGTTTACACAATCCAGGCCTTCGGATCTTAGAAAAAGCAGTAAGACTTTTTGATCGTTTATTGATAAAACCACTCCTTTATTTGAATTTCAACTCTTTAGCTTTTAACGTGCTCTGTTCTGCTGTCAATTAATTCTCATTTTTAAAAATAAAAAAAGCCTTTAAATATTAAATTCAAAGGCTGTATTAAAAAACCATTAAGCAGATAAAATTCAGAATGTACAAGGTAAAATCAAAGATTTTAAAACGAAACTATAAAAACAAAAATCCTTTGTTCTGAAAGCCTTCCTTAATGGTTATATTTTTTGTTATTCTGTTGCTTTTACGATCGCTGTAGTGATTTCTATTTCTTTTTTCTTGGCATAAGTAGAATCAAAAGGTCCCATTACATTAAATAAATATTGATAAAAAGGGGTAATTTGCTGAATGTTTTCAGATTCTTTCATAGCTTTTTCTTTCTCCATTTTCTGAAGTCCCTGTATAAAAATATTGAACTTTTTATCAATCGGTTCTACAGATTTTAAAAGATAATGTTGTGCTTTATCCTTTTGGTTCAATGTCCTGTAGGCTTCCATCACAGCAGAAACAACAACAGCATATTCCATAGGTTTGGATCTCATCTGCTTTCTGGAAGCGGCCCGGAACCCAGGAGAAAGACTTAGATAATAATCGTATTCATTAAAAATTTCTTTTTTAAGACTCTCAGCCAACTGAAGACCTTTCTGTTCTTCACCTGCAATAATATAAGCCGTAACCATCAAACTTAATGAACGCGGATCATTATATTTTTTAGCTGGAATTTCCTTTGCTGCAAGGTCCAGCAGCTCTAAAGCTTTTGGCTTTTCACCAATCGCGGCCAATGCAGAAACTGCTCTGCTCGCCGACATTCTATAGCCCATAATATTGGATGTGGCACTCTCATCATAATAAATACTCAGATCTTTAAAGTTACCCCATCTGTAATTTTTCACTACATTATAAAGTGAATGAGCGTCTACCCTTCCTTTATCACCATCCTGGCTTTGAGGTGTATGGATAGGAATCAATCTGTAACTAAAACCGTCAAACTGCAAATAATCATCAAGGTAAAAGATATTCTCACTGTCATACATTCCTCCGGAGGAGAAATTTATTGGACGTTTCCAATCGAAATTAGCCAGAATATCGAGCATGATAAGATGACTTTTATAAAGAGTATTCGCTTCATAATTAATCGCAATCTGATCTACTGTATTCGAAAGGTCAGCCCGGTTAATAATCCCAGATTGTACAGCATTTTCTTTATTCACAGGAAGAATGAATTTGTGTACCGGAATAATATTATATTTCTCATATTCCTTTTCTCCAAAATACATTTTCAGTAACTCATCTTTTGCCGGAGATTTATATTTCAGGAACTTAATTGCTTCTTTTAATGTCATTGAATCCTGGGTCAGGAATTTTTTAAATTCCTGAAATTCAGTTTCAGGTGCTCCTTGCTCTTTTAGCATAGCAAAAAGTCCTTCCCAATCTTCTTTTTTCATCAGATACACCTGGTCGTTTACTCCATCCCTGTAATCCTCGTGCGTTAGTTCACCAGGCACTCCCATAGCATGGTAAGTCTTTCTTTTTACCTGATCAATATTCCACGGAGTAGCCAACAAGGTGAAATTCACGGTTTTTACATCATCCCGAAACCTTTCTGTCTCTTGAATTCCCCAAACCGGATAGGTATCATTATCGGCATAGGTAAAAAAAATACCGTTTTTAGGCAATGAAGCCAGGAAAGAATAAGCTGAATCATAAGCTGCAGATTTCTTGCTACGATCATGCGGAACATAATTCTGGAAGCCCATCATAAAAGGAATTCCTAGCAAGACCATTCCTAACCCAATATGAGCTGCATTAGATTTTATCCTGGATTGAATAAACCACAGAACAGCGCCGGCACCTAAACCGATCCAGATAGCAAAAGCATAGAATGATCCTACCATTGCATAGTCTCTTTCTCTTGGTTCAAATGGCTTTACACCTGTATAGAAAACAATTCCGATACTGGTCAGAATAAATAACGAAAGAAGTGCATAAAATCGTCCAAAATCCCTGTTCAGTTGAAAAAAGAAACCAATGAGTCCCAGTATAAGCGGCAGAAAAAAGAATGTTACAGTACTTTCATTTTTAAATTTAGCAGGGATATTATCCTGATTGCCCAATAAAGCATTATCAATGAAAGAAAATCCTGAGATCCAATTCCCATGGGTATTTTCCATATGTCCCTGAAAATCGTTCTGTCTTCCAACAAAATTCCACATCAGATATCTTACAAAATAATATCCGTTCTGAAAGGAAAGGAAATAATCTATATTCTGAGCAAAAGAAGGCCTCTGTACATTGATAAGATCATAAGGTTTTACCTTCATATAATCTTCAACCGTGATGGAATCATCTTCATATTTTGCCCTTAGTTCATCAAAGATCTGCTTAGCCTGCGGATTGTCTGCCACATCCTCATTTTCGTAATTGAAAGTAAAATCAGGAGCGCCATACATAGTAATATAATTCGCCATTACTTCTTTGTCCTCACTAAACATCCTGGGCATAAAGCTTATATGGGACTTATTATACACATAATTAAACCGCTCTCCTGTTTTTCTATAGGTTTTAGTTTTTTCATCCTTTTCATAGATTGTTCCTGTAATTTCCCTTTTATAACTTCCATCTTCATTTTTTTCCAAGCCTTTTCTGTCCAGAGCAGCAGTATAATTCTGCCCGTAAACAGTTGGCCAATCTCCATACTGCACTCTGTTATAATAATCCTTCATCCCAATGGCTGTATCAGGATCATTAAGGTTCATAGGCGGATTAGCGTTTGCTCTTATCGGAATCACCAGCCAGCACGAAAAACCTACTATCATATACACTACAGATAAAACAATCGTCTGATAAATGTTTCTTTTTGTTTTTCTCGCATATTTAATCATCAAATAACAGATGGCTGCCATCAAAATAAAAGCGGCAACCGTCCCGGAATGAAAAGGAAGTCCCAACCCATTCACAAAGAAGATCTCCAACTGCCCGAACATCGTCATTATCAATGGGAAAATAATTTTAAAAACAAATGCAAGAACTCCCAGTGTGATAAGATTGGCAATGATAAAACCCTTCCAGGTAAATGTATATTTTCTGGCATAATACACCAGACATACTGCCGGAATAGCCAGCATACACATCATATGAACTCCCACAGAAAGCCCAAGAATAAAGAAAATAAGAATAATCCACCGTTCACTGTCTACCGCTTTATATTCATTTTCCCATTGGGTAACCAGCCAGACTAAAAGTGCGATAAACAAAGATCCCATTGAATATACTTCTCCTTCTACTGCAGAAAACCAAAATGTATCTGAAAATGTAAAACATAACGCTCCTATAGCTCCGGCAAACAAAATAGAGATCTCCTGATGCCTGGTAATATCTTCAATATTCTTACATAAAAGCCTTCTTAAAAAATGAGTAATGGTCCAAAACAGAAACAAAATCGTAAATGCACTGAAAAGCGCCGACATGGCATTAATCACAATAGAATAATTGCTGCTGTTCCCTAATGCAAATATGCTGGCCACAGCTCCTACAATCTGGAATAAAGCAGCTCCCGGTGCGTGGGTAACTTCAAGCTTAGCCGCAGAAGCGATATATTCTCCACAATCCCAGAAACTCAGGAAATGTTCCATGGTAGAGAAATAGGTAATCAATGCAATACAAAACAGGAACCATCCCAGTATGGTGTTCCATTTTTTAAAAGACCAGTTTTTCATATAATATTTTCCAATATGAATAAGACAACCGGCAAGAAAAAAATATTACATCAAACTGTGATATTTTTTAAAATTGGCTGGAATCTTGAAGAGGGAGGCTGGAAGTTACTATCAGGTTGAATATTCATGGAGATTATCTTTAGAAAGTTTCAATAGATGAACTATGATTTGTATTTCAACTACTTCCACTCCCAGCCTCCAGCTTCCTTTCTTATATCTTAATACGAATTATTCAACCCACCATCCAAAGGAATACTCGCTCCGGTAAGATAAGAGGCATATTCTGAAGCGAGAAAAGCTACCAGATGACCATATTCTTCCGGTTTTCCGAATCTTTTCATCGGAATTTTATTTTCACGGGCTTTCTTAATCTCATCGGGAGAGGCATTTGTATTTTGAGCCTCATGATTCACTAATTTCTGAATTCGTTCTGTATCAAAATATCCGGTTAAAATATTATTGACTGTAACATTATGCTGCGCTACTTCATTAGATAAGGTTTTTGCCCACGCTGCCACTGCGGAACGTATGGAATTGGAAAGTGCAAGATTCGCAATGGGCTCTTTTACAGAAAGTGAAGAAACATTGATAATGCGGCCATTTTTCTTTTCAATCATATATGGTAAAGCCAGCATAGTAGTTTCACAAACAGTTTTAAAAAGAAGGTCAAAAGCTTTTTGATAATCAGCAACGTTTTTTTCAAGGGCAAGGCCCGGTTCCGGACCATTGGTATTATTCACCAGAATATCTATGGAATGAGTACTAAAATAATCTGTAATAATGTTCTTATAGTTTTCAAAGTTCGAAAAATCAACTACCAGATACTGGTGTTTCTGTTCTGAATTGACTATTGGCATTGAAGCTATACAATCCTTAAGTTTCTCTTCGTTACGGGCCATTAGAGTGACATTAGCGCCGCATTTTGCCAGTTCAATGGCAATTCCTGCACCGATTCCCTGTGTAGCACCTCCTACCAATGCATTTTTTGAAAAAAGTTGAATATTCATACCCATTATATGATTATAAATTAGCTTATATAAAGGTAAGAAAAAACCTCCAAATAGATTGGAGGCTAAGTTTTAAAACGGATCAGGGGTTACTTAACAACCGTGGCTTCCAATTCCACTTTCAAGGTTTCAAATAAGCCATTAACCTCAAGCATAGTGACTGCCTGCTCAATATGATGAGCGGCAATCCATTCCTGAAGAATAGGAAAATAAGGCCATAGCTCCTGAGTTGAAGTAGTATAGATATTTAATCTGACAATTCCCCTGCACTCATAACCAGCTGTTGTAATGACTTCTTCAAGATTGGCTATCGCCTGCTCCAGCTGGCTTTTCATATCTTTATTACTGGAAGTACCATCCGGGTCAATGGCTGCCTGCCCTGAGCAGTATAAAGTACTTTCTGCATTCTTTACTTCTACAGCCTGTGCATAGCTTCTCTCATTCTGCCATTTCCAAGGGTTTATAATTCTTTTTTCCATTGTTGAATTTTGTTAAATGTTACTATGCAAAATTGCAGAATAGGATAACAAAACTCCGTGATCGTCCTCACGATTATGAAGTGACGGAGATCACAGTTCTAGATGGATAAACGACTCAGGGTTTCCCGCGAAACTCCCAGATAAGATGCCAGTAATGATTTTGGGACACGCTGTACCAGAGATGGATATTTTTTCAATAATTGCTCGTAACGTTCTTTTATTCCGGTTGTCATGGTGGAAATAATTCGCTGTTGTGCTGAAATAAATCCCATATAGGCTTTTTCCAGAAAGAAATGCTCCATTTTAGGGTGAATACTGCAGATTTTTCTATAATCCTCAAGCGTAAGACATCGTACTTCTGTATCTTCCAGGCATATCAGTGACATGGTTGCCTTTTTACTTTGATAATAAGCAGGAAAATCTGTTTCCCACCAGTCTTCCATTGCAAATCCTACGATATGCTCTTTTCCTGTACTATCAGTATAAATTAATTTCAAAAGACCTTTCAGGACAAAGTAATTGTAGGGCACAAGCTCTCCTTCCTGTATTAAGAACTGATGTTTTTTGTATTTTTTATAGGTAAAACAGGAGGATATATATTCAAATTCTTCATCATTAAGAGGAAGTATTTTTTCGATATGGGTTCTTAACTGATCCGGCATACTCTATTGTTTATGACTCCGAAAATTCTGTATAATTAAAACTTCTGTTCAAATGTTCAGAAGCGATCTCTTTATTTAAAATTTCTTCTACCTCATCGAATGTCACTAATCCTTCTGTTTCAAATGAGCCGCCATTTGGAATTTTATAGGTATATTCAAAGATATCCCTTGTGTAAATGGTATTCAGGATTTCTACCTGTTTTGCTGTAAGATAAGGTTCATGTGTTTTCAACTGATTGAAGAGATTCTGCTTCAGATCATCTTCTTCCTCTTCATAAAACATGGAATCTTCATCTATTTCTGTTACTGATTCCAAAAGTTGACGAAAGATAAAATCCTGAAAATTTCCGGCTAATACTTCTGCTTCCTCTTCATCATGAGGAATAAGCGTCACAGGAACTTTCCCATTCTTCTGCAAATCAAACTGAAAAACATACAGATCTCCGGCTCCATTCTGTGCAAATGGAATAAATTGATAATCTGAATGGATATTTCTGTAATCTTCTTCATCAGACATTTCATCAATAGAGGTTTCAATAAGTTCCTGATCATTCCAGATTTCAATGTCAAATCCAAATAAAAGTAAGGGCGGATTTTCTTTTAGCTTCGGAAAAGTATCATAATACCAGTTGGATCCGGATACGCCCCAATCCAGCATATTATTTTCAGCTAATCGTCTGTAGATTTCAGGGTATTGAATATTATATTTTTGTTCTAATTCTGTTAAATTCATTGTTTTTTTTATAATTTGATTTGATTTTTTTACATTATCCCAACATATGGCACATACAATTTTGTAATCGCAATCCAAAGACCATTGGTCCTGTTCTTCGTCAGTCCTGGTTTTGCTAAGTTTTTTTTCACATTCATTGCACCAAGCCATACCTTCCTGCTCATATTCGTGAAAACCTACCGGGTCATTACTACCTCCAAGAAGGTGTCTGCATATTAATTTCAAATTCTGCTGCCCGTGCTGATCACAGTAAACATGTTGTAATTCTTCCACTTTCTTATATATTGGTAGAGTTTCTGGTAATTTATACACTACATTGTAAAAGGATAATTTTCTCCTAGCTCCGGATGAATAATATTCAGTACTTCATAAAAGCTTTGTCTGACAGATTCCGAAATATCGCCATACTCATCAAAATACAAATCTAATTTCCGGATAACAAATGCCATCTGCAGCCACTTTTCAAAACTAATACTCATAGATTTTAATCTTTCATCATAATCATGGTCATAGAAGAAAACAACTCCGTTTCTATCCAAAAACCATCGGTCTCCCTGTCCATTTCCAGCAAAACACCAGTAATCCGGTAGTACAAATTCTTTATTTTCATTCACTGCTTCCACAGCATTATATAGAATAGCTTCTGATGCTATCTCTATTGTTTTTATTTGAGTAACTAAGCTTTTATAATATTCCGGTAAAGGAAAATCAACAGTTTTTGGAAAATTATGTATATCTCCTTTTTCTTTTAAAACCTCTGCTTCTATTTCTTCGATGGGTAGTATTTTAAATGAAATCATTGTTAAGCTTTATTCTGAGTCTGCAATTTACATTCAATAGCAAGATTATACTTTTTCACAAGCTCTACAAAAGCCTGAGTTACCAATTTAACACCTTTATTTTCATCATGAACAGCATATTTCACATCCAATAAAAGAGGATCTTCAAATGTAAGCCCCATTCCTTCAAAGTCTTTTACAATAGGAGCCGTTTTCAGGAATAATGCTGCATAAACAGGGATCAATTGCCCTTTCAGCAGACACGGAATAAACTCAATCTCATTCTGAAGTTCATTTTTTAAAGCTATAACTGCCTTCTCAGAGAATAAATCACCTACACCGCCGGTATAACAGGTATAAATATCATAGTCCTTTAAAAAGTCATTCAGATTCAGGGAATATTCTTGGGTAAATTCTTCTTTGATAGGAATAACATTATTTTTGATCGGGATTTCCCGACATTCAGGAAGTTGAAATTTATCAAAAATATTTCCATGTTTATCTATTACTGAGAAATAATAATCTTCTTTAGGATGAAAGGAAAGCAAGGTGTACAAATTCATCTTTCTAATTGCTCAAAGTGTCTATTGTCTTATTTTATTTCAGTAATCCATCAATTTGTTCATAAAAAGAAGTTGTACTATAATCAGCAACTCCGGTATGATGAAGCCGGATTATTCCTTTTTTATCCAATACTACAGTAGTAGGCAGTGAACCGTTATAAAGTTCTCCAGGAATGCTGCCCGCTGGAGTTATAAAAGGAACTGTAAACCCTTTTTCTTTTAAATAGGTTTTTCCCAAATTCGGATTATCATCAAGATTTACAGTAAGGAATACCATATTAGAATGATTTTTATATTTGCCGTATAGCTCTTCAATCGATGGAAATTCGGCACGGCACGGAGGGCACCATGAAGCCCAGAAATTGATAAAAACTACTTTATCTTTCAGATGAGAGGGATCAATAAGAGTTCCATCTTCATCTTTTAACATCAAACCTGTATAAGCAACTGTATTGCTCAGATTCTCCTTAGATTCGGAAATTCTGGAATTGAGAATTCCTGTGGATGCTACCTGTCTCATCAGCCAAGCCTTCGCATCCGGGTTAATCAAGATGATTATGAACACCACTGTTAATAATATAGTGGAAAGGTTACCCATGATCCACTTTTTAAGATTTCCCATACTCTTTAATCGTTCTTCACAGCCAAGATAAGTTTAAAATTTGGATTAAGGAGGTTTAAAAAAGGAAAAAAATTATACTTCTGGTCCATCATCTGAACCATTCAAAGTTAAAAAATTAAACGATTACGACTATTTTTTAATAAAAAATTAAATAAGGAAGTAAAAAAACATCAATTCATTCACTTGCCGTTTTCCCCATCATAATTCATTTTTCATTCAATAAAAACACAACACTTTAAAAATCAATCAATTTCCAATACTAAATTCTCTTAATTTTTAGTATTAACATTTCCGAAAATACTTATTAACAATAGAAAAAACATCTTTTTTCAAGAATAGAAGCCTTTTGCATGTAACTAATTCCTTATTCCGTCAACTAATCATCAGGAAACGATAAATAAGTTACTATAGAAAAGGTTTACTACTTTAAAAAAAACTAATGCAAACATCTTTTTTAAAAATTACTGCAGCCACTGCTGCACTCTGTTTCAGCACTGTGATGATGGCCCAACAGCAAACCCACTCCATAAGCGGAACAGTAAAGGATAAAAAAAGCGGCGAATTGCTGATAGGTGTAACGGTAAAAGTAAGCGATAATCCTTCGATTAACGTTGTAGCCAATGAATATGGCTTCTATTCCCTATCGCTTCCTGAAGGAGATCATACCATTATAATTTCTTATCCAGGCTATACAGATTTTGAACAACAGATTAAAGTTGATCAGAATATGAAGCTGGATCTTCTTCTCAATCCGGAAGAGCAAAGATCCAATACGATTGATGAAGTCGTTGTTTCCGGAGTTAAAAAGGATAAAAATCTTTCAAGTGCCCAGATGGGAACTGAAACATTAAATATCAAAAATATAGAGAAACTTCCTGTTCTATTTGGGGAAAAAGACGTTATGAAAACCATACAGCTTCTGCCGGGGATTAAAAGCAACGGTGAAGGAAGCAGCGGATTCAGTGTACGAGGAGGGGCCACAGATCAAAATCTGATCCTTCTGGATGAAGCTCCGGTGTATAACGCTTCGCATTTGCTTGGTTTTTTCAGTACATTCAATAGCGACGCTCTGAAGGATGCCAGCATTATCAAAGGAAATAGTCCGGCTCAGTATGGTGGACGTCTTTCTTCTGTAATGGACGTGAAAATGAAGGACGGAAACAACAAGAATTATAATATCAACGGTGGAATCGGGCTGATTAGCAGTAGGCTGAGTGTAGAAGGACCGCTTCAGAAGGAAAAGTCTTCTTTTATCGTATCAGGAAGAAGAACATATGCTGATTTATTCCTCAAATCTTCTAAAGATTACAAAGACAACAAATTATATTTTTATGATCTTAACCTGAAAGCTAATTATCAGATCAATGAAAATAACCGACTCTATATTTCAGGATATTTCGGAAGAGATGTATTAGGATTAGGAGATACATTCAATACCGATTGGGGAAATACTACTGCAACATTACGATGGAACAGTATTATCAACAGTAAATTGTTCTCCAATACGTCCCTTATCTACAGCAATTATGATTATAAAATCAGTCTGAAAAATAATGAAAGTGAGTTCAATTTAAACTCAAAGATACAGGACTGGAATCTTAAACAGGATTTCACCTGGTTTGCAGGAAACAAGCATTCTGTACGTTTTGGCCTGCAATCTATCTATCATACGCTGACCCCAAGCAGTGCATCAGGAACCATTGTTAACTCTTTCTCAAGAAACCCCAGATATTCATGGGAAAACGCAGTGTATATTAATGATGATTTTAAAGCAACAGAAAAGCTGACCATTAATTATGGGATGAGACTTTCCTTATTCAGTGTATTGGGTGGAGATACTTTCAACTCTTATGAAAACGGCGTTCTTACAGGAAGCCAGTATTTAGAAAAAGGAAAATTCGGAAAAACGTACACCAACCTTGAACCCCGAATTACGGCGAACTACCGAATCAATGAAGTGAGCAGTGTGAAAGGAGGTTATTCCAGAAATACCCAGAACCTTCACCTTTTAAGCAACAGCAGCAGCGGAAACCCAACAGACCAGTGGATTGGAAGCAGCTATTCAGTGAAGCCTGAAATTGCAGATCAGATCAGTGTGGGCTACAGCAGAAATTTCAATAACAACAATTATGAGGTGAATGCTGAAATCTATTACAAATCTATGCAAAATCAGATCGATTTCAAAAATGGGGCTCAGATTGGCTTCAGCACTGCGGCGGATGTTGAAAGCGAACTGCTATTTGGTAAAGGAAGAGCTTATGGGCTGGAACTTATCGCCAAAAAGAAAAGCGGAAAGCTGACAGGCTGGATTTCCTATACTTTATCTAAAACTGAGAGAAAGATTGATGGAATCAATGATAATCAATGGTACAATGCTAGAATGGACAAAACCCATGATCTTTCTGTAGTGGCCACTTACCAACTTAATTCAAAATGGACCCTATCCGGACTCTTCCTTTACAGTACAGGAAATGCAGTAACCTTCCCTGTTGGAAAATATGAACTGAACGGACAAACGATATTCCAATACAACAGCAGAAATGCTGACAGAATGCCTGCTTATCACAGAATGGATCTTAGTGCCACTTACGAACCGGAATCAAATAAACGCTTCCGCGGATCTTGGACATTCGGAATTTATAACCTGTATGGCCGTGAAAATGCCTATACTATCAATTTCGAGGACAATCCGAATAATCCGGGAACAACCCGTGCCATGCAAACTTCCCTATTCCGCTGGGTTCCTAACATCACTTACAATTTCAAATTTTAAATCATGAAAAAAGCATTCTTTATCATATTATCTGCATTTGCATTAACGTCTTGTGAAAAAGAGATAGACCTGGATCTAACCGACCAAAGCGGAAACATTGTCATTGAAGGAAATGTTACAGATAAAAACGGTGTATATATCGTAAAAATAACCAAATCTGTTGGTTTTGCCCAGCCTAATCAATATCCGGCTGTTACTGGTGCCCAGGTTATTTTAAGTGATAATACGGGACAAACAGAAACACTGGAATATTCAGGAGGAGGAGAATATAAAACAAGCACTTTTATTGGTGTACCCGGAAGAACTTATACCCTTAAGGTTTTGGCAGAAGGAAAGCAATACACCGCTCAAAGTACTATGCCTGAAGCTGTAGAACTGGAAGGTCTTGTACAGGATTCTTTTATGTTTGGGAGTAAAAAAACATACACTCTCCTGCCTGTTTTTACAGACCCTGCAGAATTGGGTAACCGCTATCTATTCAGTTTTACCGTCAATAATTTGTCTAAAAAGTATATCAGTGTGCTTTCTGACAATTTAAACAATGGATTACCCAATCAATGGACTTTGGGACTTCCGAATGATGATAATAAAGGGAGAGATCACGAAGTAGTGGTTGGCGATGTTATTCATGTTGAGATGCAGTCCATCGACACTAATATATTTACCTATTACAGTGCCCTTCTTAAAATCTCGGAAGGATATGGCGGCAGTGTTACCCCTGCTAATCCACCAAGTAATATCAGCAATGGAGCGTTGGGCTATTTCTCTGCACATACTGTAAGAACGATGGTTACACAGATTCAGTAAACTATCTATACATTATAAATAAAAAGCGGTTATTCCAGTATCTTGGAATAACCGCTTTCTCTTGTATTGAGTGATCAACTTAAATTTTACCTGGTATTTTTAAAAATCCTACTGACATCCTGTTGTCATAGTCTGCTCTTAATTTTGTATCAAATTATATTAAATACAAGATTATGAAATTAACGTCGTTAAGAATCATCACCAACAACATCAAACAATTGGTTCAGTTTTATGAAAAAGCAATGGGACTAACAGCCAAATGGTACACTGAAGATTTTGCTGAATTGACCACAAATTCCATTACCATAGCCATTGGAAGCACACTTACTATGAAAATGTTTGCTAATACACACCTTACAGAATCCAAAGGACCCACCCGTACGATTATCGAATTTTTAGTCGCTGATGTGGATACTGAATATGAAAAAATCAAAACCCTTACAGATCATATTATACAGGAACCTACCACAATGCCATGGGGCAACCGCTCTCTCTTGTTCTTTGATCCGGATGGAAATCTGATTAACTTCTTTACACCTGTAAGTCCGGAAGCGATTCAAAAGTTTAGTTAAAGATGGAAGATAGAGGATGGAAGCTACTTTTAGTCACCTAATCGATTACTGTCTATTGTAATACTTACTTGGCAAGTTAGTATTCTTTAATATTTTCCGGCTTTCTTCTCCCTTAAAGGAAGTATTATCATTGGTTTTACTTTTCAGGTTACACAATTTTTCGTAAGTTAGGGTTTCAAACCAATACATGAAATATATTCTTCAGGCATTTTTTGCCCTTTTGCTACTGCAATCCTGTCAGTCAGATGAGCTTAAAATAAGTTTTAAAACTATAGAAATCAATATTCAGGGAACCTTAGGTCCTGCCATAAAAAACCACTCAAAGTATTACTGTTATTTTGAAAAAGATAATCCGTTTGATGACAGTACGATTGTCAATTTTTATATTCTTGATGAGAATGGAAAAATACTGGCCAATATACCTCCACCTCCTATTCAATTTTCAGATTATAATCTAACGGTAAGAAATGATTCTGTTTTTACCAACAGCTACAAAAAATATGATTCCTTTTATCTTGATGAGAAAAAAAAGAAATGGATAAGAAATTCAAATACATTAGATATTATTTTTAAAGACCAAAATTATACAGTATTCAACGAAAGTTCAGGAGATTGCTGTTATAATACATGGTTTAGGGATAATACAACCGGAAAAAAATATTCAGTATTGACCAAAAATGCCGTTGTTAACAAACTGAAAAATGCTTACTATCTTACGTCCCCAGACACAGTTTTAAAAATCAAAGACCCAAAAAAATTGGGAGATAGCGTCAAAAATGTTAACAACAATCCAAATCCCGGAATAGAGATTCTATATAAAGACGAATTTCCTAATTTATTTAAATTCTCACTAGCAACCTCCTTTGTAGTGAAACAAAACCTCTATCATGTGTATTCTGAGTATGGTACCACTAAAATTGCTGTTTTGAAAGATAATAACTGGAACGATGTTTTTGAAATTAAAGATGAGATACGTCCTTTTCAACCACATTATTTTAAAACCGGATATCCAGATTTTGCCGGATACCAAGATGATTTTGGCTTTTACCGTTCATACTACGCAAAGATGAACTATTTCCCTGGTAACGAATATCAGACCATTCGGTTCTCTACCGGTGATCCTAATCGCTCAGGAATTATTGAGATTGATAAAAACAAGCTCAATCTGATTACTTTCAAAAATAAATACCGCGAGCCTATTCTTGGTGAGCCGTACACAAAATCATGGGTTGAAAAGAACTTCATGGATTTCTATCACCATTTTAATACTTTATCTCTCCAGCAGATCGATCGTATTGAACAAAAGGAAAATGCATTGAATCTTTCCCAATATGCAGTATGTAACGATTTTTTCCGTGAACCTGGATCATGTGAATTATGCAGATCATGCGAACCATGCAAGGAGATCCCCAAAATTTATGAAAAAATAGAGCGTAAATATATCCATCTAGTAACCACCTATTTTCATGCTCCTGATAATAAATCACTGAAGCTTATTGAGTTCAGATGGAAAAAACAATCCACGGCAAGTATTACGAGTAAGGAAGATTTCGACACCTTGACATCTCTGAAAACAGGAAAAATATTTATTGCTAAGTTCGATTGGCTTTATACCTTTTTGAAACAGAAATTAGGAGAACCTACCTCTGAAAAAACAAACAAAACCCAATGGGAAACTGAAAACCAGACGGTTGAACTTGCTTACATGGAATCCGGCATTACGCTTACACTGTATAAAAAAACAAAAATAATTAACTTTTTATTTCCTGAGAACAAGAGAAAATAAAATTGTATATATTGCAAAAAAAGGAGGCTTTATTGCCTCCCTTTTCTTTTGTACTAGTACCACACCTTGGATTTCTTTATAGTAATTTGTGTTTTTTTCTTATCATTTGGTTTTTCAAGAAATCCACGTTTAAGGTCATTCATACGCTTCTATATTAATCTCATCACTTGTTAATTCCTTTTCATCACTTGTGTTTTATATAACTATAGTTTATTATTTTTACAGTTATCTCATTTACCTGTTTGTTATGAAGTGAAAAAACTAAAAAAAGCAATTGCATTTCATTTGGTAAATTTTATACTACAAAGTAACGACATCGAAGGATAATATCATCTATAAACCCCATCGATACATATCTGATATGGTATAGATATTTATCGATAAAATAAGGTGAGCATTGAAGAAGTGTAGAATAGGACTAGGAAAATCTATATTTTATGATGGGTCTTGATCAGATCAATCAGTTCTACAATATTTTCTATTTTCAGCTTTTCAAAGATATTTTTTTTGATTGTACTTACTGTATTTTGCTTTATATTTAAATTATTCGCAATTTCCAGGTTTCCAAATCCATCTGCATACAGCTCTGCAATCTGCAATTCTCTTTTAGTTAAACTGCTCAGTGGGCTTATTACCTTAGGATCGTAAATAAACTGGACCAATAAATTCCTTGTAAGATCAGAAAAGTATTCTCCTTTTTCGATAAACTGAGTGACTGCATCTCTCACCTCATCCTCTTCACTCAGTTTGCTCAGATACCCATTGGCTCCGGCTTTTATAAATTTAAGCGCATACAGATCTTCTTCAAGTCCTGTAAAAATAAGGATCTTGATATCCGGGTTTACGCTTTTCATTTGTGGTAAAATGTGCAGGCTGTTTCCTTCGGGAAAATGGGCATCAATAATAGCCATTTCAACTCCTTTAGTCTCTATAAGTTCTACCGCCTGTTGTAAGGACGATGTATGATATACTTTAGCATTGGGAGCAATATCACTAATAACGATCTCCATTCCTTGTCTTACAATACTATGATCATCAGCTAAGAGGAATACAATCTCTCTGTTTTCAATTGGCATTTCCATTATTTATTATTGATATTTAAGTTGATTTTGAACGTCACCTGTGTTCCTTTATGCAGCTTACTGGAAACTGAAATTTCACCATCAAATAATTCTACAATTTCCTTCACAAGATTTAATCCCAATCCTACTCCAAGATTATCTACCTCATCTGAAACAGTTCCTTGGTAATAAGGATCAAAAATCTTTTTCAGATCCGATTCCGAAATTCCAACTCCGGTATCTCCTACCGTTGTAATCATAGTGATTTTATCATTTCCTAACGGCTCTATTGTCATGACAAGATCAATCTTCCCGTTTTCCGTATACTTATTGGCATTCCCCAGAATATTCATAAAAATCTGGTTAATTCTAATATTATCGGAAAATACAACTACTCCTTCAGGAATTCTGTCTGTTACCGCAAATTTATTGTTTCGGGTTTCCAGATAAGGGGAAATCACTTTTACAATAGAACCGATTTCTTCCTTAAGATTAAAAACAGATTTTATCAGTTTCTTTTCAGCATCCTGATTCTTGGTATATTCCAGAATCTGATTAGATTGCAGAAGCAGGGTACTGTTGGTAAATTTAATTGATTTCAGATAGTCTTTAATCGTCTCATCACCTGTGGTTCTATAAATTTTATCAATAAAAATATTAATAATCTTCAACGGAGATCTTAAATCGTGGCTCAGCATTCCCAAAATCCTGTTCTTGAAATTCAGGTTATTCTTAATTTCTTTATTCGCAGCATTCAGTTTTCTTTCGTAGATGAAAGCCACTCTTGTAAAGTACATAATTAAGATAGACACAATGAACATTAAGACCATGAGCCCGAGAACAAGATATCTTCTTATTTTATTATTGTCAGAACTTTGTTTAGTATATTCTTTTTCAAGTTCAGATTTGAAATCTTTAATAGCATTTTCGTATACATCAATCAATCCGTTACTGTATACCAACAGTTTACTGAAATTGCTGTAAAACTGCATGTTTTCACGCTGATTTTTGATTGCAAACTGCTGCGCTTTCTTTACTTCAGCAGCATAATGCTTATCCATAGACTTCAAAGCTTTATTCATTTCAGTCTTTACATTGGAAATGTCTATAGTCTTATTATTTGTTAAAGTAATGACTGTGCTTTCTTTCTGAACATTTACCTTTCCTGTGATGGCATCCTTCAAACGCCCCATGAATCCCTTCTTCTTGATCGTATCAGCATAAGTACGGGTTTGCACGTTGAAATTCTCAAAGTCATTCTTATACTTGGCAGGCTCATAGGTCTGATCTTCGATCTTCGTAGGCGGCTTCAAGGAGGTTTCATATACGGAATCTATAAGGTTTTTCAGTTTGGACACCTTCATGGTATCCAATTTCTTCTGAGCCAGGGTATTTTTTAGTCTTGGGCTTGTATTTTCATACTCCCCGATCTTATCAAAATTCTTTTTCAGTTTTCTCAAGGACTCAAAATAAAGCTGCAGATCCTTATTGTCCTGGCTTACCATGTATCTTTGAAGGTGCTCCTGTGCATCCAGGAAATCCTTTCTTGAATTATCCGTCAGTCCTCCCAGTGCTCTGCTTTCCTCCAGCTGCGTTTTAATAAACTGCAGTTTTTTTTCGTTCACAAACTCATTGTAAAAAAATACACCTATAATTACCTGTATCAACAAGATACATATAATCAACGAGTAATGAACAACCTTCCTCAATTTAAAATTTAAGAATTTATATTTCATATCTACTGCCAGGTAAATTAATCTTCTGTTTTCCCTAAGTCTCTTTTATTAGTCTTAAACAATATAATATTATTAATAAAAAATCAATAATCACCCATATATTGTTCAATTGGCAAAGTTAAATTAATTTTTGTCTACTTAATAATATAAATTTTCTGATAAAAGCAGGCAAATTCAAGTCTAATTTACATTAAAAAGCCTATAAAACCTAAGCTTTTCACTAATGTAAATCTCTTTTTTTAGAATAGCTGTAAAAAAATGACCCCTACCAAAAATATTTTAATATCTGTTTTTATAGGGATTGGGATGTGTAAATTTCTGACAGGATTATTTATAATTAATTATTTGCAACAGATTTTAAACTTTAGACCATCATTTCTCCACCTAATCCTAGTTTGGAAAACAGCTCTTACTGGTTTCTATTATTCCTCAATCCGCTTCAGAAAAATAGCCAGTGTATTCTTACTATATTGTTCAACTCTTTCGATATGCTGTTTCTATATACGTCATTACGGTTGATTCTGTCTGTTTTGAATGCAAAAGCAGTCAAGAAAATCACACCAATGGCTGCTTAAAAAATTCCCGGTTCATGATTACAATATTACTAATTGTTTTTGTTTTGATGAGGCAGAGCTATTACAACGGCATTATTTGTAATTTACGGAGTAATACCCATAAAAAACTCTGACTTATTTTTATAAATCAGAGCTCAATTTTACTGTAGAATGAATTTACAAACTTACATTATCTATAAGTTTTTTTAGTTCATCAAGCGAAATATTATTTCCTGAAGCCACTACTCCGTATCTGTTACCTTCCAGATACTGAATACTGGTCATTTTATCACTTTCATACATACTGTGGTCAAAGTAAACGAACCAGCCTTTATAACTTTTAATATTTGTTTTATCTCCCGGTTCCTCCACCGCTCTTAATTCCAGATAGCTTAAAAGACTCCCTTTAACTGCTTCAGCTCCTGCACCAGCGCCATCTGTTACCATTAAATAAACATTCTGAGATCCTTTTGCATAGTTTGCAGTAGCATACGATCCCGTTTCTTTATCTTCAAAAGCGTTAACATCCGTAAGCTTAAACCCGTTAATTTCTTTTTTAAATTTACTTTTAAAATCATTGGAGCTCATAGGTTTCAATTTCTTGAGTTCTTTAGCCAGATTCTCAACTTTTATTGAATCAGAATCATTCTGCAGAGTTCCTATAGTGGTTACCAAAGGCTGATGAGCAAAAACAACATGTGATCCCAAAGTAAATGTTAAGGCAGCTCCTAAAATACCTGCTCCCAGATAAGATAATTTCATAAATAATTAATTTTTTTAATTTCACAGACATTGCAAAAAATACACCAAATAAAAATTTGAAGATCAATTTCTATTTATCATCACTTTTTTCTCTAAAAACGCATAACCATTTCACTCAAAAGCACTATAAACAGGAGAAAACAAGGGCAACTTTTAATCATTCAGCAAGGACCAATAAAAATAATCCATCTGATTTTTAGCCCCTTATTAAGTTTTGTTAAAATTTCTATAGAAAAAGTTTTGCAGGAATTAAAAATCGTTCTATATTTGCACCACTGAAAACAACGATACTATCGGAGTTTAAGGAGAGTTGGCAGAGTGGTCGATTGCGGCAGTCTTGAAAACTGTTGACTGTAACAGGTCCGGGGGTTCGAATCCCTCACTCTCCGCAAAACAAATAAAAACCTACTGAATACCAGTAGGTTTTTTTTTATAAATGTTGCTGAAATCATTTAATTAAAGAATTGATAATCACAACTAACATTGGATCAAGCACAAAATCTGGGGGGGCTAAGCAAAAAGTTTGGTTAATCTGAAGATAAAGAAAGTTTTGTCTTTTACCCCTCTAAGCTGTAATCTAAAGTTTTTAATCTTGGCATTAAAGGATTCAGCAGAAGCATTCGTACTTCTTGCATTCGTACTTCTTTTATCGAAGAAGTTTAAAATATCTCTGTAATGATTCATTATTGTTTTTCTTAATGTAGAAAACGATTTAAATCCTGCCTCTTCGACGTTTTTAAACCAATGCGCCAACTTGGTCATCGCAATAGATTTTGAAATATTCTGATTATAAATTTTTCTAAGTTTATCAGTTAGCTGATAAGCTTGTTCCAAGTCAGGATATTCAGTAAAAAGGATGCAGGCTCTCTGTCTTTGGGATAGAGTCCATTTTTCCCGGCTCTTATAAAGCAGGTATCTGCTTCTTGCCAGAAGTTGTTTCCGGGTATCTCC
>NZ_JBYPZJ010000012.1:0-140972 GCF_057815135.1 Chryseobacterium sp. II3a | reverse complement strand
TTAAGATCATTGACATTAACGGTAAAGACATCACAAAGAGAAAACCGAGCGCATAAAGCGCTTGAGTAACCTAAAAATAGGAAAGAAATCGTTAAGGGCGTATGGCGGATGCCTAGGCTTTCAGAGGCGACGAAGGACGTGGTAAGCTGCGAAAAGCTGCGGGGATTGGCACACACGAATTGATCCGCAGATGTCCGAATGGGGCAACCCGGCATGTTGAAGACATGTCACCTCGTAAGAGGAGCAAACCCGGAGAACTGAAACATCTAAGTACCCGGAGGAAAAGAAATCGAAGAGATTCCGTAAGTAGTGGCGAGCGAAAGCGGATTAGCCCAAAAGTCTTTATATATTTAGAAGAACGTTCTGGAAAGAACGGCCGTAGACGGTGATAGCCCGGTATTCGAAAGGTATATTTGGATGATAAATGAGTAGGGCGGGACACGTGAAATCCTGTCTGAATATGGGGGGACCATCCTCCAAGGCTAAATACTCCTGAAAGACCGATAGTGAACAAGTACTGTGAAGGAAAGGTGAAAAGCACTTCGAATAGAAGGGTGAAATAGAACCTGAAACCGTACGCCTACAAGCGGTCGGAGCAGCATTAAGCTGTGACGGCGTGCCTTTTGCATAATGAGCCTACGAGTTAATTTTACTAGCGAGGTTAAGGTATTAAGTACCGGAGCCGGAGCGAAAGCGAGTCTGAATAGGGCGGATAGTTAGTAGGATTAGACGCGAAACCTTGTGATCTACCCATGGGCAGGTTGAAGCTCTGGTAACACAGAGTGGAGGACCGAACCGGTTGACGTTGAAAAGTCTTCGGATGACCTGTGGGTAGGGGTGAAAGGCCAATCAAACTGGGAGATAGCTCGTACTCTCCGAAATGCATTTAGGTGCAGCGTCGTATATAAGTTTATTAGAGGTAGAGCTACTGATTGGATGCGGGGGTTTCATCGCCTACCAATTCCTGACAAACTCCGAATGCTAATAAATGTTCTACGGCAGTGAGGGCATGGGTGCTAAGGTCCATGTCCGAGAGGGAAAGAACCCAGACCAACAGCTAAGGTCCCAAAATATATGTTAAGTTGAAGCAACGCGGTTGGACTGCATTGACAGCTAGGATGTTGGCTTGGAAGCAGCCATTCATTTAAAGAGTGCGTAACAGCTCACTAGTCGAGCGGTCCGGCATGGATAATAATCGGGCATAAACATATTACCGAAGCTATGGATTTGTATTTAAGATACATCTGGTAGGAGAGCATTCTATTTGCGCCGAAGCAGTACTGTGAGGTATTGTGGAGCGGATAGAAAAGAAAATGTAGGCATAAGTAACGATAAAGCAGGCGAGAAACCTGCTCACCGAAAGACCAAGGCTTCCTCAGCCATGCTAATCAGCTGAGGGTTAGTCGGGACCTAACGCGAACCCGAAAGGGGTAGTGGATGGACAATGGGTTAATATTCCCATACTTGCTCACGAATAAAGGGGACGGTTGGATGTAGCTGCTGGAGACTGACGGAATAGTCAAGGCCTAGCCTTCGGGCGAAGCTGCTGCAGTGTAATCTGATCCAAGAAAAGCCGAAGTGAAGCAACCCGTACCAAAACCGACACAGGTGGTCGAGGAGAGAATCCTAAGGTGCTCGAGTGAGTCGTGGCTAAGGAACTAGGCAAAATAGTCTCGTAACTTCGGAAGAAGAGACGCCATCAGCAATGGTGGCCGCAGTGAAGAGGCCCAGGCGACTGTTTATCAAAAACACAGGACTCTGCTAAATCGAAAGATGCTGTATAGGGTCTGACACCTGCCCGGTGCTGGAAGGTTAAGGAAGGTGCTTAGGGTTAAACCGAAGGCATTAACTGAAGCCCCAGTAAACGGCGGCCGTAACTATAACGGTCCTAAGGTAGCGAAATTCCTTGTCGGGTAAGTTCCGACCTGCACGAATGGTGTAACGATCTGGGCACTGTCTCAGCCACGAGCTCGGTGAAATTGTAGTATCGGTGAAGATGCCGATTACCCGCAATGGGACGAAAAGACCCTGTGAACCTTTACTATAACTTCGTATTGACTTTGAGTAAGTAATGTGTAGGATAGGTGGGAGGCTTTGAAGCAGGCACGCTAGTGTTTGTGGAGCCGACGTTGAAATACCACCCTTTACTTACTTGGAGCCTAACTTCTTTTAGAAGGACATTGCGTGGTGGGTAGTTTGACTGGGGTGGTCGCCTCCAAAAGAGTAACGGAGGCTTTCAAAGGTACCCTCAGCACGCTTGGTAACCGTGCGTAGAGTGTAATGGCATAAGGGTGCTTGACTGTGAGACCAACAAGTCGATCAGGTGCGAAAGCAGGACATAGTGATCCGGTGGTTCCGTATGGAAGGGCCATCGCTCATAGGATAAAAGGTACTCCGGGGATAACAGGCTAGTCTCCCCCAAGAGCTCACATCGACGGGGAGGTTCGGCACCTCGATGTCGGCTCGTCACATCCTGGGGCTGGAGAAGGTCCCAAGGGTTGGGCTGTTCGCCCATTAAAGTGGCACGCGAGCTGGGTTCAGAACGTCGTGAGACAGTTCGGTCTCTATCTATTGCGGGCGTTAGATGTTTGAGAGGGCTTGATTCTAGTACGAGAGGACCGAATTGAACAAACCTCTGGTGTATCAGTTGTACCGCCAGGTGCACCGCTGAGTAGCTACGTTTGGAAGAGATAAGCACTGAAAGCATATAAGTGCGAAACTCGCCTCAAGATGAGACATCTTTTAAGGGTCGTTGTAGATGACGACGTTGATAGGCTATAGGTGTAAAGACAGTAATGTCATAGCCAAGTAGTACTAATTACCCGTAGATTTATAGCCTATTGGTTGCTGTAATCTATAATATAATATATAAATAGACAAGTACTTTATGCGCAGTAAAGGTTTTGTCTTTGTGAAAGTTTTTATCGCTTAAAACAGGTAGCAGATGGTAGCTATCAGGTAGTAGGGAAAACCTACAATCTAATACCTATAACCTGCAACCTTATATACAACCTTTAGGGTGGTTTTAGCGGTGGGGCTCACCTGTTCCCATTCCGAACACAGAAGTTAAGCCCACCAGCGCCGATGGTACTGCTAACGCGGGAGAGTAGGCCGCCGCCAGTTTTTATTTTATTTTTAAAAGTCTCATACAGCAATGTGTGAGACTTTTTTTTGTTTTATACTTTTATACCCAGGGGAAAGAAAAGAGAAAACATCAGTAATGAGTAATCAGTAATGATACTTGTATACCAGTGTTTCTGTTACTAAATTCCTATCACTGTTTTCTTATTCGTTCTTTACTCTTTTGTTTTCTATTCTTTATTCTATAACAGATATACTCCTGATATCAATACATCACACCAATATGTATCATTCATACCTCCTTCCTAGCCCTGATAGCAACGGTTACCCCGCAGCAAGAGTTGGGGAGCGGCAGGGTTTGAGGGTAGCCGGCTCAGAGTGAGGAGTATGAGTGGATAGCAGGATTAAGCTCCTGAAATGTATTCAAGTATTAGTGTATTTTATTAATTTCTCGCTATATACTATTTGTCTGTTTAATTGGTAATATTTTATTATTTGGGTTAATTTATTGTCAACTTTGTCTAAATCATTTCTTTTTTTTGTTTTTTAATGAGTAAATTATGTAACTTAGTCATATTAAAATGATTACAAATCTAAAAATATACATTCTATGAAAAAACATTTATTCCCTTTATTTTTATTGTTGCTAGGTGTGAATGCGCATGCTCAACAGGATTTTTTTGCTATTGCAGGAAAGGATACCCAAGGTATTAATTTCAGTGATCTTCGTGCAATGGATGTAATGAATGGTACTTCAGGTGAGAAGGTTTTTACTGCTGAATCCCCTTCGAAGGTTATTTCGCAAACAAGAAGAGGTGTAGTGACAGAGGATAAAAATTCTTATAATAATTCTCAGGCTGTAACAATGGCAGCATTGGCCTATGATTCATCAAATAATAATCTGGTGTACATGCCTATGTTTTCGTCTAATATTTATGTTTTAAACCCTCAAACTAAGGAAATTACTTTAATTGAAAATTCTGTTGTAAAAGTAACATCATGTGATATTAATTCTCATATTACAAGAATGACTACAGGCTATGATGGAAATATCTATGCCATTAATAATTCAGGGACACAGCTTTTACAGATCAGTAAAAAAGGTGTACAATATATAGTCAGTGATTTGGGAATCATAAAGGATGATGCTTCAAATGGCAAAAATTCATTTACAGCAATGGAAACGGGATTTGGTGGAGATATGATTGCAGATGCGGATAATAATTTCTATATTTTTGCTGCTTCAGGGAATGTTTTCAAAGTATCTCCTAAAGAATTAAAGGCCAAGTTTGTGGGTAAAATTACTGGAATTCCGGATAACTATTCTGTAAATGGTTCTGCAGTAAACGCTCAGGGAAAGGTAGTGATAGCAAGCGCTAAAGGAGCATCTTTGTATGAAGTGGATCTTGGAACTTTGCAGGCTAAGCAGCTTCCAGGAGAACAGAACCTGCATATCTATGATTTGGCAAGTAAGTATTTTGTTAATGACAGGGCTTCTTTAAATAATGGATTAGCTAACCTGGATATTTATCCAACCAGAGTTGATGAACAGTTTATAAATGTTCATGTGAATAATAAGAATGTAAAAGGAAATATTAAGATGAATGTTTTCGATATGTCCGGTAAAAATGTAATGAGCCAAAGTTTGTCCGTTAAAGACGGGACACTGGATCAGAAGGTTTACTTTAAAGGATTGATTAATGGTGCTTATATTGTAAGCATAGCTGATGAACCAGGAAAAGTAATATTGAGTAAGAAAATTCTGATTACTGAATAATTGGCTAAAAAGTGATCTATAAAATTTGACTTATCATAAAAGCCTTTTCAATCTGATTGAGAAGGTTTTTTAATGATTATTTGATATTCAACAAGTTTTATTTTTCGATATTAAAATGTACTTTTATAAAAAAATATAGATGAAGCTATACTTTAATGTAGGATATATTGTAAAAGCCGGAGAGAATCTGCAGTTGGTGATTCGGGAGGAAGGTGCAGCGGCTCATATCCATACGATGTTTTGTGCAGAGAATGGTTTGTGGAAATGTGAAGTGGATTATTTTTCCAGATCTGTTTCTTATGAATACAGAGTTGTTAATGAAAAAGGAAACGTTTTAAGAGACGAGTTTGTTCAGCATCATCTTAATTTTCCGCACAACTATAAAGAGTTTATTATTTTTGATGAATGGAATAACAAAAACTTTCCTGAGAATTATTTAAATAATAAAATTCTTTACAATAAGTTACATGACTTCATACCAGAGAAATCAACAATTCTAAAGAAACATACTCATCTATTCAGACTTGAGGCTCCTATTTATAATCCAAATTGGAGAATTGTATTGTTTGGAAATACTGCATCTTTAGGAAACTGGGATTATAATAGAGTAGTTCCTTTGTATCAGACTGATTTCGGGCTGTGGGAAGTATCTGTAGAAATTCCTGAAAATGAATTCATCCAGTATAAATATTGTATTTACGATACAAAACAGAATAAAGTAATAGATGTAGAAACCGGAGAAAACAGATTTACGGTTACTAATCCTTTGCCGGATGTATTGCAAATTGTTTCCAATCATTATTTCAAATTTAAAGGGTATCAGATGTATCACGATGCCGGAGTTGCCGTTCCTGTGTTTTCTTTAAGAAGTGAAGAAGGATTTGGGGTGGGAGAATTCTCAGACTTAAAAAAACTGGCAGATTGGACAAAGGAAACGAATCTTGGAATTATCCAGATCCTTCCTATTAATGATACCACTGCAAATTATACATGGACGGATTCTTATCCCTATGCAGCAGTGTCTGTTTATGCTTTACATCCTCAATATATTTCATTAGAAAAGCTTGATTTTTCTTTACCGAAAGAATTAGTTAAAGAATATGAGTCTGATAAAGAGGCGCTCAATACTCTTGATCTTATCGATTATGAAAAAATGATTGCAGGGAAATGGAAGTACCTGAAGGCTATTTTCTATGCAGAAAAAGATAAAATTTATAAGGACAGAAACTTTAAAAAATTCATTAAGGATAATGAATACTGGCTGGTTCCTTATTCTGCTTTCTGTGTTTTAAGGGATAAATATAAAACACCTAATTTCAATGAGTGGAAAACTCATAAAAAATATATCGCAGGAAAGATCGCTCAGTATTTTACAATGAAAAGTAAGGACTATGATCTTTCAATGCTGCATGCATGGGTACAATACCAGCTTCATGTACAGCTGAAAGATGCTGTAGATTATACCCATAGTCTTGGAGTTTCTCTGAAAGGAGATCTTCCTATTGGGATCTACAGATACTCTGTGGAAGCATGGACTGAGCCCGAACTATTCGGAATGGATTTCCAGGCTGGTGCACCACCGGATCAGTTTACAGAGCTGGGACAAAACTGGGAATTCCCAACCTATAACTGGGAAGCTATGAAGGCGGATGATTACAGATGGTGGAAAAATAGATTCAAAGCATTAGAGCAATACTTTGATGCCATGAGGATCGATCATATTTTAGGTTTCTTTAGAATATGGAGAATGCCGATTTCAGCCGTACAAGGTATTTTAGGATATTTTTATCCTGCTGTTCCTATTGTTTCAGATGAATTTAAAGCCTGGCAGATTCCGTTTGAATTTGACAGGTATTGTAAGCCATTTATCAACAATGAAATTTTATGGAAATACTTTGCAGGAGATAGTGGAAAGGCTCTTGTATTTATGGATCGTAAAGAAGATGGAACTTATTCCTTCAAAAAAGAATTTGATACCCAGAGAAAACTGGTAGATTTCTTTAAGAAAAAACCACATGGCCCGCTTGAGGAAAAGTTGATTTCCCTTTGTGCGAATGTTTTGTTTTTACCGGAAGAGAGAAAAGGTGAAACAGTATATCATCCAAGGTTCAATGTTTATAATACAGAATCTTATCAATATCTTCCTGAATCCGAGCAGAAAAGTATTTATGATTTGTACCACGATTATTTCTTCAGAAGACAGGATCATCTTTGGTATGAAAAAGCAATGGAGAAACTTCCAATGATCCTGAATGCTACAAAAATGCTTATTTGTGGAGAAGATTTGGGGATGGTTCCTGCCTGTGTTCCGGTTGTTATGGATGAACTGGCTATTATTGCCCTGAAAGTTCAGCGTATGCCTGCAGAGAATATTCCATTCTATGATCCAAGATATGCCAATTATATGAATGTGGTTACTGCCTCTTCTCACGACAGCTCTACCCTGAGACAATGGTGGAAAGAAGATTCGGTTTTGACTCAAAGGTATTTTAACCAACAATTGGTTCAATATGGGAAAGCTCCACAAGATTTAACTGCAGATTTGGCTGAGATTATTATGAAGCAGCATTTATATAATGAATCAATGCTGGCAATTTTCCCGATTCAGGAATTCCTTGCTACAGATGCTGCACTTACCAACCCTAAGATGGATAATGAAAGGATTAATAATCCTGCTGTTTTTCCACATTACTGGCGATATAGAATGCATATCAAGCTGGAAGATCTAAAGAACCAGAAAATTTTCAATGAAAAAATAGCTCACTGGATAAAAGATAGTGGGAGGATGTAAATTTAACATTTGATTATCAGTTAGTTAATAATATTTTAAAAGAAGTTTGATCTATGGATTTAACTTCTTTTTTTTATTTGTATCAAAAAGATAGAATTAAGATATTCTGCTATATATTAACCAATTAACGACTATAAAGATGAAAAAAATATTTTTGGGATTAGCTTTGGGGTTAGGCGTTTTGACGTCTGCTCAGCAGTATCCGAATAATGGTTGGGGAGATGATGGTTATTATCAGAATGGCAATGGCTATTATAGCGACGAGGATGACAGGAATTACTTCCCTGCTGATTATTATTATAACTATCCTCAGGACTATTATCCAGGTGATTATTACCAGAGCTATTATAATGATTACAGAAACAGTATTGTCAATATAGATTGGAATGGGTTCTTTGTTCAAAACAGATTAACTCGTTGGCAGGTAGATCAGATTATGAGACTGAATAATTTGTATGCCAGCTTTGCAGCCTGGGATAATTTTTACAGATATAACCCAGACAGATGGTATTATGACAGGTTCTATGCGTTGGAAAGAATTATGGGACCGAGAATTTTTGTAGTTTTTCAAAATAATTATTACAGAGGAGCAAGTCCTATAGTATACTTCCAAAATTATAGAAGGACGTATTATGTTCCAAGATATGCTGTAATGCCAAGATATAGAAACGTAAACATCAATATCTACAGAGTAGACCGTTCAAGGTTCAGAAGAATTGATAATCCTACGTTTGATGTGATCAGGGGAAGTAGCAGACCAGATAATGGTTTTAGAAACTCAGGTGGATCAAATGGAGGTTTCAGAAATGATAATTCCGGAGGTTTTAGAGGCAATTCTGACAACAATGGCTTTAGAGGAAATTCCGGTAATGGAGGCTTTAGAAACAATAGTTCTGAAGGTTCAAAAGGAAACACCAACAATGGCGGTTTCAGAGGGAATTCTGGTAATGGCGGATTTAGAAGCAGTTCAGAAGGCTCTAGAGGAAACTCAGAAAACGGTGGTTTTAGAAATAGTAATGGTGGATTCAGAGAGAATAATGAAGTGAGAAGAGAAGCAGCTCCACCATCAAGAGAAAGTAACGGAGGTTTCAGAGGAAATAGTGGTGGTTTCAGACAGCAAAAATCTGAAAATTCTTCACCAGGCCGTGGTAATAGTGGAGGCTTTAGAGGAAGCTTGGTAAGGAATTAATTTTCATATATTATATTTAAGTGGTGTGAAGGACAGGTTTTTATAATCTGTCCTTTTTTTTATGTTTTTATTGATTTGTTTTAGTTAAAATTTAACATTATTTATGAATATGTTAATTTAACTTATTATTTAATGATGAATCAAAAAGGTATAATAACAATTAATTAAATTTTAAAAAGATGAAAAAATTAGTTTTAGCAATAGCGTTTATCGGAATGGGAAGTTTTGCAATGGCACAACAGACAACTCCACAGGATAGAGAAGCAAGAAGAGCAGAAATGCAGCAGAAAATGCAGCAAAAAGAACAAGAGCACCTTGCACAGATGCAAAAAGATCTTAATCTTACTACTACGCAGGTAGCTCAGGTAAAAGCATTACATGAAAAAAGAAAAGCCGAAATGAAAGCCGAGTTTGAAAAAAATAAAGATGTGAGACAGGCCAAAATGGAAGAGATGAAGGCTAAAAGAGCACAAATGGACGCTGATATGAAAAAAATTCTTACTCCTGAACAATATGATAAATGGCAGGTTGACAGAAAAGCTAAAATGGAGCAGAAAAGAATGGCAATGAAGGATAGAAGAATGATGAAAAAGCCGATGAATACGGCAACTCCTGAAGTAAAATAACTGTTTGTAATTTTAATTTTTTAATGTGTAAAGGATGGGATTTTTTCCATCCTTTTAGTATTAATTTTCCGTAAAACTTTTGATTTCGGGCTTTTATTCCCTATTTTTGAATATAAATTCAATACTTATGGTTAGCGAAAAAATTGCAAAATTAATTAACGAACAAATTGCCCACGAACAATACGCCGCTCAATATTATCTTTCAATGTCTGCATGGTTTTCAGGAAAAGATCTGGATGGAATTGCAAACTACTTCAGAGTACAAAGCAAAGAAGAGTTAATGCACGCAGATAAAATGTTTGATTATCTGAATGATGTAGGAGGAGAAATCATCATTGGAGAAATTCCAAAACCTCCCCACGAGTTCGAAAATGCAACGGATATTTTTGAAAAAGCATTAGCACATGAGAAAATTGTAACTAAAAGTATTTTCAATATTGTAAAGAATGCCAACGAAGAGGGAGATTTTGCGACAACATCGTTCCTACAGTGGTTTATCAACGAACAGGTAGAAGAGGAAGCAAGTGCTTCTCAGTATGTAACAAAAATCAAAATGGTATGTGATAACCCATCTGCATTGTACCTTTTTGACCAGGAATTGTCACAGAGAGTATTTACTCCGGATCCAACAGCTTAAAACCCCAAAAGTTTTTAACAATATAAAACCGTTATTTCTTGTGATAGCGGTTTTTATTTTTTACTGAATTAAAGAGAATGAACAGTTGCCTTTATTGAATCACTGCTATGGATGATGTATAAGGAAAATAATGAGGCGATTGCTGATAAATATAATATAAATAGAAAAAATAATCTTCTGCCACTTCCTTTTTGATGCTGTATGAAATAAGCTTGTACTAAAAATGGCAACGGATATATCAGAATGAGTACAGTAAAACAAACAAAAAGCCAAGTCATTAACAAAGAAAATATACTTTGAAAATTTATGATTTCAAGACTTCTGTTAAAATAAATATGAGCTGCTTTATCCCAATAATAGAAGAATGATAAAACACTGAAGATACCGAAACCCATCCATTGAATTTTGAATAAAAGCTTCCAGTTCTTAATGATATAGTTTTGTACCATAGCCTTTATGTGGTCTTAATTAGAGAACAACTATTTATTCTGTCTTTGCCTTTGTATTCTAACAGCCCCTATAAAAACTACAGCCCCAATAATGATGCTCAAAAAAGCAGATTTGAAAAGATTTTCTGTAGGCATATACCTAAAACCTTCCTTGGTCACAGGAGGATCAATATACTCGAGGATATTAAATATGACTGTTCCGGATAAGGCCATCATAAAGGCACTTATAAGAAATGAGATAAAATAAATTTTCATGGTTATATCATTAATACTTGTGTTCGTTTTTAAGGGTAAAAATGATTTTACATTTTTCAGCAGTTTTTATGAGAGGAAAGATACAACTTAATCTATTGTTTGGATACTCCAATGAGCATTATATTTTGGTTAAGAAACATGATATCATCATTTCTGAACAATATATTATGTTTTTGATTCAAATGCAGGATAGTGTAGCCATGGGGGAGGAAATAAATAAACAAACCTTTTATCGTAAGGAATAGGCCGTATTATGAATAAAAAAATATGGCGAAACAGAAGGAGACTACAGGTAAATGATCTGAGTTTTCAGCACTTTTTTACCCAATCTTTCCAGAATATTTTTATACCCTTCTACCTGTTCCTCATCCTTTCCTTTCTCTTCACCGGTTTTAAAATCCACGATGATATAGCCATCTTCACTTTTAAGAATACGGTCCGGTCTTGAAATATGGCTTTCTCCATTTTCAGAGATCATAATATCCTTTTCATTGATCACTTCCCATTTTTCATCAAAGAATTCAGCATGTGTTTTGACAATTTCCTGTAAGGTAATCTGTATTTCATTCTTCTCTTCCAATGTGATCTGACCTTCCAAAGCATAGCCTTCCAGAACTTTATTAATGTCTTTTTCAGTATTGATCTTAGATAAAAGCTCATGTACGAAAAGCCCGATCCTTACTTTCTCGTTCCGAACCTGATAGTTCTTGGATGGAGTCGCAATTTTGATCGAAGTACTTTTTTCATTTACATTTTTCAGATTCTGGATATTTTGGGTCTTAAAAGATGATGTCTTCGTTTTTGAATGTTTTTTCAACATTTCAGGTTTCACCTCGTACAAATCAAATGAATCCAGATTTTCAGTGTTTTTGGTCTGAATAAATTCTAACAGCTCCAGGTTATTTGAGGTTTTATTAGCCTTCTGTAGATAGAAAAACAATTGTTCAACAGGTCTTGTTGTCGCTACATACTGCAAACACAATCTATCAATCAGATTTTTGTAAGAATTCTTTTTATTGAATTTTTGAATTTCCTCATCATAGACTTCAAGATTCTTACTGAATTGATTAATATTGACTGATTTTAGAGCATCACTCTCATGCGTCTCAAACCAATTGGTAAACTCACTATCGCGGTTCTTATTCATCATAGGAATAAAAACGATAGGGAACTCCAGCCCTTTAGATTTGTGAATTGTCATGATCTGAATGGCATCAATATTTTCCGAAGCCTGAATGGTGTAAGAAGAAGCTTCTTCATCCCAGTATTTTAAAAACTCCTTAGTACTTGCTCCTGCATTTTGTGTAAAATTGAAAAGCATTTCCAAAAAGTTCAGAAGGAAGTCTGTTTCCTTATTTTCCACTGAAAATTCATTGATATAATACTCTATAAAATTATAAAGATTAAATCTCGGAAAATGATCCTGTCTTAATTGCAATGAGTACTTCTGTTGGATAAACTGAAGTATTTCCTCATGGCCTTCAATATCCAGGATTTCCTTCATTTCAAGAGTGAAATCGGCCATCTGAATTTTCCCCAATGTATTCAGGTAATACATCATCATAATCAGGCAAGGTTTATTCTTCGGATTGATTTCCCATCTTAAAAACTCAATAACTGCTTTCAGGGTATTGGAAAGTTCCAGAGTAAGCCCTTTGTCAGAAATCGTTTTAATATTAGTTTCTTCACCTTGATAATTGACCTTTAAATTTCCCAGCTTTTGAGAATAACTGAAAATATCAAAATTTCCACGACAAAGAATGGTAATATCAGAGAACTTAAAGCCATTGTCCAGAGATTCCTGAATATCTTTCCGCATGCTCTCTGAGGTATCATCATAAAACTCTTCGTTGGTAAGGTTTTCGATTAGATTTATTTTTACCCGCCCGTCAATCTTCGATTTTGGAGTTTGTTCGGCGTCCGTCCCGAATATATTTTTATGCTCCTCTTCCAGCTCCAGAGAATGGTACTGATAGAGCTCATTATTGAACTGTACAATATTTCTTGCACTTCTCCAGTTGTCTTTAAGAACAAGAAGATCGGCTTCTTTAGGAGAAAACTCTTTTTTGTTGATGATATCCAGCATCAGCTTGCTTTCCCCGCCACGGAACCTGTAGATACTCTGTTTGGGATCTCCTACTAAAGTAAAAGACGTATATTCTGTGGAAACACTATGATCTCTTAGCGGCACAAAGTTTTGCCATTGTAATTCTGAAGTATCCTGAAACTCATCAAAGAAGTAATGCTGAAACTGTGCTCCTACTTTTTCATAAATAAAGGCTGATGGCTCATTTTTAAGATTTTCATTGATAAGAATATTAAACTTTGAAAGAAGAACAAGATCATTTTCTTCCTCAATCTTTTTAAGTTCATCCTGTATATCCTTATTGACCTTTAAAGGAAGCAAAGCAGATAGAACTTTCTCCTTCTTTTGGGTCTCAATGTACAGGATAATTAGTTTCATCCTGTTTTCAATAAGCTGATCCAGAATTTCAAAAATTTCAGATTCCTTATGTTTAGATTTTGAAGAAGCTCCTTTTCTGTAATTATTGATGACAGATTCTTCTTGTGTTGTAGGAAAAGGAAAACCAGGTCTTTTCTGTTGGTAAAAATCAATAACTTTGGTAAAGAAGCCACCGATTCCGTTTTTTCCCTGAGCAAAATCTTCAATCTCAATATTTCTGGATTTGAATAATTCAATAGAGCTGGCTGCAAGTTCTGCAGCCTGTTTTTTATTCAGAACAATCTCTTTACGAAGTCCGTTTTTGATATTCTCATAATTGGCATCATCAAAGCTCTGGTTGCTTTTCAAATGCTCATAGTGAATATCTTTTACAAACTCTTTGGCAGAATCATAAAGGTTTTTATTAAGATTGATTCTTTCATTGTTTTCAAGGCTATAATCCACGTAATCCATGAAAGAATTAGAGATGTTTTCATTCTCGCCAATCTGATCCAGCATTTTATCCACCGCTTCAATCAGAAAGGGTTCTGCTTCAATTTCCAGATTGAAATTTTTTGCCAGTCCCAATTCATAAGAAAAACTTCTTACCAATCTCGAATTAAAACGGTCAATAGTTCCGATATTTAAAGTAGAGTAATTATGAAGAATATGATCCAGCAGTCTTTTTGAACGATGATGCAGATCATCAATTGTAATTTTCAATCCCTGTTCTTCAAAAGCTTTCTGAATATTTTTAAGATCAGCATTCTCAGCATAATTACCAGCTGAAAAATTTCCAAGCCAGGACAAAATTCTTTCTTTCATCTCATTAGCGGCTTTGTTTGTAAAGGTCAAAGCGAGAATATTCCTGATCGATTGTTGTTGATTAGGATATCTGAGACAGATCATCAGAAGCCGCTGAACCAGAGCATAAGTTTTCCCGGATCCGGCTGAAGCATTGATGACTGTATAAGAATTTTGCATTATTAAAAGAGAATTGAGACTGCAAGTTAGCTAAAATTTAAAAGAAAATTTAACAATTCGATCCGGCTATTTAACAGTTTCGGGAGCAAAAGGCTGCTAGAAATACTAAAAGGCGTTAATGGTGGTTAAACCTTATGTTCTAATTTAAAAATAATTTTAGCTTTGCTTTATAAAAAATAACCTGTGAAATCCAAACTACTCTTTTTTTTATTCCTAATCGTATGTATTCATTCCAATGCTCAAAGCTATATCTTCGGAAAGGTAATTTCTGAGAGTGGCGCAGAGATACAAGATGTTACTGTAGTTAATGTCCGGACTGATGAAATGGTGTTCTCAAACGGAGATGGGCATTTCATGATTTCCGGAAGAGTAGGAGATGAATTACGATTTATAAAAGCCGGGTATGACAGAGTGGTGAAAAATGTATCTCAGGAAAATATACAGTCTCCTATGAACATCAGTCTTATTCGTTCAACTATTCAGATTCCTGAAGTGGAAGTTAAGCAGGGACTTACCGGAAATTTAAAAATAGACTCAAGAAACTATAATAAACCTAAAAAGGTCCAAAAGCTGGAGACGGAAATCAAACAGTATATTGCACAAAAATCAGATCCGAGGATCCTTGCCGCCAAACCTGGAGAATTTGTACAACCAAAAGGAGAAGGATTTTCTATAGGGAAAGTTAAAGATAAATGGGATGATATTGATTTGATGAATTATATCCGGACAAGTCTTGGGGATGATTATTTTATCAATCTTAAAATAGAGAAACCATTAATAGATCATTTTATTTCCTATGTTTTAGCAGGAGGTTTTGAAAGGAAAAAAATCCTGAAATATGGATTTTGTAGTGATGCAGACCTTTATAGGTTTCAACGTTTTGTCCTGACAAGGATATCTTCTTATCGAGCTCCACAGACTCAAAAATAAGGTATGGAGAACCTATTTAAGACCAGTCTATATATTACCTTGTCTCTTATATCAGGGATATTGTTCTCCCAGCAAAAAATAACAGGACGTGTTACTGACAATAGCAATGCTACTATTAATCCGGTACTCATCATTAATGTTTCGAAAAATATATCTGTACTCACTGATTCTTCGGGGAAATTTGTTATAGATGCTGATGAAAATGATGAAATAAGATCTGTAAAAGAAGGATTTTATCGTGTCAGTAAGAGGGTCTCAAAAGAAGACTTTAATATTCCTGTCTTGATGATTCTTCAAAAAGCCGAGATTCAGATTCCTGAAGTTAAAATTGCTTTTAAACCTACAGGAAATCTGGAAAAGGATAGCAAACGAATTAGCGAGTCTCAAAAACTGAGGTCTTTAAAATCAGATATGTCAAAATATATGAAAAGTCCTTTAACTGAGCCTTTACCTAATAAAACCATTTCCAAAACCTTTACTGGTCATGATTTTAATGCAGGACAAGTAGATGTGTTGGGTGTCATTGGTAAAGCGATCAATCTGTTTACTAATGCCAGCAAACCTAAAATTACAAAGGCAAATTATATAGAATTCCAGGATTTCATGATACAGCTTAAAAATGAAGTAAATTTAGACTTCCTGAGAAAATATGGAATGGAGGATGAACAAATTGATGCATTTCTACTGTATGCAGAAGAGACAAGATACCTATCAAAAAAATTCAGAAAAGATTTTAATAAAGATGTACTAAGATTTGAACTAGAAGTGGCTTTTGCTGAATATCGTAAATTAAATAAGCTTGATGCCAAATAAAATATTGGTATTTTTATAGATAAAAGAACAATTGAATTATAATTTCAGATATATTATAAGTGAGTACTGGAAAAAAGGTTTTCTTTTCCTTGTTATGTTGTGTGCTAATCTCTTATTTTCTCAACAAACGGTGACCGGAAGAATTATTGATGACAGCGGAGAAAGTTTAAGTACTGTAATCATTGTTAATATGTCTACGGATAAAAAAGTATACTCCAATCCACAGGGAATGTTTTCTATTGAAGCTAATCCTAATGATGAACTTAGATTTGTAAAAGAAGATTTCAATAGAGTTTCAAGAAGAGTTCTTATGGATGGTATTAATGCTCAATTGCTGGTAACACTTTTTCAGATTCCCAAAGATGTAGGAGAAGTAAAAATTGTAAAAAAGCTATCCGGTGATCTCAATCAGGATTCCAGGATCGTAGCCAAAGTGGATAAAGGCGAACAGGTACAACAAGCAGTAGGTCTTCCACAACCAGTTGGAAAGATGCGGGAAAAACCGGCAGAAGTGAAAAGTGTTCTTTTACCCATATTATTAGGAAATTTGAATGTGCAGGGAGTATATGATCTCGTCAGTGGAAAAGCCAGAAAACAAAAAAGACAATACCGATATGATGACCTTCAGGAGCATATTGTCTGGGTAAGGGATAGGATAGAGGATGATTATTTTGTCAAAGCCGGAATACCAGCGGATAAGATTTCTGAGTTTATAGAATTTTCATTTGGAGCTAAACCACAGATTCGTACATATGTGAGAGCCCGAAATTTATCTGGGGTTATGTTAAGAATGGAAGAAGTCATTCCGCTTTTTATTGAACGGCTAAATAATAGCCATAAATAAAGTTCTCTTTTTTGACTTTTAATATCCATTTAATTTTCATCCAGTGTTTTTATTTTTGTTAAGAAAATCTTAAAATATTGGAATGGAAATTGCTGCAATAAACTCATAATCAAATCAAATTCACATATTTTATGAATAAAAATATTATTGCAGTTGCAGTAGGCGCTTTAGGATTTGTTCTTGGTCTTGGTTTTTTGGGCAATGCCATCAAAAACAGAAATAAATCTGAAAATACCATTTCCGTAACAGGATTAGGATCCAAACAGTTTACTTCTGATCTCATTACTTGGTCTGGAAGCTTTTCTAAAAATAATTCTGATTTGAAATCAGCTTATGATGAATTGGCTATGGATAGAAAAGTGATCAATGATTATCTGACCTCAAAAGGAATAAAACAGAATGAGATTGTATTTTCATCTGTAGACATTCAAAAGCAATTCAGAAGTTATAATGACTCTAATGGGAATTATGTACAAGGAGAATTTTCAGGATACAATTTATCCCAAAATGTATCTATTGAAAGCAAAGAAGTAGGAAAAATTGAAAACCTTTCCAGAAACATTACTGAAATTATCAATCGTGGAATTGAGTTCACTTCTTCTTCACCTTCCTATTTTTACACCAAATTAGCGACTGTAAAGCAGGAAATGATTGCAAGTGCAACAAAAGATGCTAAAGAAAGAGCTGAAAAAATTGCAGAAAATTCAGGAAGCAGCTTAGGAAATCTTAAAAAAGCTACGATGGGAGTTATCCAGATTACAGCCCCAAATTCAAACGAAGATTATTCCTATGGTGGAACATTCAACACTTCTTCCAAGGAGAAAGAAGCCAGTATTACCATAAAATTGGAGTACGAAGTGAATTAGGCAATTGTTTGATGCCTTATACTTAAAATAAACCCAAACATCTTTGAAAATCTGCGCAATCTGTGGTGAAAGCCCTTATCTCATCAGCTTTCATTTTCAATAAAAATAAACGCCGGAAATACTCCGGCGTTTTATATTAAGGATAAACAATATCGCAAATTTCAGTTTTAAGCTCGTCCACATTTTCAGGAGAATAATTAGCCAGCAGCCATAGGTTTAAAGATTGTTTCCCTTCTCCATAACTTGGCTGCACATAAGTAGTGTCAATTTGCTCGAAATTATTTCTCTGATAGAAAGAATAGCGTCTTTTAGCATCTTCATTCAGATCTTCAGGTTCAATTTCAAGGATAATTCTCGCATAATTCTCCAATAAATGCTGCATAATATGAGAGCCTAGCTTTTTACTTCTGAAAGCCTCAAACACCTCAAAATGTTCTACAAAAACAAACGAACTCAGTTCCCATAAGATGAGATATCCTATAGCTTCAGACTCATGTAGTATAGACATGAAACGTACTTTTGGATTTGAAAATAAATCCAGAAACTGTTGATGATCTCTTTGTTCATCTATAGGAAAAGTGCTGGTATAAGAAGAATAGATTCCCTGAATTCTATGATCTTCAGCAGAAGTAATTGGTAAAAATTCCATAACTATAAATCAAAGACACTTGGTCTTCTGGTGATAAAAATATCTTTAATCCACAAAGTAAATGCCAAACCCAGATAGATCAGAAAGAAAAAACCGGCAGTAGCAAAAGTAGAATAGATGAAGAAAACCCTTAATTTGGATACTGGAATTCCGAGTTTAGCCCCGGTTCTTGTCAGTACACCAAACCATTCTCTTTCCATTTTATGACGGATATTACTCAGCATTTCAAGATTCTTTTAAAAGTTTAAATCCAATACTGCAAGTTAAGCAATTTTTTTCTTCACATGAATTTTTATAGTGATAAATCAGACTCTGGCTTTCCATGGCATTGTTGACAGACACGCCAAGATTTTTCCAGTTCTGGATAACCGAGTTTTTTTCTCCATGAATATTTTGGTAAAATTCTAGGATCTTATCTGCAATTTCTTCACTGTGGTATTTATGGTAAGTATATTGTAAAGGAAGAATAGTATTTAGAATGATGAGATCAATAAAATCCTTACTCAGGGTCTTAGGGTGTACTTTTGAAATGGTTCCAAAATTAAAATGGCAGTCCCAGTACTCAGAAGCTTTTACAGTTTTGAACAGATCATACAATTCTTCAGTATTTTCAGCATTCATAAGCTTTGAAAATAAATTTTGATGCTTATAAAGATCTGTAAGCTGAGACAAACGAATATTAGGGAAATTAGGAGGTCGTAATCTTAAAAATTTAGGATGAAATAGGAGGTCCGGCAGTTTAAACTTTGCTTTCAGAAAATCAAATTCCCGCTTCCATATTTTCATCTGCCCGTCTTCGGGAGTAGTCAGCCATCCTGAAATTCCAAACAATAATGCTTCCAATTGTAATGGATTTTGCCGAATCTTATTGATAATACTATAATCAATACTTTCCGCAATCTGTCTGAAAATATGAGCATTTACTTTTAATCCGAAAGAATAGGCTAGGCTATGGAATAGAACAGCTTCAAAATTATTTTTATAAAGAACTAAACTTTGTTCAAGTTCAACAGACTTTTCCTCCAGTTTTTTCAGAATATTTTCTTCATGAAAATGGACCGGGATTTTATCTTTGTTAAAAATATTCTCACAGGCAATAAACTGATTACCGTTGATTAATCTTTCGTATTTCCAGAGTATATTTTCGTCAATATAATGTTTCAGTTCAAGAGTAGGAACCTTCTGATCAGTAAGTTCACTAATTTCAGTATCATATTGAAAAACCACATGAAGAATAATGTTCTGGTAATTGGGATCCTGAGAATGATTATGAAAAATCCAGTCCGAGGAACGTACATGCAGTTCTATATTTCCGGCGAGAATTACACCGTTTATTTTAATTTTAGAATCTAAAAAATCCGGTCCGGCATCTTTGTTCCATTTACCGAATTGTATGATCTCAACGGAATTTCCTTCAATATCCTTGAAGTCAAAATATTTGAAAACTTTATAGTTCCAAAGATATTGAAGTAATTTTTCCGTCATAGTGTGACGATAAATATAATAGAAATATTATACTTTCGTCAACTCCTTTTTAAAATTTTCTATTGTTGTTCTATACATTTTCTCATAGATAGGAAGAATGTTTTTCAAATCGAATTTTATAGCCTGTTCTTTAGCATTTTCTTTCATTTTGGTTAAAAGTTCTTCATTGCTCAACAGTTTGATTGTATAGTTGCTCATCGCTTCTACATTTCCAATTTCTGCTAAATATCCCGTTTCTCCCTGAATATTTACCTCTGGAATCCCTCCCGCATTTGAACTGATAACCGGAGTATAAGCAGCCATTGCTTCCAAGGCTGCCAAACCAAAACTTTCCTGCTCTGATGGGAGCAAAAATACATCAGAAAGCTGTAAGATTTTATAAAGATCATTCACTTTTCCTAAAAGACGGATTTTTGAAATAAGATCCGGGTTTTCTTCAAGGAATTGGTTGACTTTTTCCATATCCGGACCTTCACCTATGATAATAAGTTTGGATTTTACCTTTTTCTCAACATTTTTAAAGATCTGTAATACCTCATCCACACGTTTTACAGGACGGAGGTTCGATACGTGGATCAATATTTTTTCATCAGGATTTGCAAATTGAGTTCTCTGGCATTCTGTACAATCATCAAATTCAGAATTATCAATAAAGTTGGTAATCACTTGGATTTCTTTTTTGATATTGAAAAATTGAAGAGTATCTTTTTTCAGGCTTTCAGAAACGGAAGTAATAGCATCTGATTTGTTGATGGAAAATTCTACTGCATGTTTATAACTTGGATGCTGCCCTACAAGAGTAATATCTGTTCCGTGCAATGTTGTTACCAGGGGAATATCATTATTGTCTTCCTGAAGCATCTGCTTAGCTGTAAATGCTGCATATGCATAAGGAATGGCATAATGAGCGTGCAGTAGATCCAGTTTATAGAGATTGACAACCCTGTAGATCATAGAGCTTAATGCAATATCATAAGGCTGGTATTGGAACAGCGGATACGTCTGAACATTTACCCTGTGGAAGAAAATATTTGGATTGGTAATGTCTAATCTTGCAGGAAGCGCAGAGCTGATGAAGTGTACTTCATATCCTTTATTGGCAAGAGACATTCCCAGTTCTGTTGCTACAATTCCGCTTCCACCATAGGTAGGATAGCAAAGTATGCCTATTTTCATTAGATTATTGTTGTTTTGATGTTGTTTATTTAGTGTTTGTTGGAGAAACAGAATTAAGGTCTATACCCATTCCCGGCTTCAGCTGATCGTTAACCAATACAGGAAGTCTACCCCAGATTTTTGTTTTTCCGTTTAAAGCATCTGCTGTTGCGTTCATTGAATCGTCATTGTTTTCATAAGATACCAAAACAGTTGAAACTTTAGATAAATCGATGTCTTTTAAAGCATAGGCACTTCCGAATACATTGAGAATTACATTCTGATTTTTAGTAAGATCAGCAAGTACTTTCTTAGATTCCGAAGATATTTTATAGGGTTTATAAGCTGTTGAATTATCCTTATGGAACCCTACAATTACTGTAGATCCGGCTGGAATCGTATTGATGTCACCTGCCTTCTTAATAATGATGTTTGATCCCATTCTATTCGCAAACGTCTGGTAAGGAGCTTCCTCTAAAGGAACATAATATAGCTGTTTTCCGGATAAAGGAAGCAATTTTTTTTCATCCTTTAATAACGTTAGTGCATTGGAATAAAGATTTTGAACCAAATTTTTATGAGAATCATTATTCAGATCAGCGTTAATGTTTTCCGGATTTTTTGGAGTGTATTGAGTAAGTCCCAGAAAATATTTTGTTAATAAAATTTTCTTTACACTTTCTTCTACTCTGGATTGCGGGATTTCCTTGCTGTCAATGGCCTTCTGAATTAGCTTTTTTCCTTCAGAAACTCCCTGAGAGAAAAGCATAATATCATTCCCGGCCTTAAATGCCATTGCATCCAGTTCTCCAGGTTTATATTTGTTGGCTACAGCACCCATATTCAGTGCATCTGTAATAATTAATCCTTTATAACCAAGTTTATCCTTTAATAATCCTGTAATAATATTTTTAGAAACAGAAGCAGGAATCCCTTTTCCGGACTCTAAACTTGGAACATACAAATGAGCGACCATAACGCCACCAATTCCTTTATCCATTAAAGCCTTAAATGGAGCAAGCTCTGTTGAGTTTAACCTTTCCATATTATGGGAAACCACTGGAAGATCAAGGTGTGAGTCTGTACTAGTATCACCGTGGCCAGGGAAGTGTTTAATGGCGGCTAATATATTGTTGTCCTGAAGCCCATTAGAATAGGATAGGGCTGAATTAATAACATTATCCACTTCAGAACCGAAGCTTCTGTTACCGATAATAGGATTGTTTGGGTTCGTATTTACATCCACTACCGGAGCAAAATCCCAATTAATTCCCATCCTGTGACAGTCTTCAGCAATTTTTGCAGACATCTGATACACTAAATTCTTATCCTGAATAGCTCCCAGTGTCATAGCCCATGGGAATTTATGTGCCGTTGCAATTCTCTGAAATAAACCCCATTCAGCATCCATTCCAATCATCAATGGTATTTTGGATTTTTGCTGGAATTCATTGACAAGGCTGATTTCTCTTGCTGCATCATCCTGCATAAGGATCAAACCTCCGATTTTATCATTAGTAACAATACTTCTTACCTGATTGATATAATCTTCTCCCTTATTAGTATAAAGAGCAACAATAAAAAGTTGTCCAAGTTTTTCATCTTGTGAAAGATTTTTATAGATTTTTTCAACCCATTGTTGAGCCTTTTTCATATCTTCTTTAGAAGTGTTTTTGGGCTGATACTGGGCATTAACCTTAGGACTAATCAATGCTGCAATAAAGAGTGAAGTATATAATAATTTCTTCATGACTTTTTGAATAAGAACAAAAATACAATTAAAAAAATTGACAAAAACAAAGATTTTGAAATTTTTGGTATATGATTTGAATACGCAATATAAATAATAACTAAACATTTATAGAAATGAAAAAAATTCTTCCAATTATATTATTAGCCGGTGTCGGATTTCTAGCATATAGCTGTGATAATAGTAATGATGATCCGGTTGTGGTAAATCCGGGAAAGGATAATGATACTTTTCCAATTATGATGGATGCTCCTGGTTCATTTACAGCAGCAAACAACTATGCATTAACTGCTGATATCAGCATTGAAACTACTGACGTTGTATTAGTATATAGAAGAGCGGGAAATGCATGGCAGCAAATTCCCAAAACAGTATATGTAGATCCGGCAACTTCTGTTTCACCAAGAAAATTTGATTATAATTTTGTTTTCAGTAATAAAGAAGTTCAGGTAAGAATTGATGATCAGAATTTTAACCTTGCAAGTATGTCTTCAGCTGAAGCAAATAACTATCTGAATAACCAAACTTTCAGAATTGTATTAGTGCCTGCTGATCCTGCTAAAAAGGCTGCAAAAACAAGCAATAGTGTTGATTTCGGAGATTATAATGCGGTAGTTAAGTATTATAACCTTGATGAGTCTAAAATCAAGACCATCAGCACTCACTAATTAAGAAATATCTTTTCAGTTTTTTATAATTAAAAAAGCTTCGGGAGTTATCTTCCGGAGCTTTTGATTTTTAATTAAGAATAAATGAGAAGAGAACCTTGATAAACAATGAGTGTAGTGTAATAAGATTTAAATAAAGTTATTTATAGATGATTTACTGCGTAATAGGTTGGTGAAAAAATTTATTTTAATAATTCTTCTAATAGCTTTCAAAAGCTGATATTGTGAGGTATTAACAAAATAAAAAGCTCCAGAATGAATTCTGAAGCTTTTATTTTATCTAGTTATCATTGTCATCAAGAAGATGTCCAAAGAAATCTTTTTTTGTCTGTAAATAGCCTTTACTAATTTCGTTGGGTGGTATCTGTAATGGGATTCTTGAATTAAGATGAACATTACTTTCTACTACGTATTTTACCTTTTCAGGGTTATTGGTGAGAAGGTTGACATCTTTTACATCTAACAGGTTAAGAATCTCAATGGCTACACCAAAGTTTCTGTCATCTGCAGGAAGTCCAAGTTGAAGATTGGCTTGTACTGTGTCAAGTCCTTTTTCCTGTAATGAATATGCCTTTAATTTATTGATGATACCAATATTACGGCCTTCCTGACGAAGATAAATAATAATACCCCCGTTTTCGTGGATGTATTTCATTGCAGCATCCAATTGCTGGCCGCATTCACATTTTTTTGAATGGAAGACTTCTCCGGTAATACATTCTGAATGGAAACGGACATTTACAGGTTTTGAAAAATCTGTATTGTCTGCGATGATAGCCATGTGAGGCATCCAGTCATTTTCATTTTCGGAAAAAGCGATCATTCGGAAATTGCCGTGTTCTGTAGGAACATTGGCCTCCGCCTGAATTTTAATCATTGATAGTTCAATTAGTTTTTAACTTCCTGGTAAAGCATCTTCAATCATAGAAATATTGGTTTTTAAACGAACCAGATATCTATTGAGAACTTCATCATCATCTTTGTCAAGGCTTTGTCTTTGCTTTTGAATTTTTTTGTATGATTTTTCGAAGCTTTTTAATGCTCTACTTTTACCTGATGAATTATTAGCATCAATAGCATATAAATAATTTTGAAGGCTGTATTTCAAACTTGTAACCTCATCATTTAATCCATTATTTTTAAACTTAGGAAAAGTGGAGATAATATTTGAAATTTCAGAAGCATTTACGTTTTCCTTGATATTGATATTAAAACTCTTTTTAGAGCCTCTATCAGAATCAGAACCTTTTGTATCGCTATAAAAGTTATTTGACAACGGAGAAAGGTTAAGCTTTTCCGTTGCACAGGAAGATGTTAATATTAGTAATACTCCAAAAAAAACTAGTCTTTTCATTTTTGTTGCCCTTTTTGATAAAGGATTGGGTTAAGACTTTCATCATTATACATTTTCATTTGTTTGTATACTTTCATCTTAACATTACCGTTTTCAATATCAGCAAGCAACTGGTCTATAGAAGTTGATAGATCTTCCTTCTGAGTAAGCAGAACATCCAGTTTAGCCTGGCAATTGTTTCTGTGTTCTACAGAAGCGGATTCTCTATTGGCTTCTAATGACATATGATAAACCTTTAAGGCAAGAATTGATAATCTGTCTACTGCCCAAGCGGGAGTTTCCGTATTTATCTTTGCTTCAGGTTTAGGAGTTATATTTTCAAACTTATTAAGGAACCAGCTGTCAATATATTCTACCAGATCAGTTCTTTTCTGATTGGAAGCGTCTATTGTTCTCTTCAGTTGAAGTGCTTCAGCCGGGTCAATATTTTCATCTCTAATAATATCTTCCAGATGCCATTGAACGGTATCAATCCAGTTCTTTGCATACAAAATCCGTTCCAAACTATCTTTTTCGAACGGGTTATTAATTAGAGTGTTAACGTCATCAGACACGTGATAGTCTTCAATAGATTGATTGAAGACTTTCCATGCAGTCTCAGTAAATTTCATTAATTCTAAGGAATTTTAGTTGCTTGAAGAAGATTTGTTTTCAGAAGACTTATTTTCAGAACCTGGTTTGTCTTCTTCTTTTACCGCATCTTTAAATTCTTTGATTCCTGAACCCACTCCTCTCATGAGTTCCGGAATTTTCTTTCCTCCAAAAAGCAATACTAAAAGTATCGCTACGATAAGGATGTGTTGCCAAGATAAGGCAAGTATAGTTAGTGTATTCATCTCTTAAAATTTTTGTAAAGTTACACTTTTTTTAATATGAAATCCAACCTAGTGGATCAACTGGAGTACTTCCGTTCCATACTTGGAAATCAAGGGTGTAAGCACCGTCGAAATCCTGAGCCACAGTTCCTACCGGAGTTCCTGCAGAAACCTGCTGTCCTTTAGAAACACTTACATTTCCTAAGTTGGAATAAATCGTAAAGTAGCTTCCATGCTTAATGATGACAGTTTTTGTTCCGTCATTATTAGCCAATACAGAAGATACTGATCCCGGATATACTGACTTTGCGCGAGTACCTGATGGTACGGATAGTTTAATACCGTTATTCTCTTCAGTAATATTTTTGAAAACAGGGTGTGGCTGTCTTCCGAAACGGTGAGTAATTTGCCCGGCTCTGTCTGCAGGATATCCTAATTTCCCTCTGCTTTCTGCGAAACTGCTTCCGGCTGAGGTTGTAACTCCATAGCTTGTCATTGCCTTAGATTCTGCCGCTTTTTTCTCGTCTTCTTTTCTCTTGGCTAATGCTGCCTCTGCAGCTCTGGCAGCTGCTAATTTATCTGCAGCTACTTTTGCATTAGCTGCGGCTTCATCAGATGCTTTTTTAGCGGCTACTTTTCTGGCTTCATCTTTTGCACTGGCTTCTGCTCTTGCTGCTTCTTCATTGCGTTTCTTTTCTTCTTCAGCTCTTTTAGCAGCTAATTCTGCCGCTCTTTTAGCTTCTGCTTCTGCTATTCTTCTTTCTCTTTCCAGAGCTTCTGCTCTTGCTTTAGCTTCCGCTTCAATTCTTGCTTTCTCTCTTTCAGCAGCAAGCTTTGCTAGACGTATTTTTTCTGCTTCCGCTTTTCTTCGGGCTTCTTCTTCTGCTTTTGCAATTCTGATTTCTTCTGCAATAATTGCTCTGATCTGTCCTTCAAGCGCCTTGGATTGAACCTGTTTTTGTTTCAATTCAGCAGTAAGCTTTGATTCGTTCTTCTTAAAATCAGCTACCAATTGCTCTTTCTGAGCTCTTTCCGTATTGATTGTTGCTAAATCCTTCTGTTGGTTTATCAAAAGATTTTCTTTCTCTTTTACGGAGTTTTGTCTTTGTGTAATAGTTTTTTTGATCAGATTAGCTGCGTCAGTAATTTCAGCCGCTTTTTTATCCTGGTAATCAGAGTATTGTTTCAAGTACTGTACTCTTCGGATAGCCTCGCCCATGTTTTTAGCCGAAAGAATGAAGGTTACTTTATTCTGTACCCCTTTATTTTTATAAGCATTTACCAAGACTTCAGCATAGTTCTTTCTCAGAACTGCCAATTCCTTATTCTGGCGATTGATCTCAAGCTGCTTCAGGTAGATGTCATCTTCAATAAATCTCTTTTCTTTTTGAGTATTATTATAGACTTTTTCTCTTAAAACTAACTTTTGATTAACGCTGGTAAGATAGGCTATGGAAAGTTTAGATTCGCTTCTTGTTTTAGCTAAATCTGTATTTATTTGTGCAATTTGTTTTTTAAGTTCGGCATTCTGCTTCTGCAGCTGTTCTTTCTTCTGCTGTCCGTGGTGCAGTCCAAACATAAGAACACCAATTAAAAAGCTAAATTTTTTAATCATTTAATCTCAATTTTCTTATAACTGGATGGTACAGAATAAGGTGTTTCCATCCTCGAAAAGTCAAATTTCGTGTTTTCCAGTAAAATTTGACTAGATTTTGAGCCTTTTATAATTATTTTAACATTTTGCGGAAGTCGGATTCCGTTGTATTCATTCCAGTCACTATAAGATATTTCTAACTCATCCGGAGATAGAACATCTTTTAAATTGACACTCAGTAAATCATAATTGGTGTCATATTGCAGGGCAATTTTGTATTCTCTGTTTTTTTCATCGGTTACAATTTTCTGATTGACATTGGAAACCATTTTGTAGCCTTGTGCATTTTGTGTCAAAGTAAATTGAGAATCACTGATTTTAACAAAGGTTCTTCCTAATAGAATTTTTTCCAGAGCTTTATAATCAATGAAATTAACATTCAGTAGATTATTAAGATAATCGAAATCAGAATCAATATAGGTTTTACTTGTTTTATCCTGTCCTTTTATTCCATCCGGAGTGGCAATCCCTCTTGCTACATTTAGGAAAAGGGCTCTCAGGTTCATCCAAACTTTTTTGTCATTTTCAATATAAATAGTGGCATCTAAGGTTGGTATAAAACTCCCTGTTTCTACCCTAACTTTACTGTCTATCTTAATTTGTTCGAATTTTGGGGGAAGCAATACATGTTCGTAAAAGGTAAGTTTATCTCTTACTGGCTGGTTTACATCTTTTGGATTTTTGTTATCTTCTGCTGTTTTGATACTATCTCTGGTATTGCCCGTATCATTTTTTACGGCATTACGAGTTTTACAGGATGATAAAGTAAGAAGTATTAAAAGAAGTGGGATCCAATTTTTCATGTATTTATCTTTTTTCAATTAAAAAAATACGGTGCAATATTAACGCCAAACCACACAAAATCTTTTGTGTGGTCTGACTTTATCTTATATAAATTAAAGAATTTTGATCTTAATTATTTGGACAGGAAATCTAAAACTGAATAATCTCCTAAGGAAATTTCTCTAGCCACTCCTACATATTGAGCAGAATTACCAATCATCGAATTGGAAAGGTTTCCATGGTTGATTTTTGTGTTTTCCTGAATCAAAGAGTTTTCAATGTTAGAATTTACAATGACTGTATTGTTTCCTAATGATACTCCAGGCCCTACTTTAGAATTAGAAACCTTTACATTTTCTCCAATAAAGCATGGTGGAATGATCAAAGAGTTTTCGATGACAGCAGAAGCCGGATAGTGGCTCATTTCTTCTTTTTCATATTCAAGAATCTTGCTGTTGGTTTCTACGGTAGCATTTTTGTTACCACAATCCATCCAGTCATTTACTTTCCCCAGTGTAAACTTAGCACCTTTTGATCTTAAGTTTTCCAATGCAGTAGTTAATTGATATTCTCCGCCATTTTTAATATCATTATCCATGATATAGTTGATCTCTTCCATCAGTTTTTCAGCACTGTTGAAGTAATAAATACCAATAATGGCAAGATCTGATACGAATGTTTTAGGCTTTTCGACGAAGTCTGTAATAAAACCGTAGTTATCTAATTTTACAACTCCGAATGCAGAGGGGTCTTCTACACTCTTTACCCAGATCACTCCATCAGAATTCTTATCTAGTTGGAAATCTGCACGGAAAAGAGTATCAGCAAAAGCAATAACGATATCTCCTGTCATTGACTGTTCAGCGCATTTGATAGCGTGAGCAGTTCCAAGAGGGTCATTCTGATAATATATACTTCCTTTTGCTCCTAGTTTTTCGGCAATCTGAATAAGGGATCTTTCGATCTCAGGACCAAAGTCTCCAATGATAAAAGCTACCTCTTCGATTTTTTCTCCTGCAACTTTAGCAATATCTTCCACCAATCTCTGTACGATAGGTTTCCCTGCAATAGGAATAAGTGGTTTTGGTACTGTCAGTGTATGTGGACGTAATCTGGAACCACGGCCAGCCATTGGAACAATAATTTTCATAGATGATATAACAATGTTTTTTGTTTAAATGTAGTGTATTTTTGACTAAGTATAATAATTAAAACGTTTTTGAATCGTAATAGTTATAATGCCTAGTGAATTGTTTAATTTTTTAAGCTTAAGAGTTATCAAAAGCAATACCAAATCTTAGTTTTTTCTCACTTTTGACAATAGCGTATTTTTTTCTGTATAAATTAAGATTCCAGCATAAAGTAAGAATAATAAGTTTCCAATCCAGAAATTATAATTAAAAATGTAGGCGATCATAAAACTGAAAATAATCAATAGTCCTAAAAATAGAGATATCTTCTTCATTCTATAAGGAATCGGGTAGTATTTTTGCCCCAGCCAATAGGAAATAATCATCATAGAAAGATAAGCGATGAGAGTAACCCATGCAGAGACCATAAAACCATATGTTTTTAGTAAGGCAAAGTTTAAAATAATGGTAATGATGGCACCTGTCCAAGAAATATAAGTTCCTACTCTTGTACGGTCTGTTACTTTGTACCAGGTGGAAAGATTATAATAAATCCCAAAAAATAAGTTAGCAATAACAATAATCGGAATGATATTAATGGCAATCCAATAGGAGCTATTCGGAACCAATAGCATTTTGATCCATGAAACATTGGCAATAATTCCCAAAGCAACAATGGAAGCAAAAAATGAAAAATATTCTGTTACCTGTGCATATGTTTTCTTTGCATTTTCATTATTCATCTGCTTAAAGAAAAAGGGTTCGATTCCCATTCTATATGCAGTGACAAAAAGAGTCATCAATACTGCCATTTTATAACAGCCTCCATAAGCTCCTGCGTCTGAATCACTGATTAAAAATCTTTGAATAAACTTATCAAAATTTTCATTGACCATAAATGCCAGACCTGCAATCATTATGGGCCACGAGTATTTGGCCATTTCAAGGAAAAGGCTTTTTGAAAATTGAAATTTTACTTTTAAAATGACAGGAAGTACTAATAAAAATCCCAGAAAGCTCGCTGCTAAATTACTGTAAAAAGGATAGGCAACTTTTTCTTTTAATCCTAATTTCAGAGAGAATTCTTGTGGGATGTAAAGGAATAAAGCGATTGCGAAGATACTTTGAAAAACAGCCTGAATGACTCTAATAGCTGTATATTTTATAGGTTTATTATGAAACCTGAACCAGGCTAAAGGAATTACAAGAAGGTTGTCAAAGAATGCAATCCAGGCAAACCATCTGATGAATTCAGGGGTGTTGGAATAATTAAAGAGATCAGCAATAGGTTGCTCAAATAATAAAACTAGAAGTAAAAATACTGTTGATAAACCTGTTAAAAACCAAAACGAGGTATTGAATACTTTTTGTTCATTGTCTTTATTGGACGAAAATCTAAAATAAGCTGTTTCAAAACCAAATGAAAGAACAATATTGACAAAAGAGATCAGTGCATAAAGATTGGTAAAAATAGCAAAATCACTGTTGTTGATGTTTTTGATGAACAGATAATTAAGCAAGACAACAATTATTCTTGGCATTATTGCCCCAATTCCATATATAATTGTCTCGTTGAGAAGTTTTTTCAAGATGTGAAATTTTATGCAAATGTAAATATTTAGAAATTGATTTATTATGAGTGATCTTAAAATTCATTCATAAACCTTAATTTTGCTTTTTAGAGATGTTAAAAACAATATGTTATCAATGAATGATTGTATGTATTCATCAGCCCTAATTGATAAGCCTGTCTTTTTTTCAATCTTTATTTTCTAAATCTAAATTTCTAAAAAAGTAAAATGAAGACCTTAATCAAAAATGTAAACATCGTGAACGAAGGTAAAATCTTTGAGAGCGATATCTTAATAGAAAATGACCTAATTTCTAAAATTGCTTCTGGTATTTCTGAAGAAGCAGATCAGATAATTGATGGTACGGGAAAATATCTTCTTCCGGGAGTTATTGACGATCAGGTACATTTCCGTGATCCAGGACTTACTCATAAAGGTGATATTGAAACTGAATCAAAAGCAGCCATTGCTGGTGGAACAACCAGTTTTATCGATCAGCCTAATACAGTTCCTAATGCTGTTACCCAGGAATTATTAGCTGACAAATACGAAATAGCTTCTCAGAAAGCTTATGCAAACTATGGTTTCATGATGGGAGGAACCAATGATAATCTTGAGGAAGTTCTGAAAACAAACCCGAGAAATGTTCCTGGAATTAAATTGTTCCTGGGTTCATCTACGGGAAATATGCTGGTAGATAATCCCGAGACTTTGGAAAACATCTTTAGCAATACAAAAATGCTGATTGCTGTTCATTGTGAAGATGAAGCTACTATCAAAGCTAATACTCAAAAATATATAGATGAATATGGAGAAAATATTCCGGTGAAATTCCACCATTTAATCCGAAGCGAGGAAGCTTGCTATAAATCGTCTTCAAAAGCTATTGAATTGGCACAGAAAACAGGAGCAAGACTCCATGTTTTCCATCTTTCAACAGCTAAGGAAATGGAATTATTCAGAAATGATATTCCACTAAAAGATAAAAAGATTACTGCTGAGGTATGTGTTCATCATCTTACCTTTACGAATGAGGACTACGAAACAAAAGGTGGTCTTATCAAGTGGAATCCTGCGGTAAAAACACAAAAGGATAAAGACGCCCTTTGGGAAGCTTTGCTGGATGACAGAATAGATGTGATTGCAACAGATCATGCACCTCATACTGCCGAGGAAAAGAATAATGTATATACAAAATGTCCTTCGGGAGCACCATTAGTTCAGCATTCACTAGTTGTGATGTTAGAAAATTATAAAAATGGCAAAATCTCTTTAGAAAAGATTGTTGAAAAAATGAGCCACAATCCAGCCATTCTTTTCAGAGTAGAAAAGAGAGGATTTGTAAAAGAAGGGTATAAAGCAGATCTTGTTTTGGTAGATCTAAATGCTGATTGGACTGTATCCAAAGATAATTTATTATACAAATGCGGCTGGAGTCCCCTGGAAGGAATGAACTTCCATTCTAAAGTGACGCACACTTTTGTCAATGGACATCTTGTATATGATAATGGAAAAATTGCAGAGGAAAAATTTGGGGAAAGGCTGCTTTTTGAGATGAAAGAGTAATATATAAGATCAATAGAAGCGGGCTTTAGCCCGCTTTTTTATTTCAAAAATTCCATTGGCTTTAGCCAAAACCTATTTTTTAGCCTTATTTCCCATATAAAAAGTAAGCTTTCCACCATTCATAATCTCAGAATGTTTTAATATGAAATTCTTGATTTCTGTTCCGTTTAAAAGGACTTTCTGTACATATACATTTTCCGGACCTTGATTAAGGGCTTCAATTTCAAATGTTTTTCCGTTTTCTAAATGTAATATCGCATTATTAATCGCCGGACTTCCTATTGAATAGTTCTCTGAACCAGGCGCTACAGGATAGAAGCCTAATGAACTTAAAATATACCACGCACTCATTTGCCCTGTATCATCATTTCCTCCTAATCCATCAGGAGTTGCTTTGTACTGCATTTCCAGAATATGACGGATCTGTGATTGGGCTTTCCAGGGTTGCCCTGCCCAGTTATAAAGATAAGCAACATGATGTGCCGGCTCATTTCCATGAACATATCCGCCAATGATTCCTTCACGGGTAATATCTTCCGTATCGGCAAAGAATTCATCAGGGAGATGCATGGTAAACAATTCATCCAGTTTTGAAGAGAATTTCTTTTTTCCACCCATCATTTTTATCAATTCTTCTGGGTTTTGTGGCACAAAGAAGCTGTAATTCCAGGAGTTCCCTTCGATAAATCCCTGCCCATGGGTACTTAATACATCAAAGTCCTTTTTAAAGCTTCCATCTGCCAGACGGGGACGCATAAAGCCGATGGTTTTATCAAAATTATTCTTCCAGTTCTCCGAACGTTTGATGAATTGATTATAGATTTCAGTTTCTCCTAAATGTTTAGCCAATTGAGCAATCGCCCAGTCGTCATAAGCATATTCCAACGTATTGGAAACCGAAGTGCCATTTTTCTCAGCCGGAATGTAACCTAAATCAATATATTGTCCAATACCTTCATAATCTCTTTTGTTGGCGGTTTCTATACATGCTTTCAATGCTTCTTTAGCGTCACCATCATAATTCCCTTTAATAATAGCATCGGCAACTACACTTACGCTGTGATACCCACTCATGCACCAGTTATCATTGGCATAATGTGACCAAATGGGCAGCATTTTCATAGAAAATTGATTATAATGAGCCATCATGGACCTTACCATATCATTATTTCTTTTGGGTTGGATAATATTAAAGAAAGGATGAAGAGCCCTATAAGTATCCCATAAAGAGAATGTGGTATAGTTGGTGAAGTTTTCTGCTTTGTGAATATTTTGGTCCAGTCCTTTATATTCTCCATTTATATCCATATAAACAGTTGGATTGATGAATGTGTGATACATTGCAGTATAGAAATTGGTCTTTTGGGATTCGGAGCCCTCAATAACAATTTTATTTAATTCTTTGTCCCAATCTTTTTGAGCATTTGCCTTAACCTGATCAAACGTTAAATTTCCGGCTTCTTTTTCAAGGTTTTCCAGAGCATTAGTTTGGCTTACAGGAGAAATTGCAAGTTTGATCTCTATAGATTCGTTTTCATTTGTATCAAAATCGAAATACATTTTTAAATTCTTTCCAGCGATCTCCGGAAAGTTTTTTGTTTGGTCAAACTTTCTCCAAAATCCTTTATACACCTGTTTCTCATCATAGTTTTTCTGACCGTAAGACTTAAATGGTTTTGAAAATTTCATCGCAAAATAAACAGTTCTGGTTCTTGCCCAGCCGTTAGTTTGTCTATACCCGGTAATGGTATTACCATCTTCTACCCGGGCATAGGTCCAGACATTTTTCCCGTCATAATTATAAATACCGGCCATTAAGTCCAAAATGATATGGGATTGGTCTGATTTAGGAAAAGTATAGCGGTGGACTCCCACTCTTGGAGTAGCTGTCAATTCTGCAAGAATACTATAATCGGTAAGCTTAACCTGGTAATATCCTGCGGCAGCCTTCTCGTTTTGATGTGAAAATCTGCTTCTATATCCATTTTCAGGATGGGCAGCTGTTCCTGGGTTAAGCTGAAGCTTTCCTACAGTAGGCATGATCAGAAAATCTCCAAGGTCTGAATGTCCCGTTCCGCTGAAATGAGTTGAGCTGAAGCCTGTAATGGTTTTGTCTTCGTATCGATAGCCTGCACAATATTTATACACTTCACCGTTGTATTTTCCGTTAAGCTCATAAGAAATACTGTCTGTTTCAGGGCTTAATTGTATGGCTCCAAATGGAACTGTAGCTCCGGGATATGTATGTCCCATTTTTTCTGTTCCGATAAGTGGATTTACATATTGGTATAATCTTTCAAATTTTTGAGCTTTAAAATGGATGCTTAAAAATAATAGAAACAGAAAAACAGTGGGTTTGTGATTTTTCATTAATAGCAGATTTTCAAAGGTTAAAATTAATTAAAATCATCATTTGCTGGTTTGCTTTATTAAATTCGTTCAATATTTATTTTTTTCGGAAAAGCGGAAACCTATTCCGTGCAGATTTTCAATTAGAATATCCTGTTCTGCAGCCAATACTTTTCGCAATCGGGAAATAAATACATCAAGACTTCTTCCCATGAAATAATCATCATCTCCCCAAATGGCTTTCAGGATATCCTGCCTTTTCAAAACTGTATTTTTGTGATCAAGGAAATAATGAAGAAGCTCAGACTCTCTTTGAGTAAGAGTAACAGTATCAATAGCATTTTGTAAAGTATAATTTTTAGGATCAAAATCATATTTTCCGACTTTGTACTTTAGAGAAGAGGTATTTGTTTTCTTTGTACGTTTCAGGAAAACTTCAATTTTCAGCATGAGTTCCTCAATACTGAATGGTTTTACAAGATAATCATCAGCTCCTATTTTTAACCCTTTAATTCTGTCTTCTTTCAATGCTTTGGCGGAAATGAAAATAATCGGAATATCAGAGTTTTTGCTGCGAATCTGTTGTGCGACCTCAAATCCGTTCATGCCAGGCATCATAATATCCAGCAGACAAATATCATAATCCGTACTGTTAAATGCTTCCAATGCAGATTCACCATCAGAATAGCAGCTGATATCATAATAACTTTCCAGGCTGTCTTCAACCAGGAATGCTATTGTTTTGTCATCTTCCGCATATAAAATTTTAGATTTCTCCATACTTACACATGATTATATTGAAAACGGAAAAAAGAGGGTAGTGGTAATTCCTTTATCTTCATTATTCTCTACTGAAATTTTCCATTGATGTTGCTGTACGACTTTCTTTACATAAAATAGTCCCAGCCCAAAACCATTCACTTCTTCACTTCTTTTGGTAGATACCCTATAAAATTTTTCAAAAATATGAGGAATATTTTTAGCAGGGATACCCAATCCGTTGTCTTTAAACTTTAAATATAACCCTTTTGAGTCTTTATAGGCTGAAATTTTAATAACTGGTTTTGTTTCACAGTACTTGATAGAGTTGTCTAAAATATTATAAATGATATTGGTAAAGTGAAACTCATCAGCCATTATTGAAGTGCTGCCTTCAATATCTATTTCGATATTGACGTCTGTATTTTTGTACTGTATTGTGTCTGTAATTTCCTGAATAAAGGGAAACAGTAAAATTTTATGAGGCTTTAATGACAACCCTGAAGCATCATTCTTTGCAATATTCAGTATTTTTTCAATATGATTATTAAGCTTATGACTTTGGTTAATAATAATAGATGTGTAGGTCTGCAATTTAGAATTTTCCTGCACCTGATCCTGCTTATTGAGCGCTTCGGACGCTAAAAGTATGGAAGATAAAGGTGTTTTGAACTCATGTGTCATATTATTGATGAAATCTCTCTGCAGCTCTGAGAATTTCTTTTGTTGAATAATGGTATAGATAGAATAAACATACACTAAAAGAATAATAATAAGGGCAAAAGTGAGCAGATACCAGAATCTTAATGAACTGATCAGATAAGTTGTTTTATCCGGAAATCGGATTGAGAAATAATAGATCAGATTTTTATGTTTGGGAAAATTAATGACCTTGTTACTTGGGCTTTCCTGGTGGGAAGTCATAAACTTTCCGTACACCATTTTGTCACTATGGCAGTTGTATAGAGCATATACATAGTCTGTATTGACCTGAAAGCGGGTGAATTCTGTTTTCAGATAATATTCAAGAACTATGGGATGAAATTCATTATTAATATTGACTACATAATAGTCATTAGCAATATTCTGTACCGGGTTTTCAATATAAGAAGTTTTGCCTCCGGATAGTTTCTCTGCAACTTCCATTAAGGCAATATTTACCTTTTGGTTAAACTTTTTATCCTCAAGATTATAAGCCTGGCGGGTCCACATCAGTTGAGCTATTAAAATTCCGATAATAGCGACGAACCCCAGCGTTATGATGATATTGAGTTTTTTAATTTTCATTTCCGGAAACAATATTATCCAAAAATATCTATTTATCTTTTATCATTAACAACTTGTTAACAAATGTTTGACAGCAGTTAACAAGTTATAATCATAGTCTGTTTTACATTTGCTACATCGAAAAAAGATAACCTTATCTAAATATTAAAATTTATACTCATGAAAAAACTAAAAATTACTGCTCTTTTAGCTGTTTTAGCATTCTCACCTTTTTATGCTAATGTGCTTTCTACTGATGCCCCATCAATTGTAAAAAGGGTTGCAGATGCTATTAAATGGAAATCAGAATCTATAGATGTAGGAAATATTCCTCAGGGAAAACCAAAATTGATCAGGTTTGAATTTACCAATACAAGTTCAAAACCAATCATTATACAAAATGTAGCACCTTCATGTGGATGTACTACAGCTGATTATACAAAAACTCCTATCCAGCCAGGAAAAAAAGGTTTTGTAGAAGCTAGTTATAATGCGGCAGCAGTAGGTCCATTTATGAAAACTGTAAATGTGACTACAAGTGATAGCAAAACTCCTAAAACACTTTCATTCAAAGGAGTAGTTGCTTCTTAGTAGATCGTTTTAAATAAATAAAAAATAGCCTGGTAATCATTATCAGGCTATTTTCTTTTTAGAGTATTTGATTTATTTTTTTGAATAGTATAAGGAATAATTATTTGTAGCATTATTTATCAACCTATTTTAAAGGATTGCATTTCAATATTTATTATTTTTAAGAAAAAATATTTTATGAGTCTATATACACAACCAATGTTGCGCGAAGGTGCACTGAAAGATAAAGTAGCAATTGTGACAGGAGGCGGAAGCGGCCTTGGAAAAGCAATGACTAAATATTTTCTTGAACTGGGAGCCAATGTGGTGATCACCTCCAGGAATCTGGAGAAACTACAGACTACAGCAAAAGAACTTGAAGACGCGACAGGAGGGAAAGTTCTTTGTGTAGCTTGTGATGTGAGAAACTGGGATGAGGTGGAAGCCATGAAAGAGGCAACGCTGAAAGAATTTGGTAAAATTGATATTTTATTAAATAATGCGGCAGGAAATTTTATTTCTCCAACAGAAAAACTGACTCATTCTGCTTTTGATTCTATTTTAGATATTGTTTTAAAAGGAACAAAAAACTGTACACTTTCTATAGGAAAACATTGGATAGATTCTAAAACTCCAGGAACTGTATTGAATATTGTAACAACTTATGCATGGACGGGTTCAGCTTATGTGGTGCCTTCTGCCTGCGCAAAAGCAGGTGTTTTGGCAATGACAAGATCTCTGGCTGTAGAATGGGCAAAATATGGAATCCGTTTCAATGCGATTGCTCCAGGACCTTTCCCTACAAAAGGAGCTTGGGATAGACTTCTTCCGGGAGATCTGCAGGAAAAATTCGATATGAAGAAAAAAGTTCCATTGAGGAGGGTAGGAGAACACCAGGAATTGGCTAACCTTGCAGCATACCTTGTTTCGGATTATTCTGCTTATATGAACGGAGAAGTAGTGACTATTGATGGTGGTGAATGGCTTCAGGGAGCAGGAGAGTTCAATATGCTTGAAGCAATTCCAGGCGAAATGTGGGATGCTTTGGAAGCGATGATTAAGGCAAAAAAATCAAACTAAATTAATTTATTTAAAAAAATAGCCCGGAATTGTTACAATTCCGGGCATTTTTTTTACCTATGCATTACATTAGTATAATTTTTTCAAATGAATTTAAAACTTCCAACCCTTGTTTCGGCTATTACAGTTTTCTTTTTCTCGGGATCTGTATCAGCACAGGAAACTCCAAAGTATGATTATGTAGAAGCATTTAAACCATTCTTCTATCCTCAGACAGGTACGGAAACCCGCTCTGCAAGCGGACAACCGGGACATGCTTATTGGCAGAACTCAGCAGATTATCATTTGAATGTCAGCTTGAATGAAAGTAAAAAAGAGATTACAGGAACGGCTGAGATTAAATATACAAACAACAGCCCTGATCAACTTGGCTTTCTTTGGCTGCAGCTTGATCAGAACCTATTTGCGAAAGATTCCCGTGGGAATGCCGTTGTTCCATTGTCAGGAAGTAGGAATGGAGCGCATGGAGAAACTTTTGATGGTGGATATACCATTAAATCTGTAAAACTTGATGGTAAAGCAGTAAAATATACCATTACAGATACTAGAATGCAGATTGATCTGCCTGGTGAACTTAAAGCCAGAGGCGGAGTGGCAAAAATTTCTATCGAATATTCCTTTGTCTCACCAGAATACGGGTCAGACAGAATGGGAGTACAGGATACTAAGAATGGGAAAATCTTTACCATGGCACAATGGTATCCGAGAATGTGTGTGTATGATGATGTAATGGGTTGGAATACCCTTCCTTATGTAGGCGCTTCCGAATTTTATCTGGAATATGGAGATATTACGGCTACTATTACAGTGCCCGCCAATCATTACGTTGTAGCATCAGGGGAGCTTCTGAATGAGAATGAAGTATACAGTAAAGAAGAGACAAATAGATGGAATCAGGCTAGAAATAGTGATAAAACAGTCATGATACGCCCAGAATCTGAAATAGGAAAAAATAAATCTTCAGGAACAAAAACTTGGAAATTCAAGATTACCCAAGCCCGCGATTTTGCTTGGGCATCCTCTTCAGGATTTATTTTGGACGCAGCAAGAATCAATCTTCCGAATGGTAAAAAATCATTAGCTATTTCTGCCTATCCTGTAGAAAGTGCGGGGGAAAAAGCATGGGGAAGATCCACCGAATATACAAAAGCTGCTATAGAACATTATTCCAATAAATGGTATGGTTATACGTATCCTGCAGCAACCAATGTGGCTGGGAATGAAGGCGGAATGGAATATCCGGGAATTGTTTTCTGTCATATGGATTCGAAAGAAGAAGAGCTTTGGGGAGTCACAGATCATGAGTTTGGGCACAACTGGTTTCCGATGATCGTAGGATCTAATGAAAGGGTATTTGCTTGGATGGATGAAGGTTTTAATACATTTATCAACGGAATTTCAACAGAAGCCTTCAATAAAGGAGAATATTACAGAAAAAAGAATCTAGGACAATCGGGAAGCTACTTCATGAATGATAATCTGGAGCCTATTATGGTGGGACCGGATAATATGAAAGAAAGAAGTATTGCTGCTTTGGCATATTATAAGCCTGGAGCCGGATTATCTATTTTAAGAGAATCAATTTTAGGACCTGAAAAATTTGATAAAGCTTTCAGAGCTTATATTGACCGATGGGCATTCAAGCATCCTACTCCGTGGGATTTCTTTCATACAATGGAGAATGTTTCAGGAGAAGAACTAACCTGGTTTTGGAGAGGTTGGTTTTTCAATAAATGGAAAATCGATCAAGGGATAAAGAGTGCGAAATATATTGATGGAGACTTTAAAAAAGGAGTTCAGATAACGATTGAAAATATTGGGCAACTGCCTGTACCTACTACAGTTCAGCTGAGGTTTAAAGATGGAACAGCAAATACAGTGAAAATTCCTATCGAAGTTTGGAAACGAAATACAGAATGGACCTTCAAAGTAGATTCTAATAAAGAAATTAAAGAAGTTAAGTTAGATCCAGATTCCCAAATCTCTGATACTGATTTGAATAATAACAGTCTGGTTTTGTAATATTCATCATTTAAAAAGAATAATTTAACATTATTATCATATAAATAAGACTTCTCTATCACAGAGAAGTCTTATTTTTGTCTCAACTTGATAAAATAGATTATGAATTTCAGATTTTCAATGGTATTCCTGATGTTATTTGCATTGGGATTTTCTCAGGATCTTACGGTGATGAGTTTTAATATCAGGCTGAATGTTGCTTCAGACAAAGAAAATGCATGGCCGGAGAGAAAACAGGATGTTGCGGACCTTTTAATGTATTACCATCCTGACTATTTCGGTGTTCAGGAAGCTCTTCCGGAGCAGATGAAGGATATTAAAAATGGATTGAAGAATTATGAATATATCGGAGTTGGGAGAGATGACGGTAAGGAAAAAGGAGAGTTTTCCGCTCTTTTTTATGATACCCAAAGATTGGAAGTAGTAAAATCGGGGACGTTCTGGTTATCTGAAACGCCCGAAAAACCCTCAAAAGGATGGGATGCAGCTTTGAACAGAATCTGTTCTTATGCTGTTTTCAAAGATAAAAAATCGAAAAAAGAATTCCTTGCGATGAATCTTCACTTCGACCATATTGGAAATGTTGCCCGGGTAAAGTCCTCAGAATTGATTTTGAAGAAAATCAAAGAACTGAATCCAAAGAATCTCCCGATAACAGTAAGTGGAGATTTTAATCTTACAGATGATACGGAACCTGTTAAAATCCTTTCTCAAAATATGAAGGATACCTTTTATCATTCAGAAACGAAGCATTACGGACCAATAGGAACTTTTACGGCTTTTAATGTAAATGAAGTGCCTAAAGAAAGAATAGACTATATTTTTACCAATGGCTTTACAATAAGATCTCACCGTCATATCAATGATAGAAGAGAGAATTTACTTTATCCATCGGATCATTTTCCGGTTATCGTAAAACTTTCTTTCTAAGAATTAGTGGGTTGGAAAATCAATCTCAAATCCAATTCCTCTGAGGGATTGGATTTTTATTTTCGGGTCATTGCTGAAATATTTACGAAGTCGGCTGATAAATACATCAAGACTTCTTCCTGTAAAATAATCGTTGGTTTCCCACAGGTTATCCAGAATATTATTTCTTGTGATCGTAGTATGGTTATGCTTCAAAAGATAGAGAAGCAATTCCTGTTCACGAACCGTCATTCGTACATTGCCGTTAGGATGAGATAAGAGAAGTTTTTGAGTATCCAGCAAGTAGTCTCCAATTTTCACTTGAGGTTCTATAGCCGGTGGTGATGTTCTTTTCAGAATATTCTTTATTCTTAATACCAGTTCTTCAGGATCACAGGGTTTGGCAATATAATCATCAGCACCTATTTTTAATCCGGTTAGGCGGTCAATTTTCTGATTCTTTGCAGTTAAAAATAAAAGAGGAAAGTTATTTTTCTCTTTTAAGATCATTTTTGCAAGGGAGAAACCGTCAATATTGGGCATCATCACATCCAGAATTCCCATCTGAAAAGGAAAATCAGTGGAAATAATCGGTATGATATCTTCAGGGTTTTGGAACCAGCTGATCTCAAAATCTTCCAGTTCAAGATATTGTTTAAGAATCATTCCGAAATCAGAGTCATCTTCTGCCAGCAGGATTTTAGTTTTCATAAGGGATGGTTATTTTAAAAGTACTTCCAATACCCGGTTGGCTGGATACGTCAACTTTACCGTGATAGGAGGTAATGATTTCTTTTACAAAATACAGCCCAAGCCCCAGTCCTTTGCTGTTATGAATATTATTGGCCTGTATCCTGTAGAATTTTTCAAAAATGTTTTTCAGTTCTTTACGTTCCATACCCTGGCCATTATCAGAAACCTCAATTTTTAGATGCTGAGCAGCACTGTTGGTATTGATGGTCACGGCTGATGCTCCATACTTTATACTATTTTCACACAGATTCTTTACAGTTGTTTCCATAAGATTTTTATCAAACGGAAGCTGGCTGGTGACTTTATTATCTAATTTAAAATCTATTTGTGGATAAGTGAAAGAAAGGTCCTGAATGAAAAATGACCAATCTTCGGGCTCAATAGCAATCATATCTTCCGGTGTTTCATCTTTATGGAGCTGAATCATCAAGCTTTCGAGTCTTGAAATTTGTCGGTCAATCAAGGGAAGAGTCTCAGGATTCCAACCTTTTTTTAACGTTTTTGATGCTATTTTTAAGGTTGCAATTGGAGTCTTAAACTCATGCGAGATGTTATCCACAACAGTGTGGAGAACTTCTACCTGTTTTTGCTGTTTGATGAGGTTTTTGATCGTGAAAATATATAATAGAAGAACACCTGAAAGAAGGGCAATACAGCAAATAATTAATAGCGCAAGTTCTTTGAAAACAACATTTTTTATATTTCTGATTTCAAAATCAGTTTGGGTTTTAACCAGAAAGGTATTGCTTCTTTTAACGGTTCCTTTGTCTGAATCATTTCTTTTGGTTGTGGAAGTTTCCCAGCTTCCGTTGCTGGCTATGTGAGGCTTCTTAATCTTATCTTTTGTTTCAAAAATAACAATAGGCTCAGTGATCACTTTAGCACTGTCCGGAAGGTGAACAATAGAGAGATAACGGATTCTTGCAGAAATGTCATAACCATCTTTCTCAGCTCGGCTCTCAATATAGCGGATAAGTCTCTCCTTGGCTATTTTTCTGTTTTCTAAGAAATACCTTAAAAAATCCTTTTTACTGATCTCTTTATTATGATATTTGATAATAATTTCCTGAAGGGCATCATCCTTTGACTCCTTGATCTCATGAATATCCTCCAGATTATCAGAGTAGTTGGTAAGCCCGTCATTGACAGATCTGTAGATGTCTCTTTCTTTGACCTGATAGGTTTTATACATAAAGTAAACCTGTATTCCCAGTAAAAGTAGGAATAAGGCAGCAAAAACCGGAATGAGAATTTTACTCTTAGATATCATTAAAACAAAGATAAAGCTTTAGGATTCTATTGAAATGGTATTTTTCTCATTAACCTTTTATTAACCTTATGTTTTAAGGAGAAAGCGAAAAGACGTTAACCCATCATTAACCTTTCGTTAACCGAAATTCTCCAGCCCAATTTGGAATTTTGTCCTGTAAAAACAAACTAGTCTTTTTTATATTCTTAAAAATATAATCATGAACAAAACTCTTCTTTTTCTGTGTCTTCCCATAACGATGCTGGCTCAAAAACAAAAAATTGCAGGAACGGTGATGAATACCGAAAATGAAAAACTCTCAGCAGTGCACGTAGTTCTTTATAATTCCAAAAATGAATTAATCAAAGATTTGAAAACAGATAGCAATGGGGGTTTTATTCTGGAAGGAATCAGTGATCAAAATGTAAAGTTGATGGTGAAGAATGATGGGTATTCTTTATTTGAAAAGAATCTGGATCTGGAAAACCCTGAAACCTTACAAATTATTTTAAAAAGAGAGGCTAAGGAGATAGAAGGTGTTGTAATGACTCAGCGAAAACCATCAGTGAAAAGAAAAGTGGACCGCCTGGAGTTTAATGTAGAAAACAGCAATATATCATCACTTAATGCATGGGAAATTTTAAAAAATACTCCTAATGTTACTGTAAACAATAGTGTACTGACTGTGAAAGGAAGCACAGGAATTCTGGTCACGATCAATGATAAAAAAATAATGCTGACCGGTGATGAACTGAAAAACCTTTTGGAAAACACGCAGGGGGATGAAGTGAAATCTATAGAAGTGATTACCAATCCACCTGCGAAATATGAAGCTTCAGGAAGTGCAGTGCTGAATATTGTGATGAAAAAGAACAAAATTGAGGGCTATCGGGGAATTTTGTCTTCAAAATATGTTCAGACCCAATATGCAAAAGCAGTTTTTGGACTGTCGCAATATTATAAGAAAGATAAGCTATCCATCATGGCAAGTTACTATAAAGGAATGGGAACTTATTTGCGCGAAGGATCTGACTATGTCTATTATCCCGAAAGCCAAACCCGGTGGATCAGCACGATGAATAGGAAGGATAAAAACACTAACCAGAATACCCTGAACCTTAATGTAGAATATGAGTTGGACAGTTTGACCAGCTTAAGCCTCAACTATTCAGGGTATTTTTCTCCAAAGTCTCATGGAGTCTATGATGTGCCTACATTGATCTACAACAATCAAGATGTGGTAGAATCTCGTTACAGAACATTCAATGATCACGAATCAAGTTCCAATAATAATTCAATTAGTTTTCAGATAGACCGAAAGCTGAATAAAAAAAGCAGCCTTTCCTGGATCAATTATTTTACAGGAAATAATACTGATAAATACCAAAATGTCACCACTCATCTGAACTTTGCAGGGCAGCCCCCAAGAGAAGACCATTTTCTGACCCAGAATAAAGCTGATGTTCAGCTGTATTCTACTCAATTGGATTATCAATGGAAGGGCGAAAAGCTGGAGTGGGAATCCGGTACAAAATATAGTTTTGTAAAAACGAACAGTAAACTTGATTTCTCTGATAATGAAAATGGATTGATGGAATTCAGACCTGAAAAAAGCAGTGATTTTGATTATAAAGAATATAATTTTGCACTATACTCTTCACTATCATATAATATTGGAAAATGGAACTTTAAAGGAGGGCTTCGTGCGGAAATGACAGACCTTGAGGGGATTGTTTCAGAACCCTATACCCGAAATAAAAATAACTATTGGAATTTTTTTCCAACCTTTTATGCTCAGTATACCACAGGGAATAAACAAGAATTTGGGTTTTCTTATGGAAAAAGAATCAGCAGACCTTCTTACTCATGGTTGAATCCTGCAAAATCTTATTACAACCTGTTTTCCTATTTTCAGGGAGATCCTCAATTGAAAGCCACCATTATTCATAATCTAAATCTTACCTACTCTTGGAAGAATTGGAATCTGGATTTTTATTACCGCAAAGAGCTGTATCCATCTATGGAAATTTCATATCAGATTCCGGAAACGAACAATGTTGTATACCATTTTACGAATATTGAAAAAGGTCAGGCATTTGGACTGAGTTTATATAAAAATTTCCAAATAAAGCCTTGGTGGACTGCTGTTTTATCCGAAAATCTGGAACGCAACGAAAACTACTTCAATGGAGTAGACGGAATATTACATCAGAATAAAGTCTGGAATTGGGTATCTAATATTTCTACCAGCTTTACTCTGGATAAAAACAGGGATTGGAAAATGGAAATAGGACATCGGTATTTCTCTCCGGGAATACAGGGACCTTTCAGAATTTCCAGCAGTTGGTCTGCATATTTTGTGATGAACAGAAAATTTTTCAATAAAAAGCTGGAAGCATCATTAGTTGTAAGTGATATTTTTAAAACTACACGAGAGAAAGTTTCTACCAGGTATGCCAATCAGGATAATTATTTCCTGGATTATTCGGATACTCAGGGATTCACACTGTCACTGAAATATAACTTTGGAAATCAATCTGTGAAGAATGCTAAAACCATCAAAAAAACATCTGAACAGGATAGACTTTAATCTAAGTTTGAGGGAAGAAAATCAAGATTCAGCATAAGTTTGTTTTAGGCGGGATGATTACAGCTATCATACAATCAAATTACTTTAAAAAGGAATTAGCCTTGATTAATGACTTTCATAACTCCCATCTTCCATCTCCAGAACTTTTAGAATATTTTAAATAGAAAATTAATTATCATAAAACATTATTATAAAAGAAATTCTCACTTGATGTTACATTTTCGCTATTTTTGATACTTATCTAAAAAAGAGATTATTATGAAGAGAATTTTTTCCGGAATGCTGGTGGTTGTTTCATTGCTGCAACTCTCCGCTCAGGAATTGTATATGCCGAGAAATATTAAAAGAGCTTATGAACGAGGAACCCGTGATATTTCTGGTACACCTGGCAAAAACTACTGGCAGAATAAAGGGATTTACAATGTTGACGTAAAAGTGGATGCTAATACAAAGACTGTTTCTGGGAAAGAAACTATTGTTTATACCAATAATAGTCCCGATAATCTTAATGAATTAGCGATAAGATTTGTAAATAACTTACATAAACCTCAATCTCCGAGATCAGGATCAGTTTCTAAAGATTTTTTGTCTACTGGGTTGAAAATCAAATCATTTATTGTAAATGGAGAAAAATATGATATCGATAGTGAAGATTGGGGAACCGTTGAAAAAGTAAAATTAAAATCAGTTTTAAAATCGAAGTCCAAAGCTGAGGTTAAGATTGAATGGGAATATCCGCTTTCTGTGCAGAGCGGAAGAGAAGGACAGATTGATCCTGAAACATTCTATGTCGCTTATTCTTTCCCTAGAATTTCCGTATATGACGATTATAATGGATGGGATATGCTTCCACACTCTGACAGACAAGAGTTTTATAATGACTTTAATGATTATAGCTTTGCCATTACAGCACCCAAAAATTATGTAGTGTGGGCAACCGGAGATTTCCTGAATCCTGAATCCGTTCTTCAGCCAGAGTATTTAAAAAGATACAAGGCTTCGTTAAAAAGTGATAAGGTAATGCATATTGCTACAGAACAGGAAATGAAGTCAGGAAAAGTTACCCAGCAAAATAAATGGAATGTCTGGAAATTTAAAGCCAATCATATTACAGATTTCTGTTTTGCACTGAGTAACCATTATGTATGGGATGCAGCGAGTGTTCAGCTTAAAACCAAAAGAGCAAGCGTTCAGGCGGGGTATAAAGCAGGAGCGAAAGATTTTGAACATTATGTAGACTGGATGCGTTATAATCTGGACTGGTTTTCCAAAAACTGGCCTGGAGTAGAATATCCTTATAATGTAATGACTGCCATCCAGGGATATGCAGATATGGAATATCCGATGATGATTAATGATAGCAGTATTCCTGATAATCTTCAGGATGCTAGACTTACCGCTGATCATGAAATTGCACATACCTATTTTCCTTTTTATATGGGTATCAATGAAACGAGATATGCTTTTATGGACGAAGGATGGGCTACTACTTTAGAATATCTGATTGGGATTGATGAGAATGGGGAAGAAAAAGCAAAAGATTTTTATAAAAACTTCCGTGTAAAAAAATGGATCAATGATCCTTCTGCAGAACAAGATCAGCCGATTATTACAATGAGTACGCAGGTAAGCGGCTCAGGATACGGAAATAATTCATATGTAAAATCATCATTGTCTTACCTTGCATTAAAGGATTATTTGGGAGATGAATTGTTCAAAAAAGCATTACATCACTATATGGACAACTGGAACGGAAAACATCCGGTTCCATGGGATTATTTCAATTCTATGAATGCAGGTTCCGGGAAGAATCTGAACTGGTTTTTCCAGAATTGGTTTTATACCAATAATTATATTGATCTAAAAGTTGCAGGAGCTTCTCAAATGAATGATTTGCTTACTGTAAATGTAGCCAATATAGGAGGGTTTGCTATTCCGTTTGATGCCGTGCTGTCCTATGAAGACGGAACTACTGAAAAGCTGCATTTTTCACCTTCTGTCTGGGAAAAAGATCAAAAATTAACGGATCTGGTGATTCCTATTAAGAAAAAAGTAAAATCCGTAAAGCTGGACGGAGATATTTTCATGGATTATACACCGGGAGATAACAGTAAAACTTTATAAAATGAAAGCCTTCAAAATCTGAAGGCTTTTTTATTTTAAAAATAGGCAGTTAATCTTAGACCTAGGGTAACATAATTTATTTTTTCTTTCGCAATCAGATTGTTCAGTTCCTGATCCAGTTCAGCACTTTCCTTGATCTCATCGCTGAAATGATAACGGATTGTAGAGTTAATCTGGTTATAATCTGTATAGAAAGTAAGACCTAATCCAGGGTTGAATTTATAGGTTATAGAAGCGCCTGTGTTCCAGCGGAAAGCTGGTTTAGGTTTGTATCGGGCTATCTGAAGTTCATGATTTGGGGCATCTATTTCGTTTCCTTTTACAAATACTTTTCCACTGGCTGTAGCAGAATATCCACCGGTTAGCTTTAGCATAAGCTGCCATTTTTCTGAGAACTCATGAGAAAAATAGGGTCCAATCCCTGCAGCCAGAAAGCCCATTGATTGTGTTTTAATTTCATGATCTCCAAAATCCTGGCCATCATCAAAAGTTATTCTTTGAGATTTAATTGGGAAGCTGCTGAAAGTAATATCTGCTCCCACACCCCATTTTTTTGAAAAGAAGTAAGCGCCTTCCAGTCCGCCTTCAAAACCGGTTTGCTTTTTGTCATCCAATTCCGATTCTTTCAGGAAGTTGGTAGTCCCTAAAGCGGTACCCATTTTTAAGGAAAGAAAAGAAGGATAATCATTCCCTTGTATTCTGGATAAAAGGCTTAAATTATCTCCTTTGTTCTTATATATTTTATCAATAAAGAAATAGCCGAGTTCTGTAGATATAATTCCTATGCCGGCACCAGCAAGAATATCCGGTACCCAGTGTCTGTTATTTAAATTTCGGCCAAGGCCTGTAATGGTGGCAGAGCCATATCCTGCAATACTGTAGGCTGGGTTTACCATTCCATATTCCTTATGGAGAAAGCTTGCGTTGGTAAAAGCCATGGCAGCATGTCCTGATGGAAAAGAATTATTTTTAGAGCCATCCGGACGTTCAACTTTAGCAGTGTATTTAATGGAGTTGACTAAAATAGCCATGATGGCTAAACTGGCTCCATAGGACAGAGTAGCTCTTCCAATATTGTTTCTTCCTTTTACACCGCTTAGTTTCAGACCATAAACGGCTACAGCAGGAGCATACTGAAGATAATCATCATATTTGACTTTGAAATTGGGAAGATATCTGTTTCTTACCTCACGGATATTTTCTTTTTCTCCCCATGTAGCCGCAGCTGCAGTAAAAAGTATGGCAGGGGCTACAGACTTCTTTACCCATTCCTTTTTAAAAAAAGGTGTAGGTTCTTTTAGTGGAGTATTTGTATTAATCAAAGCAAGATCTTGCTGAAGATTACGAGGCTGAATGGTATCTTGTGCTTTATAACTGCAAAAATGTAATAAAATCCCTAATGTTAGGACCGATTTTTTCATCACCGTGTCTTTATTTTTAAAATCTCGTAAAAATATAAAAAAAATCTATCCCAAAAATTGAGATAGACTATTTTAATGTTTTTATAATATTTAAACTGATCGTGTTGATTATCTTAATCCAGCTCTTGGCCCGGATGCTGATACTACAGCCTGCATTCTTGTTTTTTGATTGGCAGAGAACATGTACATAGACTTATCATCTACATAATCCATATAATTCATAAACATCTGAGAGCGGCTTACTCCACCACAAACTCTGTTCAAAGGATATGTTGGATTTCCGTAATTAGGACCTGGAGAAGTTGGTGTGTCATTAGAATAATCTGTTTGGCAGCCTGCATCAGATGATCCCCAAAGGTGTGGTAGGTTTAGGTAATGACCTACTTCATGTGTTACTGTTCTTCCCAGATTGAACGGAGCTGAAGCGCCGGTTTTTCCAATATATTGATAACCTATTACAAGACCATCATACCATTGCCCTGCGTGTTCCGGGTAATAAGCATAGCCTAAAGTTCCAGGCTGGTTATTTTCGTCTAGAATTGAATTAACAACCCAGATATTCAAATTTTTATTTACATCAGTGGCGTCAATTCCACCTGTGCTTGCTTTCTTCATTTGCTCAAGGTCAGATCTCCAGCCTGTTTTTGAATTCTGTTTACGGTTCGTAGCCACTAATTTGAAACGGATTTTTACATCACCTGCTGCGGAAGGCTGAAATGCGGAAGGGATCTTGGTGATGTCAGAGTTAGTAGCACCATAATCTGCGTTTAAAACAGCAATTTGTTCAGCGATTCTTGCATCAGAAACATTCTGGGCGGAAGTACTATAGATCACGTTAAAAACAACTGGGATTTCAACGGTTCCATCAGCAAGTACTTTTCCAAACTTAATATTTTCTGCAAATTTTTCAGTACCGAATTCAATATCGGCTATTTTTTGTTTGAGTGCAGGGTTTTTCAAAAGCATTGCTTCTCTTATTTCTTCAGACGCGCATTTTCTTTGGCTCGCCGTTGAAGCAGTAGAGGAAGCTTCTGGGTTCATTGAAGATTCATTTTGATTGGTAATGCTGTCATTATTACAAGCAGACATAAAGCTCAGAATTAGAGCTCCCAAAAAGAGTTTTTTCATATCGTTATAATATAATGTGGTTGAGGGTGTGAAATTATATTATTTAAAATTAATATGCAAATTATTTTCTAAATTATTTAGTAAATATTTACATTAATGGTTGATTGTTTGAATATATGGTAATGTAATTTGGTAAGTTTTGAATTTTAATCAATTTTGGTTTATTGTTTTATATTTCACATTTAAGTGTATTTCAAAATGAAAATAATATTATATTTCTTTGTTATTTATAGAATATTTTTCACGCTAAGTCCGTCAGTAACACGCTTAAATATAAAACTGATAACTTTGTTTTTAGTGTGTTTGAATGTCTATAATGCTTGTCTCAACAATTTTGATTTTAGCGCAAAAAAAATCTATCTCAATTTGAGATAGATTTTAAATATTTTAAACGAATTTTAATTAACTCTTAATCCTGCTCTAAGTCCGGTAGCAGAAACTACAGACTGCATTTTTGTTTTTTGTCCGGCAGAAAACATGTATAATGATTTATCATCAGAGTAATCCATATAATTCATAAACATTACAGATCTTTTAACCCCATAACATGTATTATAAAGTGGGTAAGTCGGATTTCCGGTATTAGCAGTTGTTTGTGTTGGAGTGTCTGCAATCAGGTCATCTCCACATGTGGTATCTCCCCAGATATGTCTAAGGCCTAAATAGTGTCCTACTTCATGAGTGGCAGTTCTTCCTAGATTGAAATTAGCAGAAGTTCCTGTTTTGCCAAAAAACGGAGCAGCAATAACTACACCATCTTTCCATGTTCCTGCATCTTCAGGCCAGGAAGAATATCCAAGAACATCTCCTCTGGTATCCGGCATTCTGCCTACCACCCAAATATTGAAATTATTCGCAGTATTAGTTGCGTCAATTCCTCCTTTAGATGCAAGTTTCATATTATTTTTATCTCTGTCTGTTTTGGTCCATGATGATTTAGTTGTGGATTTTCTGATCGTATTCACCAATTTGAATCTTACTTTTACATCACCAGCTTTTACCCCTTGAAATTCTGTAGGTATCTTTGAAACATCGGTATTGGTTCCTCCGTAGTCTGCATTCAACACATCAATTTGTTCTGTGATCCTTGCGTCTGAAACATTTTCTGTTGCTGTACTATATAATACATTTACCACTACTGGGATTTCAACTGTTCCATCTGCCAGAACTTTTCCCATTGCTGCTTTTTTTGCAAAGTTTTCAGCATTAGCTTCAAGATCAGCTACCTTTTGCCTTAAGGCTGGATCATTCTTCAGCGCTTCGTTTCTCATGTCTTCTGAAGGGCAATTTCTTTCTGTTGCAGTGAAGGCAGAAGAAGTTTCTGAATTGATTTGTGCTTCATTCTGATTGGTCATGCTGTCGTTATTACATGCAGACATAAAGCCAAGAGCAAGTGCTCCAAATAATAATTTTTTCATATCGTTTTTCTATTTTGAGGATGTGAAATTATATTATTTGAAATTAATATCCAAATAAATTTAATATTTATTTAGAATATAATCAATAAAATTAGTATTTCTTTGATTATAATATTGCTTATTTATTTTTTTATTGAATTTTAATTAATTTATGTTTTTGCTTAATTTATTTCATATTTAAGTGGATGATTCTATTTGAATGATGATGTTGTTTTGAATTTTATAGAATTTTTTTTACTTTAAATCAATTCGCAAAACCATTTTTAATAGCAAAAACAGCCAGGCCTACACGGGTTTTCAAATCTAGTTTTTCGCATAACTGGTCGCGATAACTTTCTACTGTTCTGGGGCTGCAGCACATTCTGTCTGCAATTTCTTTATAGCTAAGTTCTGTAACCGTATATTTTAAAAATTCTTTTTCGCGTTCAGATATTTTTATGGCATTTTCAATATCATTCCCTTTGTTGAGATTAGAGAATATAATTTTTGAGGCCCATTCAGGGTAAAAGAAACCATCAGAGTTTAATCTTATCAATGCTGTTTCCAGATCTTTGGGATGGGTATTTTTTAAAAGATAACCTTTTGCTCCGTTTTTAATCATTTTAATGACACTATTGTCATCACCTTGCATGCTGAGTGCCATCACTTTGATGTCAGGATGATTTTTGGTAACCCAGGCTGCGGTTTCAAAGCCGTCCATAATCGGCATGCTGACATCCATAAGGATAATATCCGGAATTGTATTTCCTTCTTCGAATTTTTGGATCAGATCTTTTCCGCTTTCACAAACGTAGATCACTTCAAATTCAGTGAAGTTGCCAATAATTCCTTCAAGGGCTTTGGCAATAAGTATATGGTCGTCAACAATTACAATTGTTTTTTTCATGGCTGTTTCTTTAAGATAATATTAAGTTGGGTTCCTGCATTCTTTTCGCTCTCCAGATGGAAATCTGCACCAATAATTTCAGCTCTGTTTTTCATATTAGTGAGACCAATTCCATTTGATTGCGTCCGGGTTGTATCAAATCCGATTCCATCATCACGAATGGTAAGTTCCCAAAGTATGTTTTCAGAAGTATTTAAGCTGATGAAAATATTTTTGCAGTGAGAGTGTTTTATGCTGTTTTGAATAAATTCCTGAGTGATTCTTAACAAGAGATTTTTATGAACAAAGCCAAGATCCAGGTAATCAAAATTATGTTCAAAACTGATCAGACATTTTTTCAGTGAATTGGTATTATCAACTTCTTCCTGAATTAAAGTCACAATTTCTTTTTGACTGATATTGTCATCGGTCAATGTTTTTGAGAGGCTGCGAAGATCCTGTAGTGACTGATTGATGATTTGTGAAACCTGGTCAATTCTCTCATTGGCTTCAGGAACTTTATTTTCGTAAAGCATTTGCTGAACATATAGACTTACCAATGTAAGCTTTTGCCCGATATTGTCATGCAATTCTCTTCCAATCTGCTGCATGGTAGCCTGCTGGATCTCGAGTTGAGTAGAGAGGAGCTCTCTTTGATGAATTTCATTTTTCATCTCTATTTCATTAAGATATTCTCTTTTGCGCTGTCTGTAATTCCTGATATAGATGGCAACAGCAACGGCAAACATTACAAAGAATGTATTGAAAAGGATGATTGTAATTATTAATTCTGCTTTCCCCATATGAATGAACTTGCAAATAAAAGATACATGATAGTTCCGGAAACCTGAAAATAAGCAAAATATAGATCCCATAGATCTCTATATTCCCAAAGAAGAGACATGAAGGTCATAAACGGGAGTGTTCCTATATAAAAAAGAGTATTACCCAGATTGATATAAAACATCCTGTTGGTACTGAATTTTAGAATTTCTGTTGAATTTACCTGCTTATAATATTCCATAACTACCAGTACCATCAAAAATATACATCCTAAAGTATAATTGGGAGCATAAACAACTTTTCTTTCTACGAAAAGTGAGAGTTGCGGAATAAACGCAGCAAAATATAAGAAAGAAAAGATGTAGAATAGTTTGGGTTTCTTCAGAGATTTTATCGCATATAACCAATAAAAGAAAATAAACTGCAATGGCATTACAAAATAGTTGTAAAAAATAATCCTATCGATACGAAGTTCCTCCTCTGCCCATTTCACAGACGATTCACATAGGAATATAGCAATAAGATATAAAGCAAAAAGTTTCCAATGCAGTTTTTTTTCACGGTTAAAATAAATAATGGATACTAAAGCAGCGATAGCCTCTCCGGTATACATAAATTGTGCGAAAAACCTCTGGAATTCAGTCATAGTTTATAATAAGTTCTTTTAATTAATTCTAAAGCATCCCCATTGAGCTTGCTGGAGGAGATAAAGTACCTTGATTTTCACCGATTCCTTTAGGTGGTGGTGAACCTTTTGCAGAGAGTGCAAGATTAGCTATTTTCCCATTTTTAGGTTGTAATGAATTGAAATCGAAATGTAAAATTTCACCTTCTTCAGTTTCTTTTTTCAAAGTAGGCACCATTACAAGGGTGTGTCTTTCAGAGTATTCTTGGGGAACAGGATGGCTTTCCATAATGTCCCAGTTTTCGATTTTCGGATAAGCGGCATAATAAAATCTGATGCCCAGATCTTCCTGGGTACATTCAGGATTTATTTTTAGGGCTTCATGTTCTAACTTCTTAATGAAGTTTTTCAGCTTGGTAAGATCAAACCATATAGAATTGGCATCTGTTATTCCCATGGTTTCATTAATGGCAGTCATTTGGTTTTGACGATAGTTGTCAATGAGAGCTTTGATAAGATCATTTGACATTGCTCCTGAGCTTAGAGGCTCTTGTTCATTAGTAGTTTCTGTTTTCATAACTTAGTTTTATAATAGAGCATCCGTGTTTTCGCAAATTTCGTAAAAAAATATGGGAGTAAATAGGATAGGGAATAGGGAATTACACTGTTATTTTTACCGTATTTTTACGGATTGTGTATGTAAGGGAAAAAGAATAAAAGTAAAACTAAGATATTGTTCATAAAAAAAACGGAGAGTAACTCCGTTTTGCTTTAAATACAAGGGTATCTTCTTGGATCTCTGCAAATCATTCCTGATGTACAGCATAAACCGTTAGGGCAGTTCCAGTTTTCATCACATTCAATGATAGGAAGTAGCAATCCGCCTTCAATTTTCTTTAATTCTTGTCTTTTTAATTTTTTCATACTGATTTTGTTTAAGTTATTAATTTGTTGGAAATATAAAATTAGTGATATTTCACATTGAAAAGATATAAATTAATGAAAAATTTAATTATTAAATAAAAAATGAGTGCCGCAGATTTCTCTACAGCACTCATCTACAAAAATTAATGTATATGAAAAAAACTACTTTATTTTTTTATTGTTCAGTAGGTCTGAACACTAGCCCTGTTTCTGTAAAATAATCCAGGGTAATTCTGTCGCCGTCATTTACATTTCCTGCAAGAATTTCTTTAGACAGTTTATTTAATACTTCTTGTTGGATCACTCTTTTTAAAGGTCTTGCTCCAAATGCGGGGTCATATCCTTTTTCCATCAGGTAATCTACTGCGTCCTGAGTGAAGGTCATAATAATGTTACGCTTTGCGAGCATATCATTAAACCCTCTCAGCTGATACTGAACGATTTTTCCGATTTCTTTCTTTCTTAAAGGCTGGAATAATACAACCTCATCAATTCTGTTCAGGAATTCCGGTCTTAACGTCTGCTTTAAAAGATCAAAAACTTCATCTTTGGTTTTATCTACAATCTCATCCTGATTTTCCTCAGTTAAGTTTTCAAAGTTCTCCTGAATAAGATGCGAACCTAAATTCGAAGTCATAATGATAATCGAATTTTTGAAATTCACTACACGGCCTTTATTATCCGTTAAACGGCCGTCATCCAAAACTTGAAGTAAAGTATTGAAAACATCGGGATGTGCTTTTTCAATCTCATCCAAAAGCACTACAGAATAAGGTCTTCTTCTTACTGCTTCAGTTAATTGCCCGCCTTCATCATATCCTACATATCCCGGAGGAGCTCCTACCAGTCTGGAAACACTGTGACGCTCCTGATATTCACTCATATCAATTCTGGTCATATTGTTTTCATCATCAAATAAGAACTCAGCTAACGCTTTTGCAAGCTCAGTTTTACCGACACCGGTTGTTCCTAAGAATAAGAAAGATCCGATTGGTTTTTTATCATCGCTCAATCCGGCTCTGTTTCTTCTTATTGCATCCGCTACAGCCTCAATTGCCTCGTTCTGTCCTACCACTCTGTGGTGAAGTTCAGCTTCAAGATTTAATAATTTATCTCTTTCAGACTGCAATAGTTTAGTCACAGGAATACCTGTCCATTTTGCAATGACTTCAGAAATATTTTCAGACGTTACTTCCTCTTTGATCAGCTCATTCTGATGGTTCTGCATTTCCAGTTCCACTTTGGCCAGTTCGTCTTCTTTTTCACGAAGTTTTCCATACTGGATTTCCGCAACTTTTGCATAATCTCCAGCTCTCGAAGCTCTTTCTGCTTCTAACTTCAGAGATTCAATATCTTTTTTGATCTGGGTAAGATCTTCACTTTTCTGTTTTTCTTTCAGCCATTTTGCATTGATCTCATTTCTCTGTTCAGAAATTTTAGCAATGTCTTCTTTTAAATGGTCAATTTTAGTTTGGTTGCCTTCTCTCGAAATGGCGGCCAATTCAATTTCCAGCTGCATCAGCCTTCTGTCTAAAACATCCAGTTCTTCAGGTTTGGAATTGATTTCCATTCTCAATTTTGCAGAAGCCTCGTCAATAAGGTCAATCGCTTTATCTGGTAAAAATCGGTCTGAAATATATCTTTGGGACATTTCAACAGCAGCAATAATTGCTTCATCTTTGATTCTTACTTTATGGTGAGCTTCGTACTTATCCTTGATTCCACGAAGGATGGAAATTGCAGACTCAGTATCCGGTTCCTCTACCATTACTTTTTGGAAACGTCTTTCTAAGGCCTTATCTTTTTCGAAATACTTTTGGTATTCATTTAAAGTAGTTGCTCCAATCGCTCTTAACTCACCTCTTGCAAGAGCTGGTTTCAAAATATTGGCAGCATCCATTGCTCCTTCACCTCCTCCGGCACCTACTAAAGTATGGATTTCATCAATGAAAAGAATGATCTGTCCATCAGATTTTATCACTTCATTGACTACAGATTTCAGACGCTCTTCAAATTCACCTTTATATTTTGCTCCGGCGATCAATGCTCCCATATCCAATGAATATAATGTTTTATCCATCAGGTTTTCAGGAACGTCACCGCTGATAATTCTGTGTGCAATCCCTTCTGCAATAGCTGTTTTACCTACACCAGGTTCTCCGATAAGGATAGGATTGTTTTTGGTTCTTCTGGAAAGGATCTGCAATACTCTTCTGATCTCTTCATCACGTCCGATTACCGGATCTAGCTTTCCTTCAGCAGCTAACTCGTTGAAGTTTTTAGCATATTTATTTAAAGATTGATAAGTCTCTTCTGAACTTGCAGAAGTAGCCTTACTTCCTTTTCTTAATTCTTTAATGGCTCCTTCCAGTAATTTCTTAGTTACGCCCATGTCTTTCAACATTTGAGAAACTTCAGAGCTGGTTTCTATTAGGGATAACCATAAATGTTCGATCGTTACATATTCATCACCCATTTTTTTAGCGATGTTGGGGGCATCCAGTAATACTTTGTTTGCTGATTGTGAAAGATAGATGTTTCCTCCCTGTACTTTAGGAAGCTTTTCTAAATTTTCACGGTTTCGCTCTCTTACTAAAGCAGCATCTGCTTCAGACTTCTTTAATAGGAAAGGTGATATATTTTCATCTACCTGAAAGATTCCTTCTAGGAGATGTTGAGGTTCGATACTTTGATTGCCAAATTCCATAGCAACTTGCTGTGCTGCCTGGATGGCTTCTTGTGATTTTACAGTATATTGGTTTAAGTTCATATTTTCTATATTTTTGGTAATGATTCGTTCAAATTTTAGTTTTAAAAACATCAAGAAACTAAATTTTAAGGCTCAGTTTCTTAATGCCAATCAATTATTTAATCATGTAATCGATGACTGTATCGCAAAAACTGTTCAATTATTAAATTTACAAAAAAAATGGACAAAATTTCCGGATTATATATTTTTAACGATAATTTAACTTGACAAAATTTCCGATTCATTAAAATTTTCTCTGAAATTGATGAACAAATAGTCAGGCCGGAGAAAAAAAGCTTCTCCCAACTCAATTTTGAAATCAATGAAATTAGTAGATTACAACATTCAATTTATTTCAGAATAACTACTTTTGCATTTTTACAGATGGAACTTAAAGAAAAACAAAGGAAAATATTAGACGTAGCCGTAGAACTTTTCAAGGAGAAAGGCTATATGGGAAGCTCTGTAAGAGACCTCGCTACGAAGCTTAATATCAAGGCAGCATCGCTATATGCACATATCCGTTCGAAAGAAGAAATTCTGGAATGGGTTTGTTTTGGTATTGCACAAGAGTTTTTCGATGAGCTTCAGGAAGTAAAAAATACTGATATTGGTCCAAGGGAAAAGTTGAATTTGTTTTTGGATAAACATTTGTCGGTAGTTCTTAAAAATCGAGATGTAACTCACATTTATTCTATTGAATGGAGGCATCTGGAAGAAAGGCTTCCTGAATTCATAGAGCTAAGGAAAAATTATCAGCAAGAAGTTGAGCAGCTGATTTCCGAAATCTATCAAGCGGAAAACTGGGAATTGAAATCCCCATCATTTACAACAAGATTCATTCTTCATACTTTAAACAATTCCTATTTCTGGTTCAAAAGAAACAGTGATTCTACAGATGAGATCACTGATGAAATAAGGGATAAGATCCTTTATGGGCTTCTGGGAAACCAAAATAAATAGGGTTTTGTCATTCTGACGAAGGAAAAATCTTCATTATTGTTCAATGTTATTCAGTCTTTACTTGTTCTGTAACAACTTTAATCTTAATAGAAATTTTGTTGAGATCCCGCACTCCATTTTGTTTCTTTCGGAATGGCAAATCAATTGAATTTCAATTTTAACCCAGTTTTAATTATTTAGAATCATTCAAAATATGATGAAAATCATAAAAATTTTGTCAGCTTCCAAAATCTTTTTAAATTTACACCTAACAAATGTTAGTTAGTTTTATGGATTTTTCAGTTGAATATCTGGAGCTGGGTCAGTTGAGACAGCTTCAATCCGACCGCTTAGTAAATCTCATGGGTTATCTGAACGAGAAGTCGGAATTTTATAGAAGAAAGTTTGATGAATTGCAGATATCTCCACAGGAAATAAGGACCATTGCAGATATTACGAAACTTCCAATTACTTACAAACAGGACTTGAGAGACAACTACCCATTTGGTTTATTTACAGTTCCTAAAAATGAACTTCAGAGAATTCACTGTTCAAGCGGAACAACGGGTAAGCCAACGGTGGTGGGCTATACTAAAGAAGATGTAGATCTTTTCAGTGAAGTGGTAGCAAGATCTCTAAGTGCAGCAGGAGCAAGACCAGGAATGCAGCTGCATAATGCTTATGGTTATGGGATTTTTACAGGCGGGTTAGGACTTCACTATGGAGCAGAAATGTTGGGAATGAGTGTTCTTCCTATTTCAGGGGGAATGACAGCCAGACAGGTTGATCTTATTGTAGATTTTAAACCGGAAGTGATTTGTTGTTCACCATCTTATGCTTTAACTATTGCTGATGAATTTGCTAAAAGAGGAATTTCTGCTGATGAAATTAGTCTAAAGTATGCTGTATTAGGATCTGAACCGTGGACAGAAATTATCAGAGGCCACATTGAAGAAAGATTAGGCGTTCATGCCACTAATATTTATGGTTTGAGCGAAATTATCGGCCCTGGAGTTTCCATGGAAGATTTTGAGGAAAAGGGAGGTTCCTATATTTGGGAAGACCATTTTTATCCTGAAATTTTAGATCCGATTACAAAAGAACCGGTTCCTTTCGGAGAAGAAGGAGTATTGGTGATTACCACATTAACGAAAAAAGCAATGCCGCTTCTGCGTTACTGGACGAATGATATCACAAGTCTTTATTATGACGAAAATGCGAAAAGAACCATGGTAAAAATGAAACCTATTGTTGGCAGGGCAGATGATATGCTGATTGTAAGAGGGGTAAATGTGTACCCAAGCCAGATTGAAGAGGCATTTTCTCATGTAAAAGGAGTAGTTCCCAATTATTATTTAACTCCTGTTGAAAAGGAGCAGATGTGTGTAGCTTTAGATATTGATGTTGAAATTGATGACGAATTGGTAAAGGCACAAAAAATAGAAGCAAATACCGATGATTATTTTAATTTTGTCGGAAGCTTCGGAAAAAATATTGAAAACGAAATCAAAAAGAGAGTAGGAATCACTACAAAAGTGAAAGTTCATGCTCAGGATAGTTTGCCGAAGTGCGAAGGTGGAAAAATTAATAGAATACTTAAAAAATAATGAATTCATTTTATAAACTTAAAACTGTAAGGGTTCAGAAGGATACTTCAGACGCGGTAAATGTCGCGGTGGAGATTCCGGAAGAACTGAAAGACAAGTTCAGGTTCAAACAGGGACAATATCTTAATTTCCGAATGATGATCAACGGAAATGAAGAGAGACGTTCTTATTCTATCTGTAATGCTCCAAGCGAAAAAAGCAATACACTGGAAGTTTTGGTGAAATTGCTGGAAGGCGGAAAAGTATCCGGATATTTCAATGAGCATCTTCATATGGATGAAATGTTGGAAGTAATGCCTCCAATGGGTGGTTTCAATACTTCTTATCACCCGACCAACGTAAAGACGTATATAGGTCTGGCTGCAGGAAGCGGAATTACTCCGGTTTTATCCAATATCAAAGAAAGTCTTTATCAGGAACCGAACAGTAATGCTTATTTGTTCTACAGTAACAGAAGCATGGACCATGTTTTAAGAAAGGCTGAAATTAATAAGCTGGTAGAGCAGTTCAATGGAAGACTTAAAGTGATTTATCTTGTAAGCCGTGAAAAGCATGAAGATCCGGTTTTTGAAGGAAGAATTTCTCCTGAAAAATTAGATCAGCTGTTTGAAAGATATCCTGAGATTGATGTAAAAGAAGCCACTTATTTCATTTGTGGCCCTTCAGAGATGATTAAAGGGATCGCAGATTATTTAAAGAAAGATAAAAAAGTACCCGCTATTCAGGTTTTATTTGAATACTTTACAGCTCCTGACGAAGAGAACACGGAAGAAATGAGTGATGAATTTAAAGCGATTGCCAATATTGAAAGTATGGTAACGGTAATTATTGATGATGATGAATATTCATTTCACCTTAATTCCAAAAAAGAGAGTATCTTAGATAAAGCATTGAAAGACAATCTTCCCGTGCCTTTTGCATGTAAAGGAGGAGTGTGTTGTACGTGTAAGGCAGAAGTTTTAGAAGGAGAGGTTTTTATGGAGAAAAACTATGCACTTACCGAAGACGAAGTAGCCAGAGGTTACGTTCTTACCTGTCAATGTCACCCGACAACGAATGTGGTGATGCTTAATTATGATGTGTAATTCAATTTGAAAATGTACTAATTTGGAAATTTGAAAATGGGTAATTGTTTATTGTCATTTTCTCTAAATAATTTTCAAATTAACTCATTCTCAAATTCTCAAATTAAAAGATTATGGACTTAGAAAAATTTGTTCAATACGTTCACGAAGAAAATAAAGTAGAACCCAAAGATGTAATGCCGGATGATTACAGAAAGCTTTTGGTTCGTCAGATTTCACAGCATGCCCATTCTGAAATCGTAGGAATGCTGCCGGAAGCCAACTGGATTTCCAGAGCGCCTTCATTGAGAAGAAAAATGGCTCTTTTGGCTAAAGTTCAGGATGAGGCAGGTCACGGTTTATACCTTTATTCTGCAACAGAAACTTTAGGAGACGGAAGTATCAGAGCAGATAGAGATGCTACTTATGATGACATGCTGGAAGGAAAAGCAAAGTATTCAAGCATCTTTAATTATCCAACATTAAGCTGGGCTGATATCGGTGCTATCGGCTGGTTAGTTGATGGAGCAGCGATTATGAACCAGGTAATGTTGATGGGGAATTCTTATGGCCCTTATTCAAGAGCGATGGTAAAGATCTGTAAAGAGGAGTCTTTTCACCAAAGACAAGGGTATGAGATTTTAATGGCACTTTGCCGTGGTACCAAACAACAGAAAGAAATGGCTCAGGCTTCGTTAAACCGTTTCTGGTGGCCGGCTCTAATGATGTTCGGACCTAATGATGACAGCTCACCAAACTCTAAAATCTCTATGAACTACAGAGTAAAAAGAGAAAGTAATGACAGTCTTCGTCAGAGATTTATCGACGTTACCGTTTCTCAGGCTGAGTTCTTAGGATTAACCATTCCGGATAAAGACCTGAAATGGAATGAGGAAAGACAGCATTACGATTTCGGAGAACTTCCTTGGGGAGAATTTATGGAAATCTTAAAAGGAAACGGACCTTGTAATAAAAAGCGTATTGAAACGAAGAGAAAAGCGCAGAGAGAAAACTCTTGGGTGAAAGAAGCAGCAATTGCTTTTGCAGAAAAACAACAAAAAGAAGTAATATAATTTGAAATGTGCTAATTTGAAAATTTGAAAATGACTTTAACCACGTTATTTATGCTCAAATTTTCAATGAACACGATTCATCAATTTTCAAATTAACCAATTTTCAAATTTTCAAATTAATTATGGCAAATTTAGATATGTGGGAAGTGTTTATTCAGACTAAACCGGGATTATCTCACAAACACGTTGGAATTGTACAGGCGCCAACAGCAGAAATGGCTTTACAGAACGCAAGAGACGTGTATACAAGAAGAAAAGAAGGAACTTCTGTTTGGGTAGTTCCAAGTAAATATATTGTGACTTCAGAAGGAGTGGATAAAGAAGCATTCTTTGATCCGGCAGATGATAAACTATACCGTCACCCAACGTTCTACGAAATTCCAAATGACGTAAAAAATATGTAAAACAGCTATTGGCTGTTAGCTACTGGTAATTCGCCAAAAGCTAGATGCCAAAAGCCAAAAGATAAAATAATGAACCCATTATATAATTATTTATTAAAACTAGCAGATGACAGTTTCATTATGGGACAGCGTCTATCTGCATGGTGCGGTGAAGGTCCTTATTTAGAGGAAGATATTGCATTAACGAATATTGCATTAGATGAACTTGGTCAGGCTAATAACTTTTATGTGTACGCTTCAAGAGTTATTGATAATGGTAAAAGTGAAGATGATATCGCTTTCTTAAGATATGAACATGAATATATAAACGCGCATTGGACAGAACTTCCTAACGAAGATTATGCTCAGACGATTCTTAAGGTTTATGTTTTCTCAGTGTATCAGAAACTGATGTATGAAGCATTATCCAATTCAGCGAATGAAGAATTATCTGCTATTGCTCAGAAATCATTAAAAGAAGTAAGGTATCATTATACGCATGCGGTATCCTGGATGAAAATTTTCGCTCAGGGAACAGAAGAAAGCCGTACGCGTTTAGAAAATGCTATTGAAAATATCTGGGAATACACCAAAGGATTGTTTGCCAAATCAGAAGGTGAAGATGATCTTGTTGCCTTGAATATCGTTCCTAATGTTGATGAACTGTATAAAGAATTCATTGCCATTACAGAAAATGATTTCCAAAGCTTCGGATTAGAGTACCCAACGAATCCATTTATGCAGCCAAAATCAAGAACAGGGTATCATACAGAATACTTTGGATTTATCCTTTGTGAGCTTCAGTATATGCAGAGAGCGTATCCTGGGTGTACTTGGTAGATATTAAGTTTCTCTTTCATTTATATTATTCTAATAACCAGTTTATATATGAAATGTTTTTATAGCCTCTTGCTGCTTTTGCCTGCATTATTAGATGCTCAGACACAAATACATCCAATAACACAAACAAGTTGGAATGATAATATTACGGCAGATAATGCTGCAATAGAAAATGTAATAGCGCTCAGTAAGACGTTTATGGAGCAACCAAAATTGGTGGGTATAAATGTATTCAATAATTACGAACCGATTTTCAGTTCTACAGATAAATGGGATAGGGGGTCTTGGTTCAGAGGTTATTTTAGTGGCTATATAGGAAACTACAAAAAGTTTTATGAATATGATCCAGATGCAAAATTTTCTGGTTTTTGGAGTAGTCATCCCCAGCCAAGGCATACAAGTAAACAGATACGTGCTATGATTCACTATGATAATTATTATTCGAACTCCAAGAATTCTTCTACAATTCTTCAAGGGTTAGAATATTTAATATGCCAACAAGTTAAAAATCAAAATAACAGTTTGTTAGATGGTGGTTATATTTACTGGTGGGCAAGAGAAGGTAAAGATATATTTGAACAAAATGATATTCCAGGAAGCGTATCTCAGAATAGTGTACATGTATATGAAACAGGTAGTGCTATAGTAGGGCTTTGTGAAGGATATCTATATTTGAAAAAAAATAATATTGCACTTCCACCAGGTTTGTATGAGGCTATTGGTAAAGCTGCAGATAATTTATATGCAATAGATCTATTTGGATATAATTCTGAAAATTACACTGCTTTTGGATTATGGGGGCTTGCAAAAGCTTATAAAATAACACAGGATTGCAAGTATTTAGATAAAATTATCAATGTTAGTAATTGGCTGTTAGACCAACAAGCAAATGAAACTGGAATATGTAATGGAACATGGAAGAGAGGAGAAGAAACTCTTGATAATGGGCAGAAAGTATATCATGAGTCAAAGATTAATTATCATGCAATTATTTTAAGAGGATTAATTGAGTCGCTAGATGCTGTCCCAAAGTCGGATGTTGTACTAAGAGAAAAATTGATTTCAGGTATTAAAAAGGGTGTTAATCATATTATTAAATATAGGGTGGAGTATGAAAATGCTTCTTATTTAGGAACTTTAAGTGTTTTTTATAGTACAATAGATTGTGAAAAAATAGCTAATTTGAATAATAATGATTATTATTCTTTTCTTTATTACGATGATATTGTTGAAATGTTTGCACTTTTAACATATTATGCCACTTTTAATAAAAATAATTTTAGTCAAGCAGAAATTGATACTTTAAAAAAGCTTTTAAATATAATTAGTATTCATGCGCAAACACGAATAGATCCGGATAATAATGGTGTACCGGAAGGATTGACTCCTGATGAAAAAAAAGAAGACCAAAAAAGAAGAGCAGTTGATCAGATAGCTTCACTGGCTTACTATTTAGACTATACAAAAGCTATTAATAACAACATAAAAGTTTTCGAAGTAGACAATACCAACTTCTTTGATTCAGAAAAAACATCAAAACTTGTTTCCTTAGATTTTGATCATGACGGAGTAAGAGATGAGGTAGCTTATTTCAGTACCAATGGGGATGAAACATTCTTAAATGTTGCTAAAATGACTCCTGACGGATCCATATCTTCTGTGAAAAATGCTTGGAAATCTACAGGATATCCGCTTGAATTATTCTCGGACAGAATAGTTTCAGGAGATTTTGACAACGATGGATATTTTGATGATATGGCTGTAATGTACGATTATGGAGGGGGAGAAACAAGGATTCACGTGTTTGAAGGTACAGGGGCTGAATTTATATATAGTAATCAGGCTCAGGGATGGTGGAAAGAGACGGGGTATTATGCTAATTTGGTGGGTGACAGGATGGTATCCGGAGATTTTGATGGCGATGGAAAGCACAATGATATTGCAGTTTTTTATAGATATGGTAATAGTGAAACAAAAATACACGTATTTCAAGGACAGGCAAACAAATCTTTTAAATACTTAGGTGCAGATGGATGGTGGCAAAGTATCTCCTATTCAACAGATAATATCATAAGCAATATTGTATCTGGAAATTTTGATAATAATGATATGCATGATGATATTGCAGTTTTCTATAAAAATAGTAATGATGCTACTGATATTCATGTGTTCGAAAGAGTGGGCTCAAGTTTTGTTTTTAAAAAATGGTGGGAAAATACAGGTTATCCTTTCAATCAGTTTACCAAAAGGATTGTTTCGGGGAACTTTTATGATGGAAACAAAAGAGATGATATTGCAGTATTATATGAATCTGATCCTGGGCATGCAAATCTGCATCTTTTCCAAGGAAAAGGAGATCATTTTAATTATTTAGGATCTACAGGGTATTGGGCATCAACTAACTATGACTCTAAAAAAATAAAAGGAAAAATTGTTGATTTCAATATTGAAAATGATGATAAATCCCAGATTTTTGCCATGTATAATGTCTCAAACAAAGATTCTAAACTGCAGGTCTTTAAAAACAAGATGTATAGCACGTCACCAAGTTTTGTACTCAATGAGGTAAAAGATTGGTGGAAGAATGAATGTGGTGGAGATATCGGTTTACAGAATCAGTATGTACCTTCAAGTGTAAGTAGAACGGCAAATAGGCCTTTAGAAAAGGATACTTCAGATAAAATTGCTAATATCAAAATATATAAAGATTCGGATTCCTATGAAGTGGTTTCACAAGAGAAAATAAAAAGTATACAGATCTTTGATTTTTCAGGGAAGATGATACAGGAACATACCGGAATTCTTTCGAATCGATTCAGGTTCGGTATTTTAAAAGGAAACTATATTATAAAAGTATCCGATATCAATAATAAAATTTCAACCAGAAAAATACTTGACTAAAGTAATTTTTCAATGTTAAAATATGCAAAACAATATTTTAAACTTATTAAAAACAATTCCCGATCCGGAAATTCCGGTGATTAATATTGTGGAGCTGGGAATTGTAAGAGGAGCAGAAATAACAGGTGATAATTCCTGCGAAGTGACAATTACACCAACCTATTCTGCATGTCCTGCCATGTTTACCATTGAAGAGGATATCATCAAAATGATGAAAGAAAACGGATGGGAAGCCAAAGTAGTTACCAAAATGTTTCCGATATGGACAACAGATTGGTTGACTGATGAAGCGAGAGAAAAACTTCGTGCTTTCGGAATTACACCACCTGAAAAAGGAGCAGATGAACATCATATCGGGAAACCGAAAAAATGCCCACGCTGTGGTTCTGAGCACACCAAACAGATTAGCAGATTTGGGTCTACTCTGTGTAAAGCCTCTTATCAATGCTTAGACTGTCTGGAACCTTTTGACTATTTTAAATGTCACTAAAATGAGTGTAACTATAACTAAAATGACAAGTTTATCCATAAGATTTACGGACTATGCAAAACATAACGATGATATGGGCAGATTGTTAAATTGTTAGACGGTTACATTGATTTATATTGTTAAATTAGTGCATTGTTAAAAATAAAATACAAAACTATGTATACACAACTCGATATTGAATCGCATTTTGACGGGAAGCTGAAAATTGCCTACCTAAATCAGCCTGAAACGATGAACGCTCTTACAAAGCCTTCTTTGGGGGATCTGAAAGATTTCATTAAAGAATGCAGTGAGGATGAAAATGTAAGATGCGTTGCCATTTCCGGAAGAGGAAGAGCATTTTGTTCAGGTCAAAATCTTGAAGAAGCTTTTGCAGTAGGGAAAGAACACCACGATCAGGATATCATCAGAAAAATTGTGGTAGATTATTATAACCCATTAGTAATGGAAGTAACGCGTTGCAAAAAACCGGTTATTGCCTTAGTAAATGGCCCTGCAGTAGGAGCTGGTGCAATGTTGGCCTTAATCTGTGATTTCGTGTTGGCTAATAACAAAGCGTATTTTTCCCAGGCGTTTTCAAATATCGGTTTGATCCCTGATACAGGAGGTACTTATTTCTTACCGAAACTTTTAGGTAGACAATTGGCTAATTATTTAGCATTTACCGGTAAAAAATTATCTGCTGAAGAATCTAAAGCTCACGGGCTTGTTGCTGAGGTCTTCTCTGAAGAAGAGTTTGGACCAAAATCAATGGAAATTCTTGAAAGAATGGCCAATATGCCGACAGCAGCAATTAAGCTAACGAAAAAAGCCTTTGCAAACTCATACACCAACACTTTAAAAGAGCAGTTGGAACTTGAAGGTGATCTACAACAGGAAGCCGCAGAAACAGAAGACTTCATAGAAGGTGTAAATGCCTTTTTACAGAAAAGAAAACCTAATTATAAAGGAAAATAAATCAATTTGATAATGGGTTAATTTGAGAATTTGAAAATGAGAGACGATAGAGAAAATATTATTGTAAAGAAAACTTTTGGATTTGCATTAGATATTATTGAATTTTCTGAAGTCTTGTATAAAGCAAACAGATTTCCGCTTGCTAATCAAATTTTTAAATCCGGAACTTCAATTGGTGCAAACGTAAGAGAAGCTCAAAATGCTGAAAGTAAGGCAGATTTTATCCACAAAATAAAGATTGCTGCCAAAGAAGCAGATGAAACTGAGTACTGGCTTTTATTGTGTTTTCAATCACCATTCCTGAGTTCTCCGAATGAGAGTTTATTTAAAAATTTAAAATAAATTATATTAATTCTCTCCAAAATTATTTCAACGTCAAAAATTAAATAATTTTCAAATTAACTCATTTTCAAATTTTCAAATTAAAACTATGAATATTGGAATTATTGGGGCAGGAACCATGGGCGTTGGAATAGCCCAGGTAGCTGCAACAGCAGGATGCAAGGTCGTTTTATTCGATGCTAATGCTCCACAAATAGATAAAGCACTTACAGGTTTAGAGAAAACCCTTGAGAAATTAGCTGAAAAAGGAAAAATTTCTCAGGAAAAAGCCACAGAGATCAGAAACAATATCGTTAAAGGTGAAACATTACAGGATTTAAGAGATTCTAACCTGGTTATCGAAGCGATCATTGAAAACAAAGACATCAAAACCAAAGTTTTTACAGAATTGGAAACTTATGTTTCCGAAGACTGTATCATCGGTTCCAATACATCATCCATTTCTATCACCTCTCTGGGGGCAGAACTAAAGAAACCGGAGCGTTTCATCGGGATCCACTTCTTTAATCCGGCTCCGTTGATGCCTTTAGTAGAAGTTATTCCATCTTTGTTAACAGAAAAAACGTTAGCCGAAAAAATATACAACCTCATGAAAGAATGGGGCAAAGTTCCTGTTATTGCTAAAGATATTCCTGGATTTATTGTCAACAGAATTGCCCGTCCATACTATGGTGAAGCATTAAGAATTGTTGAAGAGAATATTGCCACACCGGAACAGGTAGATGAAGCAATGAAAACAATAGGAAACTTTAAAATGGGACCTTTTGAATTAATGGACCTTATTGGAGTAGATGTGAATTTTGCCGTAACAACAACGGTTTACAAAGATTATTTCTATGATCCGAAATATAAGCCTTCTTTGTTACAACAGAGAATGTCTGAAGCTAAACTTCATGGAAGAAAGACAGGGAAAGGTTTTTACGATTATAACGAAGGAGCAGAAAAACCTGTCGCTCAGAAAGACGAAACTCTTTACCAACAGATATTTTTACGAATCATTTCAATGTTAATCAATGAAGCTGTAGAAGCTAAAAGATTAGGAGTTGCCAATGACGAAGATATTGAATTGGCTATGCAAAAAGGAGTAAACTATCCAAAAGGATTATTAGGCTGGGGACAAGAAATCGGGTATTCAAAAATTTCCGAAACTCTTCAGAATCTATACAACGAATATCAGGAGGAAAGGTATAGACAAAGTCCTTTGCTTCGTAAAATGAATTAGATAATTTGAAAATTGATTATAACAGGTTTTCATTTTCAAATTAATAGTATGAATATAGAAGAATTCAGAGCAGAATTGGAAACAAGGCTTCTCATTGAAAAACAGTATTTAACTGAGGAAGCTTCTTCCATGGATAGTCAGGAAAGGCTTGAATTGCTAGGAAAGTTTAATGAAAAATACAGAACGCTGCTTCAAAGACTAGCCAATGAGAATGGAATTGATTTAAACGCAATGTATGAAGGTGAAAATAGTTCAAACAATTCCGATACCCACCTTTCATATGAACAGGTAATTTTAGGCAAAACAATGAGTGTTTACGATAAATTATCGGATGAACTATATGAAGAAATAACAAACGAAGAGTAGAAATGAATCCAAGACAAGTAGCAGATTATATGTTCAATCAGGATTATTTTTCCCAATGGATGAATATCAAAATGATTGAGGTAAAAGAAAATTACTGTTTAATAGAAATGCCCATCAAAAAAGATATGATTAATGGGCTTAAAACAGTGCATGGTGGAGTTACTTTCGCCTTTGCAGATTCAGCACTGGCTTTTTCATCAAACAATACTGGAGATGCAGCCGTTGCTCTAAATTGTATCATCAATTTTACCAAAGCAGGAAAAGAAGGTGATGTTTTCAGAGCAGAAAGTGTTTTGGTAAATGATACCAGAAAAACAGCTGTTTATGATATTCAAATCACCAATCAAAATAAAGAGTTGATTGCAAAGTTTGTAGGAACAGTATACAAAATCGGAAAAAAAGTAACTGAATTATAATATACTCTTTACCCCAAAACACCAATGGAATTAATATGAAAAAGATCTTTTTACTTCTTTTTGGAATATCTATGTTGGGAATAAATGCCCAACAGAAAAAGTTGAACGAAGGGCTGAAAAAGGAGCTTGATGAAATCATGAGATTGGATCAGGAATACAGAAAGCTTTTTGATACTGATATAACCCCAGAAAAAAAGGATGAAGTGTTAAAAGCTTTACATATTGATAAGGAAGACTTTAAAAAGAAAAACTGGATGCTGGTAGCTCAGCAGGATAGTATTAATCTCCAGAAGGTTGAAAAGATCATTTCTCAATATGGATATCCGGGGAAAACACTTGTAGGGGAGCCTACCAATAAATCAGCATGGTATGTTATTCAACATTCCACTAAAATTGGAAAATATCTGCCTCTTATCAAAGAAGCCGGAAAAAATAAAGAAATTCCATTTATATGGGTTGCTATGATGGAGGACCGATATCTGATGCAGACTGGACAGGAGCAGATCTATGGAACACAGGGAAGTGGGGAGTTCTGGGAAGAAAACGGAAAAGGATATGAAACACAATATATCTGGCCAATAAAAGATCCGGGAAATGTGAATGAGAGAAGAAAAAAAGCAGGATTTTCCAATACAATGGAAGAATATGCTAAAAGTCTTTATGGAGACAACTTCGTTTACAAAATTTATACGCTGGATGATGTCAAAAACAAAAGGGTAGAAGCAAAAGAAGTGAAACACTGAGGGCGTATCAGAAACAAAATTAAGAATTACAAGAAATAAAGTTAATATACCTGAATGAAATGTACGGATTACAAATAACAGAGAAAATTCAATGTTATATTGCTAAACAGATACAGGGTTAAATTAGAAAACAATGAACAACGTATACATCATAGACTATGTCAGAACTCCCATTTCAAAACTACAGGGAGGATTATCAGAAGTAAGAGCCGATGATTTGGCAGCCATTGTTATCAAAGAAGTGGTAGCAAGAAACCCAAAGGTTCCTGTAGAGGAAATTGAGGATGTGATCTTCGGGTGTGCTAATCAGGCCGGGGAAGATAACAGAAATGTAGCCAGAATGGGGCTTTTGTTGGCTGGACTTCCATATAAAATTGGAGGTGAGACGGTAAATAGACTGTGCGCTTCAGGAATGTCGGCGGTAGCTAATGCTTTCCGTTCCATTGCAGCTGGTGAAGGTGAAATTTATATTGCAGGTGGAGTGGAACATATGACGCGATCTCCTTATGTAATGTCCAAACCAAGTGCCGCTTTCGGAAGAGATAGTCAGATGTATGATACCACTTTCGGATGGAGATTTATCAATCCGAAAATGAAAGAAATGTATGGTGTTGACGGTATGGGTGAAACTGCAGAAAATCTAGCAGACATGCACCAGATCAACAGAGAAGATCAGGACAAATTTGCCCTATGGTCTCAGCAAAAAGCGACCAAAGCTCAGAAAAGTGGAAGATTGGCTGAAGAAATTGTAAAAGTTGAAATTCCACAAAGAAAAGGAGATCCTATTGTTTTTGAAAAAGACGAATTTATTAAACCAACTTCTTCCATGGAAGGATTAGGAAAACTTCGCCCAGCTTTCAGAAAAGAAGGAACCGTAACTGCCGGAAACGCTTCAGGAATGAATGATGGAGCAGCTGCTTTGATCTTAGCCAGCGAAGAAGCTGTGAAAAAATATGGTTTAAAACCAAAAGCTAAAATTTTAGGATCTTCAGTAGCTGGTGTAGAACCAAGAATTATGGGAATAGGACCTGTAGAAGCTACTCAGAAGTTATTAAAGAGATTAAATCTGTCTTTAGAAGATATGGATATCATTGAACTTAATGAAGCCTTTGCTGCCCAAGCTTTAGCGGTAACAAGAAGCTTAGGTTTACAGGATGATGATGCCAGAATTAACCCAAATGGAGGAGCTATTGCCATCGGACACCCACTGGGAGTTTCCGGGGCAAGAATCATTGGTTCTGCAGCCATGGAACTTCAGAAGCAGGATAAAAAATATGCATTGTGTACCCTTTGTATCGGTGTAGGACAAGGCTATGCAATGGTCATTGAAAAAGTATAAATCAATTTGAAAATGGAATAATTTGAGAATTTGAAAATGTTTAGTGGCATTATTCATTTTCAAATTAACTCATTCTCAAATTCTCAAATTAAAAAAATATGAACATCTACTCATATCACGGGATCCGTCCCATTATAAAACCATCTGCCTATATTCATCCGCAGGCAGTAATTATTGGGAATGTAGAAATTGGCGAAGAAGTCTATATCGGTCCTAATGCGGTAATCCGTGGCGACTGGGGGAAAATTATCATTAAAGATGGAGCCAATGTTCAGGAAAACTGTACGCTTCATGTTTTCCCGAATATAGAAACCATTTTGGAAGAATCAGCTCATATCGGGCATGGAGCAATTATTCATTCAGGGCACATTGGAAAAAACTGTTTGATCGGAATGAATTCTGTGGTGATGGACAAAGCTTATATTGGTGATGAAAGTATCGTAGGAGCTTTAGCATTCGTTCCTGCTAATTTCAGATGTGAACCAAGAAAACTGATTGTAGGAAGCCCAGCAAAAGTTATCCGTGATGTTTCTGATGAAATGATCCATTGGAAAACTGAAGGAACAAAACTGTATCAGGAACTGGCAAGAGAAGGAAAAGAAGCCATTTTGCCTTGTGAACCATTTACAGAGTATGTTCAGCAAACTCCAACAAAAATTGTGGATTACAGTATCTGGGATGATATAAAATAAATGACCATTAAAATTAAATATGATTAAGAAAATTGCTCTTATATGCAGTATGATGTTTGCGGTAAACTCTATGGTATCAGCACAGACTGTTAATACAAAACCGCTTACGATAGGAGAGGTGAGGACGATTAAGTCTAAAACTCTGAATGAAGAAAGAACACTCAATATCTATCTTCCTCAAAATTTTGATAAAGCAAAAGCGTATCCCATCATCTATCTTTTGGATGGGAGTATAAATGAAGACTTTATCCATGTTACAGGATTGGTACAGTTCTTTAACCAGATGTATTCTATGCCTGAAACTATTGTGGTAGGAATTGCGAATATAGATAGAAAAAGAGATTTTACATTTCATACAGATCTGAAGGATTTGCAGAAAGATTATCCTACAACAGGACATTCAGATAAGTTTATCACCTTCTTTGAAAAGGAACTGAAGCCTTATATAGAAAGTGAATTTAAAACAACAGAAAAATATTTGTTTGGACAGTCTCTAGGCGGCCTTTTAGCTACTGAGATTCTGTTGAAGAAGCCGGAAATGTTTAACAATTATTTCATCATCAGTCCAAGTTTATGGTGGGATGATGAGAGCCTTTTGAAGCAGGCGCCTCAATTGCTTTCAAAATCTGGAGATACTAAAAAATTCGTTTATGTTTCTGTGGGAAAAGGAGAACATCCTGTAATGGTAAAAGACGCTCAAGATCTAGATGATGTTTTAAAAAAAGCAGGAAAGAAAAACTGGACAGTAGAATATAAAATGATGGAAACAGACAATCATGCAACCATTCTTCACAGAAGTTTATACGAAGGATTGGTGAAGATGTTTCCTTATCAGGACCCGAAATAAATGTAATAACTAGATACTTACAGTTGTCTAATGGTAATAACAACTTAATTCCCATAATTATCATGAAAAAACTGTTTTTAACCTTAAGTATAATTTTAAGTTTTATCGTAAATGCCCAGAATTCTATACCATTTACACTCAATGAATATGGTCATATTATGATTAAGGTCAAGGTAGATAATGTCGAAGGGAATTTTCTTTTTGATACTGGAGCAGGACTTAATGTATATTTTGACAAATTTGCAAAAAAATTGGCACCAAAAGAATCTTACAATTTCTTTGTAGGGCATAGAGCTACAGGAGAAGCATTGGATTGCCCTATTTATCAGTCAGAAAGCTTGGATATTGGGAGGCTGCATTTTGAAAAACCACAGTATTCTACATTTGATGTAGATTTTCCAAATATAGACGGATTAATCTCACTACAAATGTTTAAAGATATTCCTGTAACCATTGATTATGAAAAGAAAGAACTCATTTTTGGAAAGTTGAAAAATGGAGATAAGAAGAATTTCATTGATGTACAGTTTGCAGACCAGGCAGGTAAAGCTATCGATATGTTTACCTACGTGAAGGTCAATAATAAAATTAAAATTCAGGTTTCCCTTGATTCAGGTTCCGGGAGAAATGCATTTAGTTTAAGTTCCCGTCTTATGGATGTTTTAAATATAAATAAAGCTGATTTTAAAGTGACAGAAGCTAAAAGTGAATTTAACAATACAAAATCGAATAAAGTATATACCGGAAGCATAGTGAAAATAACAACAGAAAATGAGTTGGCCAAAGTAGAAAACCCTAAGACACGTTTTGTAGACGGACTTATTTATGAAGGAATTACCAGCATTGAATGGCTGGGTAAGAAAATAGCCATAAGCATTCCAGATAAAAAAATATATATCATAAAGTAGGGTTTTCATACACTACGTCAAATGCCATCAAAAAACGGCAGATGAAAAGGACTTCAATTTAGATGGTATCCTATGAGACTGGACAGAAATTTAATGAACAAAAATAGAGAACAGATCCATGAAATGTAAGGGCATTCGTTTTTTTACAAAATATGAAACAGGAATCAGTAGATATTTCAGAGGTGCTGGAACATGTAGAATCAGAGGAGGTCATCAGTAAACTAAAACAGAAAGATTTTTTTCCTGTTTGTGGATGCAGTTCTCATTCTGGGCTTTTTCCTTTTATATTGATGCTGTTTATGGCAGGAAGAAAATGGAGTAAATTGTTATGAGAAAATAAGAATTAAGTAAAAAGTAAAAAATTATATGGAAAAATTAAAAAACTATATCTACGGACAATGGATAGAAGGAACCGGAATCGGAGTTCCTCTATACAACGCTGTAACAGGAGAACAGGTAGCGATTTCCGATACGGAAGGTCTTAATTTCGAACAAGCTCTTGACTATGGTAGAACTGTAGGATACAAAAACCTTTCTTCAATGACGTTCTACGATCGTGGAGAAATGTTGAAAAAAGTAGCCCTTTACCTGTTAGAAAGAAAGAAAAAATATTACGAATTATCATATAAAACAGGAGCAACACACGTTGATTCTTGGGTAGATATTGAAGGTGGTTTCGGAACTTTCTTTACCTATTCAGGATTAGCAAAAAGAATGCTTCCAAACACTCCATTTTGGGTAGATGGAGATACTCAGAAGATTTCTGCTAACGGAACCCACTTAGGAACCCACATTTTAACACCTAGTGAGGGTGTTTCTGTACAGATTAATGCTTACAACTTCCCGGTTTGGGGGATGTTGGAAAAATTATCCACATCATTGTTGGCAGGGGTACCATCTATTGTTAAACCATCACCTTTCGGATCTTATCTTACCAATGTTGTATTCCAGGATATGATTGAAAGTGGAGTATTACCTGAAGGGGCAGTACAATTGGTATGTGGAGAGCCGGGAAATATTCTGGATTATGTTCAGGACGGAGACTCTGTATTGTTTACAGGTTCAGCCACTACCGGAAGAAAGTTGAAATCACTTCCCTCTGTTGCAGGAAATGCTGTTCGTTTCAATATGGAAGCAGATTCTCTGAACTGCTCTATCCTTGGATTAGAAGCAAAACCAGGAACTCCTGAATTTGATTTATTCATCAAAGAAGTTCGTAACGAAATGACTACCAAAGCGGGGCAAAAATGTACGGCGATCAGAAGAATTATTGTTCCTGAACATTTAATTGGTGACGTTCAGAATGCTTTATCCAAAGCTTTAGATCAAACAAAAATAGGAAACCCGCTAAGCAGAGAAACCAGAATGGGATCTTTAGTGGGAAGACAGCAATACGAAGAAGTTTTAAGAAAAGTAAATATCTTAAAATCAGAAACGGAGCTTGTATATGACGGAAAACATGAGTTGGTAGACGCCAGCTATGAAAATGGAGCCTTTATGAGTCCTAAGTTATTCCTTAATGACAAACCTTTCGAGAAAAATATATCTCACGATGTAGAAGCTTTCGGGCCGGTATCTACATTAATGCCATACAAAGATGCTGAAGAAGCTGCTGCTTTGGCTAAAAGAGGAAAAGGAAGTTTGGTAGGATCTATTGTTTCTCACGATGAAAACTTTATCGCAGAAACTTCATGGAAAATGGCTTCTCAGCACGGTAGAATCTTTGTGTTAAACAGAGATAATGCTAAAGAAAGTACAGGCCACGGCTCACCTCTTCCAACATTAATGCATGGAGGTCCTGGTAGAGCAGGGGGTGGAGAAGAAATGGGCGGATTAAGCGGTCTTCATTTTTTCCTGCAAAAAACAGCTATTCAGGGATCTCCGGATGTATTGAAAGCAATTACTAAAATTTACCAGCAAGGGGCAGAGAAGAAATTCTCAGACAAGCATCCTTTCCAGAAATATTTTGAAGAAGTTGAAGTGGGTGATTCTCTTGAAACAGCAGGAAGAACTGTTACGGATGCAGATATCGTCAACTTCTCAAACGTTTCATGGGATCATTTCTATGCCCATACTGATGCTACAAGCTTAACAGGAACTATTTTCGATAAAACAGTTGCTCACGGTTACTTTATTCTTTCAGCAGCTGCAGGATTATTTGTTTCTGGTAAAAAAGGACCTGTTATTGCCAATTATGGACTAGAAGAATGTAGCTTCTTTAAACCTGTATATGCTGGTGATACCATCACCGTTTATTTAACAGCAAAAGAAAAGATTAACAGAGGAGTAAAAGGAAGAAATATTCCATCTGGTGTTGTGAAATGGCTAGTTGAGGTTATTAATCAAAGAGATGAGGTTGTTTGTGTAGCAACTATTTTAACATTAGTGGCAAAACAATCTCCTTTCATAGATCTTACGGTGAAGAATGTTCAGAAGATTCTAGGTGGATTAACAGAAAGTACTCCTTCACTTTGGGGGAAAATGTCTCCACAGCAAATGATTGAGCACTTAGACAAGGCTGTATTGGTAAGTTTGGGAGAACCTGAAGCAGACAAATGCTTTACTCCTGAAGAACATCTTGAAAAATGGCAGGATTCCCTTTACAATCATAGAGGAATGCCAAAGGATTTTACTGCTCCTTTCTTACCACAAGATGGTTCCCTTCCTGAGCTTACTCACAAGAATCTGGAAGCAGCCAAGCAGTCATTCATTGATAATCTGAAAAGATTTGTAGTGTATTACAAAGAAAATCCACAGGCAGAGCATATGAATTTCGTATTCGGAAAACTAAATAAAGAAATGTGGGAATTGATGCATAAGAAGCACTTTACACATCATTTTGAACAGTTTGGATTGATTTAATTCAGAATGAAATATAAATTTATAGTCCCTTTAGGTTTACTTAAAGGGACTTTTTTAGCTTTAAACCTTGACACGGTTTATTAACCAAAAAATACACAAAGAGGACTGATATTAGAACTACTTCAATTGAAGAAGACCGTTTTTACCATATTTATAATCGTGGTATTAACGGAGAGAATATTTTCAAATCAGATCGGAATTATTTGTTCTTTCTCAATAAAATATCTGAATTTCTTATTCCAGTCTGTGATGTATATGCATACTGCCTGATGCCTAATCATTTTCATCTTTTAGTTAAAATAAAATCAGATTTTGAATTGGTTAGAGATCATCCCAACAGGTCTTCATTCTCCTCAGAATATTTTCTCAAAACAATTTGGCAGAATTTTTAATTCTTACTCCCAGGCTTTTAATAAAGAACATAAAAAACATGGAGCCCTTATTGAATCCATCAGATTTGCTGCTTTGTTGTAATAATCTTTTGTTAAAACACTCACTCATATTGGCTAGCATTATATTTATTCGTTATTTTCAAGTTTAAAATCGATACATAAAACAAACAACAATGAACGAAAGCTGGATGCAAAAATGGGAAGAGATAAAAGACAAACTGGTATCTCCTATAGATATTGAGACATATTTTACCTCAGATGAAATTATGGAACAGAAGATGGAGACGATGGGAATTGGTAATGTTTCACTGCCATCAGGAAAAGTAATTGTAAGAGATCCTTTGGTATATCTGAACCAGAAGGAGCAGCCTTTCTTTGTTGAGGTTCCTAAAGGAAATTTTCCAGTAACTATTGCTGTGGTAAAGCTGGAAGATTGGGGGGATCGGTATGCTGCAGTAAAAGTAGAGTTCACTAAAGAAAAGCCTGTGATTTATAGAGAAGCATTAATTGGTATAGAAAATATTGAGGATGTTAACGAAGATGCTTTTTTTGGATTTAACGTGGATGCTGGTTTAGCCTGTATTACCGATCCTGAAGTGGTACCTTTTGTAGATAAATTTATTGATGAATTGGAAGTAGAGAATATTTACGATGATTATTTTGCAGCGCTGTTTGCGAAAAGTTATAAAGAGAATCCGCGAAATCAGAGAGATCTGGGAGATTGGATCAATTGGACGGTGCCTGGTACGGAATATCAGATTCCCATATTTGCAAGTGGAGTAGGAGATGGAGTATATCCGGTTTACTTTGCTTATGATAGACAGGATCAGTTATGTGGAGTGTATATTCACTTTATTGATATCGAATTAGAATTATCTGAATATGATGAAAATGAGGAAGAAGAGGATGAATCATCAGATCAGCCGGGTAATTTTGTTTTTCTAAAATAAGCTCCATGAATAAAACTTTTGCAGATCAGGTTATTGAATTTAATAAAAATCTGGCGTACTCAGGCAAACTGCCTGATGGCTTTGAAGTATTGAATCCGTATTTGGGCAATCCGGAAACGATGGTGGTTATGCAAAAGTTTTATCATCAATATTATAATGATTCCCATAAAAGGAAGTTTATGATAGGGATCAATCCCAGCCGGCATGGAGCTGGAGTGACAGGAGTTCCGTTTACGGATACCAAACGATTGGAAAGTGTATGCGGAATACAAATGGAATCTGCCCATACTCATGAAGTATCTTCCGTATTCATGTATGATATGATTGCAGATTATGGCGGAGCAGATTTGTTTTATAAAGATATTTATATCAATTCTCCATTTCCGTTGGCGATTGTCAGAAAAACCAAGAACGGCTGGCTCAATGCCAATTATTATGATGATAAAGCACTTTTCCAGGATGTAAAAGATTTTATGATTGATTCTCTGAAAAGTTATATTAGCCTGAATCTGGATACTTCAGAAGTATTTGTTCTTGGTAAGAAGAATGCTGAATTTATTTCAAAACTTAATAAAGAAGCTCAGCTTTTTGATATGATCACTGTTTTGGAGCATCCTCGGTATATTCAGCAATATAAATCTAAAGAGAAACAGTTGTATATCGACAAATATATTTTAGCATTAAAAGATAAAAAAACAATCCCCTTAATATAATCAAGGGGTGTTGTTGATGAATTAGAATCTTTATGGGAACAAGATCGGATGTGGAACTTCTATATATTAGTTTTTAATAACTTTAGTAGATTCAGTAGCAGTCTTGATAAAATAAACTCCTTTAGGAAGCTCTGAAATACTAATTTCATTCATTCCTTTCTGAACCTGAACAGTTTTCAGTATTTTGCCATCAATACTATAGACTTGTGCATCTGAGTTGTAGTCTGCTTTAATAGAAAGCGGTCCATTGGTTGGATTAGGATAAAGAGTCAAGTTTTTTTGAGTGCTTTTAGTTTCTGAGGTTCCTAATACAATATTACTGTCTTTTATCCACCTAAAACCATCCAGCCCAATGTAATAATAGTTGCCTCCAAGAGTAAGCTGAAGTTGATCAATTACAATGTTGGAATAGTTTTGTCCATTGAGATTAGTAAGGTCAATAAGGGTATATCCATTCGTCAAACCAAGGCTGGTTGAGAAATTATTGGTTTTTATAGTAGAGAATTTTGTTACTCCGCTAAGCTTTCCTGTTATCGTAAGAGAGCCTGTTGCAACAGGATTTGATAGATCATTAGCGACATACACCCAAAATCTATTTACTTTGAACAGGTTTGAGGTTGTTTTTATACTGAATGATGGATTGGGAGTAGCTAGACTTACAAAGTCTGTATTATCAATATATCTGTTGTCAACTGCTGTACCATCCCATCCTGTACCCGGATAAACTCCTATATCGAAAGTAGAAGTATGTGAAATGATATTAAAAACAACTCCGTTATCAGTAAAACTGGTGCTTCCATTAGATTCAGTTTCGAAAGTCTCTGTACTGGTCTGCCCAAATGAAAAAATTGAAATGAGCAGACTACAGATTGCAAAAATAGTAGTGCTTTTCATGATTTTTGTTTTAAATATTAGGTTATTATAGGTATTAATCACGCGGAGGATAAATGCCTTCAACACAAATGATATAATTTAATCCCAGATAAGGAGGCATATTATTTACCGGAAGATTCTGCCCTGTAAAAGAAATAGATTTTGTATTGATTGCAGTGTTGGGGTCCGTATCTATAAAACTGGGTACTGCCTGGAAGTTTCTTCCATTTGGAATTCCGGTGATGGCAAGAGAAGATGCCGCTGTAGGGGTTGCTGTATTGGCATTTTGATTCACTATTTTAAGCTGAAACCCAGCTCCAATACTTGGAAGATTCGACTGCAAAAGAGTATTTTGTGTGGTCCCTGCCGTTACCCCCAAAGGATAATATTCATTGGCGTTTACATTTCCGGCTCCAAGAGCCATACGGCCTTTCAGATTGGGTAATGCAAAAGTGGTAATACCATCTCCACCGTATGTAGTTCCTAATATTGAGAATAGTGCTGAATTTCTTGAAATGCTTATTAAGCTTCCATCACAAAACATCCATCCTCTTGGTGCAAAATTTCCTGCAAATAATTTAACGATTCCAATGTACTCTTCCATGGTATATATTTTTTTAGCCTTTAATTTCTTACTCTATTCATGGCTTTTCAGATTCCGCCGTTAAGTGATTTATTTTCTTATCCAAAGGAACAACTAATAAAAAAGTAGTGCTAGAGTAGAAAATACCAAATTCAGCATTGCGTATTTCTACGTAAAGAGATATTTTTCTGCTATGAAGAGGTGGATTGAGTATTTAAAATAAAACAATCCATAAATATTGGCTCAATAATAACTTCCAACCTCCCTCTTCCAGCTTCCAGCCTGAAAAATAGCATGAATTTCTCCTCTTTAAGTTTCTCCAAAAGCACTGTATTTAGTATTTTTGTAAGAATCCAATAAAAATTAAAATGAACGAATTCGTTGTATCAGAAATCAAAAATAATATTGCCGAAATTACTTTCGGAACCCCAAAAAGTAATGCTCTTCCAGGAGCTATTTTAGAAAAACTGGCTCAAACTATCCTTGATGAAGGCGCTAAAGATGAGGTTAAAGCAATCTTGGTAAAAAGCGAAGGAGAGAAAGCATTCTGCGCAGGAGCAAGCTTTGATGAACTTCTTGCGATAGAAGAACTGGAAGCTTCTACAAAATTTTTCGGAGGTTTTGCTAAAGTACTGAACGCAATGAGAAATTGCGGAAAGATTGTGGTGGTAAGAGTTCAGGGAAAAACAACCGGCGGCGGAGTAGGAATTGCCTGTGGTGCTGATTACTGTTTTGCAACAAAAGATTCTGCATTGGCACTTACAGAAATCAATTTAGGAATCGGACCTTTCGTCATCGGACCTTACGTAGAAAGAAAGATCGGAAAATCACAATTCTCAGCAATGGCTATTGATGCTGATTTCAGATCTGCTGAATGGGCAGAACAGCATAATGTATATCATTCCGTTTCAGATAACATCCAGGAAATGGACGAAAAGCTTGAGAAGTTCTTACAAACCCTAGCTTCCAGAAGCAGCGATGCTCTGGCATTGATTAAGAAGGTTTCATGGGAAGGTACAGACCATTTCAATGAACTGATGCCAGCGAGAATTCATATGAGTGCCAGCCTTATTTTAGAAGATTCTGCAAAAAAGAATATTGAAGCCATTAAAGAAAGACTGAGAGCAAAATAGTTTTTTGTTCTTCAAAATATTCAGCCGCTGATCACTTCAGCGGCTTTTTTGATCCTTATTCTCAAAATGGGCAAGAGAAAGAATCTCTTTGCTGTACTTAAAATATGTTACCATTACTTTTCTTCCGGTTTCATATAGATCAGATAATCTTAAAGTTAAAAATTATAAGACTAGACTGATAAAAAAAAATCATTATAAATAAAAAAATATTTTGATGAGTAAAAAAAAATTATAACTTTGTAATTCAAAGTTCTTTTTATGAATTCGAAAAATTATCACGAAGATTTATCCCATATCCGTTCCATGATGGAGCGGTCTTCCAGATTTATTTCTTTAAGTGGTCTCTCCGGAGTGGTAGCTGGATTAACGGCAATTATTGGAGCGATATATGTGTATTTTGTCTTTCAGAGAGAAGGAATCAATTATTTTGATGGTGACAGAAATATTTTTGATTCTGCTCTAGTCAAAGAACTTATCGGGATTGGGATAACCATTTTGGTGGTTGCTATCTTTAGTGGTTATCTTTTTACGGCTCACAAAAGTAAAAAGAAGGGTTTGAAGATCTGGGATGTTACTACAAAACGACTTTTGATTACTTTTTCAGTGCCTTTGGTTTCAGGAGGAGTTTTTTGTCTTGCCCTTCTTTACCATCACCTTTTCGTTTTCATCGCCCCGGCAACATTAATATTTTATGGATTGGCTTTAGTTTCAGCAGAACGATATACTTTAACGGATGTAAAATATCTAGGATATTTCGAGATTGTTTTAGGACTCGTTTCTCTATTCATCTTGGGGTGGGGATTAGTATTCTGGGCAATCGGTTTTGGAGTTTTGCATATAGTTTATGGTCTTATTATGCATAAGAAGTATAAATAATGGGAATTGGTTTTGTCATCTTAATTCACCTTTTCATTATAGCTTTTTTAAGTTGTATTGGTGCTGTATTATGTGGCTTACTTACTTATTTTATCAGTGGAAAAGAAAGAAGACGACAAAAAGTGATATTGGCAGTTATAGCTCCTTTTATTGGATTTTATACTTTCTATATTGTTGGAATTACAGGTTTATCCATTGTATCTGAGCATAAAAATGTAGATGTGGGATTTGGGGATGCCTGGTATGTTCCTTTGCAACATAATTATCAACTGTTATTTATTGATATTCCGGAACAAGCAGGCATTAATAATAAAACTGGAGAAACTCTGGTTTTAAGAGTGACAAAAATAGAAGAGTATGGGAATCAGATTTTTGGGAAAAATTTTGATAACAAGTATTTTTTGATAGATACAAAAACAGATGTGGTAAAAACTTTTGATACAGAGAGCGATTTGACTGCCTTGCATCCAGTAAAAAGACTTAATCTGACTGATGCAACTCAATTTTATTCAGAAAGAAAGGATAGTATTATGGGTTATTGGCCTTTTTTGATAGGATTTTTATCTCTCATTATCAGCATTGGGGCTGTGTGTATATGGAAGTTAATATTAATTTTTTAATAATATAAAACCATCATTTGTATCAAAAATAATACTTTCCGAAGGTAAGGAAATTTTTAATCCTTATTTTTGCACCGTTTTTTTAAATCGAGAAAAACTGTAAAGATTATGGTTGCATAGGATTAAAGAGAATGAAAAATAGTCAGATTATGACTGTTTCAGAACAAATAAGATAAAGTAAATGATCAAAATTAGTCAACTCAATAAAGAATTTGAAAGTCGTGTAAGACTGGGCATTATGTCTGTTCTTATGTTAAACGACTGGGTTGATTTCTCCGAGATGAAAGGATTATTGGAGATTACAGACGGCAATCTTGCCAGCCACAGTAATGCCCTTGAAAAAGTGGGTTATATTGAAGTGAAAAAAGAGTTTGTAGGAAAGAAGCCAAAAACCTCTTACCGTGTTACACAAAGTGGGAGACAGGCTTTTACAGATCATCTGGATGGCCTTGAAAAATTATTGGGACGATAGTCCTGTATTTTTTTGAATCTTTACTTTGCATTTCAAAGTTCTTTGTTTTAAAATAGTAATAATGAATAGAAAAACATTTTTAAAAAAGATACTACAGGTTTCAGTGTTGGGAGCTTTCCCAGGATTGTATTCATGGCAGGTAGAACCATTTTGGGTTGAATTTGTTCAAAAAAAGCTTCCTGTGAAAAACTTACCTAAGGCGTTAGATGGAAAAATATTGATGCAGATTTCGGATTTGCATGTAGGAGCGAGATTTGACTGGAGTTTTTTAATTGACTCTTTCCAAAAGGCCAAAGAATATCAACCGGATTTTGTAGTGTACACGGGAGATTTTGTAAATCGTGGAACTCCTCAGGAACAAGCAGATTTAAGAAAAGTAATGGAAAACTGTGTGCTGGGTACTTCAGCAACTTTTGGAATCTTAGGAAACCATGATTACGGAGAAAATTGGAATGATTCCGAATGCTCGGAGGAAGTATGCGATACGCTAAGTAATTCAGGTATTACAATGCTCAGGAATACTCAGGCCGAAAGTCATGGTTTAAATTTTATAGGCTTTGAAGACCTATGGTCACCCCATTTCCAACCTTCAGAAATGATGACCAACTATGATTCATCTAAAGCCAATATCGTGCTTTGCCATAATCCTGATGCATGTGATCTGGATATATGGAATGGCTACCAGGGTTGGATCTTAAGTGGGCATACTCATGGCGGGCAATGTAGAATTCCCGGTATTATCACTCCCGTACTTCCGGTGAAAAACAAAAAATATGTATCCGGAGAGATTGACTTGAAAGATGGACGAATGCTGTATATCAATCGTGCCCTCGGACATTCTTTCCAAATAAGATTTATGGTTCGCCCCGAAATCACTGTTTTTACATTAACTCAAGCTTAAATAATTAATTAAATGGAAGACAAAGAAATCATCAATCTCGGAAAATCTATATTCGGAGTCTTTTTTGTGTTGGGAAGTATCTTTCTTTTAGGAGCGATAATAACCAAGGAAGGAGGTTTTGCTGGAGCAGGTTATATGCTGGTTTATTTCGGAGTGCCGGTAAATATATTGTGTGTTTTATCTTTTTTGATTTATGGTATAATATATCGGCCAAAATTTTTAGCCTGCTTAAAGGCAGTTGGTATACTCTTAATCAATATTCCCATTGCAGCTCTGTATGGAGCAATAGGGATCTGTTTATTTAATTAAATTATTCTAATGATGTCAGAAAGAAATATTTTAAACTTAGGAAAAGCCATATTCGGACTGTTCTTCCTCGCAGGGAATATTTGTTTTTTGGGATATATCCTTACAAAAGAATTCAAATTCGCAGATTTTGGTTTTTTGCTGCTCATTTATGGATCCATATTCAATCTTCTGGTTTTAGCAGGTCTCATGCTCTATGGAATGATCAACAAGCTCAAACGTAAAACCTGTTTTCAATCAGCAGGATATCTTTTGTGGAATATTCCCATTGCTGCTCTTTATGCCATCATAGGATGGAATCTAATCTTTTAAATACATAACACTATGAAAAAAATACGCGTTCAGTTTCTGCTTTTTGTGTACGATAAAACTCAAAAACTCTACAGGAAATACTTTAAAAAGAAAAAGAGACAATGGCAGTTCAATGAAAGGCAGCTGCTGGAATTTCAGGAAGATTCGTTAGGAAGAAAATTAGGAGAATTCTATCATAAACATGGGTTTTCAATGATCCCAAAAATGGAAAACCACGATGTTCATCATCTGATTACCGATTGTGGAACCCACTTCGAGGATGAAATTGCGATGCAATATCTTTTACTGGGAAACGGAAAGCTCAATGCTCATCTTTTAGCAGCCATTGTACTGGGAACCTTTATCCTACCAGAATATATGAAGATATATATGAAAGCGTATCGAAAAGGACAGACAATGAGAGCCTTCCACGAATGGGATTTCGAAGGTCTGCTTTGGCAGAATTTTGAACATCTGAAAGATTTTATCCAGCAGAAAGATCCGGTTGTTTTACATTAAAAAGTACATGACATGGAAAATATAAAGTTTAGCCCTGCCGGGAGATATACTTTCTTTATTTCTTTTGGTCTTGGTACATTTCTATTTTTATTATTTTTTATCACTAGAAATGACGACTTATTTGTTTGTGGGTTGATCTATGTAATTTTTGCAATACCTGTGAACATGACAGTACTTTTATATGAGTTGCTTCATTTCTTGATGGACATTTCTGAAAGAAAAGATTCGGGAAACTCTGTTCTCCTTTTGCTGGCAAATATTCCAATTGCAGCAATATATCTTCTTATTATTTTCAATTTTTCATAATCTAATTTTTAAATATTTATTATCATGAAAACACATCACTATATATTTCTAACAACAGTGCTATTTGTTATCCTATTTTATGATCAGGACATGGGGCTGAATTTTGGAATTCTTGGAATTTTATATGCAATTCTGAATTTCTTTAAAACGGCTCAAAAAAACAAAACCAGAGTATTTTATTTGCTTACAGGGACAAGTATACTTTCGGGAATTGCATTTGCATGGTATGGCGACTTTCCGTCATTCCTGGCAGTGGCCAGTTCACTGCTTTTATTAGCTTATAAATCAAGGAACAGAAACATGAAAATCCTTTTTTTAATTCCTGTTTTTATCACCAATGGCTGTACTTCAATATGCCGGGTATTTATGCTGGAGAAATGGCTGCCTCAAAGAAATGTTCCTGGAATGTGGCAGAAGATCGTGGCCTTTGTGCTCATTCCACTCATTCTTATTTCTGTTTTCTTTGGGATTTATGCCGCTGGGAGTGATCATTTTGTCGCTCTTTTTACCGATTATGAACTGGATATCAATCTTTGGCAGGTTTTCTGTCTTTCTGTTTTAGGGTTTTTTATTGCTTTTAATTTCTGGAATTTTGCTGTTGAAAAACTGATTTACAAGAATCATCATTATTTGGATAACGACTTTCAGAAAAGCGCTCAGGAGTCTAAGGCAACTTATTCTTTCCTTGATCTGGATGCAGAAAGAATGAGCGGGGTAATATCTTTCTTCTGTCTGAATATTTTGTTGGTATTTTTCATTATCACATACAATTATGAACAGTTTTATGAAGTTTCAAAAACACCAGTTCAGCTCTCAGAAGAAACCCATGAACGTGTCAATGCAGTGATTATGTCTATTGTGATGGCTATTCTGGTGATCATGTTTTATTTTAAATCAGGCTTCAATTTTGATCCTAAAGCCAAATTGTTGAAAATTTTAGCTAAAGTATGGATTGTGTTGAATGCTGTTCTTATCCTCTCTGCTGCAGCCAAAAACTATGAGTATATTGTCAATTATGCCTTTACCTATAAAAGGCTGGGTGTTTTTGCATTCCTTCTTTTATCTCTGGTGGGACTTGGTTTGACCTTTATTAAAATTCAAAAACAAAAAAGAAATGCCTTCCTTTTCAATACAATGGCGTGGTATCTTTATGGAACGATTCTGATATGCAGCTATATTAACTGGGGAGGTTTCATTACTTCTCAGAATATGAAACGTAACGATTTTGCTATTAATTACCATTTTGGTTCAGTTAATTTCAGTGAAAAGAGTATGTTGAAATATGTGGAAGAAAAAAATAACCCAAAACTAAAAAGAGACATTCAGAATAAAATTAAAATAGAAAAATCAAAACCTTTCCTTTCAAAGATCATTTATTATCAAACCATTGAATAATGATGAAAAACTTTCTTCAATTCAAAAAAAACCAATGAAAAGAGTTGGAACAATTTTAGCATTTAAAAAGAACCGATTAACCAGGATTGAATTGAAAATGGAATGTGACGGGATATTTAAAAAAAATATTACTTCGGATGTAGGGTGAATTGTATAACTTCCATCTCCCAGCCTCCAGCTTCCTTTCTTTTCTTCCTTAAAATTAATTATTATGAAAAAAAGCTTATTGTTAATTCCATTGATTATTATTTCATGTAAAAAAGATCCTGCCGTGACGGATGTATCCCAAAAAGATTCAACCATTGTAACAGAAATGCCGGACTCAGTTTATAAAGCAGATTCTTCAGCATTGAGAAAAAAAGATTCAATTATTAACAATGCTCCTGCTACCAAGGATGTTTTACGTAAAGGAGTGATGAGAAGTGAAAAAGAAGGGCAGATCATAAGAACAGCTGATGCATCTCAGCTTCCTTTTACATTGGGAGAAGAATTCAAAAATGATGATCAGGAAATGATTTTAAAACTGACCAATTTTGAACAATCTAATATTAAAGCAAAAATTTCAACAAAAGAAAAAGATTTCAATATCAGATTCAATCAAATAAAACTTCCCAATGGAAATTATGATGGGCCATTCGGAAGAGAGCTTACTTATGAAATTCCTGAAAAAGGTGAAGTATGGCTCATTATTGGGAAAAGTAATATGGCCTCCGGAAATACCAAAGGTCATTTTACCGTAAGTATTGAGTAAGAAGAATCAATTTGGTATAGTTTCTGCAAATCAATACCTGAAGTTTAAATTTAAAATTATGAAAAATATAGTTCTAACAGCAATGGCCGCCTCAGCTGTACTTGTAAGTTGCGGAACCGTACAGTCGCTGGTTCAGAATACATTTCCTTATACAACGAATGTTTTAGTTTCTACAGGGGTTCCTGCAGATAAAGAAGTTTCTTCAACAGCAACAGCTGCCAATGTACAAACATGGTTTGGGGGAAATAATAATGCACAGATTAAAGATGTAAGAATTTCTGATGCAAAAATTTCAGTAGCATCTCCTTCAGGAGGAAATCTAAGTGCATTTAAAACGATTAAAATATATGTTTCATCCAATGGAACAGGAGAGAGGCTGATTGCGTCCCGTTCCAACATATCCACCAATTCATCCAGTATGAGTTTGGATTTGAATGATACAGGATTTCTGGATAGTATTGTAAAAAGTTCAGGACTTACTGTAAGAACAGTGTATGAGCTGAAGAACCAGACTTCTTCGGATATGAATATTAAAGTAGCCCTTAATTTCAGTAGCGTTCCTGCGAAATAATTGTTATAAAAGTTAAGACAAAAAAGCTCCTTTCAGCAATGAAAGGAGTTTTTGTTTTGAATTAAAAGATGGGTAGTTATCAAAGTCATAAAGAATAGCAATTGTACTTTTTGACTTTACAAAAACTACTTTATCTTACTTATAGTCACAGAACAACTAAAAGTAACTTCCGGCTTCATGCTTCCAACTTTCCGCCTTTTCACTATAATTTAGTAAACTTTTCTACCACCCGTCTCGCTCCTTCATTGATATTAATGATATACTGACCAGTAGGAAGATTTGAAATATTAATCCTTTCGCCGGAAGCAACCGTGCTTTTTATCACTGATCTTCCATACATATTGATAATTTCAATGTCCAGTTTTTTATCTTCATTAGTCTGAATAGCGATATAGCTGCTGGATGGATTAGGATAAATTTTCACTTCCAAAGCAGGTAAGGCTTTAACAGAAGCTGTAGATTTACCTTCCAGTTGTAAAATGGCATTTCTTACATTCGGAAGTGGACCAATTTTTTTATTCACATCAGTTCCTCCCTGTGGAATTCCTGTAGAAACCAAAAGATTTTTCATAGCAGCCGGACTTAAATTCTGCCCTGTGGTCTGACGGTAAAAAGACTGAATCAGTACCGCAGCAGAAGCTACTGTAGGCGTTGCAGAACTGGTTCCGCTGAAATAATTGTAAGTTCTGTTATTATCATTGTCATACTTTGCATACGATCCATAACCTGCAGCCAGAACGCTGCTTCCCCATCCTTGTACATCCACTCTACTTCCGTAAGTACTGAAGCTTTGTTTAGAATGAGTAGTATTAGGAGTCCCGGCTCCTACAATGATTGCACCGCTGTTTCCTCTGGCCCTGTACGTTGCATAGAAAGGTTCATCAAGATCCTGATTCCCATTTCCTGCTGCTGCAATGATGATGATCCCTGAATCTGTGGCAGCTTTTGTAAGATCCCAGATCACACTGTCATATTCAGCAGGACAATATTCACCATTTTTTCCACCAGTCTGCATTTCATATAAAATGATATCTCCGGCTTGAGAAGCATTAATTGATCTGCTTACTGCCGAAGCTCTATTGTATCCAACAGTAGTCCATTCCATATAGCCTTTTATTTCTGAAGCATTGTAAACAGCTCCTGTAAGGCCGATATTATCTTTTATAGACCCTAAAATACTTACAACAGCTGTTCCGTGATCGCGGTAGTTATTGTTAGCTAATCCTGAATTAGGAGAATATCCAGGCTCCAGCTGAATGGAGTTCTGATTCGTTAGCATTTCATGAGTTTTGTAGAAACCATATTCCACATCTCGGATACGGATATTTTGTCCGGTAATTCCTCTTGACCATGCGTATTTTGCATTGATTCCCGGATTATCATTCAGATATGTTTGAAGGTTTTCCAGATCAGGTGTTGCTACAAACATATTGACAAGAGGTGGTTCAACAGGAGTACTGCTCATCACAGATACGTATTCTATTTCAGGGAATTTTTCAAGAGTTTGAGTAAGTCTTTGAAAAGTATCAGCAGATTGAACAGGAACATCCGCTCTGAATATCCTTTTCAGTTTTTGAACAGACTCTCCGGAATTTCCGTTCAATCTGCTGCTGGCGATCATTTCATTAATTTTTTCATTGCTGAAACCTAAGTCATAAGTAAATGATATTCTATTTTCCCTTGCAAATCTTTCCAGTTCAGGATTTTTACTGAGTGCATCTTTTTCCGAAGAGATACTTTTTGTAAAGCATACATAGATAAGATCGTTTTGTGAAGCACTGCGATCTGCTGGAGATTGGCCAAATGAAAGGAAAAAACAGAATACAAAGAGAATAAAGGACTTGATTTTTGTTTTCATATTATTTTTGTTAAATGGTTGTGAATAAATTTGGATAATACCAAAAATAATAATAAAATGAAAACAAATCACGTTTTTGTGAATTTATTTTTCAATAATTCGTTTGTTCTTTGCCTAAAGGGCTTTATGAAATATGCATAATCTACGAGCGGTTTTTTATCATATAATTTTCCGCCATTTTTATAAAAAAATACCTTTCAGTTTTGCTGAAAGGTATTTCTTTATTTGAATACAATGAGGGATTAATCCGATTAATCTTCAAATTGATCTTCGTGGATTTTATGATAAAAAACCTCCTTTTTATCCATAATTTTATATTCAATTCCAAGGCTGTCTTTGTTGGCTTTAACAAGTTTTGCCTCCTGAATAGGTTCCTGTTTTTTCTCACTTGGAATATCAACCCAGGGAAGCTGTAAAACTTTTTCTAAAACTTCAACGTAAGGTGTTTTGCAGACTCTTTTTTCAAGAATGCTTTCCTGTTTGTAAATCGTGATTTGCGGTTTAGACAATGCTCCGGGACGATGCCTCTCTATTCGATAATTATCATCTAATTGCATTCTCTGGTAGCTGTCAATAGTTGAAAAATAACTGACAAGAGCAAAGAAAGGAATCATCATTGGGAGAATACTCAAAATAATTCCGGCAATCAAAAGACCAAAATAAACCTTAATTGCTTTTTCCTTCCAAAGTCTGATGATGATGAAAACAGTCATTGCCAGCCAGAGCCAGCTGATAATTTTGTCTGTGTAATATCCGGTATAGCTGTATTGATTAAAATTTAAAACAACTTCACTCAGGAAAATCAATGTCAATATAAGATAAGCGATAACAATATTCTTTTTGCTCATCTGTAATCAGATTTTTGTAATGGAATCCATAACAATGGTGACGGGCCCGTCATTGATTAATGAAACTTTCATATCCGCTCCGAAAATACCGCTTTCGGTTTTTAGTCCGGATTTTGCCATTTCTTCTTTAAAATAATCAAATAACGGAACAGCTTTATCTGGTTTTGCTGCTTTAATGAAAGAGGGGCGATTCCCTTTTTTGTAATCCGCAATCAAAGTAAACTGACTGATGCAAAGGATTTCTCCGGAAATATCCTTTACAGAAAGATTCAATTTATCATCTTCATCTCCAAAGATTCTTAAGTTGAGTATTTTTTGTACCAGCCAATCTGCATCTGCTTTTTCATCATTCTCATCAATACCTACCAACAGCATGAGTCCTTTCCCTATTTCACCTACGATTTTTCCTTCTACTTTTACGCTGGCTTCAGAGGCTCTTTGTATAACGATCTTCATTGTTTATTCTAATAGTAAATATTTAAAGTTTTGCTTGCTGGGTCATAATTATAAGCTGTATAAGTCTTAGGGGGAAGAGAGGTTTTGGCTCCATCTAGCGGCTGGCCAGTTCTCAGGATCCATTTGGTTCCATCTTTTGGACATAGAATAGCAATATTATCTTTTACCTCAAGAGTAGTGCCATTATCAGGACATAAGTGAGGTGCATTCCGATCATAAATTTTAAAGGTATTTCCAACACGAACAATGATTAACCCCCGGGTACCTGATTGCTGTTCATTGACGTAGATCCAGCCATCATCATAATTTAAAGCGTTATATGCAGGAAGGTTCAAATTCAAAGTAACATTGATTGGATTGTTTGGAAAGCAGCTCACCGTATCTTCTCTGCTTCCACATGATTTTATAGATAAATTACTGAAAATCAATAAAATGAAAATAGATAATATCGAAAAAGTTTTTTTCATTTCAATTTAAATTTTTATATATTTGTAAAAATTAAACGATTATAACACGTAAAACATTGTCCGGCAAATGTCGGATTATTTTTTTATACTAAAACTAAATTTTGAAAATTATGGCAAGCTATGTAACAAAGGAGGGCCTTGAGAAAATGAAAGCTGAGCTGGAACAGTTGGAAACTGTGGAAAGACCAAAAATTACTCAGCAGATCGCAGAAGCTAGAGACAAAGGAGATTTGTCTGAAAATGCAGAATATGATGCGGCTAAAGAGGCTCAGGGGATGCTTGAAATGAGAATTTCTAAGCTGAAAGATGTTATCTCAACTTCTAAAATTATAGACGAAAGCCAATTAGATACTTCAAAAGTTTCTATCTTAACTACGGTGAAACTTAAGAATAATGCAACGAAGCAGGAGCAGGTATTTACATTGGTACCGGATAACGAAAGCGACCTTAAATCTGGAAAGATTTCTGTAAACACTCCGATTGCTAAAGGATTACTAGGTAAGGTTAAAGGTGAAACAGCTGAAATTACTTTACCAAACGGAAACAAGCTTTCTTTTGAAGTATTAGACATTTCTCTATAGTCTGATCACTCTTTTCATTTCTAAACTTCTAGTATTTAATCTCTAACTTTTATAAAAATGAGCACTATATTCACAAAAATCATCAATGGCGAAATTCCCTCTTATAAAATTGCTGAGGACGAAAATTTTATCGCATTCCTAGACGCAATGCCTTTGGTGAAAGGACATACTTTAGTAGTTCCCAAAAAAGAAGTGGATTTGATTTTTGATCTTGAAAGTGAAGAATACAAAAACCTTTGGGGATTTGCCCAAGAGGTAGCCAAGAAGATCAAAACTGCAATTCCATGTGTAAGAGTAGGAGTAGCGGTTGTAGGACTTGAAGTTCCCCATGCTCACATTCATCTTATTCCTTTAAACAAGATGGAAGACATGAACTTCAGAAATGAAAGACTAAAATTAACGAACGAAGAATATATAGAGATTCAAAACTCAATTATTAATTCTTAAAAAACAGAAAATCGTAAAAAAGTAATTTTTTACGATTTTCTTTAACATATACATTATTATTATAATATGAATCCAAACCAATGTTCTTTCTGCGGAAGAAAAAGAAATGAAGTACAGATGCTGATTTCTGGGCAGAACGGTTTTATTTGTGAAAATTGTATAGAGCAGGCACACGTTATCGTGAAAGATAGTGCTTCTAAATCAGGTCATTCACCTGCAGATAATATGGAAGATCTTAAAAAACCAAAAGAGATCAAAGTATTTCTTGATCAGTACGTAATCGGACAGGATCAGGCTAAAAAACAGCTTTCCATTGCGGTGTACAACCATTATAAAAGATTACTTCACGCTCAGGATGAGAATAGAGAAGTAGAACTTGAAAAATCCAATATCATCATGATAGGGGAGACGGGGACAGGAAAAACTTTACTGGCTAAAACAATTGCCAGAGAGCTGAATGTTCCTTTCTGTATTGTAGATGCGACTATTTTAACGGAAGCAGGATATGTAGGGGAAGATGTTGAAAGTATTCTTTCAAGATTACTGATGGTGGCAGATTATGATGTGGAAAAAGCAGAAAAAGGAATTGTCTTTATTGATGAAATTGATAAGATTGCAAGAAAATCAGACAATCCAAGTATCACAAGAGATGTATCCGGGGAAGGAGTACAGCAGGGATTACTGAAACTGTTGGAGGGAAGTATTGTAAACGTACCGCCTCAGGGAGGAAGAAAACATCCTGACCAAAAATATATTCAGGTGAATACTCAGAATATCCTGTTCATTGCCGGCGGAGCTTTTGACGGGATCAAAGAAATCATCGAAAGAAGAATGAATAAGCAGGCTATTGGTTTCAGTTCCGAAAAAATCAATAAAACGGATGAAGATGAATATGTATTAACAAATATTAATGCAATTGATTTACGTTCTTTCGGATTAATTCCCGAACTTTTAGGAAGATTTCCAATCATCACTTACCTTGATAAACTCACGAAAGAGACCTTGGTAAGAATTATGAAAGAGCCTAAAAATTCAATCGTGAATCAATTTGTGGAACTTTTCAAAATGGATGGCACGGATTTGGTAATTACAGACGGTGCAATCGAAAAAATTGTAGAAGAAACCATTGAAAAAGGATTAGGAGCGAGAGGTCTTAGAGGAACTACAGAAAAAGTCTTGGAAGACTATATGTTTTCAATCGGAGAGGAGAAAAAGATTGTGTTAACGGAAGATAATATTTTGATTAATAGATAAAAAGTTTTTTTTTTAAAGAAAAAAATAATACCTTTGCGGGTGAAGATTGTATTAACACACAAATAATTTATACAATGAGAAAAAGTTTATTTGCTATAGGTCTTTTAGCAATCAGTTATTCTGTTCAGGCGCAGATATTATGTCATGTAGACACTGGTGCTAATATGTATGTGAGCGAAGGCACCCTAGTATTTAGTGGTGGAGGTGTACAGACAAAAGATACTGGTGTTCTGGATGTACACGGAAATGTAATGGTTGTAGGTGCAGCCGGAGATGCTTTTAAAACGATTACTGCTACTGGTTCAGATAAAACTGACGGTGGAAATATCATTTTAAGATTGAATACTCCTGCCAGCTATGCAACTTCTACATATGGACAGTTGTACATCGATGGATTATCCCAATCCAATGTTTCTGGTGTTGTGAACAAAGAATACAGAACGGGTAAGCACGGTACTGGAGATTTTTATCAACAGATTGCTTTACCTTTCTATGACAAATTATTAGGCAGCCTTTCTTCGGAGCTTAATAAGAATTTTAGTTCTACCAGATGGTCTAAGAATGAAATCTTAAAGTGGAACAACAACACTGTTGTGAGTGAAACCCAAGCTCCTTGGAGTACTGCTACTCAACCTTTCGGATACTATATGTTAGGGTCAAATAATGACAACCTTGATCTTAGTAATCCGCCAGGTGCTAGTGGGGTTTATAACCTTGCGGGTAAAGCATTTACCAATCAACCTCTTGTTAATTTAGTTAATGCAGGTAATGGTTTAGACTTTGGACTGAATGGTACGAACACGAATGCTTATACAGAACAGTATCAATCTTATTTATTTGATCAATATGAGTCTACTGCCAGTTCTTGGACAGGAACATATGGTAAGAATATCTATGAATTTGGTAACCCTTTCTTCACAAATCTTGATTTGTCAAAAATTGGATATGTAGAATCAGGTACAGTTACAGATGGAAATAACATTACCAATATCTGGGGTGTTCAATATTCACCAGGTACCGTACAATATGTCAATGGGGTAGGAAGTTCATTTACTAATCCTCTGATTATGACATTTGATCCTGTTACTCGTATGCCAATAGGTGATATCAATAATCTTATGGTGAAGCCTATGGGCACCTTCATTATAAAATTAAGAGATAATAGTCCTCAAACACTAAACTTCAACACGCTGAGAAGATTTAGCAATACTGCAAGAGTAGAAGGGACAGACTATAACGTTGCTGCTAGTAAAGTAGCTAGTAATAGTACAGGAACTGTGAAACAATTAGGAGTAATTGGTTTGGATGCTAATGGTAATGAGTTAGGAAGAACTTATTTTGTTGTGTCTCCACATGCTACCACGGGACATCAAAATTCTGTAACGAATACAATACAGGCTGCTTCTGATAATAACAGTTTTGTTACTTACGAAGAAAAAATGACTGGAGGAATTGATCCTAATTATGTTCCCAACTATTCATTATATATTAATGAGGCTAATGAAAAAGATTTCCTAGGAAAAGAAATTGTATTAAATAGCTTTGATTATAATGAGCCTAATCATACTCAACAAATTGTTTCTTACAAATTTGAAGTAAGAGAAAATACTTCTATGATTCCTAATGGAAGTCATCAATTATCATCCGGAACTGGTTTTTATTATAAAGCAGCCAATGGTAATGTAGAAGAAGTAAAACAAGGTGCCATTATCCCTGTAATGTCTAAAACTTATGGGCTATATTACGGAGCACCTGACAGAGGTTCATTAGCAACTAAAGAAGATAATACCTTATCACTTTCCAGAACAGTGGTTGTATATAACCCTGCGGTTAGCAACTATATTGTTAGATTTGATAAAAATTGGAAAAAAGCAGATATTGAAGTTTATGATATGAGTGGTAAACTTATCATCTCTAAGAAAGCAGTGGATGCATCTAAAGACTTTGTGATTGAACTTGATGGTTCAGTGAAGAGTACTTATGTTGTGAAAGTGGTTTCTGATAAAGGAGTAGTAGTTAACACCAAAATCTTAAAATAAATAATATGAAAACTATAAATAAACTAGTATCCGCTCTTTTGCTTTTTGTGGTATCATTTGCTTACGCAGAAGAAAACAATGGTATTCCTCCAGCGCCAGCTCCGGATGCGGTAGCGAAGGCAGGTAGTGGGGGAGGTGGCTCAGGTGCACCTACATCACCCATTGATATGTATGTATATTTACTTGTAGTAGTAGCTATTGTATTCATTGCCTTCTACACAAAGAAATATAAGACTATAAAAGCATAAAATTTTATTAAAATAATATTAAACTCTCTGATTAATCAGAGAGTTTTTTTATTTTTACTTTATGAAAAAGATTTATACATTATCTGCGGTTTTAGCTGCATTTGCACTGCAAGCTCAGTTTACAGTTACTGTTCAAACACCCGCAGATTTTAAAGAACAAGAAGCTATTCTATATACATTAAACGGTTCAAAGGATATTATTGTAACCAAAGAACAAAGTAAGAATAATACCTGGACGTTTAAATATCCAAATAACTACATGGGGATGATGAAGATTTACTTCCCCACAACCAATAACACTGTAAGCTTTATTTCTGAAAATAAGAATGTAAATATCAAACTGGATATTCAGAATAATAAAGTAAAGGATGTTGCTTACCTGGATGAAGCCAATGAGTTAATGAGCAAGCAGCAGGAAGGTTCTCAAAAGAAAGAACTTATTCTTCCTGCTTTATCTCAGATTAAAGAATACTATAAAGATAATAGTGACTTTGGAAAAGCTCTTAAAGCGGAGATTGGTAGACTTTCCGGTACATCTTCTTCTATTGATCCTGCTAAACATCCTTTTATAGCTTATTATAATACCAATTACAGCAAGTTCCTGGGAAATCCTGTAGATGGAGCTAAAAAAGCGGATCAGGATGAAATTATCAACTTCCTGGATAAATCCAATGACATGCTTGAAAGTTCATCATTGCTGAGACCTTTATTGGTAGCTTATTTGAACTCTGGGGGCAATGCTAATGTGGGAGCTTCTGTAGATAAGCTTTTAGACCGTTTAAAGGTAGAAACTCCGAGAGGGCAGACTGTGTTATCTGAGCTTATAGATATTTTTGATGTATATCAGATGGATGATTTTAAAACCAAATATCTTGGTTTAGCAAAGAATCTTAAATGCACCATTAATGATAGATTGGCTTCTACGTTGAAATCCAATGCTAATATAGAAATGGGAGCTGTATTCCCTAATTATAAGTTCCAATCGGCAACGAATACTACAGTAAAATCACTTCATGATGTGAAAGCTGATAAAAAAGTCATTGTATTTTGGTCATCTACATGCTCACACTGTGAAAGTGAATTACCTAAGCTATTGGAGAAATACAATGATTTGAAAGCAAAAAATATTCAAATTGTTGCGCTGTCTTTAGATGTTGATAAAGATGCGTATTCTAAAAAGATTGCTGCATTTCCATGGATCAATGACTCAGAATTGAGGGGATGGAACAGCAGTTATGTAGATACGTATAATGTTCATGCTACTCCAACATATTTTATTTTAGATGCTAATAATAAGATAATCAATAAACCAGATCATGTTGGAAATGTTTTAGAATATTTTATGGTAAAATAATTTTGGAGGTAAGGAATATTTTTCTATATTTGCACCACCAAAACGGCGAGGTAGCTCAGTTGGTTAGAGCGCAGGATTCATAACCCTGAGGTCACGGGTTCAATTCCCGTCTTCGCTACAAAAACAGCAATCATTTATTAATGATTGCTGTTTTCTTTTTTGTACAACGCTTTTTATTTTTCAAATGATTTTCCCTTATAGTTGTTCAGGATCAAGCACAAAATCTGGGATCAGGTACAAAACTTGGGGATCATTACAAAATCTATATCTTTCGCCAAAGAAATAAATTATTTTAATCGCAAAGAAAGAAAATTCAAATATTTTATTTTAGGAAGCTAAGAATTGCGGCCTCGTCGCTGAAGAAGCTTTATGAATAGACATTCGCTTAGATAATATCAATGAAATTGATTCCATTCTTTGCTCCCTTAAAAGTATGAGATAAGATGCTAAAAACTTTGCGTCAAATTAAACTCCATAAATACAGACAATATCATCCCCAACTTTTAAGATTGATCCGGAAAAATGTGATCAAAACGCTTCAGTTTTATTTTGAGGAACAGCATGTTTATTTCTTTTGCTTCTTTAAAAAGATATTTAAACTTTATTCTCGTTATTATGGGATACAGATGAAAATATTTTTCTATATTTGCACCACCAAAACGGCGAGGTAGCTCAGTTGGTTAGAGCGCAGGATTCATAACCCTGAGGTCACGGGTTCAATTCCCGTCTTCGCTACAAAAAACAGCAATCATTAATACATGATTGCTGTTTTCTTTTTTATACAATAACCTCATTTTTCAAATATTCTTTTGCTTACCGTTTCGGGTAGCCCTTAGAATATAACGTAGTAAATTCTTGTGGAAATAAAAAAGTCGTTTCCATGATTGAGAAACGACTTTTTTTTCGATGTAATGTTTTTTACTAAGCCTGGTAACCTAATAGTTTTCTGATCTGATAGAAGAATCTCTCAATAAGTCGTAGATCTTCAGTGACAATTTCTGCACTTCCTCTAAGTTCTTTATCAAATTTCAGGTTTTTATTATAGCTTGTTTTTAATCCCTTTGGTAAAATCACATCTACATAGTAATTTCCTTTATCATCAGGAATAAGTGATATATTCTGAACTTTTCCTTCCACGATTCCATATTCCTGGAAGCGGTAGTTATCCAGTTTGATTAATACTTTTTCCCCAGGATGTATTTTTCCGGAGTTCGCAGTAGGAACGGACATTCTACCTACTAATTTTTCCTTATTCTTAGGAAGAATAGATACAATAGCTTCTCCAGCTTTTACAAACTGATTTTCACCAAAAAACTGCTGAAAGCTGGCAACTCCATCTGTAGATGAAATAACTAGATAATTTTGTTCCCAAAGTTTTAATGCTTTTCTTAACTGCTCAAAAAGCTGTAAGGTTTGTGAAGAATAATTGATTTTGTCTTTTTCCGTATTGATGACAGTTCCGCTTTTAGTTTTATTGAGGTTAGAAACTCCCTCTTCAGCCTGCGAAATGGAAATATTGATGTTTTCAAGGTTCTGTTGAGCCTGCAGATATTTAATCTTTTCATTCTCAAGTTCCATTGCAGAGATGACTCCCTGATTGAATAGCTCCTGAGATCGTTGGAAGTTCTTTTTGGTAAGGTCATATTTGGCTGATTCCAGATTTTTTTGCTGTTTTAAAGTGATAATTCTTGCTCTGGATTCAGAAAGACTGAGATTGGTAGCCAGGTTTTCTGGAGCATAGGGTTGTAACCTTGTAAAAAGCTCCTCATCTTGAAAGGCTTTTGCAAAACTGTTGTATTCTCCCTGCAGTTCCCCTAATTTAAACCTTGAAGTCTGGGCAACAGGGAAAGAGCTGAGCTGATTAGGGGACATAGAGTCTACTAGTTTTTTTAATGCAATAACATCTTTATAATTAGCAGCAGACAACATCACCATCAGTACGTCATTCTTTTTTACTTCCTGATGATCTTTAATAAATATCTTCTCAATCTTGGAGTTGATTCTTGCTTCTAACTTTTCCGGTGGATTTTGAGAAGTTACTATAATAGGAGCCGGTACAAATTCCGGATATTTTATGATGTAACTCATTACAAAAATGAGCAGGATGATTACGAATATAAGTGTATTCCCCCAACGGATCATCCAATTGGGTGGTTGAGTAAGAATATCCTGTACACTTTCTGAACGGAGTTCAATATTATCTAAAACGTCTTCTTTCATTGTTTTCTGAGGTAAAATTCCCCCCAATATCAGGGGGAAGATAGTTTAAATACGTGGGCAAGTCCCGTCATACCAAGATGGTGGTGAAGTGTCTGCATCTGGTGGACATGCAATATGATGCATACGACATGGCATCCAGCTGCCCAGACACCATGATCCACAGCAATTGTCATCCGGAATTACTACACCGCCACTGACAAAAACTAAATCTTTTCTGGAAAGTTTTTTTAGATTTTTCATAATTAATAGATGTTTTATAATTTCCTACTCTATAAGCTTTTCGGATTCCGCTATATATGATTCTCTATGGTTAATTTCCTAATTCAAGCTGATTTCTTACCAATCGGTAATACTCACCGCGTAAGTCTACCAATTCAGCATGGCTGCCTTCTTCAACTACTTTTCCTCTGTCCAGTACAATAATCTTATCAGCATGTTTTACGGTGGAAAGCCTGTGGGCGATTACGACAGCTGTTTTGCCTTTAAAGAATTGTTCAAGATTTTCCATAATGACCTTCTCATTATTGGCATCTAGGGCGGAGGTAGCTTCATCAAACAAAATATATTCAGGAGATTTGTAAACGGCTCTTGCAATGAAAAGTCTTTGCTTTTGTCCGCCACTGACTCCAACTCCTTCGTTTCCGATCTTTGTATTGTAACTTAACGGAAGACCTTCCACAAATTCTTTGATATTGGCTATTTCTACAGCACGTCTTAGTTTCTTTTTGTCGATATGATCTTCACCAACAGCAATGTTATTGGCAATGGTATCATTGAATACATAGCCTTCCTGCATTACTACTCCGCAATGATCTCTCCAGAATCGTGGTGAAATGTTTTTCAATGCTGTATTTCCTATTTTAATATCTCCCTGATCAGGTTCATAAAACTTCATCAACAGCTTCAATAGGGTAGTTTTTCCACTTCCGCTGGCTCCCACAATGGCTGTTGTTTTTTGATAAGGAATCGTAAGACTCAGATTTTCAAAAACCGGAACATCTGATCCAATATATCTGAACGACATATCCGTAACTTCTATATCTCTTTGTGGAATTTCCATAGCATATTGCTCATCCTTATTTTCTTCATCTTCTTTATCATGAATTTCCCCCAATCTTTCAAGGGAAATTTTGGCATCCTGAGTTTGTTTAATGAAATCAATAAGCTGAAGAAGAGGGCTGTTTAGCTGTCCAATGATATATTGTACAGAAAGCATCATCCCTAAAGTTAAGTTTCCACTTAATACTAATTTTGCAGACAGAAAGCTTACCAGAATATCTTTCATCTGATTAATGAAATTTCCTCCTACAGATTGCCATTGCTCCAAAGACAATGATTTTATTCTGATTTTAAATAATTTTACCTGGAGAAATTCCCAGTCCCATCTTTTCTGCTTTTCAGCATTATGCATTTTAATTTCCTGCATTCCATTGATGAGTTCAATAACTTTACTCTGTTCCTGAGAAACCTGGGAAAACCTTTTGTAATCCAATTCTTTTCTCTTTTTCAGGAAAAAACTGATCCATCCGATATAAGCAACTGCCCCTACAAGATAAACAATGAAAAGCCTGTAATCATATAATAGGAGGACAATACTGAAGATAATCAGATTGACCAAGGAAAACAGAGTATTTAATGAAGAACTTGTTAGAAGCTGTTCTATTCTATGATGGTCGTTAATTCTTTGCATGATATCTCCTGTCATTCTGGTATCAAAGAAACTGATAGGAAGCTTCATTAGTTTGATAAAGAAATCGGAAATAATCGAAATGTTGATTCTGGCAGAGAGATGGAGAAGAATCCAGCTTCGAATGGTCTCAATACCCATTCTGCCAAAGAATAGCATAATCTGGGCAAGCAGGACCAGGTAAATAAAGTTAATATCCTGATTCTGTATCCCCACATCTACAATACTCTGAGTAAGAAAAGGGAATACCAGGGATAGTAAACTTCCTGCAAGAAGTCCTACTGCAAGTTGAAGAACAAGCGATTTGTATTTAAAAAGATATTTGGAAAGAAAAGAAAAGCTGGCTTTACTTTCTTCATTATCAAATTCGGTTTGAAAGAATGCTGGTGTTGTTTCCAGGATAAGGGCTATTCCTTCCTCAGTGTTTTCATTAGCATTTTCGCCGATCCATGCTTTGATGAATTCCTCCTGATTGTAGGTAATCAGTCCGTAGCTGGGATCAGAAATATATATCTTATTATTTTTATCGGCCTTATAAACAACTACGAAGTGGTTTTTATTCCAATGTACAACACACGGAAGCGGAACCTCTTCTACAAGGGTTTTGAAATCGACCTGAACTCCCAATGAACGGAATCCCAGATTCTCAGCAGCGTCACTTAAACCAAGAAGGCTGCTTCCTTCACGAGTAGTTTCAGAAAGGGCCCGGATTTGTTGCAGGGATATACTTTTGCCGTAATATTTACTTACAATTCTAAGACATGTGGGTCCACAGTCTTTAGTGTCTGGTTGTTTATAAAAAGGAAATTTCTTCAAAACTAATAATCATTATAAAATGCCGTCATATTCTGACGACATTTTTACTTTATTCAATATTATAATTCAATGAAATGGCAGGCTAGTAGTAGCACCATTTGTTACATGCATTTATTGCTCCCTCTTTAGGCGGGTTGATTTTGGATTCGCAATAACTTGCTTCAGACTGAATTCTGGCACATTCCTCAGTAATACCGCCTTTCAGGGTTCTTAGGCCTTCTCTTGAAAGTTTTTTTAGGTTTTTCATAATAAATAGTTTTTGGTTTGTCTACTCTTTTATAGCTTTTCGGATACCGCTTTTATTTTTCCTAAGATAGTGAATTTTGAATCACCTGCTATGATTATATTTCTTCGTCTTCTATTAATTCATCCACAAAGAATACGATGTCTTCTCTGTCATATTTTTCAGGGAACTGATATCCATTAATCACAAGAATAGGAGTGAAGTTAAGGCCTGCATTGCTATTTTCTACAGTCATTTGAATCAATGGATTCAGGTTTTCTGAGGTAACAGCTCCTCCGGAAAGAATATTGACTTTACTTTCATCTCTCGTTTCAAACCATTCTTCTACAGCGTGGAGGAATTCTTTTTCCGTTTTATTGTTGTAGATATAGGCAAGATCTGAGATTAATGCATTATACTTTTCATTGGATCTTTCTGGAGTATAATTGAATCTCATTTGTAAAGAAACATCATCAGGATATTTTTTTAATAGACTTTCTGCCAGTTTATGACCATCTTTACAGAAACCACAGTAAGGATTGGAAATTATGGAAATACGAAGTCTTGCATCCTTTTTTCCTACCGAAAATGTCTCAGTATCCTGAAACTCTATTTTATCCTTTTCTAATAACTGACTTTTGAAGAGTTCATAATTTCTTTTGAATCGAAGATTTTTAGCATTGGATTTTTGAAGTTCTTCTTTTTGCTCAAGAAGAGTATTAGAATACATTACTGCTGAAAATATAAGTGCCCATAAAATTACGGTTAGTAAAAGTGCCCCAATTCCAAAAGAAAGGTTTTGAAAAAAGAAAGCGCTGATGACTAGCTGCCCAACCAGAATGGAGATAATTAGCAGGCAAACTCTACAAAATGTTTTTTCAACAAATGCCTGAATGTATAAAGAATAGCCAATAGCCAGCACAGATACGAAAGTGAAGCCTTTTACAATATAAGCTGTAGCTGGTAAAAATAAGCCTAATACAGCAAGCCCGGTAAAGTAAATCAGTGAAAAGTCAGAAAACTTTAACCCTAAAATACTGGTTTTATCTTGTTTGATAATCCTATCACAGGAATTAGCTGTTTGCGTAGCAGGAGCTGCTCCACAAATACTTCCTATAACCGTGGACGTATTTCCAAATTTTTGGTTGAATATCTCCAGAGAAATATAAACACCTGCTAATGAAAGAAGATTAAAGATGGCTTCAAACAATCCCTGGAACACAAATGAATAGATAAGAATTACTGCAAAAATAGCGTATAATACAGGTTTGAAATTAAAAGCTGTTTTATTTTCTGCATTTTCAGTCTTTTCAAACAGAAGAACAAAGTCAGTAGAGTTCTTATATAGTTCTTCCTTATCTAATGTTTTTGCTTTTTCGGAATAGACAGAATAATTACTTCCTGACTTCTTTACCAGTGAAAATGCATTATCAACAATAGCGATGAATTCTTCCGGAAGTTCATCCCAATATTCCTTATCAAGCTGGTAGGCATCATTTTTTACTCCCAAAAAGTTTAATGTATCACTGAAAGCTAATGCTGACGGATAATTGGGATGAGAATTAAACTGGAAAATAAATTCCTGTTTATCAAGTTTTAGGTAGTTAATTAGTTTATCAAAAATCATATTAATATTTTCATCTAAAATACACAGATGTTTTAAATTAACAAAAATATTTTTCTTTTATTAGTGAGATATAATGTGCTATTGGTAGATATAGTTTGAATTTCAATATTTTATTTTACAGGATTTAGCTCGAAAAAGCATTTTTATCTGGTAAGTATAGTATAAGCCTGAAATGAAATATCAAATAGAAGTCGTTATTAATTCCATTTTCCCACAGATGCTATGTAAAAGTTTTCATGGTTAATGTTTACATTCATTTTAGCACATCTGTGGGATTAGGATAATTAACTCTTGTTAATTTTATTTTAAATGGTATTAGTTTAGTTAGCCATATATCCCTGGTTTAGGAAGGTTGCTTTTGTATTTTGTGTTTTTACCTAGAGCAAAACTTATATCAGTACAAATTATTAAAAAAGCTTTTGGATTTTAAATTTATAATCTATACATATAGAACTATAAAAGAAATAAACAAAAGTATTTGATTTTTAATGTTTTTATTGCTTTTTAATTTGATGTTATTTATACATAGAATTGTAAAATATCAAATAGAAGCTTTTTATTGATTCCATTTTCCCACAGATGCTATGTAAAAGTTTTCATGGTTAATGTTTACATTCATATTTAGCACATCTGTGGGATTAGGATCACTAACTCTTGTTAATTCTATTTTAAATGGTATTAGTTTAGTTGGCCATATATCCTTGGCTTGGGAAGGTATTGGTCAACTTTTATAGTTTGTGTTTTTACCTGGAGCAAACATACACCAGTACAAATTATTAAAAAAGTTTTTGAATTTTAAATTTATAAATCTATGCTGATAGATCTATAAAAATATGGGATTCAATAGATTGTATTTTAGTTAGTTATGAGCTTTTTGAGGTTTTTTTAAACTATCGATCTCTTTAATGTATGTAGAGAGCGTAGTGCCTGTTTTTTTCTTAAAAGCCAAAGAAAATGCCTGCTCATTATTGTATCCCAGCTCCTCAGCAATAACAGATAATTTGTAGGAACGGAATTTTTTATCATTTACCAATCTGTTTAAAGCAAAATCAATGCGCAGATCATTAAGATAACTTGCGAAGTTTTTTCCTTTATGAGTATTGATTATTTCAGATAAATAGGCAGTGTTTGTTTTTATGTTTTTTGCTAAGCTGGCTAACGTAATTCCCTTTTTTAAGAAGAGTTCTTTGGATTCAAATATTCTCAATTCCTGTAATATAAACTGAGTAACTTCTTCGGATATGTTTTTTGAATTTTTATCATCTTGTTCAATAGGCTGAGGAATAAGTATATCAGTTACTTCAATATCATCAATTTCATGTTCTTCATCTGTCTTTTTCTCCTCAATATTTTTCTTTTCAACCAAACTGATTAAATCTTGTGCAATTTTTCTCTGTTCTTTTTCTGTTTTCTTAGATTTATAGTATAAATATATAATGAATAGAAGTATCAATAGAAGTGCTCCCATAGAAATATAAAGCACTGTTTTTCTAAATTTTAATTCCTCGATGATATTTTCTTTTTCCTGTAGAAGATTAGGAGTATCATACTTTTTAGGGATTTCTGTAGAAAGATATTGAATCTGTTCATCGAGTTTTTTATCAATTGCTAGAAAGCGGTCAATATAATAAAGTTGCTTTTGCTGATTATTTTTTCCTTTATAATAATCTATAAGATATATATAAACTTCACGGAGTTCAGGAAACGTAATATTAAATTTTTGTACATTGGAATCTAATTTAATGTAAGTCTCTGTAACTTTTTCCTCATTTTTTATTCCCTGGTAAGCCTTTCCTAAATTATAAAGGGCAGAATTAGCATTGATGTTTTCATTATTATTGGTAAAATAAGTATAAGCATTTGAAAGTTTGGTAATTGCTGTATTGTAAGCTTTTGACTTAAGGTCGTAAGTTCCAGCTAAATAAGAATATAGATTAGGGTCATATTTATTTTTACCTGATAGAATAGCCTTTTGTCCTTCTTTAATTAACAAATTAGCAGAATCTAATTTGTTAATCTCAAGATAACAGCTTATAAGGGCTATGCGCATTTGAGTATGTTGATAATCATCTGTGATGCTATCTCCATGGTATAGATAATACCTGAATATTTTAGCCGCCTCCTTATTCTTACCTATATAACTATTGATATAGGCAATATTCATATTGGCATAGGCTATTTGCTTTTCGTCGTGCTGCTCTTTTGCGTATTTAAGCCCTAAAATATAATTATCCAATGCAGCTTTTAAATTATCATGCTTATAATATAGATTTCCTTTGCTCAAATAGGTCCTGGCAGGATATAAATTTCCCTTTATATTTTTTGTGATGATTGCTAAACTATCAAGATATTTGAGGGCTGTTGGAAAATCTTCATAAAAATGTATTAGGACATAGCCTTCTGCTATTTCGAGAGTGTTTTTTTCTTTTTTAGCTTTTTGTAGATAATATCTAGCTATTTGTTTGGCCTCTGAATTTTTATTTTGGTCATAATAGTCATAGAACTTATTCTTTAATTCCGGATAAGTAAATTCATATAAATTACTAAATTTGTTTTTTTGAGCACTTGCCAAGCTGTTGGTTAATAATAATATAATTAAGACTATATATTTCATTATTTTTGTAAATACAAAACAAATTTACATTTTTATTTACTAATGTCTCTTATCATTGAAAAATCAATATATTTACATGTAAGGTTATGATATTTAGTTACTTTGTTTTGTTTTTTATAATTTTGATTTATAAATCTATAGTACATTTTAAGTGTAAAATTGAAAAATATTCTTTTTATTTGTATTTAAAATCTTATGTATAATTTTATGAAGAAAATAATCAAACAAGAAAAAAAATTATCGTTGAAAAAAATACAAATAATGAAAATTAACGATATGAAAACAATTAATGGTGGTAACGGAGGTAACCAGATGGTGAATTTTAACACTGGAGAAGAACCACCAACACAGATCCCTCCAAATACAATCATTGTGAGACCATGAAGCAATTAATATTTATCATTATTTGTGTTTTTAATATTTCCTTGAACGCTCAAAAAAATAATCCAGCTCCATCAGTTCCTATGACGGATGAATATTTTGGAATCCGGATAGTAGATGAATATAGGAATTTAGAGGATTTAGAAGATCAACAAACAATGAATTGGATGAAATCTCAAACAGAGTATACCAATTCTATTCTTAATAAAATCCCTAAAAGACATTATTATTTGGAAAAAAGATTAGAGCTTGATAAGAAGCAAGGGTACTCTGTATCTGATTTAAAAATTACTAATAATGATAAATATTTTTACTTAAAGAAAACGGGAGATGAGAAAGTTGCTAAACTTTATTATCGGAAGGGCTTTTTAGGAAAAGAAGAACTTCTTTATAATCCTGCCAATTTCAAAAGTTCTGACACAAACCATGAATTTGTCATTAATTATATTAGCCCAAGCTTAACTGGAGACAAAGTAGCCATTGCGATGGCTGAAAAAGGAAAAGAATTAGCTGAAGTTATTATAATGGATGTAAAGGATAAATATATCCATCCTGAAATTATTACCAGTACGACTCCTGCAGGTATAGGAGGAATAAAGTGGCTGGATGATGATTCTGGTTTTTTTTATACATACTTTCCTGTTAATGATTCCAAATCCCCTGATTTTTATAGAAATACGAAAGCTATTTTATATAAAATTGGAACCAATCCTAAAGAATTGAGAGAAGTTTTTTCAGCTAATAATAATCCTGAATTAAAAATGGATGAAAAAAAATCTCCTATTATCTTAGATTCTAATGATAAGTATTATGTTGGAATGTTGGTTGATAATAATTATTACAGGCAAACATTTATAATTTCCAAAAAAGATTTACTACAAGGTAAAAAAACATGGAAACCTCTTTATAATAAAGAAGATAAAGTGAGATCGTTACAACTTATTGATAATGAGTTGTTTTTTTTGTCTCAATATAATTCTCAAAATTATACCCTCTGTAAAACGAATCTTGAAAAACCAAATTTTAGAACTCCTGAAATTTTAATTCCTGAAAAGAAAGATGAAGTTATAGGGCAGTATCGGCTTACTAAAGATGGTATTTATTACACAACAACCAAAAATGGAGTAGAGGCTAAGCTATATCTATATAAAGATGGTAAAGATACTTCAATTAAGTTGCCCTATCCATCAGGAAATATAAATTTACAAGCAAAGGGAAAAGATGATTCAGATATCTGGATAAATTGCTCCGGATGGGCAAACCAGGAACAGCGTTTTAGATATGATCTAAAAACAAATTCTTTTGTTGCTGAAAATATAGCTCCTATTATGGAATATGTTGAATTTAAGGATATTGAAGTAAAAGAAGTAATTGTAAAGGCAAGAGATGGGGAAGAAATACCATTGTCCCTCATATATAATAAAAATATACAACGTAATGGTAATAATCCAGTATTAATTGATTCCTATGGTTCTTTTGGAGCTTCCTACAGTCCATATTTTTCCCGCATTTATCTATTATGGGTAAATCAAGGAGGTGTTATGGCTATTGCCCATGTAAGAGGTGGTGGAGAAAAAGGAGAGAAATGGCGTTTAGGTGGTTATAAAGAAACAAAACCTAACACATGGAGGGATTTAATAGACTGTACAGAATATTTAATAAAAGAAAAATATACCTCAAAAAATAAGATCGGTATTTGGGGAGCAAGTGCAGGTGGAATTACAGTTGGAAGGGCTATAACAGAAAGACCTGATTTATTTAAAGCAGCTATTCTAGAGTTGCCAATAACCAATACATTAAGGGATGTGCTTAGTATTGCAAGTAATGTGGATGAATATGGAACCTTAAAAGATCCTAAAGAATTTAAAGGTCTGTTAGAAATGGATGCTTACCATCATATTAATAAAGGAGTACAATATCCTGCAACATTTATAACTGGAGGAATAAATGATCCAAGAGTACTTGCCTGGGAACCTGTGAAATTTGCAGCTAAATTAATGGCAAATAATACATCAAAAAATCCTGTTTTACTTAAGATAGATTATGAAGGTGGGCATGCAGTTAATACAACTGCTCTTCATGCACACTCAAACCTTTCAGATATTTTTGCTTTCGCCTTTTGGCAACTAGGACATCCTGATTATCAGCAAAAGCCAATGAAGTGAAATAATGAGGTTATTAAAAAATGAAAGGATAAAATAAAATTAGTTATTAGTGAAGATCATCAAATCAGTATAATACTTGTTTAAATGATTATCAATTTCTATGAGATGGTAAAAGAATGAAAAAATTAATTATTATTGTTGTTGTTAGTGCTTTCTATATTTCTACTATAAATGCTCAAAAGACTAACCTGGCATCTTCTTTCTCCACTATCGACAATTACTTTGGGACGAAGATAATTGATGAGTATAGAAACTTAGAAGATTTAGATGATTCCAAGACTCTTAATTGGATGAAATCCCAGACTGCATATACAAATTCTGTTCTTGATCAGATCCCTAAAAAGAATTATTATTTAGAGAAAATACTAGAAATTGTTAAAAGGCAAGGATACTCTGTATCTAATTTAAAAATATCAGGTAATAATAAATATTTTTATTTAAAGAAAAAAGGAGATGAGAAAGTAGATAAACTGTATTATCGGGATGGGTTTTCTGGGAAGGAAAAACTACTTTATGATCCTGCTTTATACAAAAGCTCAGAACTTAATCATTCCTTTGTTATCAATTATATAAGTCCAAGTTGGGATGGTAGTAAAATTGCTATTTCTATGTCTGAAAAAGGTAATGAAATAGGGGATGTAATTATCATGGATGTTAAAACAAAATATATTCATCCCGAAACTATTACTAATTCGGCTCCCGCTACTTTTGATGGGATAAGATGGACAGATGATAATAAAGGTTTTTTCTATGTGGCTTTCTCTGTAACTGATCCTAAATCTAAGAATTTTTACAGAAATATGAGTACCGTTCTATACCAAATAGGTACAGATCCAGGTAAAACTCGTGATGTTTTTTCTGCCAAAAATAACCCTGAACTGAATATAACTGCAGATCAATTTCCTATGATTTTGGACTTTGATTTGGATCAGGAATATTACCTTGGAATGATAGTAGATTATCAAACCTATAGAAAAACTTATATTATTAGGAAAAAAGATTTGCTGCAAGGTAAGAATAACTGGACAGCTCTATCTGACCCAAGTGATAAGGCAAAAAACTTAGATATACGAAAAGACCATGTTTTTTTTCAATCCAGTTATAACTCTCCTTTTGTTAAGCTTTGCAAAACCAATATTAAAAATCCTGATTTCAAAAATGCGGAGATTTTAGTACCTGAAAAGAAAGATGAAATCCTTAAAAGTTATCGGGTTACTAAAGACGGTATTTATTATACAACTACGAAAAACGGGGTAGAATCTAAATTGTATTTACATAAAGATGGGAAAGATACTTCGATCCAGCTTCCTTATCCATCTGGAAATATTGTACTAGAGAACAAAGATGAAAAATCTTCTGATTTATGGGTAACGTGTTCAGGCTGGGCAAATGAGGAACAACGTTTCAGTTATAACCTAAAAACAAATACTTTCAAACCGGAAAATCTAATTCCTGTTGCTGAATATCCTGAATTTAAAAATATTGTAGTTAAAGAAATTACTATAAAAGCAAGGGATGGTGAAGAAGTTCCAGTTTCCTTAATTTATAACAAAGACATCATAAAAAATGGAGAAAATCCATTATTAATTGACTCTTATGGATCCTATGGAATATCAAGTACTCCTTTTTTTGCTAAAACATACTTGTTATGGGTAAATCAAGGCGGAATGGTTGCTATTGCCCATGTAAGAGGCGGAGGTGAAAAAGGAGATCAGTGGAGATTAGCGGGTTTTAAAGCAACAAAACCTAATACATGGAGAGATCTAATAGACTGTACAGAATATTTAATCAATGAAAAATATACCTCAAAAGATAAAGTTGCAATCTGGGGAGGAAGTGCTGGAGGTATTACTGTAGGCCGTGCAATGACTGAAAGACCCGACCTTTTTAAAGCAGTGATTGCAGAAGTGGGAGCAATGAATATGCTTAGAGATGAAGCAGCAGTTAATAGCCAGCCAAAAGAGTTTGGTTCTGTAAAGGATCCAGTAGAATTTAAAGGACTATTAGAAATGGATGCTTATCAGCATATTAAAAAAGGAACAAAATACCCTGCTACTTTTATAACAGCGGGAATGAACGATCAGAGAGTCACTCCATGGATGCCTACGAAATTTGCAGCTAAATTACTAGCAGATAATGCCTCTGATAATCCGATTTTATTGAAAATAGACTTTGAAGGCGGGCATTCAGGTAATGTACCAATAGCTCAGAGATATGCTAATATAGGTGATATTTTTGCTTTCGCCTTTTGGCAATTAGGACATCCTGACTACCAACCTAAAGAAGAAAAAAGAAAATAAATGTCTCGTTTTCCCTATCAGTTTTTCGAAGAATATATTGTACGTACTCCTTTATTTTCATGTAAAAGGTTTTTTGAAACGGTAAATAAAGATGAAATTTCAGATGAGGAATTAAAAATTAGATTAGCTGATGATTCTGTTTTTCTGGAAGCTCTTTACCTTGCCTCACCTGATTTGCATGAAGAAATTCTCAAATGGCTTCATACGGAAAAGCAATTTTCTCAAAAGGAACACCAAAAATTAAAACATACTTTATTAAAATATTATAGCCGAATGAGTACTCGTTGTACCCCATTTGGTTTATTTTCTGGAGTGGGTTTAGGAAAATTTAATATAGACTCTAAACCAGTAGATTCATTGGAAGATCCATTGTTTACAGATTATCTAATCCGTGATACGAAATTGGATATGTATTTTCTTGTGTCATTGGCTCAGCATTTTATAAAAAAACCAGGAATAAGAACTAAGCTTTTGTTTCAGCCTAATAATACTATTTATAAAGTAGGAAAAAAAATACGTTATATAGAATATCAATATTCAGGAGGGAAAAGAGATTATGTAATTTCATCAGCTCTACTTTCTGAAGAATTACAAGCAGTATTAAAATTTTCAAAATATGGAAAAACCATACAGGAGCTTACAGAGATTCTTATAACAGAAGATATCACCCAGGAGGAAGCATCAGGATTTATAGAAGAATTGATTGATAATCAAGTTCTTACCAGTGAGATTGAACCTAATGTTTCTGGAAGAGACTTTTTAGATATTCTCATTTCTGTTTTACAAAGGTTTCAGGTAGATGAGACCAACATTTTGATTTCTATCCAAAATAAGCTTCATGAATTAGATCAAAATATTGGTAATCCAATTTCAAACTATGCTGAGATTGAAAAGCTTATTGCATCTTTTGGGATTGAATATGAACAGAGATATTTATTTCAAACCGACTTATATTCTAAAGATAAATTAATCTTATCATCCTTTTGGAAAAAAGAACTTAAAACAGCCTTTAGCTTTTTAAATAAAATATCTTTAACCCAAAAAGATATCCGTTTAGAGAAATTCAAAAAAGCCTTTGCCGACCGATTTCAAGGACAAGAAATTTCATTACAGTATATTCTTGATTCTGAGATTGGTCTTGGTTATAAACAAGATACCTCTTTAAAAGGCATTCATCCTTATTTGGACGACTTGGAGTTTTCAAAATCTGAAATAAATAAAAATCTAAATATTGAACTTAATCCGGTTCAAAAGATCCTTAATGAGAAACTACAGGATGCCTTATTAGAGAGTCAATATAAGATAGAGTTATTGGATGATGATTTTGAAGGCGTAAACGAAAAATGGGACGACCTGCCCGATACAATTTCTTTTTTGACAGAAATTATTTCAGAAGGAAATACAGAAAAACTATTCTTAAATGGGAGTACTGCAAGTAGTGCAGCCAATTTATTAGGGCGATTTTGTTCTGAAAAATCTGGGATACATAAACTCACCAGAACTATTGCACAGAAAGAAGAGGCTCTGAATCCTGACTGTATTTTAGCAGAAGTAATTCATTTACCCGAAGCAAGGATAGGAAATGTGATTAGAAGGCCTACTATAAGACAATACGAAATCCCTTACATGGCAAAATCTGTTTTGCCGGATGAAAATCAAATAGCTGTAGATGACCTTTATATTTCATTGAAAAATAATAGAATTGTTTTACGGTCTAAAAGACTCAATCAAGAAATAAGACCTTATTTGACAAATGCTCACAACTACTTTTATAATACTTTACCGATGTATCATTTTCTTTCTGATCTTTATTCTCATGAAATAAGAAATAGTTTACGTTTTGACTGGGGGGGATTGAAGGATATTTACAGGTTTCTCCCAAGAGTAGAATATAAAAATATAATCCTTTCAAAAGCTTGCTGGAAGATCTTTGATAAAGATGTTATTTTTTTGGAGCAGGTAATGATAGATAAAAATGAGTTTTTATCAGAATTGAAAAATTGGAGAATTAAAAGAAAAATTCCTGCATGGATACAATGGATACAAGCAGATAATACTTTACCGCTGAACCTTGAAAATTATGATATGGCTATAATGTTTATTCAGACCGTTAAAAAGAAAAAAGCAATCATGGTAGAAGAATTTTTGTTTAATGAGAATGAAGATTTTAGACATGAATTTGTTTTTCCTATGTATCAATTAAAATAAATTTTGATGAAAAGAAAGTTAGTTCCGGGCAGCGAGTGGTTGTATATCAAGATTTACACAGGAGTAAAAACAGCTGATATTATTTTAGAGGAAGCTATAATACCTTTACTACAGGAACTTCAAGAGGAAAGCTTAATAAAAAAATGGTTTTTTATCCGTTATAACGATCCAAGGATTCATCTTCGGCTCCGTTTTGAGCTTTCGGATCCTAATCTTTTTAGTAAGGTTCTTTCATTAGTAAATGTTTACCTGGAGGAATACAGGGATTCCGGTGAAATATCAGAATTTATAATAGATGTTTATCAGCGGGAAATTGAAAGGTATGGAGAAGCTACGATGGAAAAAGCTGAGATTTTATTTTGGAAAAGCAGCGAAAGTCTACTCTATGAGTATCTTCATTTTGATGATGAAGAAAAAATTATGGTGTGTATTTATTATATTGATAAGATATTAGAATGTATTGGATTGTCTATTCGGGAAAAATTAAGTTGGATCAAAGAATTTGATATTGCTTTTAAACAAGAATTCAACGCAGACAAAAAGCTAAACAGTGCTCTTGATAAAAAATACAGGATGTTCATTCCCAATTATTCTGAATTTGTAGATTCTGCTGAGTACGATTTTTTTCGACAGTACATTACTACAAATATCCATGACACTCAAGAAACATTGAAAGATATTGAAAAATATTATTCAGCTCCTTTACAAGGTTTTTTCCAAAGTATATTTCATATGCATATCAATAGAATGTTTGTTTCGAATCAACGAGTGTTTGAAATGATTATCTATGATTATTTGTTCAGGTACTATAAAACTCTTGTTTTTAAAAGCAGCAGAACGGTATAATATAGGTAATATTTATTGCATATAATATGGAGGGGAATGCGATATCTGAATCATTATTTCTAACTAAATAGTATAATAATTCCTATAAAAAATGCTTTGAAAATTGATCAAATTGTAAAGATTAAATTGTAGAGATATTTTTAAAAATGACGAGAATAACTCTAATTTTTAACTCATTGAAAATACTGGATAAATGGAATATTTAAAATTCAAACAACTGTTTTAATTTGTATGATTTTCTTAAATTAACTATAATTTGTTTATTATTTTAATAGTATATGCGAGGCTTGACTGTGATTGGTATTAATTAGTGTCGAACTCAAAAAAACTTAAAAAATCATAAAGTTTTCATAAAGTTTGAAAAAAGGAAAGAAATGTTTTTGTATTTATAAAATATGTCGTACTTTTACATCGCCTTGAATGAGGGAACAAGTCAAGGTAATAAATTTTTTTTCATCATTTGTGTTTTTAGAATCGTATCGCCTGATACGATTCTTTTTTTATGTCTATTTTTCATAGTTGAGAAGGAGGTCTATAAAGTAAGAGTAGGTCACTGAACCTTCTTGTTGGTTGCTCTTCAGGAACAAGTTGTTAGTGAATCCAAAGAAGTCATCAAGCCAGCCTTGATGCTTGAATATGAAACTTTTTTCATAAGAACGGTCTCTTTTCATTCCCGGAGAGTAGTTTTGGATCACTGATTTTACAAACTCAGGATCTTCTTCAACAATAAACCTTAAAAGGCTTTTTAAAGTAAAATATTCACTGCTGTATTTTAAGTCCGGATTGTTGGAATGAACTCCCATCAGATACCCTATAAAATTAGCTTCCTGTTCCCTGGCAAAGCCAAGCTGGTGAGAGCTTTCATGAGCAGTTGTAAAGGGGATGAAAGTATGTGGTAATTCAGCGTTATACTGTGCTTCTGCTGTAAATGGATTGTAATATCCCAATATTCCGGTAAAGTCCATTACTTTTCTAAATAAGCTGGGTTTAATAGCAAGAATCTGAGTCGCCTTTTTATCCGAAATATAGTGTGGCAGCTGAGTCTGTTGGAACATGATTTCCTTTTGTACAGCCTTTAGGTTAACAACCACGAAAATGCCATTGTGGTCCTCGTGTACCTGTGCACGGGTGATCTTGCATTTTTCCAGATACTGTATTGCTAATCTTTTAGCTTTATTGATTTCAGGTGTATCCTGACTAGAAAGCTTTTTAATGATCGGAGTTTGGAAATACAGCATTCCCCAGAAAATCTGATAGATAAAGTAAAAGATATTTCCAATAATAAGAATTCTTAATAGGGAAGTACTTCTGCTATTCTTCTTCAATAAGCTAATAAGGCTATATAAAAGAAGAATTCCCAATAGGATATAGATGATATCTCCCACTGAGAAAGAAAGCCAGCTAAAGGCCGTTTGATGAAGTTTTTTCTGGAATTCAAAGAACTTATCAAAAAAAGCAATCATCAATGAAGATTTCGAGAAACCATAAAACAAAAGAAATTGGGCAAGTAATACACCTGCCCAAAACCTTTTCTTCTTATATATATGTAGTCTATTTTTAGTGTGCACCTTCAGATTCTAAAACATCAACGTTAATACCTTGTCTAAATAAAGATTTTTTAGCCAGATAAGCAAATAAAGTAATGTACACGAAGCACAGAACAGGAATTACATATGAACTGTGGATTCCGATAATATCAGAAAGCTTACCCTGAAGTGGTGGAATAATACCTCCTCCGAGGATCATCATCACAAGGAATGCGGATCCTTGAGCAGTATATTTTCCTAAACCGGTAATGGCCAGAGTGAAAATAGATGGCCACATGATACTGCAGGCAAGACCTCCGGAAAGGAATGCATAGATCGCAACATTTCCTGTTGTCAATAATCCTGTAATCATAGCAGCAGTTCCAAATAATCCGAAAATAATCAATGTTACCGCAGGTTTATTTTTACTGATCAGGAATAGAATAACCTGGATAGCTACGCAGATTGCATAAAAGTAAAGGTGAGACATATCTTTTTGAGCAATCGTATTGATTCCGATAATCACAGAAAAAGCTATAAATGGAACAACTATAGTAGCGATGGTCTGTTGTTGCTTATTCAGGTTAAAAACAGCAATAGCACCTGTCCATCTTCCAATCATTAAGCTTCCCCAATACATGGAAATATAAGGCGCCAGGTCCGAAGACTGATGTCCTCCGAATTCAGGCATACTTAAAAGTTCTCCCAGATTACTTCCTATGGCAACTTCCACTCCTACATAAGCGAGAATAGCAATCATTCCCAATACAAGCTGTGGGTATTTCATAGCACCCCAGCCTTCAGCATTTTTCTTCGCGCTGGAGTTGGCAAATACAAGAGAAATGATAACAACAAGCAGTGCACCTCCCAGGTACATCATTCTTTTCTTTTCTAATGGATGCTTAATGGTTTCCAGTTCTGCCTTTTTATCTGTAATATGCTGTTTAATCTCTGTAATTTTCACAGCATCAGTTTCTTTTTCAAGAGTTTTATCTAATACGGTAATTTCATTGCCTAAAGTTTCAATACTTTTAGCTTCGTCAGAATTGTAGCTGCTGAATACCGGAATAAAGAAAAGAATAACAAGAACTGTCATTGCGATCAATGTTTTTCTTGCTTTACCTGCTTTTTCCATAGGTTCAGTAGAAATCCCGTCAGGAAGTTTCTTTGAAAAGTAAAAGATTCCTGCAGCAATCAGAAAAAGAGCTCCCACTGCTGTATAAAGTAAGATCACCTTATCAAGTGCCAAATGTTTGATCTGATCATCATCTACTGTTGCCGTAGTACCGAAGAGTGCTAAACCAACAATAATGGGCCCAATAGAGGTTCCAAAAGAGTTGATTCCACCCGCGAGGTTCTGTCTGCTGGCTCCGGTTTTAGGGTCTCCAAGCAATACAGCAAAAGGGTTCGCAGCAGTCTGCTGAATTGAGAAACCTAATGCTACCACAAAAAGCCCGATAAGCATACCATAATATACATTGCTTTTAACCGCAATAATCATGATGGCAGCACCAAGGGCAGAGAGGAGTAATCCGTAGACAATACTCTTTTTATACCCCCATTTTCCGATAATGTCAATTCCTTTTATAGTACTGAATATGAAAAGCAATAATGCTCCCAGGAAATAAGCAGTATAAAAAGCAAAATCTATTAACTGGGACTGAAATTGGTCGAGAGAAAAATAGTTTTTACAAAAAGGGATGAAAATACTATTGCCGGCAGCAATAAACCCCCAGAAAAAAAATACAAGTACAAGTGTGTACAGTGCCGGGTAATTAGTCGGCTGGTTGGTTTTTGACATATTTTATTGAAAATTTCGCAAACAAATATAACTAATTCTTTTAAATAGAGTGCTCTATCAAGGTTTTTTTAATTACTTGATAAGCCTCTGCTTTTAAGTCTTTTGGAGAATCAGTAGGTTCTATAATTCCATTGAAATAAACTTTTACTCTTCCGGGGTAGCCTTTAGAGTTATCAAAAGGAAACATTTTCTTAAGCCCGATAAAGGTATAAACAGCGATAGGAGAATTATGTTTTGAGGATAGCATAAACGCTCCATCTTTAAAGTCATCCAGAATAATGGAAGTGTCATCCGGTACACCACCTTCCGGGAAAATAGCAATACTGTTTCCTTCCTCCATTTTTTCAGCACATCTGCGATAAACATCTGCACGGCTTTTGGCACTTGCTCTGTCTACCATTACACAAATCCTTTGATAAATGGTCCCAAAAATAGGAATCTTAACAAGCTCCTTCTTCCCAACAAAACAAATGGGATGATGTGGAAAAAGAATACAGGTCAGCATGATATCCATAATCGAAGTGTGATTCGAGATGAAAACATATTCTTTGTTTCTGTCTTTGTCTTGCTCAGAGAGTTTAATGAGATCATATCGGAAGCCCATACCGTAAAACATGCCGAAACACCATAAACGGACAAATTTATAGGCATATTTATAATGCTTCTTACTAAAAGATAAAATATAAACGGGGATCCCAAGAATGATTGTTAGAACAAACGCCAATAACAAAAGCCAGAACCTCCAGAGATAATTTAAAATTTTTGCCACAGTTTAACCGTTAAAAATTACTTTCTTTTTTACCGAATAATTAAGAATGGAAACCAATAGGATTGCTGCAATCTTACTGATCATTTCCGGACTCAAGGTATAAAAAATTAAATTGATATTATCCTTAAATATAAAACTGTAGAATATCTGAAAGAAGCCAAGACTGAATAAAGTGGAGATAAAAGAAACCACCATAAAATAAGCGAACTCCTTTTTCTTGGAATGTTTTCCTCTTTCAAAAACAAACCATATGCTCAGAAAATAGTTGCTGATAATCCCGCAGCTGGTAGAGAGGATGTTGCTTAAAGGATAATGTACACCATGAAAGTTTATTTCTTTTGCAAAGAAATGAGGCAGGTAAGTACTGAATATTTTGAAGCTGCCAATCTCAACAATGGCGCTTAGTCCTCCGGCAATAATGAAGAACAAAACCTGCTTCTGGCGTATGAGTATTTCTTTCATTTAATTTATATAAAAGCTGAAAATATATCTTATATTGTATTGGATGCTAGAATGTTTTATAAGTAAAACGATCAATGATCCCTGCAGTCCTATGTATTCATAATGGTTTTCAATTATTTCAAATCAGGATACTTTACAATATGAATATGCAAATTTATAACTATATGTTAAACACTGAAAAAAGTTGTTAAAATATTTTTTTAAATAAAAATTATTTCTAATTTTAATAAGCGGAATGATGTTACTTTAACCTGATAATAAATTCATTTTCAAATCCTTGTGATAATGGTTTTTCCTATCTTGTAATGCCCAGCTGAAAGCATACTACTCTAAGTTTTTATGACCAATTGTTAATAATATTTGTATGAAAAGTCAAAACAAATACAGAAAATTCCAGCTTCAACAGAAAAATATTGAAGCACTGGAAAAAGAAAACTCCCGCTTCAAACGAGTGTATTCTGAATATGAAAATATGTCCAATGAGCTTTGGAATCTTGAAAACTCGAATGATGAACCTGTGCCTGATGATTTTATCAATGCTATGGTGTTGCAGACATCTTATCTGGAAGATGAAATTGAAGACTGGCTTCTACAATTCAATGAAAAAAAAACTAAGATTAAACATTAATGATTTTAGACAGCTTCCAGGTTGTTTTAAATGCTAATTGAAGATAAATTCATAATTTAGCATCCTTAAATTAAAATCTAAACTATGGTTGCTATTGTAGATAGTGGTTCTACTAAATCGGATTGGGTAATACTCGATGACTTTAAAAAGGTTTTTCTGAAAACCGAAACCATCGGTTTCAATCCGAATTTCATCAACAGAGAACTTATCGCTCCTGAAATACAGAAGAACAGCAACCTGATATCAGTAAAAAATTCAATCACCAAAGTCTTTTTTTATGGCTCAGGATGTGGAGTGGAAAAAAACCGCCAAACTATAGAGACTGAACTTAGAAAAGTGTTTGACAAAGCTGAAGTCATTGTAAAAGAAGACTTGATGGCCGCTGCTTATGCTGCCTATAAAGGAAAACCTGCGATTGTGTGCATCTTAGGCACAGGATCAAACTCATGTTATTTTGATGGTAAAGATGTGAAGATTGAACTGCCATCTCTGGGTTTCCTAATGGGAGACGAGGGAAGCGGAAGTGCAATCGGAAAACAATTGGTACGCAGATATTTTATGAAAAAACTACCTGCAGATCTTCACGCGGAATTTGAGACAGATTATAAACTTACTATAGAAGATGCATTGAAACATATGTATCACGCTCCAAGACCAAATGCTTATTTGGCTGATTTCAATAAATTTGTTGTTGAAAGAAAGGATCATCCTTACTTTGTAAACATGGTTTTCGAAGAAATGAAAAGCTTCTTCGAATATCAGGTCATACCTTATCAGGAGGCCAATGATGCTGAAATCAACTTTATTGGCTCCATAGCTTATTATTATGAAAATATTTTACGCTCTGTAGCCGAAGAACTTAATTTAAATGTGGGACATGTAGTACAGAAACCAATTGAAAGCTTAGTAGATTACCACATTAAATATATACTCTAACAAAAAATAAAACGTATGTCAAGTAACAACAATCGCGACGAAAAGAATTTTAGTCAGGCCGCGTTAGATTACCATAAAGCAGAACCCAAAGGGAAAATCGAAGTTATACCATCCAAGCCACACTCTTCTCAAAGAGATTTATCATTGGCCTATTCTCCCGGAGTAGCAGTTCCTTGTATGGAAATCCACGACAAGCCTGAAACAGTATATGATTATACGGGAAAAGGAAACCTTGTAGCGGTAATTTCCAATGGTACAGCTGTACTTGGATTAGGTGATATTGGTGCCGAAGCATCAAAACCGGTAATGGAAGGGAAAGGACTTTTGTTCAAAATTTTTGCTGATATCAACGTTTTTGATATTGAAATTGATGAAAAAGATCCTGATAAATTCATTGAAATCGTAAAAGGAATTGCTCCTACATTCGGAGGAATCAATCTGGAAGATATCAAAGCTCCTGAAGCCTTTTATATAGAACAAAGACTGAAAGAGGAATTGAATATTCCTTTGATGCATGATGATCAGCATGGAACAGCAATTATTTCTGCAGCTGCATTAATCAATTCATTGCAGATTGCTAATAAAGATATTGATAAAGTAAAAATGGTAGTAAATGGAGCCGGAGCAGCTGCCATTGCTTGTACTAAACTTTATATTTCATTAGGACTTAAAAAAGAGAATGTCCTGATGTGTGACAGTAAAGGAGTTATCAATCATAAAAGAGAAAATCTTACTCCTGAAAAATTAGATTTCATTGCTCAAACAGATATTGAAACATTAGAAGATGCTGTAAAAGGATCTGATGTTTTTGTAGGGTTATCCAAAGGAAATGTGATGACTCCTGAAATGTTGTTAAGCATGAATGAGAATCCTATTGTATTTGCCTTAGCAAATCCGGATCCTGAAATTGCTTATGACCTGGCACTTGCAACCCGTAAAGATGTTATCATGGCAACAGGAAGAAGTGATTTTCCTAACCAGGTAAACAATGTATTAGGTTTCCCTTATATTTTCCGTGGTGCATTAGATGTACAGGCTACAGGTATTAACGAAGAAATGAAGCTTGCAGCTGTACATGCTATCGCTGATTTGGCAAAAGAGGCTGTGCCTGAAGCAGTAATTCTGGCTTATAATGTTCAGAACCTGCAGTTCGGAAGAGAATATTTCATTCCAAAGCCATTTGACAACAGATTGATTACAAAAGTATCAAGTGCTGTTGCGAAAGCTGCTATGGAAAGTGGAGTGGCAAGAAAATCGATTACTGATTTTGAAGAATATGAGCACCAGTTATTGGACAGAATGGGGAGAGATGAAAGATTGGTAAGAATGATGCAGAGCCGTGCAAAATCCAATCCGAAGAGAATTACCCTTGGAAATGCTGAGGAATACAATGTATTGAAAGCAGCTCAGATCCTTTACGAAGAAGGAATTGCTTACCCAAGCCTTTTAGGGGATAAAAAATACATCAAGGAACAAATGGAACGTTACGGGATCAACCTGGATATTCCAATCATTGATCCAAGTGATGATGATCAGAAAGAAAACAGAAAAAAATATAGAGAAACACTTTGGAAGCTTCGTCAGAGAAAAGGGATGAACGAGTACAAAGCGAAGAGATATGTTCGCCAGAGAGACTACTTTGGTCCTTTAATGCTGAAGCATGGAGATACCGATGGTCTTATCGTAGGGTTCTCTAAAAACTATACTTCTGTATTGCGCCCTGTTCTAGAAGTTATTGAAAAAGACAAAGGAGTAGATAAAGTTGCTGCTATGATGATGATTCTGTCTGAAAAGAAACCTATTTTCTTTGCAGATACATCTATTAACCAGAACCCTACCTCTGAAGATCTTGTAAATATTGCTAAAATGGCAGAATTTACAGTGAAATCTTTTGCTATTGAGCCTAGAATTGCCATGCTTGGATTTGAAAACTTTGCTGCCATTTCTGAAACATCTAAAAAAGTAGCAAAAGCAGTAAGCATCCTTCATGAGAAATATCCTAAGATGATCGTTGATGGTGAAATTCAACCAGATTTCGCTATGAATGCAGACCATTTAAGTGATTATCCTTTCTCAAAGCTGGGAACAACTCCTGCAAATACGTTCATCTTCCCGAATCTTGAAAGTGCAAATCTTTCTTATAAAATTCTAAGAGGAATGAAAGTAGCACAAGTAATCGGGCCTATCCTGATGGGATTAAAGCAGCCAGTACACGTTCTTCAGATGCGTTCAAGCGTAGACGAGATCGTAAACCTTGCCACCATTGCTGTTCTTGACGCGCAGAGAAGAGAGAAAAAATAATTTATTTACTGTATATATTTAAAAAAGCATCTTGTAAAAGATGCTTTTTTTGTTGAACCTACATTTCAGAGTTTTTTTAACTTATTATTTTCTTCTAAAAGTTTTTTGTTCTCTCTTTCTAAGTTTTCAATATATTTTTTTTGAGTTTCCAAAATAAAATCCGGAATTTTTGAATAGGTAATATTGCTTGTATGTAAGTTATTTTCAGATTGAGGTGGATATTTTATACCATTCGTTTTAATACTTTCTAAGGATACCTCGAGCGCTTTTGCCAGTTTTTCCCATTCATCATCATAAATTTTAACTTCACCTCTTTCTTTTCTGGAATAATTTGAGGCATCTGTACCTATGATTTTCCCCATTTGTAATTGAGACAAACCCTTTTGTCTTCTCAGGTTCTTTAATTTTTCTTGTGTTTTCATTGCTTACTGTTTCTACAAATGTGCATAATTTGTAAATTATTTGCAAGGAAATTGCAGGAAAAATGCATACTATTTCTTTATTGGGTGATTTTTTTGTTTGTATCTTCACTGATGTCAATAGTGACAAAAAATTAAAAACTTAACCTATGAAAAAATTAGAAAACCTTAAGGGTAAAAAATTAGGCAACATGAAGAGTGTAATGGCTGGAAAAAAATCAATATCAGCAGATTTCGGTTTAGCTGGTCCTTGCGGAGGAACAGGAACAGACAATGATCCACATGTACTAGAAACTCTTACAATCATTAAAAGTGGAGGAGGTAAAAATGACGGATGTGACTAATATTCTCTCTGATTAAAAAACTGAAGACTCTTTATATTATAAAGAGTCTTCCTTTATCTATTATCTAGTAATTAAAAGTATGATTCTAATTTTATCAACACCAAATGATGACGATACTAATATTGTAATGGAGCATTTGGCTATTCTGGGTGAAAAGAGCTTAAGAATAAATGATTTGGATTTATTTAATGGAAATATAAAAATGCACTATGAGCTATCACCAGAACCTAAACTTTTTGTAGAAAGTGTTTTTTTTGGAAAGATAGACTTATCAGAGATTAAGTGTGTGTGGTTTAGAAAATTTGGTTTTTTTGATAAGTTCAAACAAAACTTTGAAGGAGAAACAAATATTGAAATGTTAGAATATTTAAAATTAGAATATACGGCTGCGTTAGATCTCTTTTTTGACTTTCTGAAAAGTAAGAAATGGCTCAATCATTATATGAATATCAGAAAGATCAATAAAATCAGTACCCTTATAGCCTCTCAAAAGATAGGGCTTACCATTCCCAAAACAACCATAACCAATACTGTTGATGCGTTAGATCTTAATGAATCATATATTACCAAGTCCATAAAAGATGGTACTGTTATAAATGTTAAGGATAAAATCTTCTTTTTTTTAACAAAAGAAGCTAACCCTCAGACAATGGCCCGCTATAGTCACTTTTTTCCAAGCTTATTTCAGGAAAAAATAGACAAAGAGTATGAACTCCGTATTTTTCATTTGAATGGCGTAAATTATCCTATGGCTATTTTTTCCCAAAAAGATACTCAGACCGGGGTTGATTATAGGAATTATAATTACAGCAAACCGAATAGGATGATCCCTTATACACTGCCTCCAGAAATTGATGAAAAAATTTGCATGCTGATGAAAGACCTCGGACTTGATACCGGCTCGCTGGATATTATGAAAGGAAAGGATGGTGAGTATTATTTTCTGGAAATAAACCCTTCAGGCCAATTCAGGATGACATCTTTACCATGTAATTATAATCTTCATTACGAAGTGGCGTGCTGTTTAAAAAAAATGAATACATGAAAAAAACATTATTAAAAGAAATGGGATATGAAAAAAAGAAAGAGCTGCTACCTGTTATCTTTTCCCATACAACTCCTATGGATGTAAGTAAAATTAAAAGAGACCGCCCATTTAGGCTGGTAAAAACAAATATGCACCAGTCGGAAATCTATTGCTTAAGAATATATAAAGATGGAATTAACATATCTACAGAATAATAAAGACAAATACATTCATGTATTTTCATGTTGCATTCCTATTAAAGGCCATGAAAGAGGTGCGATCTATGATCTTCAGAGAGAAGATATTGAATTTGTCCCCAATACAATGATTGATTTTTTGGATGATATAAAAAATAAGAAACTTGCTTCAGTTCTTCAGGACTATGGATCAGATGCTATAGCCATAGAATATCTTGATTTCTTGGAAAAAAATGAATTTATTTTTTATTCCCACACCGCTTTTTTTCCTGAACTGTCGGACAACAGTATTAATGAGGATACTTCTACAATACAGTTTGTAACGATAACCTTATCCGATTTTATCAAAAATCATTTAGAAAGGGTTATTGGGAATATCAATGAATTGGGAGTGAAAAGGCTGCATGTTCATATCACTTATAAAGACAGCATGAAGGATATACATGATGTTTTGAAGTTATTAGAGTATTCCAGAGTGACAAATATCTCTTTTTCTATTCCTTATCAGAGAGTTGATAAAAAATTATATAATAATAACCGGTTAAAAACTTTATATATCTTTAATGCGCCTAAGGAGAAAGTGATGGCTAATAATGAAGTAACCAGTGTTTTTATCAAAGTGAATGATGCAAAGATTTTTTTGCCAAAATTTAATATTAATACTATTGATGTTAATATGACGGCATATAATATTGCAAGAAATTATAATCTCTCATTGTATAAAACCATATTTGTAGATGAACATGGAGCTATAAAATTTAATATGGTGGATACAATAAGTTATGGTAATATTACAGATTCAGCTGAAGAAATAAAAACAGATACCTTTCAAAAGCTCGCCAATGTTTGGAATATCAAAAAGGAGGATATTACACCATGCAATGTTTGTGAATTCAGATTATGCTGTACGGTAGTTCAGGTTCCTTTTAAAAATGAAACTGGTTTTACAGTTACATGTAATTATGACCCATTTACTGCGGAATTAAATTAAAATAATGAATAAAAAACTGATAACCTTGGGGATATTATTTTTTTTTAGCTTTATGATGCAAAGCTGTAAAAATTATTATTACCTGAAACATAGTCCTGCAGTATATAATGAAGATGGGAATAGTATCCATAATTTGAAATTTTCTAATGAAACCCTACCGTTCATTACCTTTTCGGACTATCAATTCAATACCATCAATAAAAAATATATTTTCTTCTCAACACAAAACGTGAATGATATTCTTAAGGGAAAAGTTAGGAAGACTTTCAGTGAACAATTTCTTTTCATGTATACTAATATGAGTATTTATAATAACCTGCTAGGGTTTTATTATGAAGGAGTATCCCTGAATGAGATAAAAAAAAATGATAGCAAAACACCTGAGATTGATTTGGGAAATGGTGTTTTATATACCTATGATTCGGGTAGGTTTAATGTAGTAGATATTTACAGGGAATGTAATGGTGGAGTGATAAGATTTGTTAATCTTAATAATCCAGATGAGAAAGATCCACAGAATAAAAAATTTCATAGAGAGGTTAATAATCTTTTTTTTGATCTCAACAGTAATTTATGGGATGTAAAATCGGTCACCTTTCAATAAACTCAATATAATATATGGTTGAAAGTATAACCAATATCCTAAAATATCTTGAAAAAAAGGGTATTCATTTGGAAAGTAAAAAATTTTCATTCCAGGTTAATTCTCATCCTTCCTTTCCGAGCCTCTTGTCTATTGCGAGCGCTCTGCATATTAATAACATCCCTAATTATGCATTGGAGATAGATGACTCTGAAATAGATGAGCTTCCTGATGACTTCCTGGCCTTTTTGGAACTTAAAGATAATGAACAGGAACTTGCTTTTATCGAGAAAGTAAGCAGCAGCAAGAGCTACCAGATTAATGGAAGGTATAAGCTGAGCGAAAAAGACTTTTTATTGAAATGGAATAATATTGTTATCCTTATTGATGAGACCCAGTCTGTTGTTAGAAAGAAAAAAAGCGATACACATAATGCTCTTTTACTGGCAAGTCTTATGCTAATTTTGCTAATATATGCCTATTTTCAAATGAGCATTTCTTCATTCACCTATTTATTTTTATCCCTATGTGGTCTTATTTTGTCTATTCTATCCCTCAGAAAAATAGTTGGAATAGAAAGTCCTGTAATAAATAAAGTGTGTTCCGGAAACTATACAGACTGTTCATTTTCTGAAGATCATAAAAATGGAGGGTTTATTTCAAACTTCGGAGACTATAGTCTTGTTTATTTTTTAACAAATGTGCTTAGTCTTTTATTTCAGCATAATGAAACCTTTGCGTCTATACAAAAATCTCTACTAATTGTTGTTGTACCTGTAATGGGATATTCTCTGTATTACCAATTATTCAAAATCAGAAAAGTCTGTCCGCTCTGCATTGGAATTATTCTTATTCTGCTTTTGCAAACATTTATTTTATGGATATGATGAGTTTGAATTTCCTTATTTCTCTGGTTATATATGGGATTATTTATATCATAATTTTTATTTTGTGGTCACAAATCAAAAATTATTTAAAAGATAATGAAAACATTAAAAACCAGCTTATAATAAAAAATAGAATTGCCAGAACTTATGATGTTTTTATTAATACACTGAATAAACAGGAAAAAAAAATATTGCCTGAACCGATGATTACTTTGGGGAATAAAGACAGCTGCCTGGAATTAACTATATTCACAAGTCTTTATTGCAAAATGTGTGAGGAAATGTGCGAGATAGTCAATAAGATACTTTTGGCTTATGAGGATGAGGTCAAGATAAATATTTTTTTTAAAAAACAATCTGTAGAAGAAAAAGATATCTTTTTGTATAAACTTCATAATATTTTTTTATATCAGGGTGATAAAGAATTTATAAAAGCATTGACCTTTTGGTTTGAAAATAGAAATTTGGATACTTGGAAGATGGACTCCAGATATGATAAGAAGGAAAATGTTGAAGTTTTTAATTCATTGAACGATTGGTTTTTCCGAAATGAAATTATTTCAACCCCTTCAATCTTTATCAATGGGCAGGTGTATCCAAACGAATTTGAAAAAGAAGATCTATATTATCATATAGAAGGAATCATAGAAAATAACAGATCATGAAATATAAACTATTAATCACCATCATATTCTTCTCATTAGTTCAAAGTCTCTATTCCCAGAATATGAGAATAGACTATAATATTATTTATAAACAAGACTCATTAAGTTCTGAAATAATATCCAAAAAAATGGTGCTCCTCGTCCAGGATGGAGAATCCAGATTTTGTACGGAGAAACAATATCAGGTAGATTCTCTGAGAAGTATTGGCTTCTATGGTTTTGCAGTGGGAGACTATGCGTTTGATACAGTAAGAGATAAGCAGAATAGAATCTCAAAGTATCACTATATGTCAGCCGATGTATATAAACTGACAGAACCTGTACAATTGGATTGGAAAATAGAAAAAGAGGTTGCTAAAAAATATGGTTATAACTGCCAGAAAGCAACATTAAATTATAAAGGAAGAAATTGGGAAGCCTGGTTTACACAGGATATTCCATTGCAGGAAGGCCCCTATGTCTTCAAAGGATTACCTGGCCTGATTGTAGAGATGGAAGATAAAAGCCATTCCTATAAATTCTCCTTTTCGGGGTTGAAAAAAGACTTTCACAAAATGCGTTTTGAGAGTTTGGGCTTTAAGCTAATAAATGTTTCAAAGAATAATCTTAAAAAGGTAATGCTGGACTATTATAATGATCCGTTTCGTGAGATGACCTCTGGAAATGTAAAAGCAAAATTTAAGGATGAAAAGGGAAATGAGATAGAACCCAATTTTAGGGAAATGACAAAAAATGTACAAACTTCCCTGAAAAAAAACAATAATCCGATAGAATTATCAGAAGCGATTAAATATCCATAGTCGTTAAAAACAATTTATTTTCACCTTTATTGCGGTATTTGGAGCTTAAATTTTTATATTTGGGGAGTTTCAAAAATTAATAATGATATTTTCTTTACAAGGTACTGTTCAAGAACTTACACCTACCTATACAGTAATCAATGTACAAGGCGTTGGATACTATGTGGGGATCAGCTTAATGACCTCACAAACACTTACTTTAAATCAGCAAACTGTTTTATTTATTCAGCAGATCATCCGTGAAGATGCTCATCTTTTGTTCGGCTTTAACACTCGTTCGGAAAAAGAAATGTTCAATTTGTTAATAAGCGTTAATGGAGTAGGAGCTGTTTCTGCACTTATTCTGTTATCTACATTAAGCCTTGATGAGATTGCTTCCGGAATACTTTCAGGAAACAGTGCACTGATTCAGAAAGCCAAAGGAATCGGAGCTAAAACAGCAGAAAGAATTATAGTAGATCTTAAAGATAAAGTACAGAAATTCAGTGGTCCAGCGGAGAATATTTCGTCGATGGTGAATAATAAAATCAAGGAAGAAGCGTTATCTGCATTAGAAGTTTTAGGAATTCCTAAACGAACAAGTGAGAAGATGGCGGATAGAATTTTAAAACAAAATCCGGACCTCTCGGTTGAAGAACTGGTAAAACAAATTTTAAAAAACATTTAACATTTGGTGGCGAATAATAAGCATTTTAAAATATTTTTGTTCCTATCGTTCCTGTTTATATCTGTAAGTGCCCTCGCACAGCAGACTAAAGACACAACGATTATACGAAAACAATACGAGATAGCAGACCCCACGAGGTATGAGGCCTATTTCGATATAAAAACTGGGATGTACTATGTATATCCCAAAATTGGAAATACCATTACCGGTCCTCCTACTCCCATGTCTCCGGAAGAGTATAAAGAATATGTACTCGCTATACAGACTAGGGCATACTATAAGGAAAAATCGGAAAAATATAATCTCCTCTTTAGAAGAGACAAAAGTGATGCCAGAAAAAGGGGACTTATTCCTTCAGTAATGATCAACAACAAATTATTTGAAACCCTGTTCGGGGGAAATAAAATTGAGATCATTCCTTCCGGATACGCATCCATTGATTTCGCAGGACTTTACCAGAAAATAGATAACCCGCTGATCCTCCCACAGAACAGGACCAGCTTTACTTTTGATATAGATCAGAGAATTCAGCTCGGATTATTAGGGAAAGTAGGAGAAAACCTTCAGTTGAAAGCCAATTATGATACTCAGAGCGGTTTTGCCTTTGAAAACAGGATGAACCTCGTGTGGCAGGCAAAAGGAAGCTGGAAAGATCTTCAGCAGAAAGGGCTTGGAAATGTGGATAAACCTAATGAAGGCGGTGAAGATAAAATTATTAAAAGAGTTGAATTCGGTAACGTCAATATGCCGCTTTCCACAAGTTTGATCCGTGGTTCACAATCATTGTTCGGGGTAAAAACAGAATTCCAGTTAGGGAAAACCTTCGGAACGGTTGTTCTATCCCAACAGCAGGGTGAAGCCAGAAATATTGTAGTACAAGGAGGTGGAGTAATGAATAACTTTAAAGTCAATGCCACTGACTATGAAGAGAACCAGCACTACTTTTTAGGGCATTACTTTTTAAATAAATATGATAATGCTTTAACTAACTATCCACAGATCAATTCAACGATTAATATCACCAGATTAGAGGTTTGGGTATTGGATCAGGGGAACAGTAACTTAGCTTATCAGAAGGGAATTATCGGGATCAGAGACCTTGGAGAAGATGGAATAGGAGGAGCAATGCCGGATAACTCAGTGAATAATTTATATAATGATATTTCGGCAAAAGCTGGGACAAGAGAAGCTGGTAAAGATTATAATGGAGTTTACCAGGGACAGGTATTTGGAAGTTCACAGCCTTATGTAAATGGTGAGCATTTTATCTTTAATAGCAAAGCAAGAAAACTGAATGCTAACGAATTTACCTTCCAGCCACAATTAGGATATATTTCATTGAACCAAAAGCTTAATGATCAGCAGCTTCTTGCGGTATCCTATTCATATACGGTAAGTGGAAGCAGTAAAGTATACAAAGTAGGGGAGTTCTCAGAAGAAAGCCCGGTATTGATTACTAAAGTATTAAAGGTAAACAATAGTGTAGATGTATCTTCTCCAATGTGGAAACTAATGATGAAGAACGTTTACTCTTTAGATGCAGGACAGGTTTCTCCTGATGGATTTATTCTTAACGTATACTACAGAGACCAGAAAACAGGAGGTAAAGTAAACTATCTTCCAGATACCTCTGTTAAAGATCTGAACTTATTGAAATTACTAAACTGGGATCGTCTGAATATGAATGGTGATATCCAAAATAATAAAGATGGAACTAAAGGAGATGGTATTTTCGATTTTGTGCCTGGAGTTACCATCAGACCGGAAACCGGTAGGATTATCTTTACCAAAGTGCAGCCTTTCGGAGACTATATGCAGCAGGTATTAGGTACTAATGATCCTCAATATGTTTTCCACGACCTGTATGACCAAATAAAACCTACCGCTGGGCAAACTCCGGTTCCTCAGCGTTATACCATGGAAGGCCGTTACAAAGGTGTTCAGGGACAAGGTATTTCCCTTGGAGCAGTAAATGTACCTCAGGGATCTGTAAAAGTTTCTGCGAATGGAGTACAGCTTTCTGAAGGAGTAGACTATACTGTGGATTACATGCTAGGTACGGTTACGATCATCAATGAGAATGTAAAACAATCTGGACAGGCAATCAACATTTCATTAGAAAACCAACTTACATTCAATACTCAAAGAAAAAGATTCCTGGGATTGAATTTAGAAAGAAGATTCAATGAGCACTTTATTTTAGGAGGAACGGTTATTAATTACTCAGAATCTCCACTTACCCAAAAAGTAAACTTTGGGCAGGAAGCTGTTAACAATACAATGGCGGGGATTAATATGATGTATAATAATCAGGCACCTTATCTTACAAGATTTACAGATAAACTTCCATTGATAAAGACTGAGGCTCCATCCAATATCAACTTTAAGATGGAGGCAGCATACCTTCTTCCTGGATTGAATAAGGCAACCAACAGCCAGTCTTACATTGATGACTTTGAACAGACAACTTCTAAAATTTCTTTAAAAGAACCTGCAGCTTGGAGCTTAGCATCAAGACCAGAAAAAAATACAGAACCTCCTTTCAATATCCCGCCAACAAGTGATGATATCACAAGTGGATATGGAAGAGGATTATTGTCATGGTATAATATTGACCCTAGATTCTGGGGGGTTGGAGGTAAAGCTCCTGGAGGAATCACTCCACAGTCAGTGTCTAATCATGCATCCAGAAGAGTGTTGCTCTCTGAAATTTATAACAACAGAGATTTTGTAGCAGGAGATCAAACCTATACCAATACTTTAGATATCTCTTTTTATCCTAAAGAAAGAGGACCTTATAACACCAATTCAGGAACAGAGCCGGCAGTGAGTAGATGGGGAGGAATTATGAGACCAATCAGTGTTCCTAACTTCGTAAGCTCAAACATTGAATATGTTGAATTCTGGATGATGGACCCTTATGCTGATGGTAATAAGCTTGGAGATAACCCGAAACTATTATTACACTTAGGTAACGTATCTGAAGACATCCTTAAAGATGGAAAAATGTTGTACGAAAATGGACTTCCTGCACCGGGAGTAGCATCTAATACAACAACTTCCAATTGGGGAGTACAGCCAAAACAACCTCCTATTTTATATGCATTCTCTACGGAAGGAGAAGGAAGAAAAGCGCAGGATGTGGGATATGACGGTTTAAGTTCAGATCAGGAAGCAATGAGATTTGGTAATACCTTTGTAAACCCTGTAACAAATATTGTTGACCCAGCAGTGGATGACTTTGTATTCTATCTATCAGATAAATTTACGGGAAGTCAGGCCGCTTCATTGGTTGAGCGTTACAAATATTTCAGAAACCCGGATGGAAACTCAGAAGCCAATTCATTGAATGTTTCTTCCCAAACTCCGGACGCTGAGGATATTAACAGAGATTATAACCTGGATCAGATTGAAAGTTATAATGAATATCCAATAAAGTTAGATCAGGCCAGTCTTTCACTAGGAAGTAATAATATTGTTGATATTAAAACCGTAAAAGGGGTTTTCCAGAACGGACAGTCTTCTGATGTGAAATGGTATTTGTTCAGAATCCCAGTTGCTAGTTTTGATAAAACTCAAGGAGCTCATAGTGAAACGGTACTTAATAATGTACGATTTGCAAGATTAATGCTTACAGGTTTTGAAAATACATCTACTCTTCGATTTGGAACAATGGATTTGGTAAGATCAGATTGGAGAAAATATCCTAAGAATCTTGCTCCTTATTCAAATGTTGCAATAGACCCAGATCTAAGTGAAGGATCAACAGTAGATACTGACATTACAAAACTTGAAGTTGGTAGTGTAAATATAGAAGAGAATGCTCTTAACCAGCCTCCTTATGTATTGCCTCCTGGAATTGACAGACAGGTGTTAAGCGGAAATGCTGGAGCACAAAGACAGAATGAGGCCTCTTTATATATGAATGCTAAAGAACTGAAACCAGGTAAAGCACAAGGGGTATTCAAAAATACTAGTTTAGATATGAGAAGATATAAAAAGCTAAAGCTTTTTGTGCATGCTCATGATCCACTAGGAAGAATTATTGGTATGGATAAACCAACTAAATTCTTTATTCGTTTCGGAAACGATGCTACGGATAACTATTATGAATATGAAGCATCTTTGAAGCTGACTTCAACGTCTGCAACAGCTCCTATGGAAATCTGGCCTATGGAAAATGAAGTGAATCTTGATATTCAGAACTTTGTTGATGCTAAGATCAGAAGAGATAAAATGTATTCTGATAAAATTACGCAAAGATTCCGTGATCCCGCTTTTGAAGAAGGAGAGTATTTAAAAAGAATCTATATCAAAGGACGTCCAAGCTTAGGCAATGTAACAACCATTATGATTGGTATTAAGAATGGAATACCTAGAGATGAAACAGGAGTATCTATAGACAGAATTCTATGGATCAACGAGATTCGTCTTTCCGAAATTGAAAATGATGGCGGATATGCAGGAAACGCGAGCTTAAATTTCAACTTAGGTGATTTTGCAACCGTTAATACCAACGCTTCATATACTTCAGTAGGATTTGGAAATATCGATTCTAAACCGGCAGAAAGAAATCAGTCTACTCAATCGGCATTCAGTATCAATACTGCGATCAATGTAGATAAACTTTTACCGGAAAAAACAGGGGTAAAGATTCCATTGAATTATTCTTACTCACAAACGATTGAAGATCCGAAGTACAATCCTTTGGATACCGATGTTGAGTTTAGCAAAGCTCCTAACAGAGAACAGCTAAAGAAAGTAGCAAGAACCTATACTCAACAAAGAAGTATTGGAGTTGTTAATATGCGTAAAGAAAGAGTGAATCAGAATAGTAAACCTAAGTTTTATGATATTGAAAACGTATCCGTAACGGCGGTATATAATGACGATTATTTCAGAGATATTTATACAAAGAAAAATTACAGACAGTATCTTAGAGGATATATTGATTACAATTACACTTTCAAACCATGGGTGATTAAACCATTCAATAAAATGATTAGTGATACTGCCAAGTCTACTAAATATCTGAGATGGGTAAAAGAATTCAATATCAATCCTATTCCAACAAGACTATCTTTCAGAACAGAGATTGACAGAAACTACAATGAACTCGAATTTAGAAACATTGAAGCTATTTTAGGTGGAAATACCGCTGGAGATATGAATGCGATCAGAAATAGAAACTTCTACTTCGGATGGCAATATGGTTTAGGATTCAACTTTACAAAATCATTAAAGCTGGAAATCAACTCTGCAACAAGAACGCTTAATGATAACATTGATGTAAATACAATGGATAATAAAGCGATTTTCGGAAATGTATTCAGAGCAGGTAGACCAGTATTGTATAACCACAGAGCACAGTTGAACTATAAACTGCCATTCCAGTATTTACCTTATCTCGACTTTATCGATGCGGAAGTAGGATATGGATTTACATATAACTGGAATGCAAGATCTACAGCCTTACTTTCAAGCCCTGAAGGAAGCTTAGGTTCCATAGGACAGAATACCAATGTTATCCAGGCCACTGCAACAGCTGATATTCCTAAATTCTTCGGACAGTTTAATTATTTCAAAAATATTAATACCAAACTTCAGAAGCGTAAGCAGGAAATGGATTCCCTGAACAATGTGTATACAAAACAATGGGAAAAGAATAGATACGCATATAAGAAGTATAAATTCAAAAATAAACTTACGGTGCTTCAGAGTGCTGCATTCTTCCTGACTTCATTTAAGCAATTGGATGTAAGTTATACAGAGAATAATGGTACGGTACTTCCTGGATTATTATCAGCTCCAAACTGGTATGGTTATGGTCAGACATTGGGAGGTCCTACTATCGGATTCCTGTTGGGATCGCAGGCAGATATCAGAAGAACGGTAATGGAAAATGGATGGGTAAGCGGCTCTAATTATATGACTGACCCTTATATAAGGATGTCCACAAGAGAGTTAAGAGCAAACTTACAGGTGATGCCTATGAATGATTTCAGAATTGACCTGAACGTGTTGCATAACTTTAATAGTAATTTCTCACATTCTGGTTTTAATTATGTAGATGGAGCTGGAGTCCCTGACCCAGGCTTTACATTTGCAACAGACATGATTACCTATTCGAATTCAACAGTACTTCTCAATTCATCATTTAAAGATGGAGCTGCTGTATATCAGGCAATCAGAGAAAATGCGATGAAACTGTCACAACAGTTAGGAGGACCTAATGCTGTAATAGGAAACGATGGATTTGCAAAACATTATAGTATTGCTAATGCTTATGTATTGATTCCTGCATTCAGAGCTGCTCTTGAAGGAAAATCTGTTTCACCAATAGGAAACCCTAAAAAAGCAGGAATGCCATTGCCAAACTGGAGAATTACCTATTCAGGATTGAAAAACATTCCGATCATTAGCGGACAATTCACGAAGTTTGACATTTTACATGGATATACATCAACATATACTGCAACGGGAATTCAAAGTAATATTGATTACCATAGTAACCCGGGAGGAAATTATCAGACAGTAGATGATGCAGGTAATATTAAACTGAATGATGGAGATAAGATTAACCCTTACACATTCGCTCAGGTTGGTTATGTAGAATCCTTCTCACCACTTCTTGGGATAGATGTTACGATGAGAAACAATATGCAGTTCGGATTACAGTATAACAAAAACCGAATGATGGTATTAGGATTGGTAAACCATACCCTTACCGAGGATTCCAATACGGAATATGTTGTAAGATTAGGATACATTGTGCGTAACTTTAGATTAGGTACTGCCAACATAAGAGGTAGAGGTACCAAAGGAAAAGGAAGTGATCTTAATATCAGAGGTGATATTTCTCTAAGAGATAGTAAAACGTCTATTATGAATATCCTGTTGAACGATTCACAGATTACAGGAGGACAGAGACTTCTTAATATCAAGCTTTCAGCTGACTATAATGTCTCCGAAAACCTAAACTTGAGAGTCTTCTACGAACAGATGACCTCAAAGTATAAGATCTCAACAGCCTTCCCGTTGTCTACGATCAGAGCGGGTATTTCTGCTACATTTACATTTGGAGAATCCGGTGGTGGATTCTAGAGATAGTTAATATTTTTTTATAATAATTTAAATACCCCAAAGAGCTTTAACCTTTTTGGGGTATTAGTTTTTAAGGATTTGAAGGTTTAAATAACTATAAAAAAATATTTTAGCATATTAACTGATTGTGTTAAATCTTATCAATGTGATTTATAATATAAAAAAATGTTAAATTTGAACTCTTAAAAATAAAAAATGAAAACAAAATTATTCTCGCTAGCCTTACTGGCTTCGTCTTTTGTCTTTGCACAAACAATTCCATCATCTCTTACTCTCGAAAAATTGACCGTAAATAGTTCAGAAGGTGTGGGTTCAAATCAGCTACTACTTCAGACATTCCATGTAAGAAATCCAGACAGGTATTTTATGAAGAATGTCGTAAGTGGTTTTGGAACGGATGACGTAACTTTTTTTTTAAAGCATGATGGACAAATGTATGTGGATGGAAATGTGGGCGTGGGAACAATGAACCCTCAGGCTAAATTTGATGTTGCGGGAGGAATCAATATTGCTGGGGGATTTCCTATCCAGTTAGTTGGAAATGTTTCAGCGCATGGTTTGAAATATAAAAGAAATAACAGCGATAATTCTTTATTAGATGGTCCTTTTCTTTACGGCTGGTCAGGGGGAGGTTTAGGGATTAAGAAAGACAATAACGAATTCAATGTTTTGAGTTGGAATGAAAGTGGTAATGTGGCCATTCAAGGTAAGTTGGAAGCAAAGGAAGTTAAAGTGACGTTAACACCAACAGCTGATTTCGTATTTGATGAGAATTATAACTTACCAAAGTTAGAAGCAATTGAAAAACATATCAAAGAAAAGAAACATCTTCCAGAAATTGCTTCTGCAAAAGAAATGGAAAAAGAAGGAGTGAATGTAGGTGAGTTTCAGATCAAATTACTACAGAAAATTGAAGAATTAACACTCTACACAATTGAATTGAATAAGCAGGTGAAAAAGCAAGCGGAAGAAATTGAAGTTTTGAAAAAGAAAAAAAATAAATTATAAAAACTATATAAAACAAACAGGTCTACTATACTTGGGATTAGGTTTTTCTTATTTACATCCAAAATTTATTGAAGATGCCTATTAAGGCTTTGAACCTTTTAGAATTTTGAATACATTTGTAGAAAATAAAAATTAAAAAATGAACACACCATCAGAATTAAAGTACACTAAAGATCACGAATGGATCAAGATCGAGGGTAATGTAGCTACAATCGGTATTACAGACTTTGCTCAGGGAGAGTTGGGAGACATCGTTTATGTAGATGTAGATACTGTAGATGATGACCTTAATGGCGGAGACGTTTTCGGAAGTGTAGAAGCAGTAAAAACTGTTTCAGACTTATTCTTACCTATTTCAGGAAAGGTTATCGAATTCAACTCAGATTTGGAAGATCAGCCGGAACTGTTGAATACAGATCCTTACGGAGACGGATGGATTATCAAGTTAGAACTTGCTGACGGTGCAGATCAGTCTGAATTGCTTTCTGCAGAAGATTATCAGGCGATCATTGGATAAGATTTCAAAAATATTTAGTAAGATATTGCCCATTTATTGGGCATTTCTTACTTATATGCTTCTCAAACCAGGAGAAGAGAACCACGAATACTGGTTCATGTTCAGCGGTATTGATAAAGTGTTGCACGTAAGTATATTTGCCGCTTTAGGGTTTTCTTTTATAGCTGCATTTCCAAAAATTAAATTTTCTTACTTTTTTCAGATCATCTTTATATATGCCTTCCTTACAGAAATTCTGCAGGAAGAAATGGGATTGGGGAGATCTATGGAAACATTGGATGTGGTAGCAGATACAGTAGGTTGCCTTATCGGTTATTATACCTATAAATTACTTATCAAGCGATTTTTCTAATCATATTTTAGAATCTCTCTATCCATAAAAAATTAGGACCCACCTAGTATACTTTCCCTTCCTCTTCTTAAATTCTCATTTTCTCGAACTCTATCACGCTTCAGATTTGCAACTCATTCAGGAGCTATTTCCCGCTATCCACTCATACTCCTCACACTGAGCTGGCCACCCTCAAACCCTCCGACTGTCCAACTCTTGTTGCGGGGTACCCGTTTCTATCGGGGCTAGGGTAGGGGACGGATTTATAAATGATGAGTAATAGGTAATAGGTAATAGGTAATAGGTAATAGGTAATAGGTAATAGGTTGGCATCAATTAATATGATCATGATTATCCATATGGGTCGGCTTCCATTATTCCCATCCTTTGGAGGGGGTGTCAAAAATTCTTTGAATTTTTGACGGGGTGGTAACCCTGTCATTTCTTCTCTATGAAAATCTGTGTCATTTGTGGGGAAAAATAATAAACACCAACTTTTAATCTTTATTTCTTTCCTGTACAGTCCTATTTAATACCACAGATTGTATTGTCGCTCTATTTCTAATACTTTACTATCCTGTATGGATCTCAACAAGGCTGCTCCATATAAATAAAGCATCCACCATAATCAATCTAGTTTTTATACTACAGCCAAAACCTATTCAAGCTTTTTTTCGAAAGCCACCATCATATTATATAATGTATAGCTTTCATTATTCATATATATAAAATGCATATTATACAGCGTTTAAAACGACATTCTACAGTATTCAAAAACAACTCTAATATTGTGGATAAGTATAAAATAGTACATAAATATAAATAAACCAATATGTTATCTATAATACTTATCCACAAATGTAATACTGATGTAA
>NZ_JBYPZJ010000011.1:0-156130 GCF_057815135.1 Chryseobacterium sp. II3a | reverse complement strand
GGAGATACCCGGAAACAACTTCTGGCAAGAAGCAGATACCTGCTTTATAAGAGCCGGGAAAAATGGACTCTATCCCAAAGACAGAGAGCCTGCATCCTTTTTACTGAATATCCTGACTTGGAACAAGCTTATCAGCTAACTGATAAACTTAGAAAAATTTATAATCAGAATATTTCAAAATCTATTGCGATGACCAAGTTGGCGCATTGGTTTAAAAACGTCGAAGAGGCAGGATTTAAATCGTTTTCTACATTAAGAAAAACAATAATGAATCATTACAGAGATATTTTAAACTTCTTCGATAAAAGAAGTACGAATGCTTCTGCTGAATCCTTTAATGCCAAGATTAAAAACTTTAGATTACAGCTTAGAGGTGTAAAAGATAAAACTTTCTTTATCTTCAGATTAACCAAACTTTTTGCTTAGCCCCCAGATTTTGTGCTTGATCCAAATTATTGACCATCAATGGCCAGAAAGGATATGAAAACAAAAAAGTCTTAAGCATAAAACTTAAGACTTTTCTTTGCAGAAAGGAAGGGATTCGAACCCTCGATACAGTTACCCGTATACTACCTTTCCAGGGTAGCTCCTTCAACCACTCGGACACCTTTCTTTTTGAGATTGCAAAAATAGGATATTTTCTTTAATTACCAAATTTTTAGTGCATTTTTTCAGTAGTAATTTCTCCGCAAAGGCTTTGGGTAAAGTTATCTGCGAAACTCCCGGAATAATTTGGATTATCGATCAGGTGCATTGCTTTCGTAATGGCAGTCTCTGCAGTCATATCTCTTCCGCTGATGGCCCCTATTCTTGAGAAAATATTACTGTTCTCATATTTCCCGAAGGAAATACCTCCTGAGATACACTGGCTCACTACTACGATCTCTGTCCCATTATTCCTGATTTCTTGAAGCGTTTCCTGGGTTTTTTCACTGCTGAAGATCGTTCCGGAACCAAAAACCTGTAGGATCAATACTTTCATTTTAGGAATTTCTCTGAAGTGGCTCAGGTGCATTCCTGGGAAAATTCTCCAGAACAAAACATCTTCAGAGATATGTTCGTCAACATGAAACTCCACTTCAGGAGCACAACGGAAAAGGTTGTCTTTGATAATGTTTAAATGAACCCCGGACTGCCCAAGGATAGGGTAGTTTGGACTTGCATAAGCATCAAAATATTCAGCAGAATATTTTAATGTTCTGTTTCCTCTTAAAAGTTTATATTCAAAATAAATGGCTACCTCCTGAATGACTGCTTCATCATTTTCGTACAAGCTTGCATAATACAGACTGGTCAGAAGGTTTTCCTTGGCATCAGTTCTCAGGTCACCAATAGGGAGCTGCGAACCCGTCATAATCACAGGTTTTCTTAGTCCTTTTAACATGAAGCTTAATGCTGAAGCGGTATAAGACATAGTGTCTGTACCGTGAAGGATCAGAAAACCGTCATATTCATTGTAATTCTCATGAATGTAATTGGCGATTACTCTCCATTCCTCAGGTCCCATGTCTGAAGAGTCCAGCGGCTTGGCAAAAGGATGTACAAAAACTTCACATTCCATAAGCTTCATTTCAGGCATCTTTTCGAAGATATTGCCAAAATCAAAGGCACGCAGACTTCCGGTTTCATAATCTTTTTCCATACCGATGGTTCCGCCGGTATAGATGAGTAGGACTTTTCGCTTCATGTATTATTTTTAATTAAGAATTTAATCCCGGTTAAGGATCATAGCCCAAAATTACGTTAATTTGCAAAGATTTGAAAATGAATGAAACGCTTATCATCAAATTTTATAAGAATAAAATGAATTCCAGGCGTTACATAAGGCTATTGAAAAAAATAACTAAATGCAGATGAACGATTTAGCACAAACTTATGAATATTTAAAACAGTTTTTAACAGAAGAAAGGTTAGCAAAAATTGAACATTTTTCTCAGGAAAGTTCAGATTTTGTTCTTCCGGTGGTAGAAGACATTTACCAATTCAGGAATGCAGCAGCTATTGTACGTTCTGTAGAAGCCTGTGGTTTTCATAAAGTAGTGGCGTTGCAGGAAGAATATAGTTTTGAACCCAATCTTAGGGTAACCAAAGGGGCTGATACCTGGGTGGAGGTTGAAAAGCTTCCCCGAAATATGGAATCCTTCCAGGAAATTAAAGACAGGGGCTACAAAATTGTAGTAGTTTCATTGGAAAATAATGCCAAAATGTTACCTGAATACGAAATTACAGAACCTATAGCGTTGGTATTCGGAACAGAAATGGAAGGCGTTTCTCAGGAAATTCTGGATTTTGCAGATGAAACACTGGCGATTCCGATGTATGGCTTTACAAGAAGTTTTAATGTTTCTGTAGCTGCTTCCATATGTATGTATGAGTTGAAACAGAAGCTGATAAAATCTGGTATTGATTATAAACTGGATGAAGAAAAGCTTTTAAGAATGAAAATCCTTTGGACCGTAAACTCCATAAGAAGCGGTCAGCAGATTTTTGACAAATACCTGAAAGAAAATAATATTGATTGGAAATAATCAATGAAGCATAGAAAAAGGAGGTCGTAAAACCTCCTTTTTTATTATTGTTAACTATCTGTTAGTGGGGATATGTCATTCTGAATGTAACGAAGTGGAGTGAAGAATCTCAGTAAAGAGAGAGTTTTTTTTTCACCAGAAATCGAAGATTGTACATTTTCAGATTTAAATCATATTGTAATAATTCCACGCGGCTACAAATAGGCCAGCCGTTTCAGTTCTTAATCTCTGATTTCCTAATGAAACTGCTTTGATCTTCTGTTCGGCCAGAAATGCAATTTCCTTTTCTGAAAAATCCCCTTCAGGACCAATGAGAAAAGTGATCTCTTTCATGGCAGGAATACTCTTAAGTTCTATTCTTTCCAGATTTTCATGACAGTGTGCGACAAAAGTATTATCAGGATTAATACCTTTTAAGAAATCAGTAAGCTTTAGGGTATCATGAATAATAGGAAAATGAAATCTCAAGCTTTGTTTAGACGCTGCAATAGCTTGTTTTCTGATCTTATCGATATTGACATTTTTGCGCTCTGTTTTTTCTGTAGCAATAATGCTGATCTCAGAAATACCCATTTCCACTGCTTTTTCCACAAAAAATTCAATTCTGTCAATATTTTTTGTTGGAGCAATGGCAATATGAAGTTTAGGGCTAAAGCTGGAAAGATCGGTTTTGATTTCTGAAACATTAATGCCAGCTTTTTTCCCTTCGATAACAAGTGTTCCTGAAGCCAGGGCTCCTTTTCCGTCTGTTACATGAATATCTTCACCTGATCTCATTCGAAGAACTTTTACAATATGCTGTTGTTCCTCGTCGTTGATGATAACAGTATTGTCTGTTATTTCTCCGTAAAATAATTTCATATATCCTGAGTTAAAAATGCAACTCCTGTTTTTATAGTTGTGTAAATATCCGTATCACATTCACGGTAACTGCACATATAGATTTCTTCTATCCACTTATCATTAATGTAAATAAGATTCAGGTATTCCTGTTTTCTTAAATTATTTTTGATGGATAAATAATCTCCTTCTTTGGGAGTATAGGGAAAGCTGAAAAGGTTTTCAGAATTTATTTTCTCAAGAATTTCTTCTTTTACATCCTGAATATATCCTGTCTCAGAACTTGCCGGAAAATAATCATTAAGTGCTTCTGAATTTTCATTTTTTCCAGTAACGGTTTCTAGTACCCAATAATATTTTGAGTTCTTTTTAGAATGCGTTCCCAGTATTTTTTCTTCTAAGAGTATTTTCATAAGTCATATTTTGCAGTAGCAGAAGTTCTCAGATCTGTAAATTCACCTCTTTCGAACTTCAATTGAGCTACCATGGCAATCATTGCGGCATTATCGGTAGTATATTCAAACTTTGGAATGTAGATATTCCATCCTAATTTTTCTTTGTTGTCTTCCATAGCCCTTCTCAATGCAGAATTGGCAGAAACTCCACCTGCGATGGCTACATCTTTTACATCAAGATCTTTAGCTGCTTTTTCAAGTTTATTCATTAAGATCTCAATGATGCATTTCTGTACAGAGGCACAAAGGTCATTAAGGTTTTCCTTAATAAAATCCGGATTCTTTCTGACTTCCTTCTGAATGAAATATAAAACGGATGTTTTAATACCACTGAAAGAATAGTCGTAGTTTTCAAGCTTTGGTTTATTAAACTTAAATGCATCGGGATTTCCTTCTTTGGCAAGCCTGTCGATGATAGGTCCTGCAGGATAATCCAGGTCAAATATTTTTCCGATTTTATCAAAGGCTTCTCCGGCGGCATCATCCGTAGTTTTTCCGATAATTTCCATATCAAAGTAGTCTTTTACCAATACAATCATCGTATGGCCACCACTTACGGTAAGACATAGAAAAGGGAAAGTTGGCGGCACAGGATTTGCATCCTCGATGAAATGGGCCAAAATGTGAGCTTGAAGATGGTTAACTTCAATTAATGGAACATTAAGACTCATAGCCAGAGACTTAGCAAATGATGTTCCTACAAGAAGTGATCCCAGTAGACCGGGGCCGCGTGTAAATCCTATAGCAGAGATTGCATTTTGTTGTATATTTGCTTTGGTAAAAGATTTTTCAACAACGGGGATTATATTTTGTTGATGGGCTCGCGAAGCCAATTCAGGAACTACGCCTCCATATTCTTTATGGATAGCCTGGTTCGCAGCAATATTTGAAAGAATAGAATTCCCCTTGATGATAGCTGCTGAGGTGTCGTCGCAAGACGATTCAATACCTAAAATTATAGAGTCGCTCATAATAATGGCAAAGTTAGAGAATAATAACGAGAATGAGAATAAAAAATCAGTAGCTGAAAACCTAGGGGATCAGGTACAGAAGACTGTTGAAAATGTAGAAGGAAAAGTACGGGAAACAGTTAAAGAAGCTTCTGAGCTGGCTTCAGATGCTATCAATCATCCTGTGGAAACTGCTGAAGAGTTTGGTAAACAGGCAATGAAAGATGTCACCAGCTATACCTGGTGGGCAAAACTTCTGCTTATTCTTTTTTGGCTGGGGATTGTTCTTGTTGCCGGGGTTATTATTACGATTAACCTTCCCGTTACCAAGCAATGGGCCGCAGATCAGGCTTTGAAGCTTGTGAATAATGATTTTAAATCCGGGTTTTCTACGGAAAGCGTAGATGTAAACTATTTTGGAGATGTTACTATAAAAGGATTAAAAGTAAAAGACTATAAAGGCTTAGATTTTATTCAGGCTCGTGAATTTCGTGCTGATTCAGATTGGCTCTCTCTTGCAGCGAATGCTATTTCAGGGAAAAGTAATTCTTTAAGCTTTAATTCCCTTACTCTTGTTAATGCAGAAGTAAAAGTCATTACTTATAAAGGCGACAGTATTTCCAATTTTGTCAGATTTACAGAGTTGTTTGATGATGGAAAGAAAAGAGACCCAAATAAACCTCCTTTTCAGCTGAATTCAAGAGTACAGATTATAGATTCTAAAGTATCTATCATTAATCAAAACTCTGAAGGCGATCATGGAAAATGGCTTACAGCAACAAAATTTAATTTAAAAGCTCCCAATGTGAAGGTCGTAGGCCCTAATATCACGGCGCTTATTAATAATATGTCTTTCGTAACCTCCAGATGGGGGAAATCTCATATTGTAGATACCTTTTCAACAGAACTGTCTTTGACCAAGCAGTTTTTATCGTTAAAAGACCTTACCTTAAATACAGATCATACTTTACTTCAGGGAGATATAAAATTCAATCTTCATGATGGCTCATGGGCTGATTTTGCAGACAAGGTTCGCTGGGATATGAATATCAATCAGGGAAGCCAGGTGAGTGGATATGACATCAGCTATTTTGTGACCAACTGGGATAATAGTAAGCCATTCAACCTTTCAGGTAAAATGACAGGACCTTTAAATAAATTCCATTTAGAGAATTTTCTGATCAGAAACCCTGATGTAAATATTGCTACCAAAACCATGAAGGTGGATAATCTGCTGAATGGTCATTTTTCTATTGAAACAAAAGACCTTTCAACTGATTTTACCTATAAAGATCTGAAGGCAATGATGCCTACATTCATTTCCAGCAAAATGAAAAATTTTGCAGATGACTTCGGAAAACTGAAGTATAACGGAATGGCTAAAGTAAATCCGGATCAGGTATATGTAGAAAGCGGAAATTTAATGACAGGAATAGGGCAGGCAAAAATTTCTAAACTGTCTTTAACAGGATACAGTACGGCTATGCCAAAGTACTCAGGGCGTCTTGAGGTAAAAGATCTTAATACTTCTGTAATTACTAAAAATAAATCGGTAGGATTGATTTCCGGTAATTTTGATCTCAATGGGCAGAGCTTTGATGTGAATACAATGCGTCTTACCACCAAATCCCAGATTACCAGTATTGAAATTATGGATAAGGTCATTAATAATCTCTATTTGGATGGTTTATTAGACCATAAAAAATATAACGGGCTGATTACGGTTAATGATGAACAGGCAAAAGCCACCATTAAAGGGTTAATAGATTTCAGTACCTCGAAAATTGCAATGGATGTGAATGCTGATGTTACCCAACTGAACATGAATTATTTTACCAATAAACCTGGCAGCCAGATGGTAAGTGGGCAGGTAGAAGGTAAAATGTCTATGTCATCCATTAATGACCTTACATTGGACGTAAATGCCAATAATATTCATTTTGCAACCGCTACACAGAAATACACTATCCCGGCAGCGAAATTAAAAACCTTTATTGAAGCCGGAGGACGTGTTATTGATGTGGATGCACCGGGAGCAGCTAACGGAAAAATTTCCGGTAAATATAATCTTGCGGATCTTGTAGGCATGGTAGAAAACGGTGTAGGACGAATTCTTGTAGGACCGCCGCCAAGAAAATTATACCGAGGTCAGAATTTTGCCATGAAATTTGATATTCAGCAGGGGTTGGTTAACTATTTCTTACCGGATCTAAAGTTACCTAACGGAGCTGCGGTAGAAGGAGAATATGATGGAGATTCAAATAACCTGATCCTAAATCTTGATGCTACCGCACTGAAATATATTATGACCAAAGAAGAGGAAATTACTGATGCAGATGAAGCGTTGGCAAGTTCCAATCCTGACTACCAGATCAATACTAGAAAAAATCTGAGCAAAGATAGTGCTATGGTAGATAGTATTAAGGTAAGAATCAATACTGCGAATCTTGCTCAGCAGCTATATGCTAGAATCAATAGGTTAGAGTACAATAAAAATATCATTAAAGATTTCGAACTTAAAGGGAATAACGAAAACGGAAATACCTTGCATCTGGCTACCGTATTCAAGCATGGAAGCCCAGATGATGAGATCAATGAAAAGCTGAAGGAATATGCTATTAATGTAGACCAATCTACGGATGCAGCCGGTGATTATGTTTTCAGGTTTGAGCCTACAGAAGTTAAATTCAATGAAGTATCCTGGGCTATTGATACCAGCCCTGAGCTTAATCATTCTATTACTTACAGGAAGAATACCGGAGATTTTGATATCAGGAACCTGAGGGTGTATTCTGATAAGAGTGCTTTGTTTATCAAAGAAGCACAATTTAAATCAATCAAGGATTTCTATGTAGATGCAGATATCAGCGATTTTGCCATAGAGAAACTGCTGGATATGCAGTCTGGAGGGAATAGCATGGATATTCAAGGTCTGGCAAATGGAAGTGTAAAGATCAAGATGGATAAAAGCACTTTACAGCCTCTGGTGGACCTGAATGTAGATGATATTAAAATGAATGGTAATGATATGGGAGCCATTTCTATTTCGGCTACCAACGGGTTCTCATTGAACGTATATGATATCGATGTAAAGGTTCACTCTGCAGGTGTTCTAGGAAACAACAGTTTAAATCTTACGGGAACTGTAAATAACAATAGCGCTTCTCCGGATATTGATCTTACAGCAGAAATGCGTGACTTTGATCTTTCATTTACCCAACAGTTTGTTCAATCTATTTTTGGAAACCTTAGAGGAAAAGCAACAGGAGATCTTAAGATTAATGGAAAGCTTAATAATCTTGATTACAGTGGTGACATTGCCTTAAAAGATTTCGGATTAAAACTTTTGTTTACAGGGGTAGATTATTCATTTGACGATAACGTGATCCAATTAAGTAAAGGGTTGGCCATTCTCAACAATATTGAAGTACATGATGGTAGAACCAATTCGAAAGGGAATATTTCCGGGGCGATCCGTTTTGAAACACTTTCTTCAATGGGTATTGATCTGATCATGAGAGCTGATAATCTTTTGGTACTGAATTCTACTCAAAAAGATTCTGATTTGTTTTGGGGAAGAGTATATGGGCAAGGTGATTTGTACGTTTCCGGTCCTGTGTCTGGTTTAAGTATAACTACTCCTAATATGAGAGCACTTAACGGAAGTACTTTTACTTTCAACTCAAGTTCCACTTCAAATGTTGAAGAATTCAAGATGCTTAGATTCCTGAAAGAAGGAAAAGATGGATTGGTAACATTAGAAGACAAGAAAAAGACCGGAGCTAATATGAATATTGATTTCAATTTAGCAGTAGATAAAGGGACTACGGTAAATGTACTTATCGGAGATGATGTGGGAAGCATTACTGTAAAAGGAACGGCAGATCCGCTGAGGTTCCAGATGAACAGACAGGGAAATATTGCCATGAACGGAACGTATAAGGTAGATAACGGAACATTTGTTTCTAAAGCAATTCTTAATAAAACCTTCCAAATTCAGAAAAACAGCAGCATAAGATGGGATGGTGATGCAATGAAACCGGCACTGGATATTACTGCTAACTATGTAAGAATGGTTTCCAATGCAGGAGAATACCTGAGTATGGGGAAACTACAGCCGATAAGTATTTTACTGCAGGCTAATATTACTGAATCTCTTATAGATCCTAAGGTTGAGCTGAATGTCACAGCAATGGATGTTTCAAGCCAGGTGAGAGAAACTTTGGCTGCTAAAATGAGCCAGGAAGGGGAAAAAGTACTTCAGTTTGGTTCCGTTCTTTTGTTGAGCACCTTTAATGTATCCAATAGCGGAGGAGTAGAAGTGAATATGGGTAACGTTGCAGAATCACAAGGGTATAATATACTTCTGAAACAGTTGGGATCAGTTCTTAATACTATGAGTAATGAATTCCAGATTGACCTAAACTATGTAAAGGGTGACCAAAATTCAAATACAGCAGACAGAGCGAATGCTGGAGTGAGTGTAGCTCTTTCGCCAAGGGTGAATATCAAGACCGGACTGGGTATACCATTATCCAAAACGGAAGCAAGCACTACCGGAGCCCAGAACAATTATCTTTCGGGAGAAGGGTCTATAGAATATGATTTATCTAAAAAGAATGACGGTACTTTAGTGGTAAGAGGATACTCTAAGCCCACCAATATTGGGATGATCAGTACAAATGGAACTGCTAATCAAGCCTATGGAGTAGGGGTCTTATGGAGTAAAAGCTTTAATTCTTTGTTTAAAAAGAAGAAAAAAGATAAAAAAGCATCTGCAGAGAAAACGGAAATAAAAACAGATTCTACAAAATCGAATGCTAAATAATTGGAATATTTTAATGATTTTTATCATCCGTGTTAATTATTGTTAATATTTGATATATTTTTTTTAGTTAAATTATTTTTTGTAAATTTGCAAAAAATACATAGATTTTTTAAAGAAATTGTAATTTAACTAATATGAACTATCAACTGGACGAAATAGACAAGAAGATTCTTGATTTCTTAGTAGAAAACACAAGAATGCCTTTTACAGAAATTGCTAAGCAGATGGATGTTTCTGCTGGAACAATTCACGTAAGAGTGAAAAAGATGGAAGATGCAGGTATTATTTTGGGATCATCTCTAAACATCGATTATGGTAAGCTGGATTATCACTTTACAGCTTTCATCGGAATCCTTTTGACAAAATCAAACCGTACTCAGGAAGTATTGAAAGAATTGTCAACTATTCCTAACGTAATCGAAGCTAGCGTTATTTCCGGGAAATATAATATTTTCTGTAAAGTAAGAGCTAAGAATACGGATGATGCTAAGAGAATTATCTATCAGATCGACGACATTCAGGATGTAATGAGAACTGAAAGTATGATCTCTATGGAAGAATTCTTGAGTGACAAAAATAGACTGATCGACGCGATCTCTATTTAATTCAAATTTTAAACGAATAACTATAAAAGAACTTATGAAATCTCTCATAAGTTCTTTATTTTTGTACCTATGGAAGAATACAGCTATTTTGACGAAGATCCGAAGAAAGGATGGGGTTTTGTACTGGCATTTGCTGCCTTAATGTTGTTTACAGTAATGGGACTGGGAATAGATGTTGATGAATATCTTCAGCATGAATATCTTGAGATCCCAAGATGGTATTTTTATGTTATCTTTTCAATTGATGCATTGATGATGATTGGCCTAGTACTGATGTTCTTTTACAAAAAAGTAGGAATTATAATGTTCCCGGTTTTACTGGTACTGCATTTCTTCATGCATAATTACTACCTGTCGACCTTCTTATATACAGATGTTACCAATCTGTTTCTTTTTACAGGCTTTGGAATGCTGGCCATTATCCCGAAGTGGAAGTTTTTTAAATAAGATTTTTTTTAATCTCTTATTTCTACATAAAAATAGCTTTTGAACATTGTTTAAAAGCTATTTTGTTTTTTGTATCTCATAATAATGAATGACTTTCTTTTTAAGAGGATTTTTACTCCATTCTTTCCATTCATTGGTATAAGGGTTATAACCGCATTTTAATGGCTTTGATATATCCAGGTTTCCAGACGTATAATGAGTTCGTTCGGTATAAGCCCTGCAGTCTGTACAGATATGCCTGAATTCGCAGTCTTTGCACCCTTCAATGCTGTCTTTAGTAATATTCCAGTATTTCCTAAATTCTGGGTGGGATAAAGCATCCTCCAGACTTGTGTCCTGAATATTTCCAAAGTTTTCCTGCATTAAAGGACAGTTTTTAATATGGCCATCTTTATCTATCCCTATTTTTTTATGCAGACAAGAATTATGGTTGACAGCCTCCAACACTTTGGTGAGATTGGTATTGAAATATTTCATATCTACTTTTCCACAGGATGATATTTTTAGTTCTTCGCTTGTAAAAGTAACTGTAAAACGAAGTTTATTTCTTATTTTAAAAGAAGACGATGGAGAACAATATACTATAAGGCTGCTAATTCGGGATACTTTTTCATTTAAGTTGTCAAATAAATGACTATTAATCTGGTTGTGGTAAGGTAAATAAATATCAATATTGTTTAGAGGACCATCTCCAAACAATAAATCAATCTCAAGAATCTCATCATAGGTCATCTTATTTTTGGTGAATATAATAAGGTGTCTGCTATTTAGATTTTCTATAGAATGTTTTATTTTGTAAAGGACCTCCAGATTATCCAGTTCTATAAAAATATTTGAAATAGTAGTATAATCTTTATACTCATAAGACAATGGTGGAAAGTTGTCTGCCCAGCTATTTTCAGTGATAAAACCATATTCCCTTTCCAAAAGAATATCTAGATACTCTTGGATAATTTCTTTAGATTCATGATCATAGCCCAACAGTATGTTTTCAATAGAGCAAATTTTAAGCTCTTCAATAAGCGCATACAGCTCTAAGGGATATAACTCTGATCTATTTCTCTGTAAATCTGAAATAAGGATTCTGTTAGCACCTTTTGTAATCATAATATTGCTAAACAAATTGAAGCATTTCATAGAATTCTTACAAGGAATTTATTGGGCTTTAGCTTTACATAGAAATCTGTCTGGAATTTTTCGCACTTTATAGTAGTACTGCCAAGGGTTTCTCTTGTTTTATTCTTTACCACTTCTACATGTTTATAAATAAGAGGAAGGTCTTTTTTTTCTTTTGGTATAAAGTTTTTTTTCATAAGTATTTTGCTATTTCTTTTTCTAATGAATAGTTGCATTTAACTGACAGGCCAAGAAACTGCCCCACAGCATTGACTTCCAAAAAATAATGTTTATCTCCACTTTTAATAAAATCCAAAGAACCACAGTTGAGATCTAACGATAACATCAATAGCTGTACTTTTTCTTCAATATCTTGGGGAAGTTGATAAGGTACATTTCTGTTAGGCTTTTTAGTATTATATTTTCTGAAATCAATTTTAGTTTGTTCATCATCCTGAGAAAAAATAGCTGTTGACCAAATTTTTCCATTCAGATAAAAACTTCTGATCTCGAAATCTTTTTCAATTTTTTCTTGAAAAAAAGTGGTAAAGAACATTGTACTCTCTTGTTCTTCAACTACATAAGTGTACATCATACCACTATAATTTTTAATAATGTTTTCCATTCTTGGATTTTCTCCAATAGTTTTCATGATGGTTTTACCTAAATCTACATCATCAGTGTTTTCAGCAAGGAAATAGGGCGGAACATCTAAACCATATTTTTGTGCTTGTTCCAATACCCATAATTTATTAATATCACTATTGCTTTCTTTGTTAATGTGCTTTTTTGATTCCAGCTTTTTTCTAACATAATCTTCTAACCAATGCTGGTATTCATCCATACTCAGATTAATAGAATTATTTTTATACTGTAAACGGTTGAATTGTAAACCTCCTCGTCTGTACCACAAACTAGTAATGTCATCAATAAAAAAACAATTTCTATGACTTTCTAAATAAATTCTTTTATCTTTTGTCCTGATATTAAAAACTTCATCTTCATGAACCCGGATGAAACTTTTCTTCATCTTTATTAACCACTTTATTACCTCGGTAGTTGTAGTTTCTTGATTTTGTGAGATAATCAGAATCATTTTTCCGTTTTATTCTTTTTATTATAATCTTTTATAATAGCATTTCCATGTTTCATACTTGGTAATCCTATGCCTTTTCGATTACGATTGATAGCTGCAGAATCTTTTACAGAACTTTGTCCTACATAGATGTAATAAGGAGGATCCTTTTTAAGTACATGCAGATTATATCGGTCTATAAAAGCAGCGTAATCCCGAGGAGGGCAATCGCCTGATTTTACATATTCTAATATTTTGGTTTTGAAATATTGATGATATTCTTCATAATTTGCCATATGAAGTAATACTGGACCAGTAGGTATAAAAAGATCTTTATTCCATAGACCTATTTTTTGTATACTGGGAAATCCTTCATTTTCAAACATCCATTTCAACATTTCAGCATTTTTTTTATCATTTTTGAATAAATTTTCATAGTTTGAATCTTTACGACTGTCTTGGTCACGCTTAAATGCAACGGTGAATGAATCTATCATTTTTTTATTGAGGCCTTTCTCCCATTGTGAAATTTCTTTTTCCATTTCCTGACGACTTATACCATTTTTTTGAAATAGATTTATAAACATGCTATCCTTCTTTTTATACTGCCAATTAGGAGCAACCAAAGGGATTAGTTTATAAAGGCTTTTTTTTCCGCCAAAGTTTTTATGCTTCTGGTTGGCAAGCCTGAGGTAGGTTTCATATTCCTGAATACGGTCCTGGTTTTTTGGTGGATATTTTTTGAATAACTTTTTATATTGTCTGATAACTGTTAGGGTATCCTTCTGGAAACGGTAAATGCTGTCTATGTCGTTCACTTTGTTATAATAAGCGATATAATTTAAATTTCTGTTCTTACATGCAGAAAGAATAAAAAAAATAATAATAATTAAGATACATGAAAAATAATTCCTAATATATTTTTTCATTGATTTTGTAGGATTGGTTTGACAATTAATGTTTTGAAAACATTTTAGATTTACCGCTATATTAGTAAACAGATATAGAGGGATAATCCCTCTATATTTTCTGGGAATACATATATTTAAGTATTTATATACAATGTATTCAGTCTTACGCCACCTTTCCAAGTCTCTTTATCATAGCAGTTACCTCCACAATCTGTTTCTATATAGCTGTAACCATCGCCACCTCCTTGAATTAATTTCAAGTCTTTTCTTTGTAACTTCTTGTTTTCTGTTGAAGAGAAATCTCTCTTCATTCCAACTAATTTTTTCATTTTTGATTGTTTTTTGTTTAATAAGTAGTTTGCCATATAATCCCTGGCATTGGGTGTGATGTATTTAATTTGCACTGTACACATGCAATTTAAATACAGAATTTTATCAACGTTGATATTTCAAAACTAAAAATAATTACATCACTTTAATGTGATTAAAATTGTATTTTTTTTGTAATATTTCATTGTGTAAATCCGTAATCTGTACAGTAATTAAGGTTATTGTACAGATTTATTGTATCAAATTTGGCAAGGATTTAATGATGCTTTAGAAAATAGAAAATAGTATAAACTATTGGTAGAAAAGTGAATAAATAACTTAATTGAGTATGGCAAAAAACTCAGAATTATTTTCTATTGTACACAAATGATGCATAAAATACAAGTTGTATCATCATGTATTTAACTCGTTAAAGCAGTGAGGCTTTTTATTGCAAAAACTATTTTATGTATCTGCATAGCTAATAACAAGATAGATAAATAGGATAAAGTTGGTATTAATTAAATAGTGGAATTTATTGTCAAGCCATACTGTTCAAAAAAAGCGAAATAATTAGTGTATTCACAGCAGAAAGGCGGTTTATGCAGAAAATACTCCTTGAAAGAAAGTATCCAAAGGCATATTCTCATCCAATCCGAATTTCTTTTTCAGACGATATTTGGTCATTCTTACACTTTTAGGTTCCACATTCAGCAGATTGGCTATTTGTTTCGTGTCCATTCCGAGATAGATGTAAGCGCAGTATTTTAAATCCAGCGGGGTGAGCTTCTGTTTAGCTTTTTCATTAATGTTTTTTAAAAAGTCAGGGTGAAGTTCCTGAATGGTAAATCGGATCTTTTCAAAATCATTATCTACACGGTTTTGCTCTTTGACTACCTGGTTGATATTAATATCCGTATCAGAAAGCTGGGTCTGAAGTTGGTAAAGGACTTCATTTTTATGCTGAATATGGAGCTGGCTGGCAAGAACTTCACTTTGAAGTTTCTGCTGTTGTAAGGTAAGAAGTTCCTGTTCTGCTTTTAGTCGGGCTTGTTCTTCTTCCTGAAGTTTTACGAGCATTTCAGCTTCATGTTTTTCAGTATTTAATTTTTTCTCTTGTGCTATAGAGTAGCGTAATTTATAATGATAAGAACGGAACATGAAAAATGCACCAATCATCCCAATGATTCCCAATCCGATATAGAGAAACTTTTCTTTCTTCAGACTTGCCGTTTTTTCTGTGAGGGCTTTCAGTGCAGATTCTTTTTTTTGAGACTGGAACTGCGCTTCAAGTCTTTTGGCCGTTTCTGCCTGTCCTTCATTATAAAGAAGACTGTTGTATTCCGTTACCTTAGCTTGATATTCATATGCCTTTTGATAGTTTTTCCGTTTTTCATACAGTTTAGCCAAATCGCTGACTACATTGATCATGACATGGTAATAAACAGGCTGCTGAGTAAGTAAAATCTGCTCAGCTTTTAAAAGATATTGTTCTGATAAGGTATCATTTCCGTCACGTGCAGCAAGATTACTAAGGATTCCTAAGGCCCCTGCTTGAATACCCTGGTTTAATGTGGTATGCTGCGTAAGGGAGAGGATTTCAGCAGTATTTTCCTGGATTTCCTTGCGAATTTCCGGGGTAATCACAGGGTAACTCAGGTTGTAGTTGGCAAGGTTTAGTAACGCCATAGCATGAGCGTGGGCAGAAACCTGTCCCGGAAACTGATGATAAAGAGCAACTGCTTTTTTGCACATGGCTGTAACAAGCTTTAGATCCTTTAAATTTCCTGTTTTTTCATAAGGAAAATAATAACAGACAGCCATAGCGGAATATGCTGAGCTCAGCATATTTTTATTCCCTGATTTTTGAGCTAATTCTACAGCCTTTTGAGCATAGATTGTGGCATTCTTAGCATCATTCCATTCAGAATGGATTCCGTATAGGAGGTAATTGAGCTTAGCATTCAGAAGAACTTCTGAGGAGAGCTTTTCAACTTCAGGAAGGGTTTTCTGAATCAGTTTCATGGTATTTTCAGACTCACCCAGGATATTATTATAGTAGATATTTAAATACGCTGCATATAGTGAAGCTGTTTTATCATTTGTTTTTTGTGCAGATGCATTCGCTGCATCAATTAGCAGAGGAACTTTGTCATATTGTGACTGATTAAGTTTAATAATTCCATCCTGAACTAAAGCTTTTACCTCTTCTGCATAATTATGTTCATTTCTAGCCAGTTTTAATTGTTCCTGGACATATTTTTCAGCAGCAGAATATTGGTCACTGACTCTATAATATTCTGTAAGTTCATTATAGATTTTAAATTTTTCCTCAACAGCCGTATTGCCTTTCAATTGATTTTGAAGACCTTCAATAAATGTATTTTGAGCAGGGCAGAGAACGCAGATCAAGAATAAAAAATAAAAAAAAGTGAACGGCTGTTTCATGAAGTGAAAGTACAAAAATTGCGGACACTTATCAATAATTCATATAAAAAAAAGAAAATGATAATAGTATTTAAGTGTTTGTAAATTAATTATTTGTGTGAATGTGTAGACACTTTGTAGACACTTTTGTTTTGTGTTGAAGTTGTTTTGTAGGCATCCGAAAAATTGAAGCTTTGTTTTTCTGTAGCAATTTTGAACCAACAAAAAATCAAAGAATATTAATTCATAAAAACTTTATCATGGACAACAAAACATTATCTATCATCTCATACATTACCATTATTGGATGGTTGATTTCTTTTATATCAGGAAAAGATAAGGCCGATAGTTTATTAAAATACCACCTTAAACAGGCTTTAGGAGCGGTTATTCTATCTTTTATTTTACCTGTTATTCTAGGGATCCTAATTTCAGTTACTCATATTGGTATGCTGGGAGTATTAGGAGTATTGCCATTTGTACTCATGATTATTGGAGCTATTAATGCGGCTAATGAGGTAGAGAAACCTTTACCATTGATTGGAAAAATAGCCGAAGAACAATTTTCATTTATTGGATAAAACTTCAAATACTTAAAGGGATGGACGATTTTAAACATTTAAAAAGAGAGGGAACGGGTTATCAGGTAAAGCAATATCTTTCATTACAGCATAGTATAGTGATTGCATGGGTTCTGATTTCAATCATTGTGATTGTGTATACCAGTTATCTGAAAACGGGAATCATAATGTTGATGTTTTCATTACTTCTTACCATTGTTTCGTTCATGCCTCCTGATATTACTTTTGATCCTGTATCAAAGCTTCTTACTATTTCTAATAGAGGATTGAATCGTAAAAAGTTTACTTATGATTTAAATGACTTTGGAGGATTTGAGCTTCAGACTATGTATATAGGTTTTATTCCTTTAGGATGCTATTTATATGGTAATTTTAAAAATGTGCCCCATTTTAAGCGTCCAGTAATATCTCAGTCTTTCAGTAAGAAAACCATGCAGGAAGTGATTAATGAATTGGAAGATGTTAATGAAAAATACAAAACAACACCTATTTAACTTTAAATATTAGAGTATGAAAAAATCATTAATCATTTCAGGAATACTTATTATAGTATTTTCTATGACATCCTGTGATAAACTTGAGAAAATCAAAGAAAAGCTTTCACAGCCTGGAAATAGTAATCAGGTGAACCCTTTTAGTGTTAATTCTGGAGATGGAAACAGAGACATCGTTGCTTTTAACAATAAAGTAGTGAAAATGGATGAAGCTCAGGCTGATTTTATTAAAAATTTTCAGAGTTCACTGACCCAGATGGAAGAATATGTAAAGAGTGTATCAGAAAATCCTCAATATATTGGCATGTCTCCAATATTTACGCCTACCATAACGATGTGGATGAACCAGGATATTAAAGCACCGGATATATTGGGAAAAGACTATCAGGTTCTTGTTGATAAAATGAAGGATACAGCAGCTCAGTTAGAAATACTGAAGAAAGAATTTGAGGCTTATAAAAATGGAGAAGACTGGAAGGATGATAAAGGAAAGAAAATCGCTGAGATCAATGAAAAGGCAGATAAAATTATTCAGGAGAACCGAAATGCTGCCAATGAACTGTTTGCGAAACTGTCACCAAAAGCTGATAAGGCAGAAATAGAAGTGCTTAAAGACCATCCACTGAAGGATCATATCATCTACTCAAAAGAAACAATGGAATTTACTCAAAAAATTATTGATGATTCTTATAATATTAAAGATATGAATGCTTACAAACAGAAGTTTAGCCAGCAATATCAGCAAATGGAAACTCTCTATAAACGAAATGTAGATGAAAAAATTCCATCATCGGAAAAACAGAAAGAGAGCAGTTATACAGCATTTAATAATTCTGTGAATGACTTTCTTGGAAAAATGAGAATCGTCCAAAGAAGCTTGAATGAAAACAGTACTGAACTGAATAAAGATCTTGATGACCTTGAAGGTGAGGCTGGTACGGTGCTTAGCCGCTATAACAATTTTGTAGACTAAGGAATTTATAACCATTAATATTAAGTTGTATGAAAAAGACATTAGGAATTATCATGATCATTATAGGCTTCTGTTTAGCTGTTGTAGTGAAAATAGGCCCTTCCAAAGAAACTTCCTGGCTGTTTGAGTATGGAGAACTGCCTCCATTACTTATTGCAGCGGCATTTGTAATTCCGGGATGGGTCATTTATAACAAGAACAAGTAATCTTCTATGCCAAAATTGACTATTCATAATCATGAAACTGGCTATACTTTTAATCAATATGTTAATCTGAATTAGCGGGATAAGGGTAATTTTACCGCCCCATTTAAAAAAAGAAATGAAGCATGGATTTTGAAACGTTGAAAAAACAGATAGAGGCAGCAGCAAAGAAGGCTTTTTTAGAAATGTACGAAAAGCACAGAGCTGAAAATATTTACAGTTTTGCATTGTACAGTGATGAAGGGGCAATGACAGTATGTCCCTCTTCCAATACGCTGGAAGGGCTTAAAAATATAAACGAGGATGATGCTGTCTATTTTAAATATCAACCTGCAGAATGGACGTATGAAATGGAAGGAGCAGATGAAGAATTTAATGATATCTGTACCAGCCTGAGAACAGAGTTAGAGAAATATGAAAATAGATATGAAGAGGAGGAGGAATATGATATGTGGTTTCATGAGTTTCAGGATAAGCTCTATGATACCTGTATCGAAGTTTTAGAGAAACTTAAAAATGAGAACTTTTTTAGAAATACTATAGGAAAAGAAGTTTTCTTGATTTTCACCGTTTCAGATTATGAATTTGAGAAGCAGGATCTGAAAGACATTATTATCCGGTTGAATGATAATGAATATAAAAGTGAATATCTGGATTGGATGGATACCTGGGACAATTAAATTAAGGATGAAGAATAAAAAAACACATTTCATTATATAGAATGAAGCGGAGTGAAATAATTGTCTCAGAAACATCCAATCATAAATTTTAATACAAAATCAGGTTATGGAAGATTTGAAAAAACTCAATATTGAATTAAAAAAATACCTCGAAGAAATCAGTGGGCGGCTTACGGATGATCTTATTCATCTGTTGAATGGAGAACATATCAGTTATCTTGATAATAATGGGAAATCTGATATTAAAGCCTTCTATTTCGAGTATGAATATGAATATCTTGATATTGTATTCTGGGGTGTGGACAGTAAAGGTAAAATAGCTACCAATACTGTTTTTTTACCCACTAAAAAAAATGCTGGCAATGAAAATGATTGGAATGCGCTTATTCCGGAAAAAATATGGACTGCATCCTCAGATTTTCAAGATCATTATGAAGGAGAAGATTTTGATGATATTCTGGATGAATATGATGACGAGAAGTACAAGATATTTGAACAATGGTTTTTTGATTGCTGGAAGAAAGCATCTGCACAAACCCAAGTAAAAATAGATGCCTATTTTTCTATTCATGATACCTATTTCAGGACAGATTTGAATACTCTGAAAACAATTAATGAAGATGAAATTGCATTACGCTACGAAAATTAATTTCCAACAATAAAATCAAACAAAATCAAACCAAATTCACTATGAATTCATATCAATTTTACAAGCAGGAAGGAAACCAGTATGTGTTTAGAAATCAACCGGTTTTTATTACTGTATTATGCCTTATCTTTTTAATAATAGCAGGGTTAATATTTAATTCTGCCAGAACTTTCAGCTTTATTATCATTGCGGTCGTAGCTCTTATCATTATTAATTTTTTTACCAAGAAATTCATCATCGATATGGACCGGAAGACAATTACCGGAAAGCATACCATTTTTGTTCCGGCCAGAACCTATGATATAAAGGATTTTACCAATTTCCATGTGTTATCTACAAAATATATGGGGTTTATTACTACCAATGTGATATTGTCTATTTATTTTGAAATAGATGGTAAAGAAAAGCATCTGACTGTTGGGCAGGCTCTGACTCAAAAAGGAATCCAAAAGATGGTCAATGAAACAGAAGACATCATGAGAATTAATGATCGGGACAATGAACGTAATAGACCGTTATAAATTTGAAGAGAACGGCAGTGAAATAAGCATGATGCCCAATTACTACTTTCTCCGTACTTTAATTTGGTGGCTGGTATTGGGAATTATTGCTCTTCCTGTGGTTATCTGTTACTTTATGGATAAGATGTCTTCGGACCAGTTCAAAATTGCATTGATGGTTTGGGGAATTTATATGATCTATTTTCTGTTTGATCTGTTTTTCAGAATTCCTGTAAAATATGTTTTTGATAAATCAGAGAAGTGTATTTATAGAAAATTAATGCTCTCTAAAAGGATCATGACTTTTGATGAAATGACTTATTTTATCAATGATGAAAGGGGTGGATATTACTATTCTATCGGAAGAAAGCGCCATCAGTTTGTCAAAAACTATAGAATCAGTAATTATTTTTCAGGCTCAAAGAAATCTATTGAAAGAGAAGAGGATTATATAAAAGAAATATTGTGCCCCATCCTGATTGCTGTTGGAATTCCATTCAATGAACATGAATAAAAAAACAAACGAAAAGTAGGGTAGAAGCTACAACCATGACAAGTATATGTATAACTATTCCCGTCCTGTGGAGGGGTGACAAAAATTCTTTGAATTTTTGGCGGGGTGGTTAACTCCAACATTGAATCATTCAATAAAAGACTGCGGGCTGTTTCGAAGAAACAGCCCGCAGTTATTATAATAAAGCTAATCATTAGTTAGCTAAAATTCTCTTTACAGCTTCTTTCACTGCAGCAGCATCAATCTTATACTTCTTCATCAATTCAGCAGGAGTTGCAGATTCTCCGAAAGTGTCGTTTACTGCTACAAATTCCTGTCTTGTAGGTCTTCTTCTTGCAAGCATTCCTGCAACAGACTCCCCTAAACCACCAAGGTAGTTGTGCTCTTCAGCCGTTACAATTTTACTTGTTTTTTCAACAGATTTTAAGATGATTTCTTCATCAAGAGGTTTAATCGTGTGGATGTTGATCACTTCACAAGAAATACCTTCTTTTTCAAGCTCATCAGCTGCTACAAGAGATTCCCATACAAGGTGTCCTGTTGCAACAATGGTTACGTCAGTACCTTCCTGAAGCATGATTCCTTTTCCGATTTCGAAAGGCATATCTTCAGGGATAAATACAGGAACAGTAGGTCTACCGAATCTTAAATATACAGGACCTTCGAAATCAGCAATAGCAAGAGTGGCCGCTTTTGTCTGGTTGTAGTCACAAGGGTTGATTACAGTCATTCCTGGAAGCATTTTCATCATCCCGATATCTTCCAATACCTGGTGAGTAGCTCCATCTTCTCCTAACGTAAGACCTGCGTGAGATGCACAGATTTTTACATTCTTTCCGGAGTAAGCAATAGATTGACGAATTTGATCATATACTCTTGAAGTAGAGAAGTTCGCAAAAGTTCCTGTGAAAGGAATTTTTCCTGTGATACTAAGACCAGCAGCAAGTCCCATCATGTTGGCTTCTGCAATACCCACCTGAACAAATCTTTCAGGAGCTTTCTCAATGAATTTCTCCATTTTCAAAGATCCGATAAGGTCTGCACAAAGTGCTACAACATTAGGGTTTTTGTCAGCAAGCTCAGCTAATCCGGCTCCGAATCCTGAACGTGTGTCCTTTTTTTCTGTATATGTATATTTCATTTTTATTTTTATTAATCGAGAGTTTAACTGATGGTTAGAGATTAGTAGTCAGCAGGAGCTTCTAAATACAATTGTTTGAATGCAGTTTCCAATTGCTCATCATTAGGAGCTTTACCGTGCCAAGCGTGAGATCCCATCATGAAATCTACTCCAGCGCCCATTTCTGTGTGAAGCATAATCGCTACAGGCTTTCCTTTTCCTGTTTCAGCTTTGGCTCTTTCAAGAATACCGATTACAGCTTCAAGGTCGTTACCGTTCTTTTCTTCTAAAACAATCCATCCGAAAGCTTCAAGTTTAGCATGAAGATTTCCAAGGCTTAATACATCATCTGTATCACCATCAATCTGACGTCCGTTGTAGTCGATTGTAGAAATGATGTTATCTACTTTTTTAGCAGCAGCAAACATCAGCGCTTCCCAGATCTGACCCTCCTGAAGTTCACCATCTCCGTGAAGAGTGTAAACAAGAGACTGATCTCCGTCCATTTTTTTACCTAAAGCAGCTCCTAATGCTACAGAAAGACCTTGTCCTAAAGAACCTGAAGCAATTCTGATTCCTGGAAGACCTTCATGAGTAGTAGGGTGTCCCTGTAATCTTGAATCAAGCTTTCTGAAAGTTCTCAATTCATCTACCGGGAAGAAATTGAATCTTGCCAAAGTAGAGTAGTACACAGGAGAAATGTGCCCGTTTGATAGATAAAAATGATCTTCATTTTTGCCTTCCATCGTAAAAGGAAGATGATAGTTCATTACCTTTCCATAAAGTGCTGTAAAGTACTCTGTACAGCCTAAGCTTCCTCCCGGGTGTCCTGAATTTACAGCGTGAACCATTCTTAAAATGTCTCTTCTGATCTGTGTAGTAAGAGATTTTAACTCTTCGATACTTTTACTCATTATATCTGATTTATTTGCACGCGAATTTACAATTTTTTACCGGCTTATGGAAATGCAAAAATCCGGATGTGAAAACCCGGATTTTGTTTGAATTGAATATTTTCCTGCTTTTAACAGCCTTCGTTGATGTAAACAGTAATTTCAGTCACGATATTATTAACAAATTTAAATGTTAACTGGGTTCCGGCATCATCGTCATCAATATTAAAGTATCCGGCATCTTTAATACGTTTGCCATTATTATCTACTTCCGGGCGAACACTGAATGTAGGATAATTTCTGTATGTATTGATAAGCTCATCTCTGGTACTTCCAACACCCATTCCGCTTTTGGTTCTGAATTTTTTACTGGTGGTTGACATTCCTGTAATCGTAACAGCATTTGGTTTTGCTTCACCACCATAACCCTGGAAAACTTCAATATTGATGAGCTCTCCATTGTATTTTACTCCATTTTTTTGTTCTCCATCAGAAATTTTCAGTTTTGTACCGGAAATTTTTTCTGCTTCACTTTTTTCCATAAAGATTTTGTAAGGTCCGATTCTTAAAGTGGATACTTCAAAATTCTCCTGAGCAGCCAAAGATCCAAATGTTAATACAAAGATGAAAAGTGAAATAATTTTTTTCATAGTTTATAGAATATTTTTTTGAATTTTTATTTTTTTCCTAATGTTTTATTGATTGCATTTTTAATGAGAGGTTCCATGATGGCGTATCCTGCCGGAACCGGATGAATACCATCCTTTGAAAGTCCTTCACGCATTCCGCCCTTTGCATCGCGCATCGCAGTGTTGTAATCCACAAACAGGAGTCTGTTGCTGCTTGCGTACTGCTTTAATCTTTGATTCAGAGCATCTACTTTTTGAGCAACATCCGTAATCTCTTTACGCCATGGAAATGATGCTGCAGGTAAAAGAGAGGCAATAATTATTTTAATTCCGTTGTTTTGAGCAATATCAGCCATAGACTTGATATTATTAAAAGTGAAATCAGGATCATAAATGCCTGTATTTTGTGCAATATCATTAGTTCCTGCATTGATAATCACCACCTTTGGTTTTAAAGCAATAACATCATTCTGGAAACGCAGCAACATCTGTGATGTTGTTTGTCCGCTGATTCCTCTCCCTGTATAATTGTTTTCAGAGAAAAATTCCGGATGACTTTTTACCCAGCCTTCTGTAATAGAATTCCCCATAAAAACAACATCCACTTTTTTCTTTGAATTTATAAGACTTATATTTTCATCTTTGTACTTTGCAAGATTTGCAAAATCCACAGCACTCTGAGCATTTACAAATATGCCAGCAAACAGGCTAAAGGTTAAAACAACAAATAATTTCATGATTGATATTTTGTGATTACTTTTTCATTAAACAACTCTTAAATGCTGTTTATCCTTCACCATCCATAGCCCAATGAAGGTCAGCAAACCATTAAGAACAATAAGCTCTACGCCAATTCTGTAATCTGTATATGTAGTCACTGCAAAATTGATTAAATAAGTGATAATAGGAGCCAGAATGGTTACCATAAGAATTGAATACTTCCTGGATATTTTGAACTTGGTGAAGATTCCAAAAGCAAAAAGTCCTAATAGAGGGCCATACGTATATCCTGCAATTTCCATAATCAGGTAGACAATAGATTTGTCATTCAAAGCTTTGAACACCATGATTAAAATGAAGAACATCACGGTGAAAGTTAAATGCACTTTCATACGAAGGCTTTTCTTCTCTTTTTCAGTCTTTGTTTTATCTTCATTAAGGTTTAACAGGTCTACACAATACGAACTTGTTACTGCCGTTAATGCACCATCTGCAGAAGGGAATAATGCAGAGATCAATCCGATAATAAAAATAACGGAAATAGCCATTGGGAAATACCCGTTAAGAGATAAGGCTGGGAAAAGATCATCTCCCATAATATTTTTGATGTTTCCTGCAGCATCTTTGAACCCGAAAATATTACTCACAGGATCAGTTCCTGTCGTTCCGTATTCTGCGCCATGTTGTAACGCAAAAAGATAAAGTAAACCACCTAAAAATAGAAATGCAAGATTAACCAAAAGAAGAGTTCCTGCAAAAGTGAGCATGTTCTTCTTTGAGTTTTTAAGATTGTCTACGGAGATATTTTTTTGCATCATCTCCTGATCCAGTCCGGTCATGGCAATCGTGATGAAGATTCCACCCAGAATCGTTTTAAGGAAAAACGTCTTGGAATTAGGATCAAAATTGATGAAGTGGGTATAATTTTTCTGTCCTAATATAGTATAAGCTTCACCAAAAGACAGGTTCAGATTGGATAAAATGTAAACAATACAAGCCACCAAACTAATAATCATAAAGGAAGTCTGCAAAGTATCAGTGATCACAATAGTTTTTACTCCACCTTCAAAAGTATAGAGAAGGACCATCAGTAAAAGAACCATAGAAGTAACCCAAAAAGGAACGCCTAAACCTTCAAGAAGGAAGATCTGCAATACATTTACAACCAGATATAATCTCGCTGTAGCTCCAATGGCTCTTGAGATAATAAAGAAGATAGATCCGATCTTATGGGCCTCCACATTGAATCTTTTCCCCAAATAGGTGTAAATGGAAGTAAGATTCATTTTATAATACAGAGGAAGCAGAATAGCTGCTACAATAAAATACCCAATGAAAAATCCGATGACCATCATGTAATATTCAAAACCTCCATAAATATATTCGGAGCCAGTCATTTTCCCGACTGTCCCCGGAACTGAAATAAAGGTAACCCCACTTAAGCTAGTTCCTATCATTCCGAATGCAACGAGCCACCATTTACTTTTTTTATTACCGATAAAGAAAGACTGGTTGTCAGAATTTCGGCTGGTAAAATAAGAGATCACCAAAAGACCGATAAAATAGATAAAGACAAACAGCAAAAGGACAGTTCCTGGATTCATGCTTAGATTTTAAATTTTAGCAAATATATAAAAAAGAACCATCGTGAATAGTGAATTTCAATAACAGGTAATTTTTATATAATTACTCAAAGGAAGTAATCTAAGCCCGGGATAAAACTTATATTTTCAGAAAGGTTGGAAGCTGGGAGCTGGAAGTAGGGAGTTATAAAGCTCATGAAAGTAGCTATTCTCTATATTTTCATCATTTCTAATATTTTGTAAGTAATAACGACTAACAGTTCGCTTCATCAAATCGATTCTCTCTTTGCTCACTTAAAATTTAATATAATCCAAAATAAACTTTGCGTTTAAGAAAAAACCTTCCAGATCTACTCTGAAAGGTTTGTATTGTAAGGGTGGAACCTGTGATTAATTCACCAAAACATCCTGCAATTCCTCACTCTTCTGGAAACTGGCCTTAGCAAAAGGACAAAGCGGAATGATTTTCTTTCCGTTTTTTCTTGCAAAATCTACAGCAGCCAAAAGCATTTCCTTACCTACTCCTTTTCCGTTGTAGGCTTCTTCCACCTCAGTGTGGTCAATAATAAATCTTTCTTCTCCTGCCCAGGTATATGTCATCATTCCTGCGCGTCTTCCATCTATGAAAGCTTCAAAACTTCCGTGTTTTTCGTCGTTGTTTTGTTTTACTTCGATCATGTTTTATGAGAATTTAGTTAATATTTCTATATCGTTGGTTAATATTTTATGTACTGGGCATGCGTCAGCAATGGTATGGAGTCTTTTCATTTGTTCATCATCCAAAACCCCTTCAAAAGTAATATCTCTTTTAAAGATTGCTTTTTTGGTTAAGGGATAATTTTCAAGTTCCACTTCCACATTAATGTTTTCCACATCCCATTCTTTTCTTTCGATGTACATTCTCAGAGTAGCTGCTGTACAGCTAGCCAAAGATGTAGCGAGGATTTCCATGGGATTGAAACCTTTATTTTGTCCGCCTTTATCTAAAGGTTCATCAGTAATGATTGTATTTTCACCTGCTGTTACTTCTGTATAATATTTTGTTTTTCCTAAACTTGCTTTTACCGTTACTGCCATTATTTTTCAGTATTGAATTTATAACTTAATGCTCCAGATGGGCATTGGTCTATCTGTTTTTTTAATTCTTCAGGGGTTGCATTTTGCGCTTTTATCCAAGGTCTGTCTTTGGGATTGTAGACTTTGGGAAGCATTTTTACACATACAGCCGAGTGGATACACTTCTGAGGCTGCCAGATGACAGTAATGTCGCCGTTGGGATATTCGTGTGTTTCCATATTAATTGTCTTTTAATGATTTTTCGATTCTTCTGTCGGGAATCAGCCATATAAGAGCCACTATATAATAAAAACCTATGGCAATATAAGGATAAAAAAATGAAGTAGCGATGCCCAAAATATAAAATATAATGGATATATTTTCTTTATACTTTGAATGTATGGCTTCTTTCAGCTTTGAATTTTCACCTTCACATCGGATAATAACATTTTCCAGAATAGTATAAGCTACAGCACTCATGATAAGTCCTATACCATAGGTTGCAACAGGGTTTTTAGCAAAACCTGTAGTTCCTATCCATTCTGTTGCAATCGGCATCATAGAAAGCCAAAATAACAAATGAAGATTAGCCCAAAGAATACCTCCGTTTACTTTTTTTACCGTCTGAAATAAGTGATGATGATTGTTCCAGTAAATTCCAACATAGATAAAACTGAAAATATAAGCTAAAAACTTAGGAATTAGAGGTTTTAAGCTTGCCCAGCTACTCCCTTCAGGTACTTTCAGTTCAAGAACCATGATGGTAATAATAATGGCCAGAACGCCATCACTGAATGCTTCCAGTCTTCCTTTAGTCATGGGGTTTAATGATGTTTTTGAAATTTTCAATTTTTGTTTTCAGCTCGCCCAGCATATCAGGGTTAATCACTCCGCTTTCCAAATCAAAATTTTCATAAAACTTTGGAAGTGAAAAAGTGTCTTTGATGTCTGCTGCAAATTGTGGGAAAAATGTTTTGGCTGTATTCATTACATTGCCGCCACCGTATCCTCCGGGAGAAGTACTCATCAGAAGCATTGGTTTATTCTGAAATACTTTCACATTAATCCTTGATGCCCAATCGAAAACATTTTTAAAAGCAGCACTGTAAGACCGGTTGTGCTCTGCAAGAGAACAGATGATGACATCACATTCTTCAATGGCCTTTAAAAATTGGTGCGCCTCATCCGGAAATCCTTTCTTTTCAAGATCTACAGAAAAAACAGGCATCGTGAAATCATTGAGGTCGATAAGATTGATCTCTTCCTCCTGAAAATCTTTTAAAACAAACTTTACCAGCTCTCTGTTAATTGATGTGGAGGAGCTGCTTCCTGCAAATGCTAATATTTTCATGGTTTTCTAAGAAATGGAATTATTTTCTGTTTAAAATAGACTTTGGAAGAGGAACATACTCTTGTTCATCGCCCGGAACTAAAGGAAATGCATCATGATTTTGGTCATGCCAATTCACTTTAGCCTGATCAATTACTTCCTTGTCAGAATTAACAAAGTTCCAGAAGATAAAACGTTCCTCATCAAAAGGCTCCCCACCAAAAAGATAAACCGTTCCGTTTTCGCTCATATCAAACTCACAAAGCTTCGTGTCTTTTGCAATCATCAGTTGTTTAGAACCGTAAGAATTACCATCTGTAGTGACTGTTCCATCCAGAACATACATGGCAGCTTCTCCATAAAGATCTTTCCCAATGCTGATTTTCTTAGCTTCTTTGGTTTTGATCTCAATGAAAAATAATTTACTGTGTACCGGAACAGGAGAGGTTTTTCCAAATGCTTCTCCGGCAATTAATTTATACTGAATACCATCTTCCTCCCAAACCGGAATTTCATCCGCTTCAATATGATGGAAAGTAGGCGCAGACTGTTCAAGATGTTTTGGCAGTCCTACCCAGATCTGAAATCCATGAAGTCTTTTATCGCTGTGTCTTAAATATTCAGGGGTTCTTTCAGAGTGTACAACTCCTTTCCCGGCAGTCATCCAATTAACAGCACCCGGTTTAATCTCAAGAGCACTACCAATACTGTCTCTATGGAAAATAGAACCTTCCAGCAGGTAAGTTAATGTAGATAATCCGATATGTGGGTGAGGGGGAACATCAAGGTTTTGATAATCCTTTAACTCTGAAGGCCCCATGTGATCAATAAAAACAAAAGGTCCTACTGCTCTTTTTTCACGGAACGGAAGGAGTCTTCCTACCAGGAAATTCCCAATGTCTGCTGCTTTTTCTTCAATGATAAGTCCAATATTTGACATAATGATGTAATGCTTTTAATGTTTGTTTAAATAAATAGTGATGAAAATTTACAGTTTATCGTATCCGTCAAATTTTTGATCTACGATACGCTTCCACTCCGGATGCTTTTTGATAAAAGCAAAGACATACGGACAGAACGGAAGCAGTTTTTTACCACTTTCTTCAATATAATTTAATGTTTTCTCTACTACTGCCGCAGCTGCACCTGTTCCTGCTAATTCCTGATCAGCTTCCGTGTGGATCAATGCAATCTGATGGCTTGTTTCACGATAATCAATAAAGGCATAATGCCCATTGACTTCTATTTCAAATCTTTTTTCGGTTTTTACAAGAGGTATATTTTCGAATTCTGATTTCATAATTTTCTGTATTAAAAGTTGATAGGTGAAGTTGTAAGAGATTGACATCTTTGGTTTTTTATGTGAAAAATCTTGTTAAGAAAACAAACCTTATAGGTTTCAAAAAACTATAAGGTTTATCTCTACACATTACTTAACATTAATCTTCTAGACTTCAACCTGATATAATGATATATAAAGTTAGTAAAAAAAGAGCTGATTTAAGATTAAGAAAAATTTAATTCTATATTCTTAATCTTCAAGATATCCAAATTTTCCGGTATTGAAATCCTCAAAGGCCTGCATAATTTCCTCTCTGGTATTCATCACAAAAGGTCCATGAGGGAAAATAGGCTCATTAATAGGTTCTCCACTGATAATTAAAACAACAGAATCATCTTTAGCTTCAATATTGAAGCTTTCCCCCTCATTTTTAAATAATGCAAAATGATCTGCTTTAACGGTTTCTTCTCCGTTGATGATAATACTTCCTTCAATTACTAAAGCAGCGGTGTTGAAGTGGGCAGGAAAATGAAACTCTGCCTTACCTCCGGCTTTCAATTTGGCATTCATCATATGAACAGGAGTGAAGGTAAATGCGGGACCTTTATTCCCATTATATTCTCCGGCAATTACTTCTATAAAACCGTTTTCACCAAGGTCTACTTTTTCCATTTTAGAATTTTCAATAGCCTGATATTTGGGAGTACTCATCTTGTCTTTTGCAGGAAGATTCACCCAAAGCTGAACCATTTGAAAGATTCCGCCTTCTTTGGCCCATTCTGTTTCATGATATTCTTTGTGAAGAACACCTTTGGCAGCTGTCATCCACTGTACATCACCTTCTCCAATGATACCACCACCTCCGGCACTGTCGTGATGTTCCACTTTACCGTTATATGCTATAGTTACTGTTTCAAAACCTCTGTGTGGGTGTACTCCTACACCTCTTGGTCTGTCTGAACCATTGAAATGGAATTTTGAATTATAATCAAGCATAATAAACGGGTCCATTCTTTTCATATCTAACCCATGTACACCTGGAATAAAATTATGAACTCTAAAACCGTCACCTACAAAGTGTGCAGGTCTTGGAGATACTACCATTTCTACTTTTTTAGTTGCCATAATATTACTGATTTTATATAAACAAAAATACCATACTTATAAGGCAGATGCATTGATCTGTGATAAGTTCGTATCGAAGTGAAAAAGTAAATGGTTAAAAGGCTGATAAAGCAATAAATCTTATCTAGTCTTCTTTGGATTTCATATTCTTTCCATCTGAAATGTGCAGTCTTCTAAACACAAAGCCTGATAAGATTGTTAGAATTCCTACCGTAAGAAAAGTATATCGGAAAGCATTATGAGTTTCACCCTGGATGAGGTCAGAGGTTTCAAATATTTTTAAAACAATTAATCCAAAGGCAATTCCGAAACCGATTGCGAGCTGTTGATTAACTGATATTAATGAGTTACCACTGCTGGTCTGGAAATTTCTAAGATCTGCAATGGAAATGGTGTTCATAGAGGTAAACTGAATAGAGTTGAAAAAACCGAGAACTGCAATAATAGGGACAAACCAATATAATGAGGTATGAATATTCGGAATAGCCAGCATACAGATCAAGGTTCCGATAATAAAAGTATTGATCATTAAAGTTTGCCGATAGCCATATTTATCCAGAATTTTAATAACCGATGATTTCCCGAATATAGCAGTTAGAGCCATAGGAGCAATGATCCATCCGGAAGTTACGGCAGACTGTTTATAAGCAATCTGGATCATAAGTGGAAGTAATAACGGAACTGAGCTGATTCCGAGTCTTGTGGCAAGGTTTCCTACAATTCCCACACGGAAGGTTCTTACCTGAAACAAGTTTAAAGGAAAAATAGGATGTCCTTCTTTTTTTGCATGTTTATAGTAATAATAAAGAAACAGGAATCCGAGGATAAATACAACGAGAACAGGTGTTATATTCTGCATATCTCCAAAAAGTTCCAGCGAAATAGAGAGCAGGAGAGAGGCTGCAGCAAATATCAAAAATCCTTTAAAATCAAAATCTACATCATCAGACTTATAATCAGGCATGAATTTTAACCCCAAAATAATTCCTAAAAAACCAATTGGGATATTAATGAGGAATATCCAGTGCCATGAAAGATAATCTACCATATAGCCACCTACCAGTGGTCCAAGGACAGGACCTATTAAAGCAGGAATAATGGCAAAATTCATTGCTTTAAGCAGCTCATTCTTATCAAAGGTTTTAATGAGTGCCAGCTTTCCGACCGGTGTCATCAAGCTTCCTCCAACTCCCTGAATCACCCTTGAGATAACAAGATGAGTAAGGTTTTGAGATAAAGAACAAAACAAAGATCCAAGACTGAATAATATCAATGAAAAAATAAATACTTTTTTAGTCCCGAAACGATCCGCCAAAAAGCCACTTGCAGGCATAAATACAGCTAATGTCAATACATAACTGATGATGGCATTCTGCATATTCAGCGGGGATTCATGAAGATCCTTGGCAATGGATGGTAGGGAAGTATTCAGGATGGTTGAGTCCAGCATCTGCATGAAAATAGCAGTGGCCAGGATCAGTGGAAGAATTTTTTTTATGGAGGTCTTTTGAGGGCTTGTTTCTGTCATTTTGTATAGGCTGGAATGCTTCAAAAATTTCCAGGCTTATTTTATTTGAAGAAAATGCTTGCTTTAAGCAGTTCAATTCTTAGATAAAGAAATCCATATAAAATTAAAAAAGTCCTGCGAAATATCACAGGACTTTTTGATTTATTTTTTAGGTTTTTCTACTCCTTTCCATTCATCACCAGCTTTTCTGTACTGGCTTAAGGTAAAGTTTTTGAAATCCTTTGTTTTGTATTCTATATTATCAGCATTTTGTTCAAAAGGCATAATATAATAATATTCAATATCCGTTTTATCCGTCTTGTTTCCTTTTTTTACAGTCGGAACATATTTTGAAAATTTATAGCTAGGAAGATATTGTCTCAATCTTGTATAGAATGACTTGTCATCTTTCTCACTTGGAATAATATCTACAATATTCAAATCATCTTTTTTCTTATCTACCCAAAGATAGTACGTCTTTTCTTCTCCTAAGTTTCTGTTGAAAGAATTGAAAGCAAATAACTCCTTTGGAACCAGCTCTTTAATTTTTTCAGGATCAACTTTGGTATAAAATTGTCCTTTTGATGGATCTACATAGGTTTCAAGGTTGTACATCAGAACAGAGTTGTTCTCAAAATTCTTGTTTTTGAAGTATTGGTTTAAAGATAATTCTGCTGTTGCTCTAAGTTCTTTATCTCTCTTATCCAATTTTTTTGTTGGATTCTGAGGGTTAACGTATTTTACAAATTCATATAGAACGACAGGCTTTATATCCTTGAGGTGAGGATAAGTCTTAAGTTGCTCAGCTTTTACCAACCAGTAAAACTGTTGATAATAGTCATCCTTATCAGCATCTTTCACGCTTTTATAAGCTAAAGCAAGCTTTTTTGAGTTCAGATATTTGCCATATTTTCCCTGTCCAAAAGCAAAACTGATGGATAATAAGGCAAATAAAACAGTAAGGTTTCTTCTCATTTTTTTATAATTGATATTTTCGTTTTCCAAATATAATTATTTATTAGATATTATTTTTGATTGTCAGTTAAATTATGCCATATTGTTATAGTTAATTCAAAAAATAATCCCGTATTGCTACAGGATTAATAAATTATTGTGGTAGAAGTTAGAAATAAGAAGTGTAGATGTATAAAATGTCAATAATCAAATTTACTTCACAAGTGAATTGTGAATAGATTTAGAATCATAATAACTTTAATCATTGAACATCAAAAATAGACAATTACAACGAATAGACCATTCAGTATTGACTCTATGGCACTCCTACTCTCGAACTCCTAATAAGAAGTCTCATGTACCTTCACCGCTCTTCCACTAGGATCGTTCATCTTTTTGAAAGCTTCATCCCATTCCAAAGCGATAGGAGTAGAGCAGGCTACGGATGGAACAGACGGAACAGTTGCGGCCGCCGTTTCACTAGGGAAGTGCTCTTCAAAAATTGTTCTGTATCGGTATTCTTCCTTATTTTGTGGAGTGTTGAGCGGAAATCTGAATCTTGCGTTAGCCATCATTTCATCTGTAACTTCTTTTTCAGCTACTTCTTTTAAAGTATCGATCCATGAATAGCCTACACCATCTGAAAACTGCTCTTTCTGTCTCCATACAATAGATGAAGGAAGAATATCTTCAAAGGCTTTTCTTAATACCCATTTTTCAATTTTTCCTTCAGCTGTGTTAATCATTTTATCCTGTGGGTTAACAGCCATGGCAATATCCATAAATTCCTTGTCTAAGAAAGGAACTCTTCCTTCTATTCCCCAGCTCATTAAGGCTTTGTTGGCTCTCAGGCAGTCATACAAGTGAAGTTTTCCAAGTTTTCTTACTGTTTCATCATGGAATTCTTTAGCATTAGGAGCTTTATGGAAATACAGATAACCGCCAAACAGCTCATCCGAACCTTCACCTGATAATACCATTTTGATACCCATTGACTTGATCACTCTTGCTAAAAGATACATAGGAGTGGAAGCTCTGATGGTGGTTACATCATAAGTTTCCAGGTGATAAATCACATCACGCACTGCATCCAGCCCCTCCTGAACGGTAAAGTTAACTTCATGGTGAACAGACCCAATATGTTCTGCGGCTTTCTGTGCAGCTGCTAAATCTGGAGATCCTACAAGACCCACTGCGAAACTGTGTAATCTTGGATACCATGCTTCCTGAGTGTCACCACTTTCAATTCTTTGTCTTGCAAATTTTGCTGTAATCGCAGAAATAACAGATGAATCTAAACCTCCCGAAAGCAATACCCCATAAGGTACATCACTCATCAATTGTCTGTGAACAGCATCTTCAAGCCCTTTTCTTAGCTGATCAATATCGGTTTTGTTCTCTTTAACATGATCAAAGTTTTGCCATTCTCTGGTATACCATTGTTGAAGTTCAGTCCCATCTTTACTGTATACAAAATGCCCGGGTAAGAATGTTTCAATAGTCTTGCATACGCCTTCCAGTGCTTTTAATTCAGAAGCTACATAATAGTTTCCGTTCTTATCCCATCCCTGATAAAGAGGACAAATTCCCATATGGTCACGGGCAATAAGGTACACTTCATTTTCAGTATCATATAGTGCAAATGCGAAAATACCATTCAGTTTTTCCACAAAGTCTTTTCCATATTTTCTGTAGAGAGCAAGAATCACTTCGCAATCAGATTGAGTCTGGAACTCAAAATCGGGAAATTCTTCTTTTAGTTCTCTATGGTTGTAGATTTCACCGTTTACAGCTAATACTACTTTTCCGTCTTTTGTAAATAAAGGTTGTTTTCCAGAGGTCGGATCTACAATGGCGAGTCTTTCATGAGAGAACACTACTTTTTCATCCTGAAAAACTCCACTCCAATCTGGTCCTCTGTGACGGATCTTTTTTGACATTTCCAAAACCTGAGGCCTTAATATCTCAGTTTTTTGCTTGGCATCGAATAAACATACAATTCCACACATATTTTTATTATTTATAGTGACAAAAGTAAAAGAGATGTTTATAAATAACAATAAAAAATATGTATAAGTTAAAAATATAAATTAAATAATTTATTTTAAAGAAAAATATTAACTATTTATGAGAATTAGTATGTTTTTGATTGATTTTTTTCGTTGGCTTAAAATTTCTTTACTCTCTATACGAAATAAAAATGACATATTTCTTAATATATGATAATTTATTATGCAAATTTTAGCCCTTACTTTGTGGCTCGAAATAATTTTTTTTCATCATTTGTGTTTTTACCTTCTTGCAATTCTCATGCAAGAAGGTTTTGTTTTTATAGGGTTTTAGCAAGCCCTTCATTAGTAATATAAAATCACTAACTATATATGCTATTCATCCTTTGAAATGATTTTCCTATATTAAAAAAGGAAAAGCACCATCAGTCGGCTATGTCTTGAGTAATCGTTTTGTGGAAATTCTCTTTGAGAATATATATTGGCATCCTTAGGGCTGTATCGAAAACAGATAAGGTTTAGAATACAGGCAAAAAAAAATAAATTCAGTCCTTATATCCATACTATAAATTGCTGAAGGGTATTTTAACTATAAAAATATACCAACAGCGTCAAAACGGTTAATCTATAGAGTTAGTAGGAAATAAAGATGAAATGTTACACAATACTCTGAAAAAACAAAAAAACTACCCCTTGGAGTAGTTTTTATTTGTATTGTATTTTAAAGTCAATTAAGAAACTCTTTCAATCAATGCCATGTAGAATCCATCGTATCCTTCGCTTGGCATTACCTTCTCATCCTTAATCATTTTAAATCCTGGATTATTTTTAAGGAATTCTTCTACTTGCAGATTATTTTCAGATGGAAGGATAGAGCATGTAGCATATACCATCTTCCCTCCTTTTTTAAGCATTTTAGAATAATCCTGAAGAATCTGTTGCTGCTCTTTTTTGATTCTGTCAATAAAGTCCTGGTCAATCTTCCACTTACTGTCCGGATTTCTTTTTAAAACACCAAGACCAGAACATGGAGCATCAATCAATAATCTGTCTGCTTTGTCATGAAGACGTTTGATCACTTTGTTGTCGGAGATCATGCGGGTTTCAATGTTGTGGGCTCCGGCTCTTTTAGCACGACGCTTCAATTCAGCCAGTTTCCATTCGAAAATATCTAAAGCTACGATCTGACCCTTGTTTCTCATTAATGCTGCCAGGTGAAGGGTCTTTCCTCCGGCACCTGCACAAGCGTCTACCACTCTCTGTCCTTCTTTTACATCAAGAAAATATCCGATTTTCTGAGATGAAGCATCCTGAACTTCAAATAATCCTTCTTTAAAAGCAGTGGTAAGGAAAACATTCTTTTTTTCTTCCAATTGTACCGCATCAGGATAGTTTTTGATAGGGTAGGATACCACTCCTTCGTCTGAAAGGTCAGAAATAAGTTCCTTTGTACTCGTTTTTAATGAATTGGTTCTTAAAACAGTAGGAGCCTGCTCATTCAGAGCAATCATTTCTCTTTCCCAGTTAGCACCCAATTCTTTTTCCAGAGTTTCTGCTAACCAATCCGGAATAGAATGTTCAATTGCTTTGGTAGGAACTGTATTCTTTTTAAGTTTGGTAAGGATGTCCGCAATCTTAATTCCGTCAAACTCTTCAAACTTTTTATAATTGGTTTTGCTCCAAAGAAGATAAGCAATGATCAGTTTATAAATATTGTTAGGTTTTACCCCTTCGCCCATATAATATTCAAGGCGCTTTTTCCAACGGATGATATTGTAGAAAATCTCAGAAACAACGGCTCTGTCCTGGCTTCCCCATTTTTTGTTTGCCTTTAAAAGTCTTTCAATAACTTTATCGGCATACTTGTTTTTTTCAAAAAATGTTTCTTGTAAGGCATCGTGAATTCCGATAGCCAAGTTTCTGTGAATAAGTTCCATAAATTTGCTTCGCTGTTTGAATCTGCAAAAATACGAATTAAAGTTGAGAGTTGAAGATTGAGTTGGAGGGTTTGGGAATGAGAGTGTTTTAGAGTAGAAGAGTTAGAGTGTTTTAGAACGAGTAGTGCTTTATTGTTCTACGTGTTAGATCGATCGCAGTAATGTTTACTCAGTAATGAATAAGTTGGTACCTTAGCTGAATGAAATGTCTTTGCTAACAAAAATAGAGTGTTAGTCAAAAAAATTGTGAGTATTAGCGTTTAAAATTGAAACAGAATTATACATAGCAATGACTTTGTGGCGTATATTAATCTTTTAAATACTATTAATAAATTTCGATCCTGAATTTATTAAGACTTTCCTTACGATTCATATTTTTTTAGTCAGTTAAAATGCCTTCTATTCAATGGCGAATGAACTCCTTTTTTGCTTAAATGAAAAAACTTTGCAAATAAATTGTACATGGTTTATCAATATCCTTTATTTCTTTACATTTAACTTAATTAACTTTATTTAATTCACCTATTGGCGTGTAATTAATGCGTGTTTATAGTCTGCTATACTGAACTTTATCTCTTGACTTTAACCTTGAAAAAGCCCTACCTTTGCAAAAAATTAAAATATGAGTGATACAGTACTTTGTCCGAAATGCAGCTCTGAGTTTACTTACCCGAGCGATAATATGATGGTATGTTCTCAGTGTTTCTACGAATGGAACCCTGAAGAAGCAGCTTCTGAAGCAGCAAACGAGGGTAAAATATTGGACTCAAACGGAAATGAGCTTCAGGACGGTGATTCTGTAGTGGTGGTGAAAGATCTTCCTGTAAAAGGAGCACCAAAACCGGTAAAAGCTGGAACTAAAGTGAAAAATATCCGTCTAAGACCGGGAAGCGATCATAATATCGACTGTAAGATTGATGGTTTCGGAGCAATGGCTTTAAAGTCAGAATTTGTGAAGAAAGCATAATTACAATTCACCTTTGATATGGTTTTTAAGTCCATAAAAAAAGGAAAAAATTGGACAGTGTAATCTTTCAAAGACTTAATTGCAAGATTGCTAATGTCCGTCTAAAAGGCAGAAAGAGAAATAACCAATAATTTCCTTATGCTGTGGAAATACAAATGTAAGAAAAAGTTTAATAACAGATTCTTATGTTTGTGTTTTTTTTATGGGTAAGTGTAAGGAAATGTACGAGTTATCTTTTTTTTTGAAGAGCGGAAAAGGCTATGGGAGCTGTGAGCGATGAGGTTTAATATTAAATGTTTTTGGTCTCACTCTTTTCGACTAAACAAATGAAATACTCACAGAGTTATGCAGCTTTTCATCAGTATACATTACCAATTCTTTATTTTTTGCTATTATTTTATTCCAATAATAATTTCCTGCAAATCTGCTTTCTAAAACTTCAGCTTCAAAACCGTTTTCAGAAATTTTTATTCCTTTTGGATAATAGAAAAATTTGGATAACTGGAAAGCTTCTGCTTCATTTTCACTGAAGATATTTACCTCACCAAATAATTTGGCAACATATGAATTGTAAGGATTTTTATAGGTTTCTTCAGGACTGTCATTCTGAATGAGTCTTCCATTTTGAAGGATAACAATCTGATCCAGCCACGGCATAATGTCCTGAAGTTCGTGGGTGGAAATAATCAGAGAAATCTGATGTTCTTTTACATATCTGAACAGTCTTTCTCTAAGTTCAATCTTTCTTGGAAAGTCAAGATTACTGAAAGGTTCATCAAGGATCAACAGTTTAGGCATCACGGAAAGTGCTCTTGCGATAGCTACTCTTTGCTGTTGTCCGCCGCTTAAATATTTTGGAAGTACATCGGCAAACTCCTGAAGTCCTACAACTTCAAGAAGTTCCATAACGGTTTCTCTTTTCTTTGTTAAGTTAATATTCGAAATAAATTTACCTACATTTTCAGCAACTGTAGCATAAGGCATCAGATCAAAATTCTGTGCTACAAACTTCATTTCAGCTTCACCGGGAACAAGATTTCCTTTGGGTCCTAGCAGTTTGGCTCCATTAAAAATGATCTCTCCGCTTTCCCAATCAAGCAGTCCGTACACCAAGCTCAAAAGAGTAGATTTTCCGCATCCGCTTTCTCCTGCCAAAGCAATAATTTTATTGGCCTCAAATCTTAAATTAAGGTTTTGAAAAAGTGGTTTTTCTTTGGTGTGAGAGAAGAATAAATTGTTTATTTCTAAAAGCATATTACAAATGTAAGGTTTTTATGAAAACATAATTTTTTTTATTATATTAGCGGGAGTAATAAAAATAAATCAAAAATGAGAAAAAAACTGTTTTCGTTAGCTATTCCTGCTTTATTCGTTGCTGCTGTAATGGTTTCTTGTAAAAAAGATAAACCGCTTACCAGCGAAAGTAATGAGGTGACTACAACCAAGGATGGTAACCAGTACACTTTGGATACGCTAAACAGTAAAGTTGAATGGAAAGGATATAAAGTATTCAAATCTGAGAATACAAGCCACTTCGGAACAATTAAGTTTGAAAGTGGTGATGTAACAGTGAAGGAAGGAAAACTAGAAAGCGGTAAATTTGTTGCTGATATGAATTCCCTGACCTCTGTAGACTTGAAAGACAGTCCGGATGATATGGGAAAATTGAACGGTCACCTGAAAAGTGGAGATTTCTTTGAAGTGGAAAAATTCCCAACGGCTTCTTTTGAAATTACAAAAGTTACTCCTGCTACAGAAGGTGATTATAATACTCTTTTAGATGGTAATTTAACAATTAAAGGGATTACAAAACCAGTTCAGTTTAAAGCGAATGTTTCGGTGAAAGATGGAGATGTAAGTATTGCTACTGAGCCTAAAGATATCAAAAGAGAAGAGTTTGGCGTGAAGTTCCAGGCTCCTGCTGAAAACGGAGTGATTAAAGATGAGGTAACTCTTCAGATCAACGTTAAAGCCTTAGAAAAGAAATAATTTTTTTATTTAAGTGAAATAAGTGATTGAAGTCTGCCTCTCGAAAAAGAGGCAGATTTTTTTATGACGGACCTATTATTCAACTTAAAAGTCGTATTTTTGCAAAACATTTTGAAAGGGTAAAATAATGATAGAAAAGATAGAAGAACTACTGATCGAAGTAAACGGCTTCAATGCTACCTCTAAGGAAGAGATAGAGAACTTCCGTATCAAGTACAACGGTAAAAAAGGAGTTCTGAATGATTTTTTTGAAAAATTTAAAGAAGTTCCTAACGATCAGAAGAAAGAATTCGGACAGAAGATCAATACTTTGAAACAAGCTGTTGCTGTGAAATTGGAGGACTTGAAAACGGCTTCCGCATCTTCTGTTGTGATAGAAAAAGAAGATCTTACTAGACCGGCATTTCCACTAGATCTGGGATCAAGACATCCGATCAACCTGGTTAAAAACAGAATTATTGAAATCTTTAAATCCATTGGATTTGCAGTAGCAGATGGTCCTGAGATTGAAGATGACTGGCATAACTTTACCGCATTAAACCTTCCGGAATATCACCCGGCAAGGGATATGCAGGATACGTTCTTCATTGAGCAGAATCCGGATATTCTTTTGAGAACGCATACTTCTTCTGTACAGACTCGCTATATGGAAGAAAACCAGCCGCCTATCAGAATTTTATCTCCGGGAAGAGTGTTCAGAAATGAAGCAATTTCTTCACGTTCTCACTGTATCTTCCATCAGATTGAAGGATTGTATATTGATGAGAATGTAAGTTTTGCAGACTTAAAGCAAACGATCCAGTTCTTTACTACTGAGCTTTTCGGAAAATCTAAGATCAGAATGAGACCTTCTTATTTCCCATTCACTGAGCCAAGTGCTGAGATTGATGTATATTGGGGGCTAAACTCGGAAACTGATTATAGAATTACCAAAGGTACAGGATGGTTAGAAATCATGGGTTGTGGTATGGTAGATCCTGCCGTATTAAAGAATGTAAATATTGATTCTGAGAAATATTCAGGATATGCATTTGGAATGGGTATTGAAAGAATTACCATGCTTCTTTACCAAATGAGCGACATCAGAATGTTCTTTGAAAACGATATAAGAACCTTGGAGCAATTCAAGACATTATAATACAATAAACCTCCGGAGCTCCGGAGGTTTTTGTTTTTAATTACTGACCTAAGAAACAAAACGTAATTAAAAACTGATCTTATTGAAAAATTTACACGTGTCTGTTTCTTATATCCATACTTCGGGTAGGCAAGGGATTCCATCGAAGTATTGACATTGCAGCCTCGTTGCTGCTTCTATTAGTAAGACAATCTTTATTTGATATCTATTACATTTAAAATAAAAAATGTCTGTAAAAAATTACAGACATTGATTCATTAAAAATTGATTATAGGTTTACTTGGTAAACTTTAATGGGTATTTTACATTTTTGTAATCATCAATACTGGCTTTTAGCGACCCCACTGCTAATTCAGCTTTCAAGAGCATTGGAAGGTGGTTGGCATCATTGGAAACCCACATGGTTACCCCTTCTTTTTCTTTGAATACTCTTCCGCTTTTCACAGAAGGAATGATTTTTAAACAATTGATCGTCCCGAATTTTGTTTTTAAGTTCTCAGTTCCTGTTACTTTAAGCTGAAAAGGAAACATTTCATCATCAATCCATACATTCATATTGATTACAGTTCCTACTTTTAGCTCGTCCGGACTTTTGCTTCGCAGATAATAGAAACAGGAAAGCATATCCTGAACACCTTTTACAGATTTGATGACCTTTGAGCCATTGGCTGGTGTTTTCTTATCTGTTAGGATTAAAGTATTATTATCATGATTAAAGGCAGTTTCAAAATGCTGGCGATAGCTTCCTTCACGTACGTTTCGAACATAGTAGCTAGGCAATCCGCTTGCGCTGTCAATAAAACTTTCATAGAGGTCTTCTACTTTGAAGAAAGCTTTAACGGCACCAGTAGTCTGTCCGGTCCCTTTTACATACAGATGAGGTTCTCCTTTATACGTTGTCTTTTTAGTCGTAAGGTTAGCGGTTCCGGCATTCAGGAACCCATAATGGATTCTAAGAGTGATGGATTCGCCATCTCCGATGTTATCAATTTGGGCTGAGCCTAAAAAGAATATGAATACGGCAAAAAGGTTTAAAATTTTCTTCATAACATGACATTTACAAAAACATTGCCAAAATTAAAATCTTAATTGATAGATATTTGACAAATCTCAGCTTTTTATTTAGAATCAATTAAATATGCTTCGCATTAAAATTAGTAAATTTGCAGCTACATGTATAATTAAATTATCTAAATTATGATAACCACTGATATATTGATCATAGGGGCAGGTCCTACAGGACTTTTTGCAGTTTTTGAAGCAGGGCTTTTAAAAATGAAGTGCCATATTATTGACGCACTTCCACAACCAGGAGGGCAATTGGCCGAACTTTATCCGAAGAAACCTATTTTTGATATTCCAGGGTATCCTTCAGTAAACGCTGGAGAATTAGTAGATAATTTGATGGAGCAGATCAAGCAGTTTCAACCAGGGTTTACTTTGGGAGAAACAGCTGTTTCCTATACCAAGGTAGATGAGGAGTGGTTTGAAGTGGTTACCAACAAAGGAACGGTTCACAGATGTAAGGCGATTGCTATTGCAGGTGGATTGGGTACTTTCGAACCTAGAAAACCTACTTTCGAAAATGTAGCTGATTATGAGGAAAAAGGTCTTGAATATTTCGTTAAAGAACCTGAGCACTTCAGAAATAAAAAAGTAGTGATCGCCGGTGGGGGAGATTCTGCTCTTGACTGGAGTATTTTCCTTTCTAATGTAGCTAGCGAAGTAACTTTGATCCACAGAAGAAATGAGTTCAGAGGAGCTTTGGATTCTGTAGAAAAAGTTCAGGATCTGAAAAACGAAGGAAAAATAAAGCTGATTACTCCTGCTGAAGTTACTGGTATCAGAGGGGATGGAAAAGTAGAAGCAATCACTGTACAAAAAGATGGTGAAGATGCTTTTGAAATTGAAACAGATTATTTCATTCCATTATTCGGATTGACTCCAAAATTGGGTGAGATCGGAAACTGGGGACTGAATATTGAAAAGAATGCGATTGTGGTAAACAACGCTCTTGATTATCAGACTAACATTGATGGTATTTATGCAATCGGAGATATCAATACTTATCCTGGAAAACTAAAGTTGATTCTTTGTGGTTTCCACGAGGCTACTTTAATGTGTCAAAGTGTTTATAACAGATTGAATCCTGGTAAGAAATTCGTATTAAAATATACTACCGTAAGTGGAGTAGACGGATTTGACGGAAGCCGTAAAGAAGCAGAGAAGGCTGTTGTGAAAAAAATTGACTAATTTTGCAGAATTATGTCAGATATTAATATTAAAATCACCGACAGAGAAGGTGTAACCCACGATGTTATAGCTCCAACGGATATGTCCATGAACTTAATGGAGATTATCCGTTCCTATGAATTAGCTGAAGAAGGTACTATTGGTGTATGTGGCGGAATGGCGATGTGTGCTTCATGCCAGGTTTATGTAATTAATGATCCTGGTCTGGAACCAATGGGAGATGAAGAAGATGCTATGCTTGCTGAAGCTTTCCATGTGAAAGATAACAGCCGATTAGGCTGCCAGCTGCATATTGCAGATGCCATGGAAGGGCTTGAAGTGGAAATTGCTCCTTATCCTTAGAAAATATTTTTTAATCTTAATAAAACCCGTTCGGATTTTCCGAACGGGTTTTGTTTTTTATAAAAGCTTTACTATCTGTAATCACTAAAATTGATTATACCGAAATCTTTAACAGTCTCAATATTCACTTTAGTTTAAATTTTATCATTTTTATAGGTTTCAGTTTATATCCAAATAAACAGAATAATAACAGTAGGGATTTTGTTGTCATGTGTATCTAAACTTCCTCTTTAGTAATCCATTTTCCAACAGTAGGAGCCTTATAATTCTTCATTTTTTCAAGTAATTCATCTATATTGTCGCTGATTAGAAGCATGTCTCTGTTTACTTGCTTCAAAAACCCCTTATCTACCATATTTTGAATCAGTTGGATAAGATCATTATAAAAACCGTCAATATTTAAAATTCCGATAGGTTTTTTGTGAAGTCCAAGCTGTGCCCAGGTAATCATTTCAAAGAATTCTTCTAAAGTTCCGTAGCCGCCGGGAAGAACTATCACTCCATCACAGAGATCGTTCATTTTTGTTTTTCTTTCGTGCATGGTTTCCACGATGATAAGCTCAGTCAGATTTTTATGAGCAATTTCTTTGGCTTGTAAAAAGTTAGGGAGAACACCGGTTACTTTTCCGCTTTCACTTAATGCTCCGTTAGCTATTGTTCCCATCAGCCCGGTTTCCGAACCGCCGTAAATAAGCTGTATATTTTGTTTTGCTAAAGTCTGACCGAGCAAAAATGCCTGCTCTTCATAGACTTTATCTGTACCGAAACTTGAGCCGCAGAATACTGTAATACTTTTCATATTGGAATGTATTTATTTTTAAAGCTATAGAAGGTAAGAAAATATTTATTGAAGTTTTATATTGTAATCTCCAGATCTTTAATTGTTCTTAATTTTTTAATATAACGTAATGATTTGATATAATTAAAAATATCCAAAATCAAAAGATCTTGGATATTCAATATAGTTATTTTACTATTTTATTTCTGAGGAATATTTGCTAAAATATCTTTCAGGAAGCTCCAGAATTTCTGAGCAGATGGAATATTTGCTTTCTCATCAGGAGAGTGTGCCCCTCTGATGGTAGGTCCGAAACTTACCATTTCCATTTCAGGATAATTAGCACCAATGATACCACATTCTAAACCTGCATGACAAGCTACTACATGAGGTTTTTCATTGAACTTCTCTGTATAGATCTTTTCCATAATCTGTACAATTTCAGATCCTGGTCTTGGTTTCCATCCTGGATATGAACCACTGAATACCACATTCATTCCAGCTAATTCTGCTACAGATTTTAATTGTTCTGCTGTAGAATATTTAGAAGAGTCCACTGAAGATCTTGTAAGGTTAAGGATTTTTAATTCACCACCTTTCAATTCAACTCTTGCCACGTTATTAGAAGCTTCTACAAGGTCTGCTACATCCGGGCTCATTCTGTAAACTCCGTTGTGAAGAGCTTTCAAAGTAAGGATAACTTTTTTAGAATCTCCTTCTGAAATAGCTTTGTCAGAAGAGGTAGAATTCTCAATATTGATTTGAAGACCTGGTTCTACAGAAGCAAATTCTTCTAAAATCTCTGTTTTAAGAGCTGTTGCTTCTTCAATGAATTCCTGTGCATTTCTTACCGAGATGAGAGCAACGCCTTCTCTTGGGATAGCATTTCTTAATCCACCACCATCAATAGAGATCAGTTCAACATTTTGCTTTTCCACTCCTTTGTAAAGCAGTCTTCCCAGAATAATGTTGGCATTTCCAAAACCTTTGTGGATATCCATTCCTGAGTGACCTCCTTGTAAACCTTTTACCTCAATTCTTACAACTTGTCCTTTTGGAGTTTCTGTTGCGTAGTTTTGAGTAATCGTAACGTCTACACCTCCTGCACAGCCGATGTCAATTTCATCATCTTCTTCCGTATCAAGATTTAATAGAATTTCTCCAGTAAGCTGTCCTGGCTTTAAACCGATAGCCCCTGTCATTCCTGTTTCTTCATCAATGGTGAATAAAGCTTCCATTGCAGGGTGAGGAATGTCTGAACTTTCAAGGATAGACATAATAGTAGCGACTCCTAAGCCGTTATCTGCTCCTAAAGTAGTTCCTTTTGCTTTTACCCAGTCTCCATCAACTTCCATTTTGATTCCTTCTGTTTCAAAATCGAAATTAACATCATTATTTTTCTGGCAAACCATATCCAAATGCGACTGAAGCACAATCGATTTACGGTTCTCCATTCCTGCAGTAGCAGGTTTTTTAATAATTACGTTTCCTACTTCATCTACAGTAGTTTCTAAGCCTAGGTTTTCACCAAATCCTTTGATGAAGGCAATTACTTTTTCTTCTTTTTTAGATGGTCTTGGAACTGCATTTAATTTGGAGAAGTTTTTCCAGATTATCTGCGGTTCTATATTAGATAATTCCATTGAAATTTATTTTTCTCAAATTTACAAAATAAAAAATGCTTCCGTAGGTTACAGAAGCATTTTTATGAGTTATAAAGTAGGAATAAGTAAATTTTTGAATGGGCTTATTCACTTTTTGTTGTTAACATCCACATTCTCCATAGATCGGTGTTGTGATAACACTGCCATCTGGTTTTTCAATGGTCAGGGTACCTTCAAAAAGTAAAGCTTCTTCGCCTTTTATCTTTTTACCTTTTACAGAGATTTTATACCCTTCATTTTCTATTTCTTTGGTCAGTTCTTCATCCACTTCCATATCACTTGAGGAGATAAGGTTCATGGCAAGCCTTTTACCATCCAGCTTCATGTAAGCCGTTTTTCCGGCATCATCAGCATAGATATATTTTTCAGCTTCAAAATCAGCTTTGTTTCTTGCAAAATAGCATGAACATTCTTTGATTTCTTCAGGAAATGAAATGGTTTCAATCTGAATTTTCCCGGAAGGAATACTTGCTGTAGCAGAGTCCTTAGCGATGTTTGAAGAATCTGTGGCGGCGTTCGCAGAAACTGTTTCTTTGTCCTTTTTACAGGCTACTAAAAGAAATGCAGAAAATAAAATGATTAAGTATTTCATGTGTTTGTGGTTTTGAAATGTTAGCCTCTTGCTCTTTCAAGAAGGGTCATCATTAATAATGAAAGAATTACTAAACTTTCTTCTTCATCATCAATGTCTATTAATCTATCTAATTGGAATCTTCTTCCAAAGAATGAAGGCATTTTTTTAAGTTTGAAATATGCTTTTCCGTCAATACCGGTAACAGTATAAGATGGATTCAGGAAATATCCTGTAAACATTCCGATGATAGGAAGTTCTCCTACGAAGCTGTCCCAGAATCTTACCCATGCACTATCTTCCTGTACTTTGAATTTAGGCTGGTCTTTAGAATCAAGAATATCATAGCTTGCTTTCCAGATAGAACGCATTCCTTTTCTGGCTAATCTTCCGTAGTTTTTGTTATCTACAATATCATTTAAAGAATAAGAAGCATTAAAATCAATCCATTGATTGGCTCTGATTCTGAAAAGTTCTTTTGATTTACTTTCGTCATTGAAAACGATAACGTCTTCTTTGAGTTTAAACATTTTCTGACGTACGTAAGCTACGTAATTTCCATTTTTGTCAGTAATGTTGAAGTCGCTGGCTAGTGTCGAAATTTTAAACTTGAAATCCAGTGGATAATTTAGGTTGTTAAGTACCATGTTTTAGTTAATTTTTTTCATATTTAATTTAAGCCGCAAATATAACTGTTTTTTTAGAGTTTCTGAGTATAATGGCCAAATTGGAATCTAAATTATCATTATGAGACAATCTAAGCGTCGAAAGTGGATTTGCTTCGCAGGTGAATAGTGAGTGACAGTTGGTAATCAAAATTGATAAGCGAAGCAAATTGACTATTGACCACTCACTTTTCTGTATTCTGAAACTCAAAAAACTCCTCTTCAGGATAGATTGTTTTCCTTAAATATTGCTTATTTTTGTAGCTATGGATTATCCAAGTAAAGTGTTGGCAAAGGCAGTTGATGAAATTTCAGGATTGCCTGGAATTGGGAGAAAAACAGCTTTAAGATTGGCATTACATTTATTAAAGCAACCTAATTCCAGAGCGGTGAGCCTCGGGAATTCTCTGATTAATCTTGTCAACGAAATAAAATACTGTAAAGAGTGTCATAATTTCTCTGATTTTGACATCTGTGAGATCTGCAGCAATGAAAAAAGAAGCGGTGAGTTGATTTGTATTGTTGAGGATGTAAGGGATGTGATTGCTATTGAAAATACAGGGAAATATGGCGGGAAATATCTGATTTTGGGCGGAAAGATTTCTCCGATGGAAGGAGTAGGACCAAGCCAGCTGAATATTCCAAGCATTGAAAGAAAACTGAATGAAGGAAAGGTAAAGGAGTTTATCTTCGCATTGAGTGCTACTATGGAAGGGGATACTACGGCTTATTATATTTATAAAAAGTTTAAAAATTTTAATGTGAACTTTTCAAGCATTGCAAGAGGAATCTCGGTAGGAGATGAATTGGAATATGCAGATGAAATCTCACTGGGAAGATCTATCATCAACAGATTACCTTACAACGAAAAGGATTAATATGAAGCTGTCTATTATTATTGTCAATTATAATGTCACTCAGTTACTCAGAAACTGTCTTTTATCTATTCAACAATATATAAAAGAAGTGGAGTACGAGGTTATTGTAATAGATAATGCCTCTACAGACAGTTCATGGCGGGATCTTCTCTCAGAATTTCCTGAAGTACACTTCATTTCTTCGGAAATGAATGGTGGTTTCTCAAAAGCTAATAATCAGGCAATACAAACTGCGAAAGGAGAATATGTATTGCTTTTAAATCCTGATACGGAGTTCGAAGGTTTTTATATGAAGGATCTTTTAGATTTTGCGGAAAGTCAGATTGCTTTTGGATGCCTGGGAATAAGAATGCATGATGCTGAAGGAAATTTTCTGCCGGAAAGCAAACGTTCGGTTCCGGATATGTTCAATTCCTTTGAAAAACTGTTCACCAATTTTAAAAAAAATAACTCTAAATCCTATTATAGAAACGATATAGAAGAATATGCTGTGGCTGAAGTTGAAGTCATGACAGGAGCTTTTTTATTGGTGAAAAAAGAAATTTATGAAAAGATAGGCGGATTGGATGAATCTTACTTTATGTATGGCGAAGATATTGACCTTTGCTATACTCTAATAAGAAATGGTTATAAAAATTACTATTATGGTAAGGTCTCTATTCTTCATCATAAGGGAGAAAGCACTGTAAAGGATGATGTATATCTGAGTCGCTTTTATGGTGCCATGCAGATCTTTATTGACAAATATTATAAAGAGTCAAAACCAATGCAGTATTCATTTTTAAAAGCAGGCTTAAAGCTTCGTCATCAGATTGAGAAGATTAAGCTGAAGTAAATAGGTTAGGAGTTGGTAGAGAGAAGCTGGAGGTCATTGAGCAATGAAATTTTCTGCTTTTTAACTTCTATAAATTAGGCTTTATTTATTTCATGGTGTCATTCTTAATGTAACGAAAGTGAAATGAAAAATCTAAATCTATATGAGATTCTTTCACAATGAATAGAAGTGGTAATAATTCCCCAAGTTAAATATTGAAGACATAATACAATAAAAAAGCAACCCGATCTGAGTTGCTTTTGTTGTATGTAGAAAAATAATCTTCTTATTTAGCTGGTGCAGCTGGTGTTGAAACCGGAGCTGTAGTTGTAGAAGAAGCAGGAGCAGATTGTTTTGCCGGAGCTTCTTTTTTAGCTGGTTGCTGTTGAGTAGGAGCCACTTGTGATGGTTTACCCGTGATCACAACACTTAAAAGGATAAGAACAATGATAGTTCCGCCTAGAGTCCATGTTGCTTTTTCCATGAAATCATTGGTTCTTTGTACTCCAAACTGAGCAGAAGATGCTCCTCCGAAAGTACTGGAAAGACCTCCACCTTTTGGGTTTTGAGCCATAACAACAATTACCAATAAAACACTGGCAATCATAATAAGAACCATCAATAGTGTAAATATAGTATCCATTAATTTTGATATCTTTTTGAATGGGCAAATTTAATCTTTTTTTACTGAACGGCAAAAAAAGATATCGGTAAATATGGCACAACAATAAAAAAATAGAAATTAAACAAAGCTTTTAGGCTTAAAACACAGGATAAGACAAATAGAAAGTTAAGAATGTTGAGAACAGGAGGATGAATTGTTTTAAACTTTCTCACAGATTTTACAGAACGCGGATTATTTTAGTTTCAAGATTTTCTAAATGTGGGAGAACACAAAAAAAGGCTATCCCAAATTGAGATAACCTTTTCTATAAAATTGTTTTGTTTTTTTATTTAAAATCAGAATCTTTAGCCTGGTTAAGCTGGTAAGATTGCACTGCCAGGTTGATTTCCATGCCTCCCATATTCTGGATAATGGTAAATGGAAGCTTTACTCCTGATACGTCTTTATAATCAGCGAAGCTTGTAGGCATAGAACCTCCTTCGCCAGTTTTTATTTCACCCGTTTTTAAACCGGTTTTTACACTGTAATAATAGGTTTGTTTTGGACCTTTTACCACATAAGAATCTTCATTGTTATATTTTTCGATTCCTGCTAGTTTTAATTCTGTTGATTTGGCAAAAGTAAGCTCCGGGAAAAGTTCCGGTTCTGCCATAGAGGCTTTTTGCTTATCGTTCAAAGGAATTTTTTGCCCCTGTGCTTCAGCATATCCGTCTTTACCATCAAAAACGATTTTCTGAAGGGTATTGCCCATCATTTTCATTTCCATCATCATTTTTCCGCCTTTCCCCTGAATCAGCTTCATGTTCATATCCATTCCCTGAACCTTAGTCGTAGCATCAGCGGTAATGGAGGTCACTTTCTGAACAGCTGCTAAGCCTCCTATTGCACTGATGTATTTATCTGCTACAGAGCCAATCGTTACATTTGCATCCACTTTCTGTGCGGCAGGTTTTGCTACCGGATTGGCTTCTTTATCAAAATATTTTACAGGATAGCCTAATTTTTCAAGCCCTTCAGCAATATCAGATGCTTTTCCTGCAATAAAAATTCTGCTCTGGTTAGGGAGAATTGTAGCCTTTACCGCATTAGATACATCTGCAGCAGTAACCTTGTCAATAGACTTTAAATAATTGGTATAGAAATCTGCCGGAAGATCCTGAACTTTTTGATTCAGTGCAAATTTTGCTATGGTTTCAGGTTTTTCTAACGACATAATGAAAGAACCCTTGAGTTTGGCCTTGGCATTATCTAATTCCTCTGGCTTAACGGTTGAAATGGCGTTTAATTCATTCATCATTTCTTTAACAGCTTTATCCGTAACTTCATTTCTTACGCTGGTTTCAGCTGAAAAGTCTGGTGAATACTTGCTCGCATTCATGCTGGAGTATGCTCCGTATGTAAATCCGTTCTTCTCTCTAAGGTTCATGAAAAGTCTTGCTTCACCACCACCACCAAGAATATAGTTGGCCATAGTAGCAGGGAAGTAGTTAGGATCCTTCATCTTAAGATTGTTCAGGTTGCTTACAGACAATACAGATTGTACAGCAGAGGGAACATCAACCACATTGATCTCTGTCTTGGCAACATTCGAGGCTGGTTCTAAAGCGGCAAACTTGGTATTTGACTTTTTCCAGCTTCCGAATGCTTTTTCAACCAAAGGTTTGATCTGGTCAAATTTTACATCTCCAACAATGACTAAGTAAGCATTATCCGGTGCGTAGTATTTATTGTAAACATTTTGAATATCTGCAAGTTGAACCTTGTTGATGGACTCAATAGTTGCAAATTCTCCTCTTGAAGTATTTTTTCCATACATTAAAGCATTAGAAACCTTTTCAGCAATAGAGGAAGCATTTTTTTCATCTGCTTTTAATCCTTCAGTAATTCTTTCTTTTGCATTTTTAAGTTCTTCTGCAGAGAATTTTGGATTTACGATAGCATCTGCCATCAGTCCCAATACTTCAGGAAAATATTTTGAAAGAGAGTTAGAGGAAGCTCCATTGGAAGAAAAGTTAATATTGGCTCCTAAGAAGTCTACTTTTTTATTGTATTCATCTTTGCTAAGGTTGGTTGTTCCATTATCCAGCTGTTCCGCCATAATCATGCTTACTCCCGTTATATTTCCCTCGTTATAAGGAGGTCTGTCCATCGAAAGTGTGGTATTTACCCTTGGTAGTTTATTGTTTTCAACTACCATTACAGTTAATCCGTTGCTAAGCTGAAACGTTTTTGGTTTGGCAATGTTGATGGCAGGAGTAGGTCCTGGTTTTGGCATTGCATTAAGGTCAATTTTTTGGGCAGAAAGCATTCCTGCAAATAAAAATGCCGCTGCTATATAAGTGAATTGCTTTTTCATGGGTAAATTATTTTTTCTCAGGAACGTAATTGATAATGATTCTTTGGTTAGGATTCAGATACTTTTTAGCTGCATTCTGAATATCTTGTTTGGTGATAGATCTGTAGATATCAATCTCTTTGTTAATAAGATTGGTATTTCCCATCAATACATGGTTGGTTGCTAAAGAAGCCGCAATTCCCTGAATGCTTGAGTTCTGATTCACAAACTGGTTTTCAAACTGATTCTGGATTTTTTGATAATCTTCATCAGAAATTAAAGTAGTCTGAAGTTTTTTAATCTCTGCATCAATATCAGTCTGTAAAGTTTGTTTAGACGTTTGCCCCATTGGGATTGCAAAGAAGGCAAAAATACTGTAATCCTCAAGCCCTTGGTTGAACGCAGCTACCTGAAGTGCTTTTTTATCCTGATCTACTAATTTTTTATATAAAATTGAAGATTTACCATTGCTTAAATAAGAAGAAAGCATGTCTAAAACATAAGCATCTTTTTCTTTATTAGCAGGAGTTCTGTAGGCAAATACATACGCCGGAAGCTGGATGTTAGGATCTGTTGCTGTTACTTCTTTTTCCTGAGTGATCGGAGCGTCTTTAGGGAAATCTTTTGGATATACTGTTCCTTTTGCAATACCGCCATAATATTCTTCAATCCATTTTTTAGTCTGTTCAGGCTTGATATCTCCCGCAACGACTAAAGTAGCATTGTTCGGTACATAAAATTTCTTGTAAAAAGCCTGGAACTCTTCAAGCTTAGCCGCATTCAGATCTTCCATAGACCCAATGGTTGGCCAGTTGTATGGGTGATTGGTAAACAAATTCTTTTGAATTGTTGAGAAAAGATTTCCATAAGGCTGGTTATCCATTCTTAATCTCTTTTCTTCTTTTACCACTTCTCTCTGAGTATCTACTCCCACTTGATTAATAACGGCATGACGCATTCTTTCAGCTTCCATCCATAATCCAAGCTGTTCATTATTGGATGGGAAAGTTTCGTAATAATAAGTTCTGTCGTTGGTCGTGTTGGCATTGTTTTGTCCTCCGTTTGAAGAAACGATCTTAAACCAATCTCCTCTCTTAATGTTTGGAGTTCCTTCGAATAAAAGGTGCTCAAAGAAATGGGCAAAACCTGTTCTTCCGTTTACTTCATCCTTTGCACCAACGTGGTACATTACCCCTGTAGTGACTACCGGAGCTGAATTATCCTGATGAAGAATTACGTGAAGACCGTTTGGCAAGTCATACTCTTCGAATTTAATTTGCTGTGCATTCAGCATGAGCCCGAAGAAAGCTACGGCAGCAGCCGAAAGAAGTCGCTTTTTCATAAAGTTAGAAATTGTTTATCAATAAGTAGGAAAAGTGAATTAAATGTTACAGAAATGTTGGAAATTGATGAGTCAGTGGTGAATGGTCAATTCGCTTTGGTTATCAATTTTGATAGTATGTAATCATTCACTATTCACCTGCGAAACAAAATTTGTCTATTGAGGTTCAAAGTTTAAGGTTGTGGGCTGAACAATTAAAGTGAATGGTGAATGGTCAATTCGCTTCGCTTGTCAACTTTACAGACTACAATCATTCACTTTTCACCTGCGAAGCAGAACTGACTATTCACGTTTAAATTATCGTTCGAGCAAAAAATCAATAGTGATTTTTACTATCCTTGCCAGCTTTTACAGACTATCAAAATTGACTATTGGCATTTCATAATTTGAATTCTCCTCCGAATACCTTAATTTTGTGTTCCCAAAATTTTTTTTGCAGTATGGACTATTTGAAAGGACTCAATGAATCACAATATGAAGCCGTTACCTCTTTACAAGGCCCTCTGATGGTACTTGCAGGAGCCGGTTCCGGAAAAACACGTGTGCTTACCATGCGTATTGCCCACCTTATCCATAATGGAATAGACCCTTTCAATATTCTGGCACTTACCTTTACCAATAAGGCAGCTCGTGAAATGAAAGAGCGTATCGCCAAGGTAGTAGGAGACAGTAATGCAAGAAGCCTTTGGATGGGTACATTTCACTCGGTTTTTGCAAGAATTTTAAGAATCGAGGCTCATCTCCTGGGATATCCTTCCAATTTTACCATTTATGATCAGCAGGATGCCCTGAATGTGATTAAAAAAGTACTGAAGGACATGAATATCGATGCTGATCTTTATAAACCTAAAAAAGTTCAGGCAAGAATTTCAACCTATAAAAATAACCTGATTACCGTTAAAGCTTATTTCAACAATCCTGAATTAATGGAAGCTGATGAAAAGGCGAATATGAAATTTATCGGACAGATCTATCAGAGATATGTTGAGCAATGTTTCAAAAACGGATCAATGGATTTTGATGATTTATTGTTGAAAACCAATGAATTGTTGACGCGTTTCCCTGAAGTATTGGCGAAATATCAGGACAGATTCAGATATATCATGGTAGATGAGTATCAGGATACGAACCACTCTCAGTATCTTATTGTGAAAGCACTGGCTTCAAAGTTTGAAAATATTTGTGTGGTAGGAGATGATGCCCAGTCTATTTACTCTTTCCGTGGAGCCAATATCTATAATATCCTGAATTTTAAAAAGGATTATCCGGATGCCATTACAGTCTCTTTGGAACAAAATTACCGTTCCACACAGAATATTGTGAATGCAGCCAATGTTGTTATTGCTAAAAACTTACAGCAGTTTAAGAAAAATGTTTTCAGTGATAATGAAGAGGGAGACAAAATTAAAATTTATCGTTCCCTTTCTGATGCAGATGAAGCGAACTTTGTCGCTGGAAATATCTGGGAACTTCGTAACCGTGATCAAAGAAAATATAGTGACTTCGCTATTTTATACAGAACCAACTCTCAGACCAGAGCATTTGAAGATGCACTGAGACGTAAAAATATTCCGTACAAGGTATATGGTGGTCTTTCGTTCTACCAAAGAAAAGAGGTTAAAGATTTAATTGGTTATCTACGTCTTTTAATCAATGAAAATGATTCGGAAGCATTGATGAGAATCATTAATTATCCTACCAGAGGAATTGGAGAAACTACACAGAACAAATTGATCGTTTTTGCGGATGCTCAAAATATTGCCGTATCAAAAGTTCTTGATAACCTGCCCATGTATGCTCCTCAGCTAGGACTTAATAATGGTGTTTTAAACAAACTGAATGATTTCTGGTCTATGATCAAGGCATTCCAGGTATTGTTAAAAACAGAAACGGCTTACAGTGTGGCTATGGAAGTAGCTAAACGAAGTGGTTTGATCAAGTTTTTGAAAGATGATCAGACTCCGGAAGGGATCTCAAGAGTAGAAAACGTTCAGGAATTAATGAACTCTATGCAAGGATTTATTGAAGAGCAGATACAGCTGGAAGATGGAGACCCGAGTCTTTCCAATTTCCTGGAAAATATTGCGCTTTCTGCAGATACTCAGGATAAGGAATTGGAAGATGATATGGTTTCATTAATGACGATTCACCTTTCCAAAGGTCTTGAATTCCCAGTGGTTCACTTGGTAGGCCTTGAAGAGAACCTTTTCCCAAGCTTTATGAGTTCGGCCACCAGAGAAGATCTTGAAGAAGAGAGACGATTGTTTTACGTAGCATTAACCAGAGCAGAAAAACAGGTATTCTTCTCCTATGCCATTTCCCGTTTTCAGTGGGGTAAAATTACAGATGCAGAACCATCACGATTCCTGAGTGAGATTGATGACGAGTATATTGAATTCCTTAATCCTGCGATGGAGAAAAGATTTATCAATAACTCAGGGGTGAAATCCAATATTTTTGATGAACATCCGTCAGAAATAAAATCTTTCAAAAAGGTAGAAAAAAAGACGCTTAACAGAGGGGAAGATAATGCGAAGCCTGCTCAGGAAGTAAGAAAACTGAAACCGGTAAGCACGGCCAAAATCATCAATCCTAGCGGAGCTTCTTCTCAGGATATTGAAGTAGGGGATAAAGTGAGACATGACCGTTTCGGGATTGGAGAGGTTACTTTCCTGGATGGTACAGATCCTCAGAATATCAAAGCAAAAGTGGTATTCATGCATGAAGGTGAAAAGAATCTTATTTTGAAGTACGCTAAGCTTACAAAAATTTAATCCTAAAAGTTTCTCAAACCGAGACCTATTTTATAAAATTTTAAAACGGTTCCATTTTTTATGGATCCGTTTTTTTATTGAGAATTGCTGTCATGTATTTAAAAAAATAGTAATTTTAAATAAGGGATAGAAAGAAACGATGATCATTTTTTATAAAAACAAAGTCTATTGATTTTATAGACTAATTAATATGTTTTACATTTGCACCTGCAAAAAACATGAATGTCTAATCAAATTGACGAAATGATATGAGAAATAAAAAAACTATTCTTTCTGCTTCTGTTCTCTTTTTTCTGGGAGTTTTTACCTATGGACAAGAGAAAGACAGCAATACAAAAAAAGACAGTACTCAAACCAATAAAGTAGAAGAAGTTGTAATTCTGGGATCCAGAGCCGGAGCAAGATCGAAGGCAGACAGTCCGGTTCCTGTGGATGTATTCAACCTGAAAGAAGCTTCAGTTGTACTTCCACAGTCTAATATCGGACAAATTCTGAATGCCATTGCACCCTCTTTTACCTCTACCGTTCAAACCAATTCTGATGGAACAGACCATTTGGATCCGGCCCAGCTGAGAGGACTAGGACCAGACCAGGTATTGGTATTGGTTAACGGAAAAAGAAGACATACTTCTGCATTGGTCAACGTCAACGGAACACCGGGAAGAGGAACTGTAGGAACCGATTTAAATGCTATTCCTTCCTTTGCCCTGAACAGAATAGAGGTCTTAAGAGATGGAGCGGCGGCACAATATGGTTCGGATGCTATTGCAGGGGTGATGAATCTTGAATTAAAAAGAGATACCGGAAAATTAACCGGACAGATCAGCTATGGTGGAAATTTAACGCCTGCGGCCAATGACCATACCGGAAATTTTGACGGCCAGAATATTCAGTTAGACCTGAACTATGGAAATAAAATCGGAACGAAAGGCGGTTTTTTCAATATCACCTGGTCCTCACAGTTCAGAAATCCTACCTATAGAGCGGGAACAGAATCAGGCGCAATCTATAATGCTTACAATGCTATTGAACAGCGTGCATTGAAAGATGGTGTGAACCTTTCTTCTCTGTTTAGTAATATCAATAATACTCCCAATTCGCAACAGATTATCGATTATGTTCATCAGTATGCTCAAGGGGTAAACTATTTTACCCCTGGCCAATTGGCTGGTATACAGGGAGCCACTACTATTCAGGATATAAAAGATGGAGCGGGAAATGTTATTCAGAAAGGACTTCAGTCTTTATTAAATTTTGATGTTACTGATCAGGAATTGGCATACAGAGGCCTTACCAGAAAAGATTTCAACATGCAGGTGGGGCAGTCTAAGCTTAATAATCACCAGCTTTTTATCAATGCCGAGGTTCCTGTAAGTGATAACTGGAAAGTGTATACTTTTGGTGGATATAGTTTAAGACATGGTGTTTCCGGAGGATTTTACAGAAGACCAAGAGAAAGCAGAACTTTTACAGGTTTATATCCTAATGGTTATCTGCCACAGATCGGAACCGATATTCAGGATATCTCACTAGCAGCAGGTGTAAAAGGAAAATGGGAAGGATGGAATATTGATTTCAGTAATACTTTTGGGCAGAACTCGTTTACCTATAATATCAGAAATACTGGGAATACTTCTTTAAGATTTGCTTCTCCTAATGAATTTGATGCCGGAGGCTTAAGGTTTACCCAAAATACCATCAATTTAGATTTCTCTAAAAAGTATGATGTACTGGAAGGATTGAATGTGGCATTTGGAGGAGAACACCGCTTTGAAAACTTTAAAATGACAGCAGGTGAAGAAGCGTCTTATACCACGTATGATGTCCTGGGAAATCAGTGGAACAATGCTACCCAGCGACCTACAGATTTCTTTGGAGCTTCTCTTCCGGGAGGTTCACAGGTATTCAGTGGATTCAGACCTGAAAATGCCGTTAACAAAAACAGACAGTCACTGGCAGCTTACGCAGATGTAGAATTGAACTTTACGAATTGGTTATTGGTGGATGCCGCTGCGAGATATGAAAACTATTCAGATTTTGGATCTACATTTAACTATAAATTGGCTTCAAGAATCAAGGTTGCTCCTAATTTCAATGTGAGGTTTGCAGGATCTACAGGATTCAGAGCACCATCTATTCACCAGATTTATTATAATGTAACTTCTACATTATTTACAGGAGGCCAGCTTCTAGAAGTAGGAACATACAGCAATGATTCTCAATTGGCTGCACAGTTGAATATCCCAAAACTGAAGCAGGAAACGTCAAAATCTGCCAGTTTAGGATTTACCTATAAAATTCCATCCGTGAATTTGACTTTCACAGCAGACGGATATTTTACAAAAATTGATAACAGAATCATTCTTACGGATCAGTTTTTAAGAAAAGATGTGCCTACGGATGCTCAAAAAGAATTTGATAAATTAAATGTGAATGCCGCTCAGTTTTTCACCAATGCTATAGATACGGAAACAAAAGGGTTGGATATTGTTATTGCTCATAACGCAAGATTTTCAGGGGTAAAACTGGATAATAATTTTGCCATCAACCTGAACCAGACTAAACAGGTAGGTGAAATTCACTCTGCAGGACTGCTGAAATCTCCTGCTCTTGAAAAGGTTTATTTCTCTGAAAAATCTAGAATTTATCTGGAAGAGGCTGTGCCTAGAGTGAAAGCAAGTCTCTCCCATACGCTTACATGGAAAGGAGCAAGTTTATATCTTAGAAATACTTATTTCGGGAAAGTAACCGGGGCAGATGTTCTTGATGCTAACGGAGATGGAATCATTGAATTTAATGAACATCAAACAATAGGAGATAAAATCATTACTGATATTTCTGCGGCCTACCAGTTTACAAAAAATGTAGGACTGACTGTAGGGGTTAATAATCTGTTTGATATTTATCCTACCAAAAATCTACCAGCTTCAAGTAACAACGATCAGTTTATTTACTCCCGTTCTACTTCACAATTTGGGCAGAACGGAAGGTATGTGTTTACAAGACTTAATTTCAATTTTTAATCAAAATTGAGAGGTATAAAAATCGGAACCTAAAAGTGGGTTCCGTTTTTTATTATAGTAAAAACTATCATTCTGAATCATCTGTTAAAAGAATCTCCAGACAATAATAAAGATTTCAATAACTTCCTTACTCCCAAGTCTTCAAATCATAAGCAGCTTCCCAGAATTGATACTCCATTCTTGATGCAGTGATAAAGGCTTCTGTCATTTTTTTTCTGGTTTCTTCGGTGCTATTTTCAGCTATTTTATCACAGATGGCAATGGCTTCATCCACTGCTGCTGAAAATTCTTCTCCGGCATACGTGGCAATCCATTTTTCATATGGGTTGTTCACCGTATTTTGAATCTCGTAAATATAATTTCCAACTTCACGGTAAATCCAGAAGCAAGGAAGGACTGCAGCAACTGCAATTTCCACAGATTCCAGAGCTGCCGTACTTCTCAGAAAGTGAATATAATGGTGGCAGGCAGGTTCTAAAACCCCTTTATCACTCAAGCCAAAATCTTTGAAGTAAGATTCATGCAGAGCATTTTCTACTATAATGGCATTTTCAGCGAAACGCATAAAAGTGAGTACATCCTGAAGATCAGTAATCTTTGCCGCAATGAGTGATAACGTTCTTCCAAAGTGTTCCAGATATAAAGAGTCCTGAGCCATATAAAAGCGGAATTTTTCCTGTGGTAGTTTACCATCGGATAACTCTTTGATAAAAGGCATATCAAGGATCGATTGATAATGTTTTTCTATAGCGTTCCAGGTTTGTTCAGACCATTTCATTTTTGATAAGTTTTTGAGGATTAAAAAAGTGGTTCAACGGTCCGTTTCCATGACCTGTTTGTACATCTATTCCGTTTTCTATGGCCTGGTAGATATATTGTTGTCCCAGAGAAACTGCCTCGTAAAGAGATTTGCCCTGAGCAATATAGGAAGCAATGGCAGATGAAAGTGTACAGCCTGAACCGTGGGTGTTATTAGTATTCAATTTTATTGTTTTGAAAGAATGGAAATTCTCATGTTCATCATAAAATAATGATGTAATCTCTGAGGTTTCCTGATGACCGCCTTTAAGGAGAATTGTTTTACAACCCAGGTTTTTGATTTTTTTTCCGGCAGTGTATAAATCTTCCAGCGTTTCTACTTTCATATCAGCTAAAATAGAAGCTTCATCCATATTGGGAGTGATGACATCTGCAATGGGGAAAAGTAATGTAGTGAGTGCTGTGATGGTTTCATCTTCAATTAAACGGTGTCCACTGGTAGCAACCATTACAGGGTCAAAGACAATAGGTATTTTAGGGTATACTGCTAATGTGGAAACAATGGTCTCTACAAGTTGAGGTGTATGAACCATTCCTATTTTTATAGCATCAGGAACAATGTCGTCCAGAATTGCTTTTATTTGATCAGCAACAGCTTCTACAGGAATAGGGTATATTTTACGTACTCCTTGTGTATTTTGTACAGGCAAAGCCGTTAACACTGATGTTGAAAAGCAGCCTAAAGCAGAAGCTGTCTTAATATCAGCCTGAATACCGGCACCGCCGCTTCCATCAAAACCTGCAATAGTTAATACTGAAGGATATTTGTATTTTTTCATTTTACAATTTCATTTTTTAATTCATATGCTGCTTTTTGAGGATCAGCAGCACTGCATATAGCAGAAACTACAGCAAGGCAGTCTGCTCCTGCATTGATGACGGCTTTTGCATTATTCAGTTGAATGTTGCCTATCGCGACCAAAGGTTTTTCTGTAAGCTGTCTGATTTGAGTAATACCTTCCAATCCCCATTCTGTAATAGTATCTGTTTTGGTTTTTGTTTTGAAAACAGGACTTATTCCCAGGTAGTCAGCAACTGTAGTTTGTTCGTTGTAAAGCTGATCCAGGTGTTCTATAGAATAGCCAATTATTTTATTTCTGATCAAAGACCGTTGTCTTAAATCTTGAGGAGTTGCATCGCTGTTACCAACATGTATTCCCGCTGGATTTACTTTTTCAGTAACGGTGATATTATCGTTGATGATAAGAGGGACACCATATTTATCTGTAATTTCTATAAGCTGTAGGGCCTTTTGAAGGAATACCTCAGTGCTGTCTTTTTTTTCACGAAGCTGTATCATGTCCACACCTCCTAAGATCGCTTGTTCTGCAACTTCCAGAAAGTTTTTCCCCATACAATCTGCTTCAGAAATTACCAGATATAATGAGTAAGGAAAAGTATTGATACTCATGATATTTCAATTTTCAAATGTCTGGTAAATTCTTCTTCTGTAATGTTGTAGAGTTTGTCTATCAAATGAAGCTGAAGACTGCCCGGGCCTTTACTCTCACGAACAGCCAGTTCGCCTGCTATTCCCAATAATGACATTGCAGCGGCAGTACCCGTTACCTTATCTTCTGTAACCCCTATAAATGCTCCGATTAATGCCGTTGCAGAACATCCCAGACCCGTTACTTTGGTCATGAGAGGATGCCCGTTTTTGACCCGTATAGATTGATGTTGGCTTATAATAATATCTGTTTCACCCGAAATACATACAATCGGGTTATATTGGTTAACCAGAATTTGTGCAGCTTCCACAGCATCATTACTTGCTGCGGTACTGTCTACTCCTTTGGTTGCTCTTGTATTGGTTTTAGCGAGTGCGATAATCTCAGAAGCATTACCTCTTATTACTGTAGGATGAAATTGTAACAGCTGATGCAATATCTGATCGCGAAAAGAAGTCGCTCCTGCACCTACCGGATCCAATACCCATGGTTTATGGAGGATGCTAGCAGTTTGAGCGGCCATAAGCATAGAGTCAGCCCAGTATTCATCGAGAGTGCCAATATTAATAACCACTGAATGGGCTATGTTGATCATGTCTTTGATTTCAGAGTGGGCGTGTGTCATAATCGGAGAAGCTCCTGCAGCCAAAAGAGCATTGGCTGTATTGTTCATGACCACATAGTTGGTTATATTATGAACAAGGGGAGACTTTTGTCGTACAAGTTGAACTTGTTCCCAAAGATTATTTTTCATTGTTATGATTATAAATAAAAATAGCTTTAGGAAAAAATCCGGAACAAAAAGACATAAGAAATCATGTCGTTTTACTTTTCCCTACGTCGGTGTAAGCCGTATCAGGTTCAAAGGGACTCTCTCAATTCTTTTCAGAATACCCCTAAAGCAAAACAAATGTATAAAAATTATAAGAGGAAGCAAAAACCTTTAACAGATTTTGTAGAAAGTACATTATCTCTCTACCAGCTCTTTCACCGGTTCTCCATAATGATCAATTTCTGTTTTGTTAATTTGTAGTAACTGATACCATTTTCTAAAGGCTCCCATAAATACAATAAGCATAAGGACCATTGCTGTCGCCGCTAATGCAGCAAGCAAATACTGTTCTTTGGGAATATATATAGAGGTTACCTGAATATAGCCTGCCCAGAATGTAATTCCGGCCATAAAAACTCCGGGAATAGCTGAACATAATGCATATCTCCCTCTGTTCATCCTGATCAGCATCGTTGTGCAGACAATAAGTCCACAGGCTGCCAATAGCTGATTACTGATTCCAAATAACGGCCAGATACTGTTTACATTCCCTGTATACACCAGATATCCCCAGGCAAAAGTGAAAAGAAGACTGCTGATAATGATTCCGGGAATCCAGTTTTTATCATTAAATTTTGGAACTACAGATCCCAGCATTTCCTGTAGAAAGAAACGTCCCACCCTTGTTCCTGCATCAATAGCTGTAAGGATAAACACAGCCTCAAACATAATCGCAAAATTATACCAATAGGCCGTCAGCTGATCCATATATGGTATTTTATTGAAGATATGAGCCATCCCAACCGCAAGGGATACGGCACCTCCTGTTCTGCCATAGAGGTCAATTCCAATTTTCTGTGAATAATAATCTATATCTACGCCATGTAGAGAAGGATGAGTTGCAAGGAATGAATCATAAGCCTCTTTTGGGGTATTGATGGCAAAATAATCCCCCGGCATCAGTGTACAGGCTGCAATAAGTGCCATTAATGCTACAAAACCTTCTACAAGCATGGCCCCGTAGCCTACAAAAAGAATTTCTCTTTCTTTATTCAGCATTTTGGGAGTTGTCCCTGTAGCAATCACAGCATGGAATCCGGAAATCGCTCCACAGGCAATGACAATAAAAATAAAAGGAAGTACCGGTCCTCCAATAATGGGGCCTCCACCATTTACAAAAGTTGTGATAGCAGGCATCTGTACAGTAGGATGTATAACAATTACCCCGATAGCCAGCATAATAATAGTTCCTATTTTTAAATAAGTGGAAAGGTAATCCCTTGGAACTAAAAGAAGCCATACCGGTAATACAGAAGCAATAAAACCATATAAAGGAATGGCAATGGAAATTGTTTTAATATTCCATGAAAATAAACTATTCATAGTTGGATTCTGCATCAGCCCATGACCTCCGATAATTCCGGCAATTAATAGAATACCTCCTAAGATACTTGCAAACAGAACACTGTTCTTTTTATAACGCATAATCAGCCCCATAATGATGGCAATAGGCATGGTAATCACTACAGTAAAAAGAGACCATGAAGCTTCATGCATTGCATTGATGCATGCCAGAGATAGTCCTGCCAGGGTCAGAACCAGGATAAAGAGGATTGCAAAACCTGCTACTGTTCCTGTTGCTTTCCCAATTTCTTTTGAGGCAATGGTAGCAAGGCTTTGTCCTTTGTGTCTCACGGAAGCAAAGAGGACAACCATATCATGAACTCCACCTCCCAGTACACAGCCTATCAGAATCCATAATGCGCCAGGAAGATAGCCGAACTGTGCAGCGAGAACAGGCCCCACTAATGGTCCAGCCGCTGCAATAGCTGCAAAATGATGCCCAAAAAGTACATTTTTATTAGTGGCTACATAATCTTTACCGTCTGCAAATTCTACAGCGGGAGTCATATTTTGATCATTAAGTCTGAGAACTTTATTGGCAATAAAAATACCATAGAAGCGGTAAGCTATTGCGAAAATAAGCACAGAGGCAAATATGAGGGTAAGTGCATTGATATTATTTAAAGAATCCATATTGCTTATTTTTTTTAATGAATAAATAATTAAAATATTGTTTTATTGTAAATAATTTAAACAATAGCCAAGGTAATTATTTTTCAGTTAAAAAATATGAATATGTATATCAATCTAGCATATTTGTTATTTTGTGTTGATTTAAATGTTTTATTTACAGTTGTTTGTGTTTGTTTTATCTCCGAGAATGTATATTATTTCTTTTGGGAGATAATAAAATCAACCATCTGATCAACCATTTTATCAAGGGCCGCTTTATCAGTTGTAGAAAAACTGTGCACACCATTATCAATGATAATTAGCGATGTCTCTACTTTTGCATGTTTAAGTTTTCTGTATAATTTTTTAGATTGGCTTAAAGGAACAATTTTATCTTTGTTCCCCTGAACAATTAAGGTTGGAACACCAGTCTTAGTATAAGTTGCAGGCGAGATGGTTTTTAGATAGTCAATGGCTCTGTCCTGATCTTTTTTTAAATCATATCCTGAGATACCTTTTACGAGGCCTTGTTGTAAGCTGACAATCTTTTTGGAGATCATTCCCACCATAGCTACCGGAATTGTTCCCAATCTGGTATGGAAAAGTTTGTTAAGCTCAACAGGTCCGTAATGATCAACCACATAATTTACTTTTGCCGAATAAGGAGATAGGTCAGAATTTCCTTTGAACATATCATCCGGAGTATAAGCTGCTACTAAAGAAAGATGTGCTCCAGCTGATGCTCCAAACAGGCCGATATTGCTGGTGTCAAAGTTATATTTCTCGGCATTTTTTCTTACCCATCGTACAGCATCCTTGGTATCTTCTAATGGAAGGGGGAAGTGGATGTTGTCATTTAGAAGGGTATAATTGATACTAACTACTGCATATTGTTTTTCCATGAGTTTGGCAATCGCTGTTTCAAGATAATTATCAGTGTAAACGGCTTTACTGCCTTCTATCCATCCGCCTCCATGAACATAGATTAAGACAGGAAGCTTACCAGAAAAATTCTTGGGTGTATACAAATCCAAGGCAAGTGAATCTCCCTTTTTACCTGTTTTGTAGATAATATTCTCAGAAACCATTGCTATATTCGGTAGAAGTGTACTTTTTACCCGTTTAACTTTTTCAGGGGATTGTGAAAATGACTGTGAAAAAGTGATCTGAGAAGAACTTAGAAATAAAATAAAAAACAGGCTTGTAAAAAACCTGTTCATTGATATGTAGTTAAATAATGTCATACTATTTTTTTTTGAGGGAATCTTATTTTACTAACTCCTCAAAAAGTTTACCAAAAGTAGAATTCAGATCCTTAGATTTTCCGGGATGAGGTCTGGAAGTTTGTACAACAGCACTTCTTACAGCAGTCAGCCAGCGGAAACGCTCAGGAATATCAAGCAGGGCAATAGGACCACCTTCTTTATCACCATTGGCTATTTTCTGGAAGCTTTCGAGGTTTTGAATGACATCATCATAATCCAGTTTGCTGTGCATCAGCTTGAATTTATCAGGACATAAATAGAATTCTATTCGGATAAATTTCTCCTTTTTTGAAAACATAACCAGTCCGATATTGAAAAATTCTTCTCTCTCAACCTTGGGTACTAAGCGTATTACCGCATATTCATATATTTTATCCTCTTGCATTTTTAGCTTCATTTAAAAAGATTTGAGAATTTTCTAATCGGGTCTTCATGAACTGAAAATAAATTTCGCGGATTTCTTCAGGGGTTTCATCTGCATCATTCCAGTGTAACCAGTCTTCAGGAATAGCATTCACAATATCTCTGAAAAGAGTTTCATTCAGTACTTCATGAGCAAACTTATCTGCTTCATCCAGCTTATGAGCTTTAGGGAGAAGAACATGGTCTTTTACATATTTGAAAGGTGTTTTTGCAGCCGCATCAAAATTTTGCCATGAATGATGGAAATAGAAAGAAGCTCCATTATCAATGATCCAAAGTTCCTTATGCCACATCAGCATATTCGTATTTTTAAAGGTACGGTCAATATTGGTAATAAAAGCATCCAGCCATACCACCTTTGAAGCTAAAAGCGGATCAATTTTTACACTCGGATCATAAGTGATAGAGCCTGATAAATAATGTAATCCAAGATTTAACCCCTCGGAAGATTTTAATAAATCCTGTATTTCTTCATCCGCTTCCGTTCTTCCAAAATCAGCATCAAGATTAATAAAAACCAGTTCAGGAATCTTTAATCCTAAAGCTTCCGTAATCCTTCCGCCTATAAACTCAGAGATCAGCATCTTAACTCCATGACCGGCGCCACGAAATTTTAAGACATATTTAAAATCATCATCAGCTTCTGCCAGAGCAGGAAGTGAGCCTCCTTCTCTCAATGGCAGAATGTAACGCATCACGGTTACTGTTCTTAAATTCTGCATAAAGCAAAAATAAGGTTATTTTTAATGAATTCTTTATACTTAACAAAATAAAGTCCATCAGATAAATGAGTAAGCTTTATTATACTGTGGATCTGTTGTACTTGGAGATAAGATATTCAGACAAAATATTCAGTTATTTATTGAATGATAAACATCAATTTTTATAATAAATTTCTCACCTGTTGAGCAGGCTGCAGATAACAAAAAACGTAATTAAAAACAAAAAAAGTAAAGTTTTTTTCATAAATTACAATTAGTATTCTAAATATAAAGGATATTGAATAAAAGCCAATTATTTTATGAATTTGATTAGTGAAAAGAATATTTATTTAGAAAATAAAGAAACAAAAGGTTTCCTTGCTGATGCTTTTTATAATGATGCTCAAAAAAAACAGCCTTTGGTTATTTTTGTCCATGGATATAAAGGATATAAAGACTGGGGAGCATGGGATTTAATGGGCGAAAAGTTTGCTAAAGCAGGTTTCTTTTTTGTAAAGTTTAATTTTTCTCATAATGGAACTACAGTAGATGATCCTCATCATTTTGCTGACCTTGAATCCTTTGGGAATAACAATTATACCAAAGAATTATCTGATTTGGGGGTTGTTATTGACCATTTTATTCAAAATTCACACGTAGATTCTGAAAAAATAATTCTGATAGGGCACAGTAGAGGAGGAGGGATCTCTATGATTAAAACTTTTGAGGATGAGAGAATCAATGGATTGATTACGCTGGCCAGTGTAGATACCTTAGATCGTTTTCCACAAGGTGACTTGTTTGAAAACTGGAAAAAGGAAGGTGTGTACTATTCTTTAAATGGGCGTACCAAACAGGAAATGCCTCATTACTATCAGTTTTATGAAGATTACGAAAAGAATATACATCGTTTTGATGTAGAACGGGCTGCTGAAATGGCTAAAGCGTATATGCTTATCATTCATGGAACGCATGATGAAGCTGTAGATGTAAAACATGCTGAACATCTTCATATTTTGAATCCAAATTCAGAACTTTTTCTTATCGAAAATGGGAACCACACTTTTGGAGCCAAAGAACCTTGGACAGACTCTCATTTGCCGGAAGATCTGGAGACTGTAACTGAAAAATGTATTGCTTTTTTGACCCAATATTTAAAATAGAAAATCATTATTATGGAATTTCGACGATTGAGATTTAAAAATAAAATGAGAAGAAATCACGTTGTAATATAATAATCACATACTAAATATCATTATGAAAAAAGTTATTATGGGCGCACTAGCGCTAACATTAGCAGGAACTGTTGTTTCCTGTAAAAAAGAAGCTAAAACAGAATCTTCTGTAAGCACAGACTCCTTAGCTACGGTACAGCCAAAAGATTCAGCTGTGGCACCAAAGACAGATTCAGCTTCGGTTGCAGCTCCTTCAAAGACTGCTGCAGTTGAAATTATTACCAAAAATGATGGAAAGTATCCTCATGATATCAAATTATTCGAAGACAAGAATTTAACTGAAAGATTGAAAAAATTGGTAGGAAAAGATTATGATGAAATGATAAAAAATTTCAACGTAGAAAGTCCTATCGTATCTGAAGCTGGGATCTATAAACTGCATGGATGTAAGCAACATGATTGCCCTGGATATGCTACTTTCGTTTACTATGATTCCAAGAATGATAACCTCAATGTTTCCATCGATAAAAACGGTAAGGCAACTGAGTTTGCAGAAAAGGGTAAAATTACCATTTCAAAAACATTAGATACTAAATAATTATTTAGTGTTCGTTGTAGCAAAAAAGGAGTGAAATTTTCACTCCTTTTTTTATTGAATTATTGTTCGATTTTTACAGCATTCTTTTTTACAGATTTTAAAAGACTTCTGAAGTTTTTCATGGTCATCATTTCGGTTGTTGGAGTGAAAATGTTTGCTTTTTCACCTTTATCCACTGAAAGTTCCGAATATGCTTTCAATGAATATATTTTTTTCATGGTTTTAATATCATAGATGTCCATCATAGCAAACGTTTCATTTTTTTTATATTCATACAGCTCGCCAGCTGCACGATCTAAACCGTTATTGACTTTCATGGTATAAATATTGACCAGATAATTAAAATCAGAGTTGTTTTTCAAAGTCTCGAGATCTTCCATTTCCGGTTCAAATGGAATACTGTTCTGGATTATATTTTCTGCTTTGGCTGTTTTTAAATCAAAAGCATTGCCATTGCTTAGATCTTGAAATAGTTTCATAACTTCTTTACTCATCATTTCTCTGTGGTAAGACTCTACCCCAGTTTTGATGTTGTTAATCAGCCATTTTTTGTCTTTTGAAAATACTAATGATTTACTGTAAATCCCATAATCTTTTTTTACATGAGTAATATGACAGGACTGTAAAGTGATTAATAGAACAAGGAATAAGATCTTTTTATTCATGTGGTTGATCTATTTAATTAAAATCTTCCAGGCTTCTTCAATTTTGCTTTCCAGTAATAATTTTTGTGCATCCAGATGAATAGCTGTTTCTGAATAATATTCTCCGGATGGTAATACTTCAACATTAGCCAGCATTCCCAAATCATTTCCTGTAAATACTTTACTGTATTTGATCGCATCGGGTAAAAGATCAAAACCAATTCCTTTTGTTACTAAGGGTTTAGGGACTTCAAAAAGGTTGTTTTCGTTATTTCTGGAATACCAGTTGCTGCCTAGACGGGCTACCATATCCAATTTTTCCTGATCCAGGTTTCCGGCTTCATTCAGGTATTCTTCTCTGATATGAATCTTCTGAACTTCACAGATGACAAGATTTCCTGCTCCCCCCTGATCGCCTAAAGATTTTACTTCTAAAACTTTGCATTCAAAATTTACAGGGCATTCTTCAATCAGTTTGGGTTTTACCAGATCGGCATCTTTCATAGTCAATCCGGATTTTACAAATTCATTCACTCCTGTTTCATATTCTGTAGAAGCCAAAGAAATCTGTTGTACAATCGGAAAATTTACAGTTCCAATGACCACTTCCGCTACTTCCAATACATTTTCAAGGGTGTGCTTGGTGGTATTGTCACGCACTCTCCTCGATGGTGAAAAGATCAGAATCGGAGGAACCGTACTGAACATATTGAAAAAACTGAATGGAGATAAGTTGCTGTTACCGTTTTTATCCACCGTAGAAGCCAATGCAATGGGGCGTGGTGAAACGGCTGTCTGCATAATGGTCTGAAGCTGTACGGAGGTTATTTCGGATGGAATTACTGTTTTCATATTTTATTTGGGCACTTAATTAAACTTAAGTATTCAATGTATGTTAAAAAGAAGATGCTTCGGCTACGCTCAGCATGACAAATCTAATACTAACTGTTATTTTACAGCATATTTATAGCGATGTCATGCTGAGCGAAGTCGAAGCATCTAACGTTTATTTTTTATCTTAAAGTGTTGGGATAATTTTACCAGAAACCTCACCGAAACCTACCCTCACACCATCTTTTTCGGCCCAGGCCTTCATGGTAACGGTATCGTTATCTTCAATGAATTTTCTTTCTTCACCGTTGCTTAATGATAAAGGATTTTGGCCTCTCCATGTTAACTCAAGCATAGAACCGAAAGATTTTGGATCACTTCCTGAAATCGTTCCACTTGCGTACATATCACCAACTTCTACATTACATCCATTTACGGTGTGGTGAGCCAATTGTTGGGTCATATTCCAGTACATGTGTTTGTAGTTGCTTTCGCAGATCAGGTTTTGTTCTCCGTTTTCAGGTTGAATATATACTTCAAGGTTGATATCGTAGTTTTTGTCTCCTTCAAATTTCAAATAATCTAAAACTTCAGGGTCCTGTGTAGGAGAAGCTGTTCTGAATGGTTCCAACGCTTCAAGAGTAACTACCCACGGAGAAATAGATGATCCAAAGTTTTTTGCAAGGAATGGTCCTAGTGGAACATATTCCCATGCCTGGATGTCTCTTGCAGACCAGTCGTTGAATACAACCATTCCGAAGATCGCATCTTCAGCATCTTTAATGGAAATACTTTCTCCCATCTCCGTATTTTTGTTGATGATGAAAGCCATTTCCAGTTCAAAATCTAACTGCTTACAAGGTCCGAAAACAGGTTTGTCAGCATCAGCAGGTTTTGTTTGACCTTTCGGGCGGTTAATTTCCGTTCCGGAAACAACGATAGAGGAAGCTCTTCCATGATATCCTACCGGTAAATGCTTCCAGTTTGGTAATAATGCATTCGCTGGATCACGGAACATTTTTCCTACATTGGTAGCATGCTCAATACTGCTGTAGAAGTCTGTATAGTTTGGAATGTGAACAGGCATCATCATTTTTACCTTATCAAGGTCATAGAAAGCTTCTTCAATTGTTTTTTGATCTTTTGACAAAGCAGACCCTTCCTGTAATAATGCCTGGATTTTGGTACGAACTGCATTGGTAACAGGTTTACCCAGTTCAATAAATTCATTGATAGTATAAGCTTCAAAAACATTATCGTCCAAGCCTTCAATGTCTTCAAAATAGCCAAGATCATAAAGGGTGGCAAGATCAATAACCTGATCTCCAATTCTTGTACAGCATCCGATATATTCTTTGTTGAATACTGCCACTCCGAAAGGAATATTGTGTATAGAAAAATCCGAATTTGAGGAATAGTCTACAAATGATTTCATAAGTTTAGATATTAGTTAGATTAAAATATCATCCTGAGAAACTTTCCCCGAATGTTTATTTTGCCTTTTTTGAGTAAGAGGCTTCATCAATCCATCGGTCTCTTGTATTGACATCAATGAGATAGAGAATGTTATCCTGTTGGGTAAGCAATAATGTTTTTGTAACAGGCATAGGGATTTTTTTGCCTTCAAGCACATCCGCTCGTAAAGAAATGATGTTCTTCTTTCTGACAATATCGCCGGTAAAGACATTGGAACTGCTTTCTCCGGTGGCTTTATCATCAAAAACCTCTACATAGGTGGCGTTGTTCCCTTTAATAACAATAAAATCTCGTTCTGTATGATCTGCTTCATCTTTAATGAAGATAAATTTTTTGTTGTCAATATCTACCTTTTCAAGATTCTGATTGATACCTCTTCTTGCTTCAAGTCTGTCCAGAACTGCATTCAGTGATCCATATTGTGCTTTTACACCTAAGGTTCCAAAGAATAAAATTCCAATTAAAAGTTTTCTCATTATGCTGTGTTTTATAAAAAAGTTTTGTCAGAACCTTGCATCCTGACAAAACTAAATATTTTTGGTTGTAAAATTAAAGATTTCCTCTTCTTTCCTGTTCTCTTTCTAATGCTTCGAACAATGCTTTGAAGTTTCCGGCTCCAAAACTCTGTGCACCGTGTCTTTCAATAATTTCGAAGAATAGAGTAGGACGGTCTTCTACAGGCTTAGTAAAGATCTGTAATAGATATCCTTCTTCATCATGATCAATAAGTATACCTAAGTCTTGAAGTTTCTTAAGATCTTCATCAATATGACCCACTCTTTGAGGAACCATATCATAATAAGCTTCTGGCGGAGCTGAAAGGAACTCTACACCACGCTTTTTAAGTTCAGTTACTGTATGAATAATGTCTTTGGTAGCAACAGCAATGTGCTGTACCCCTTCTCCCTCATAGAAGTCAAGATATTCTTCTACCTGAGATTTCTTTTTACCTTCTGCAGGTTCGTTAATTGGGAATTTTGCATATCCGTTTCCGTTGGACATTACTTTAGACATCAATGCAGAATATTCTGTATTGATCTGTTTGTCATCAAAAGAAAGGATGTTTACAAATCCCATTACTTTTTCATACCATTCTACAGTAGGGATCATTCTGTTCCAGTCTACGTTTCCTACACAGTGGTCTACATACAATAAACCAGCTTCTTCAGGCTTGTAGTCACTTTCCCATTTCTCATATCCAGGCATGAAAGCTCCGTTGTAATTTTTTCTTTCTACAAACATGTGAACAGTTTCTCCGTAAGTATAAATACCAGACATTCTTACTTCACCATGCTCATCAGTTAAAGTTACAGGCTCTAAATAAGGTTTTCCACCTCTTTTAGTTGTTTCTTCGAATGCTGCATACGCGTCATCTACCCAAAGTGCCAAAATTTTTACTCCGTCACCATGTTTTTTTACGTGTTCGTTGATAGGAGATTCAGAGGTAAGTCCTGTAGTAAGCACTAATCTGATTTTTCCTTGTTGAAGCACATAAGATGCGCGGTCTCTTACTCCTGTTTCAGGACCCGCATATGCTACAGACTGAAAACCGAAAGCGGTTTTGTAATAATGGGCCGCCTGTTTTGCATTTCCTACATAAAACTCAATATAATCTGTACCGTTGATCGGTAAGAAATTCTCTGCTTGAGCAATCTTCTCGGCAAATGTAAGTGTTGACATATTTTCTCTTTTACTTTTATTTTATTGGTATGCAAATTACAAAATTCTTGGATATAGCGAAAATATTAGGGCCGATTCCTTGAATATATTTAACATAAAGTTTAAGAAATGTTCACTTAAGTATATTTAAGTTTCTTAAGTTTAAAATAACCTGCCTACATTTGTAATACAAAAAACAAGTGAGAAAAAAATATTTCGAACATGAAAGCCGCAGATAATCTCTGCGGCTTTCTTATTTTAACTTGTTATACAGTGGTTTCTATCTTTCTGTTGAGCATTCCGGCGTCAGGATTATAATTGTCCCAGATCTTCCAAGTATTATCTATTTTTTTGAAGAAATAAATTTGTGTGCTGAGCTGGTTAACAAAATGTTCCTCACCGGTTTCTCCTACTTTAAATAATAGGTTCCAGAATTCCTGAGTCTCCAGTATTTTTTTTTCGGGTTCATCCGTTACTACATGAATGTCAAAAACTTCATAGTTGGAACGGTTATTCTTGGTTACTAATTGAAATTCTTTGTCACAGAGTTCTTTACTAAACTGTGAAATTCTTTCCAGAAACGGAGAGTCATCAAATACAAGGTCCTTGAAAAGTTCAGTATTATGGTTGGGAAACTCTTTGCAGAACTCAAAAGCTCTGGCACAATAATCATATACCAACCTGGTCATATAGGAAACATCACCAGTATCATCCTGATCTTTCTTTTTATGTCTTATAGAAAGGATATAGTCATTAAGGTCTTTGTATCCCAGGAAAATACATATTTTATCCAGGGTTTTTAAGAATCTTAAATCGCTGTGGGTTTTATCCTGATAATCGTTTTCAAAAAAACGCTGTAGGGTGACATGGGAAATCGTATTCCCGATCTCAAACTTTTTACCCCCTTTAAGTTCTTCAGCTTCAGAAAGTTCATCTTTAATGATTTCGGAAAGAATAATATAATGGCTTCTCTTCCATTCACTCACATTCCCCAAAACAGAATTCCTTACCTTCGAATGCTTTACAACTTCTTCTCGTATAGAATTATATATAGTCTTCAATTTCCTCGTTTTAGAAAGATTTTTATCAAAAACATTGCCAAAATATTAAGGCTTTTTTATGTTTTATTGGTATAAGTTAAAGATATATTTTTAAATTCTAAATAAAAATTAAAGTTAAAAAGTATTAATATTTGATTGTCAGTGCTTAAATCTTTCAAAAGCAGCTCTTTCAAGCATTTCTCTATCATCTGGATGAGCAATGCTAATCAGCTCCTGTGCTCTTTGACGAAGGTTTTTACCATATAGATAAGCCGTACCGTATTCTGTAACCACATAATGAATATGACCTCTTGTAGTCACTACACCTGCTCCTTGCTTCAGAAAAGGAACAATCCTTGAAATTCCTTTTTTCGTTCTTGCAGTGATCGCAATAATGGGCTTTCCATCTTCACTTAATGCTGCTCCACGCATAAAGTCCATTTGTCCGCCGATGCCGCTATATTGTAACGTTCCAATAGAGTCTGCACATACCTGTCCGGTAAGATCAATTTCAATCGCAGAGTTGATAGCTACCAGTTTTTTGTTTTTCATGATATTGATCGGAAAGTTGACTTCACTTACATCTCTGAAAGCAAAAACGGTATTATCATCCACATAATCATACAGTTTTCTGGTTCCGAAGCAGAAACTTGTAATGGTTTTATTATCGTTATAGCCTTTGTATTTGTTATTAATGACATCATCCTGAATCAGGTCTATAACTCCGTCACTCAGCATTTCTGTATGAATTCCGAGGTCTTTATGGTTATGCAGACATTGTAAAACAGCATCAGGAATGGTTCCGATCCCCATCTGCAGGGTAGAACGGTCTTCGATAAGTTCTGCTACATTTTTCCCTACCAGCATTTCTTCAGGGCCTACTTTAGAACTATAATCTACAGTATGGAGCTCTACCTCATGCCAGACCAGTTTATGGATTCTGCTGATATGGATCATTCCGTCTCCATGAGTTCTTGGCATTTTTGGGTTTACCATTGCCACAATCGTTTTCGCAGTATCTACAGCTGCTCTTGCAATGTCTACTGAAGTTCCCAAGGTACAGAACCCATGTTTGTCAGGTGGAGAAACAGTGATCAGTGCAACATCCAGCGGAAGGATGTTTTTTCTGAATAAGATTGGAATTTCACTTAAAAATACGGGAACAAAGTCTCCTCTGTCCGAGTTTACAGCTTCACGAACCGGTGTAGATACGAATAAGGAGTTGATAAAAAATTTGTCTTTATACTCCGGTTTTGCAATTTCTATGTTTCCCTGCTGGGTAATAGAAACCATTTCTACATTATCTAATCTGTGTGCCTGCCTTGCCAGTTCGTCAATCAGATAATTCGGAGTACATGCGCTGCCATGGAAAAAAACACGGTTACCGCTTTTTATCGTATATATTGCTTCTTCTGCGCTAATGTAATTATTCATATTTTATCTTTTATTATAAAATTACTGACTAATTCTTATTCATAAATGCCTAACCTCTCTCAAAGATAATCTTTATATCTCTATTTATTTAAAATATTATAAAGGAGATTAAAAGACTTTTATCATATTAATGAATCATCTAATTGTAATAAAAAAAATAAAGGACCAAATGCATAACATCTGATCCTTCTATAAGGTTTAATTGGATTGTAAAATTCTTAATTGGAAACTTCAGCTGCTATCTGCTGCTTCATGCTTCCGGTTTCAGAGAAACGTAAATGCCAACTGAAAGCTTCTTCCAGCAGGTGAGGGGTATGTCCGCCACGTTCACAGGCTCTGTCAAAATAAGATTGCAGCTCTTCTCTGTAATCAGGATGAACACAGTTATCAATAATTTTCTGGGCTCTTTCTCTTGGGGCTAATCCTCTTAAATCAGCCAGTCCTACATCTGTTACCAAAATATCAACATCATGTTCTGTATGGTCTGTGTGAGAAACCATTGGAAGCACATGGGAAATATTATTTCCTTTGGAAGCGGCCTGGGTCACAAAAATACTTAAGTAAGCATTTCTGGCAAAGTCTCCGGAACCTCCAATTCCATTCATGATTTTTGTTCCGCCAATATGAGTAGAGTTTACATTTCCATAAATATCGAACTCAATAGCGGTATTGATGGCGATTACTCCTAATCTTCTGATTAATCCTGGTGTATTGGATATATTCTGAGGTCTTAAAACAAATTTATCTTTATATTTTGAAAGGTTTCCTAAAACTCTTTCATAGCATTCTTGGGAAACAGTAATAGAAGATGCCGATGCAAAGCTTAGTTTACCAGAGTCTATAAGGTCAAAGGTACTGTCCTGAAGCACTTCAGAAAACATGGTTAAATCGTAAAAATTACTATCCTTAAATCCTGTAAGTACAGCATTGGCTACTTTCCCAATTCCTGCCTGAAGAGGAAGTAATCTGTCTGTAAGACGTCCTAACTGAACTTCATTTTCAAAGAAGGCGAGAAGGTGTTTGGCAATTGCCGTTGTTTTTTCATCCGGTTCTGCAATATCAGCTGGGCTGTCTTTAAGATTGGTGAAAACAATAGCTTCAATTTTATTAGGATCTACAGGAATACTTTTTCTTCCGATTTTATTCCATGGAGCTACGATTGGGATGACATTTCTGTATGGATAATCTTCTGCTTGGTAAATATCGTGGATACCATATACTTCTTCAGGAACTTCCGTATTGATTTCAATGATTACTTTTTTAGCCAAAGCGGCAAAAGTTACTGAATTTCCTACTGAAGTAGTAGGAACAATACTTCCGTCTCTTTCAATATAAGCAGCTTCTATAATGGCTACATCAATGCTTTGAAGGTTTTTGGTATGAAGAAGTTCGGCACTTTCACTTAAATGCTGATCGATGAAGAGAATTTCTCCTTTATTGATTTTGTTTCTTAAAGTAGGATCTACCTGGAAGGGCATTCTTTTCTTTAAAACATTTGCTTCTGCCAGTTTACCATCGGTGCCATGGCCTAATGAAGCGCCGGTCATTAAAGTGACTTTAAGGTCTTCTGTTTTTCCTCTTTCTGCGAGTGCCGGCAAAATGGCTTTGCTGTCACCTGCTTTTGTAAAGCCGCTTGACCCGATGGTCATCCCGTCTTTAATCATTTTTACAGCGTTTTCTGCTGTAGTTACCTTTTCGTGTAGACTTTCTAATCTGATTCTTTCTAACATGTAATATTGATTTTTATTAAACCACCATTACTTAGGATGCGATATGAAAAATAATGATGGCCGTATATGTGAACCATACCTTACAAATTTACAAAAAAAGCTGCTTTAAATAAAGGATTTAAAGCAGCTTTTGTATGTATTCAGTAATAGTTTTTCTCAATAATCGGAAAGACCTTTTCCTGTTTTATTCTAACCATGAAGTTTTATAAGATGGATCTTCCACTTTTAAAGCTTCTTCCGTAATTTTTAAAGGACGGAAAGGGTCTACCATTACTGCATATTCTTCCGTGAATTTTTTACCGATACTTCTTTCCATTGCTCCTGGGTGAGGACCATGAACGATTCCTCCCGGGTGAAGGGTGAAGTCCATTAAGTCGATATGATTACGGCTCATAAAATCACCTTCCGTATAGAATAATACCTCATCAGAGTCAATATTGGAGTGATTGTAAGGAGCCGGAATTGCCTGTGGATGATAGTCATACATTCTTGCACAGAATGAGCATACCACAAAGTTATGCGCCTCAAAATTTTGGTGAACCGGTGGCGGCTGGTGAATTCTTCCGGTAATGGGTTCAAAGTTTTTGATATTAAATTTATAAGGATAAAAATATCCGTCCCAGCCTACCACATCAAATGGGTGTGTTGCATAGATGAAATCTGTAATCTGGTTTTCTTTTTTTACTTTAATTAAGAATTCTCCTTTTTCATCCTTAGGTTCTTTGAAAACAGGAGCAATAATATCTCTCTCGCAGAATGGAGAATGTTCCAAAAGCTGCCCGAATTCATTTCTGTATCTTTTCGGGGTGTAAATAGGAGAGTGGCTTTCCAATACGAAGAACACTGTGTTTTCAGACTGTAATTCTACCTGATAAATAGTTCCTCTTGGGATAATAAGATAGTCGCCGGTTACAAATTCAAGATCTCCCACAAAGGTTTTTAAAACTCCACTGCCTTCATGTACGAATAAAAGTTCGTCGCATTCTGCATTTTTGTAGAAATAATCCATCGATTTTCTTGGCTTGGCCAATCCCATTTTCAGGTCGTTATTCATCAAAAGAATCTTACGGCTGTCCATGAAATCGTCCTCAGGAGTTACATTCATTCCCTTGAACATTCTTGGCGTAATATTTTTATCCACCGCAATTTTCGGAGTTACATCTTTCGGCTCCCCGATTGATTTGATCTGTGTTGGGCGGTGAATATGGTACAATAGAGAAGAGATCCCATGAAAACCTTCGGTTCCGAAAAGCTGTTCATAGTAAAATTTATCTTCCGGAGATTTAAAGACTGTATGCCTTTTTTGTGGGATGTTTCCCGATAGATGATATCTCATTTTACTTTCATATGTAGTTTCTCAAATTTAATCATTTTTCACGAATTGGCTCAATCAAATATTTATCGGTAAGTTTTGTATTTCAAAAATAATTGTTAGATTTGTCTAACAATTTTAATTTCATGAAGCGAATATTATTTTCTATTACTTTTTTATCCTCATATTGTTTTGCCCAGGAGACAGATAGTTTAAGTTTAAATCAACCTATAAAAACAGATTCCGCAAGGGTTTCGAAAAAAGAGTTTAAGACAAGTACTATTGATGATGTAGTGGTTACCGGGACCATAAAACCGATGAGCAGATCCAAAAGTCCGGTGGCGGTTGAGATTTACAGTCAGAAATTTTTCCAGAAAAATCCTACTCCAAGTATTTTTGAAGCCATCGGAATGGTCAATGGGGTAAAACCACAATTGAATTGCTCGGTATGTAATACAGGAGATATTCACATTAATGGTCTGGAAGGACCTTATACAATGATTTTGATTGATGGAATGCCAATTGTAAGTTCTCTTTCTACAGTATACGGATTAAGTGGAATTCCTAATAGTCTGGTAGATAGAATAGAAGTGGTGAAAGGCCCTGCTTCCTCCATTTATGGTTCCGAAGCAATGGGTGGAGTTATCAATATCATTACAAAAAATGCTTTAACGGCTCCTAAGTTGAGCGTAGATATGATGACCAGCTCATGGGCTGAAAATAACCTTGATCTTTCAACCAAGTTTAATCTTGGAAAGAATGTAGCTTCACTATTGAGCTTAAATTATTTCAGCTTTAAAGAAAGAATAGACCAGAACAAAGATAATTTTACCGATAGCACTCTACAGGACAGGATTTCTATTTTTAACAAGTGGAATTTTAAAAGAAAAGATAACAGGCAGGCTAGTTTTGCGATGAGATATCTATATGAAGACCGTTTTGGGGGTGAAATGCAGTGGAATAAATCTTTCCGTGGAAGTGATGAAGTGTATGGGGAAAGTATTTATACCAATAGAGCGGAAGTTTTCGGGTTGTATGAATGGCCGATGAAAGGACATGTTGTGACTCAGTTTTCTTATAATTATCATGACCAGAATTCTTTTTATGGAGCGAATCCGTTCAATGCTTTGCAGAAAGTGACCTTTGTACAGACGTATTGGGACAGAAGCTTCGGAAAACATGATATTACAGCCGGGGTAACTTTTAAAAGAACTTTTTATGATGATAATACACCAGGAACACTTGCTTCCGATGGAGTAACCAATGCACCGATGAAATCACCTATTTGGGGCGTGTTTGTTCAGGATCAATGGGAGATTAATGATAAAAATACCTTGTTGCTAGGCTATCGTTATGATTATGATAAAGTACATCATTCTGTGCATTCTCCAAGATTTGCGTGGAAATTCTCGCCGAATCCATATCATACGCTAAGATTCAATTTCGGAACAGGATTCAGAGTAGTCAATCTTTTTACTGAGGATCATGCTGCATTGACAGGTTCCAGAGAAGTGGTAGTAAAATCAGATTTGCAGCCTGAAAGATCTGTGAACGGAAATTTAAATTATATATGGAAGATTCCTGTAGGAACAAGAATGGTGAACCTTGATGCCTCTGCGTTCTATACCTATTTCAGTAATAAAATCGTTGGTGATTTCGATTCTGATCCGAATAAAATTATATATGACAATCTTCATGGATACGGAATTTCCAGAGGAGCTTCCTTGAACGTAGATTTCAGTTTTGCTTTCCCATTAAGCGTTAATTTGGGAGTAACGTATCTTGATGTCTACCAGAAATACGATGATGCCAATGAAAAAACGCAGCAGCTTCACGCTCCAAAATGGAGTGGAACTTATAATCTGACCTATAAATTTCCTAGTAATCTGACCATAGATTTTACAGGACAGTTTTATGGGCCAATGAGACTTCCTATTTTACCGAATGACTTCCGTCCTGAGTATTCTCCATTCTATTCGCTGGCTAATATTCAGGTTTCAAAGAGTTTTAAGTCTGGTTTTGAAGTCTATTGTGGAATTAAAAATTTATTCAACTTTACTCCTAAAGATCCTCTGATGAGGCCTTTTGACCCGTTTGATAAACATGTTGATGATCCTGTCAGCAATCCAAACCATTATACTTTCGATACAGCATACGGCTACGCTCCAATGCAGCGTATCAGAGGATTCCTGGGGGTAAAATATATACTAAAATGAGACCTTTTGCTTTATTTTTAATGTTTGTGCCCTGTCTTTATTTGTCTCAGATGAAGACAGGGACTTTTTCTGAACTGGAGCATCTGCAAAAAGAATCTCCTAAGCCCGTTGTAATTCATCTTTATACAGATTGGTGCTCAGTCTGTAAAATAGAATCTTATCGTTTGAATAAAGATAAAGATCTGGTGGAAATAATGAACGATCACTTTTACCTGATTCATTTTGAGCCTGAAAAGACGAGGGAAAAAATCAGTTTTCAAGGGAAAGAATTTGAGTATTTATCCAATGGAAATTCGGGAATTCATGAATTAGCTTTGGCTTTGTCTAAAAATAAGGAACAGCCTGTATATCCGTTGTGGATTTTTCTGGACAAAAATCAGAATTTAGTATACTATCAGGAAGGATTACTGACTCCTGAAAAAATGAAACAGAAATTGTTGGAGATTTCCGCTTTGTAGGCTAAGGAACGTTTAAAAATCTATGTTGCTATGTGTTTTAATTTTTAACCACATAGCAACATGGATTTTGTACATTATTTTATCGCTTGTGAAATTTCCAATAAAAATTAAATCTTTTGCAGATTATACAGGTATTTTTTCATCTGTGAAATTTGTGTAATCCGTGGGAAATACTTTTACTTTATAACTTCAGCGTCTATTAAAACAGCCAATTGTATACATGGTTCATTGGACCTGTTGCTCCAGGCATGGTTTGTTCCTCGTTGGATTACGATGTCTCCCGGTTTTAGGAGGGTTTCTCCTTCCTCCATAATGAGATAAAGTTCCCCGGAAAGAATAATGATATAATCTAATGTTGGAGTTTGGTGCATCATCGGATGAGGTTCTCCTTTCTTGAATTCAACTCCTAAATCTTTATCTGGTGGAACTACTACATATCGGAAATAGGTTCCGTTTTTAGGGGTTTGTGGAAATCCTGTATTGGGAATTTTGTTTTCAAAGCCTAAGCTTGCTGGCATTGTCTGAGTGTTCCATACATCTGAAATAATCAGCCCGGGGAAATGTTCTACTGCATTTTTTACCTGCTGATCCTCTACAATAATAGATTTTCCGTCTCTGATTCCTGTTACGATGCGTCTTGGTATTTTGTTCATTGGTTTATGAATTTTTCATGATAAGTTTATGACCTTGGGTCTGATTATTTTTAAGGATGGAGTGTGCCTCCAGAACAGTTTCCAAAGAAAGATTACCTATTATTTTATGTTGTGATGGAATGATGGCGCCATTTTCAATAAGTTGTGCAATTTCCTCCAGACTGTTTTTGTAGTAATCATACTGCTTAACCATGCCGTATGTATAGTTAGAGATATTCATAATCAAGGTTCCTTTGTTGAAGAGAATTTCATGAGCTTTTTGGGTGACGAGGGCGGTTACATCTACATAGGTTCCATTGATTTTCAAGACTTCAGCCGTTACTTCAGCCATGTAATTTCCAACCAGATCAATTCCGATGTCAAAAAGTTGCTGTTGATTGGCTTTTAAAATATTGTCTACAAGATTTTCTTCTTTGTAATTGACAATTTGATGGTCTTTTACCCCCAGGGTTAAAAGCATTTGTTTATTTTCTTCACTGCCTACTGTAACAATGAAATTTTCAATTTGGTGAGCCAATAAAATTTTGATTAAAAAAGAACCTACTCCTCCGGCAGCACCAGTAATAAGAATAGTTTGCTCCGGCTGTAATTTCAGTCTTTTAAAGATTTGTAAGGAAGTCAATCCTGCTGATGGAATAGAAGCAGCCTGTTCAAAGGATATATTTTGGGGTTTGAGAGCAACAATGACTTCCGGAACTGAAATATATTCTGCATAAGTACCATTGCTTCCCATAGAACCACTGCCACAAAATACTTCATCTCCGATGTTAAACTGAGTGACATCAGTTCCTTTTTCTACAACAATTCCCGATAATTCTCTCCCTAAAATGGGTGAACTGATTAATTTTCTTTCCAGTTCATTTTCCAGCATTTGGTAATCAATGGGATTGAAGCCACTGGCTTTGATATGAATTAATACTTCATTGTTTTTGGGTTGAGGTTTTTCAACAAAACCGTCTTTAAGTTTAAAATTCTTATTTAAAATAACTGCTTTCATATTGTTAATTTGATGTACAAATGTAAAACAGGAATAGTTTATATTTGCTACTAGTTAACAAATGGTTACTAGTTACCTTGATGAAACTATTATGGCAAAAATTATTGAAAACGGAACAGAAAGAGAAGCAACTTGTACCGAGGAATTATTCGCTATGCGTGATAGCCTGGATGTTCTTGGGGGAAAATGGAAATTGATGATTCTTCGTTATCTGACCAACAGAACGGATCAACAGATTCATTTTAAAAAACTGGAACGTGGTATTGACGGAATTTCTGCTAAAATGTTGAGTAAAGAATTGAAAGAACTGGAAATAAATCTTTTGATTACGAGAACAATTCAGGATACAAAACCTATTACAGTCACTTATGCTGTTACAGAATATGGGAAATCTGTATTTCCGGTAACAGAGACACTGGTGAACTGGGGAATACTTCACAGAGAGAAAATTAAGGAGTCGATGAACTCTTCTGAATCTTAAAAAGGCAATAAAAAATCCTCAGACCCGATAGAGTTGAGGATTTTTAGTGGTTTTAAATAATTGGCTCAATTACTTTTTATCTAACCAGGTATTGATTAGTTCAGCATGCTCTTCTACCCATTTTTGAGCAGTGGCTTCTTTATTTTTACTGTGTTCCATTTGGATTAAGAGATCAGACATGGTCTCATCATCAAAATGGAGTTTAGAAAAAAACTTTGCCAGTTCCGGATGATCTGTACTAAAGCTTTTTCTCGCATAAGTTTTGATCTGTTCTGCTTCACCAAATATCTTTTTGGGATCGTCAAGAAATTTCAGTTTCATTTTACCAAACATCCAGTGGGGCTGCCATCCTGTTACTACAATCCATTGTTTACGCTGTATAGCGTTCTGTAATTCGGTGATCATGGCAATGGTAGAGGAATTGATCTGTTTGTAATCCAACTTATAATCAATAATAGCCTTATCAGTTCCTGTTGTCAACCCTGCACCCTTTTCAATCCCGATAATTCTGTGATTGAACTGTTCTTGATGTTGGTTAAGGTCTTCAATAGACTTAATCGGAACATATTCAGGAACTACCAATCCAATGCGGCCATTGTCATAATTGGTTCCAAGATGTGTTAATCCGGGAAATTTAGCCAGCTTTTTAGCGTGAGTGTAAGGAAGCCAGACTCCCATAAAAAGGTCTGTTTCTTCATTATTCATTGAAGCCAGAATCATATCTGTAGAGGCTTTCTGAATAATGACATGATAGCCCTGCTGGTCCAGAATGGCTTTGGCAACATGAGTCATCGCTACATCTTCAGCCCAGCCGTCTACCATTCCTATGGTAATATATTTAGAGTTTTTTATATTTCCACATGAATGTAATGCAGCCAGTGTGATCATTAAAATGGGAAAAAATAGATATTTTAATTGTTTCATTTTATTGTTTTTTCTTTACAAATCCCTGGGTAATCCTATCGAGGATAATCGCTAAAATAACAACGGATAATCCACTTTCAAATCCCAGTCCGATATCCAGATTATTAATTCCTTCCAAAACTTTTTCTCCTAATCCGCCTGCGGCAATCATTCCGGCAATCACAACCATGGATAATGATAAGAGTATGGTTTGGTTAACCCCTGTTAAAATAGTTTTCATGGCCAGAGGAAGTTCTACTTTAAATAATATCTGACGGCTGGTGGCTCCAAAAGCGCGGGCCGCTTCTACAATATCTTTCGGGACAGATTCAATTCCCAATGTTGTTAAACGTACTGCTGGCGGCATTGCAAAAATGATGGTTGCAAAAGCACCGGGTACTTTTCCGATACTGAAAAATAGGACAGCAGGAATGAGGTAAACGAAGGCGGGCATAGTTTGCATTAAATCCAGTAAGGGGCGGATAATTTTTGCTGCGATTTTGTTTTTAGCGGCTAAAATTCCAAGAGGGATAGAGAGAACAAGGGCCGTGATGGTTGCTACGAAGATAAGTGCCAACGTTTCCATAGTTTCTTTCCATAATCCCATCATAAATATCAAACTCAGCCCTGCTGCTGTAATAATGGCAATACCTTTTCCGGCTTTCCATAATGCTAAAAGGGTAATGAAGAGGATAATTACATAAAAAGGAGTGTTTATCAATACCCATTCAATCCCCATGATAGAAGCATTTCCTACATGTTTTATGACATCAAATACAGGTTTTCCATTTTCTGTGAGCCAATTGATTGCAGTTTCTACATATTGACCTATATCTATAATTTTATTCATCTTATTGGTTGTTTGCGATTTCTTTTAATTCAATAATTTCTTCTTCGTTAAATTTGGTAGCTTCTATGACAAGAGATAATTGGGTGACAAGACCTAAAAATTTATTGTTTTCATCTACAACAGCAATGGCAGATTTACTTCCTGAAATTAAAGGAAGCATTTCTTCCACCGTTACTTCGGGATAAACAGAAGGTACATTACTGTTGATAATTGATTCTACCGTAGGTTCTTTCTTTTTGGCAATTCTGACAACGTCGTTAAGCGTTACAAAACCAAGGAATTTGTTTTGGAAATCTACAACAGGTAAGTTTTCTAATCCTGTTGCTCTCATTTTTCTTAAAGCTCCTTCAGGACCATCTTTTCTAAAGCGAACCACTGTAGCTTTATCGAACATCAGAGATCTTGCAGTGATAATTGTTTTACGGTCTACTTTCTCTACGAACGCTTTTACATAGTCGCTTGCAGGATTGGTTAAAATATCTTCAGCCGTTCCTATCTGCTCTATAACCCCATCTTTCATAATGACGATACGGTCTCCAATTTTAATGGCTTCGTCCAAATCGTGGGTAATGAAGACAATCGTTTTTTGTAAAGTGTTTTGTAATTCCAGCATCTGATCCTGCATTTCAGATTTTATCAGTGGATCCAGAGCAGAGAAGGCTTCATCCATCAGCAATACTTCCGGATCGTTGGCCAAAGCTCTTGCTAATCCTACTCGTTGCTGCATTCCCCCCGAGAGTTGGAAAGGATATTGGTTTTCGAAACCGTTTAAGCCTACAATATCCAGGGCTTTCTGCGCTTTCTCATCCCTGGAGGCTTTGCTTTCCCCTCGGATTTCAAGTCCGAAACCTGCATTATCTAAGATATTGTGATGAGGAAGTAATCCAAATTTTTGAAATACCATGCTCATCTCTGTTCTTCTTACTTCCAGAAGTTCTTTATTGTTTTTACTGGTAATATCATCGTCATTGATATATACTTTACCCGAAGTAGGCTCATTCAGCCTGTTAAGACAACGCAGCAAGGTAGATTTTCCGCTTCCGGACAACCCCATGATAACAAAGAATTCCCCTTCATAGATTTCAAAACTTGCTTTATTGATTCCTACTGTGCAGCCTGTTTTTTCAAGAATTTCCTTTTTGGAAAAACCTTTGTCTAAAAGTTCCTGTGCTTTTTCTTTGTTTTTACCAAAAATAATAGTCAGATCTTCAACTTTAAGTTTTACTTTTCTACTGTTTTCATTTTTTTCCATATTCAGAATTTTTAATTAATAATTGATATACAATGTGTACATCATTCCAAGATTAAACATTTAATCTTTTGGTGTTGTTCTTTTGGTGACGAGTATAAAAAATAATCTGCCAAGCTTATAATGATAAAAGCTTATAACAATAAAATAAAAGCATAAAGCGCTTGGCCCTATGTTTATTTTAAATATTTCAATAGATTTTACTCTAGAAAAAAGAGTGTCTTATGTAAAAAGAAGTTAATCTTTTACATGAATTCTATAATTAAATTACTGATGAGGTAATAAAAGATATGTGTACAGAACAACTTGAATTTCTACATTTCATCAAAATGTAGGCCAGTATAAAAAACCTGTGTATCAGATTTTTACGGCGTTGCAAATTTACGAATTTTATTTTAAATGGATTTTTTAGGATCTAAGAAGCTGGTTTTAAGTCATATTATGGAGCGAGATGCTTATGGTAAATTTCCCCTTATCATTAACGATAAAAGTGGTTTTATAATGCAGATGTTTTTAATAGATATTTTTACAATATGACGAATGAAATTACTTCAGTAAAACAGCAAGAATTGCCAATATTGCTGGAAGTGCCTGAACAAAAAAGATTTTCTTTGTAGCAGAAACAGCACCATAGATACCCGCTATAGCCACACATCCTAAAAAGAAAAGTGCAATATTATCCTGCCATTGTGGATCTTTAATCAGAAAAGACCAGATGAGTCCGGCAGCCAGAAAACCGTTATATAATCCCTGATTGGCGGCCAATCCTTTTGTAGGTTTAAACATTTCTGCAGGTAAAGCAGCTTTGAAAACTTCTTTTCCTTTGGTTTCCCATGCGAACATTTCCATCCAAAGAATATAGAGATGTTCCAGTGCAACAACTGCGATCAGAATTTTAGCAACGAGTTCCATGATTTCATATTTTGTCATTGTAAAACTAAAAAAATAAAGTTAAGTTTGAGTATTCAATTCTAAAGATGGATAATTTCAAGGCACATTTAAATAAATTTATTACAGTAACAGATGAAGAGTATATTTCGATTTTTTCATTCTTTGAGGTATTGAAGGTGAAGAAAAAACAAAGTCTGATGCTGGAAGGCGAAATTTGTAGAAATATGTATTTTGTGATAGAAGGCTGCCTGAGAAAGTATTTTATTAATGAAAAAGGAGTAGAGCATACAACACAGTTTGCCATTGAAAACTGGTGGATTACCGATACGTTTGCTTATGAGAGACAATTACAAACGGATTTTAATATCCAGTCAGTGGAAAAGTCTACCATTCTTATCATTGATTTTAAAAGTCAGGAATTATTATTGGAGAAACATCCCGTGATGGAAAAATATTTCAGAATTATTTATCAAAGAGCCTATGCCGCTTCTGAAAGGAAGCTCCGCTACCTTACTGAATATTCAAGGGAAGAGTTGTATGTACATTTCAGTACGCTGTATCCCTGGTTTATACAAAGGATTCCTCAATATCTCATTGCTTCATTTCTTGGTTTTACTCCGGAATATTTAAGTGAAATTAAAGCAAAATTACGTTCTTAAACCAGTTTAAGTTTTTTACGGATCAGATATCGGAAATTTGTCATGTGATTAAAAGCTAATGCAATGACAAATACACAAAATCAATTTCCACAGCTATTTTTAAGACTGGCCCTTTCGGTCACCATGCTTTCTGCAATAGCCGACCGATTCGGATTATGGAGTGCAGAAAACTCATCATGGGGAAACATGACCAAGTTTATAGAATATACAAGATCACTGACCTTTTTTCTTCCAGAAACATTGAGTACCCTATCAGCTTATGCGGCCACATGTTTAGAAATTCTATTTCCATTGATGCTGATTATAGGTTTTAAAACCAGGATTGCAGCTTATGGAAGCAGTATCTTATTATTGATTTTTGCACTATCAATGGCTATAGCACTAGGTCCTAAGGCTCCTTTCGATTATTCAGTCTGGGTGGGAAGTGCTGCGGCTCTTTTATTAGCTGTTCAGCAAGGATATTCTTTTAGTATAGATCAATTAACCAAAAAATAAATATAATGAGCGCAAGATTAAACATTGCAACAGTAGATTCAGCAGCGTACAAAGCTATGATGGGATTAGAAGGGTATTTACAGAATACATCTTTAACTCATATTCAAAAGGAATTAATTAAAATCAGGGCTTCACAGATCAATAAATGTGCTTTCTGCCTTGATATGCACACAAAAGATGCTATCAAATATGGAGAAACTCCTCAAAGAATTTTTATTCTGAACGGGTGGACAGAAGCAAAAGAGTTCTTTACAGGAGAGGAGCAGGTGCTTTTGGCTATGACAGAGGAGATTACATTGATAAGCGATAAAGGATTAACTGAAGAAACCTATCAGAAAGCAAAATCATTTTTTGATGACAATCAGATTGCACAGATTATTATGGCGATTGTGACGATCAATGCATGGAATAGGATTGCCATCAGTACACATATGTCGATAGCAAAATAATGGCAGAGTAAGGATGCTGTGCAGTTAGGAATGGGGGCTTATTGAAGCCTGCATCATTTACAGACATTTACTTTATTGAATAAAATAGCCTTTCATTTTTGAAAGGCTATTTTAATGCAAGAAGCAAAGTGACATTGTAACCTGTTTTAAGTATTAATTCTAAAATAAATTCTAAAGGTTAGTTTTATTTTTTCAAAACCGGAATTACGTTGTCTCTCTTTTTTAGTATGTTATAGGTTTTAAGCGAGATCTCTATCTTTAGTAAATAGCGACAGGATTCACATTCACCTGAGTAGATCCTACATACAGAGGCTGCCCCAGTACAAATAAAAATTCCCAAATTTTTTGCTTAACCAAAGGGCGGCTGTCAATCAGTTCCAGATTATAGATTCCTTTTTTAGCCAGCATATATTGGTTGATGGGAAACTCTTCTTTACTTTTTGGGTTGGGATATACTTCTGAAGCCCAGGTATCACCACCAAAAGCAACAATGCCCTGGTCAGCTAACCATTTTGCAGCTTCCATCCCGATTCCAGGTTCTGTTTCTAAGAACTGTTTGTTGTCTTTACCGATCAGTTCGAGCCATCCCGTATTGAAAAGAATAACATCTCCTTTTCTTAGTGTAAGACCCTGTTTCTTTAAAACAGCTGTGATATCTTCAACAGTAAATTCTGTTCCACCAGGCACAATTGCTTTTCCATAATGTCTCACCATATCAAGGACTATACCTCTGGTGACAAATGGTGGTACTTTTTCAACACCTAGCTTTTTTACACCTTCTACAGTTACAAAATCAGTTGCTTTATTTCCGTTATAGTAAACGTTATCAATCCCGATATGTCCAATCCCGTTAAGCTGAGTTCCTACGCCGGTCCATCCATTGACTAATTCGTCATTGAATGTAAACTTGTTGGGACCTATACTTTTTCCGCCCTGTTCTCCGGGTTGGATGTTGTATAGATTGAAACTTCTGTGTCTGAAAGCGGGTAAGTTTTTATCAATAGGAACAGCAAGTGCTAATGTTTTACCTTGTTTTACCAATCCAAGTGCTTGTTTTACTACTTCGGGTGTTAATAAATTAGCAGCTCCTATTTCATCCTGAGCTCCGTAAGCAGAAGGATACCATGATTGATCTTCTGGATTAACAAGGATTTGAGCGTTTAATGAAATGCTGTTTATAGTCAATAGGGTAACCAGTCCGAACATTTTGATCAGATTCTTTTTCATATTTTATGATGTATAGGTTAAATAAGAAGGGAAGTTGGAAGCTGGAAGAAGGGAGTTGTTGAAGTCTATGAACAACTGGCATTCCATTTATTGAATAATACTTCCGGTTTTACTTTCCATTAAAGAGAAAGGAAACTGGAGGAGAGAGGATGTTTTTGAAGCTGGTCAACAACTGATATTTTATGGATTAGGTTGTTGTTATTTAAATTGACAGACTGTAAGTTAACAATGCATGCTAGTGTTTTCAACTTCTTATTTACATCTTACAGTCTGATAATAATAGGTTCAAGTACTGAAAGTTATCAATAACCTGACAGTACTTCCACCCCCCCTCTTCCAGCCCCCAACTTATATATTAAATCTCGTTTAAAGCAGAATTGATGAAGTTTAATTCTTCCTGAGAAAGATTGATATCCATCGCTTTAGCATTTTCAACAGCTTGCTGGGCATTTCTTGCTCCTGCCAATACTACTGTGATTGCTGGCTGCAGGGTAGTCCATCTTAATACCAATTGAGAAAGGCTGGCTCCTTTTTCCTGAGCGATAGGTTCAATTTTTTCTAAGAAATTTTTTACTTTATTTAAATCAAACTGAGAGAAATAGCCGTTTCTGTGGTCGTTATCTTTTAATTTGTTATCCTTGAAATATTTACCTGTCAAAAGACCTCTTTCCATCGGACTGTATACGATGATTCCTGAATTGTTTTCTAAAGAATAAGGAACAAGATCATTTTCAATAGCGCGGTTCAGCATGCTGTAAGAAACCTGGTTGCTTGCCAATTGTAAAGATCTGTTAGCCTCTTCCATTTGGGCTACACTGTAGTTACTTACTCCGGCAGCACGAACTTTTCCTTGTTGTATCAGTAGTTCCATAGCTTCCATGGTCTCGCTGACCGCTGTTGTGCTGTCTGGCCAGTGAAGCTGTAAAAGGTCGATATAATCAGTACCCAGTCTTTTTAAACTTTCTTCAACTTCTTTGATGATGTTTTCTTTAGAAGCGAATTTATAAACCGGAATTGATTTTCCTTCCTCTTCAGCATCGAAGAAAAATTCTCCCTTTCCATTGTTACTTCCATCCCAAACTAAACCGAATTTGGTTAACAACTGGATCTTTGAGCGGTCTTTCCCTTTGATGGCTTCACCAATCATTTCTTCACTTAATCCGAAACCATAAAAAGGAGCCGTGTCAATAGAAGTTACTCCGTGGTCCAATGAAGCATGAATAGAGTCAATAGAATCCTGTTTTTCATTACCGCCCCACATATTTCCACCGATGGCAAAAGCTCCGTGAGTAATTGCGGATAGCTCAAGATCGGTGTTTCCTAATTTTCTGTATTCCATTTTTTTGTTTTATTTATTATTGAGTTCTTTTAAAATTGCTTCTCCAACACTCTTGGCAGATTGTGGATTTTGTCCTGTAATCACTCTTTGATCAGTTACCACATGGTTTTGCCAAAGCCCGGATTTTTCAAATTTTGCTCCTCTTTCTTTTAATTTATTTTCTAATAAGAAAGGAACAACATCTGTTAATTGTACCGCAGATTCCTCTTCATTGGTAAAAGCATTGATCTTTTTCCCATCTACCAGATATTTTCCGTTATTCAGTTTGATATTAACCAAACCTGCCGGACCATGGCATACACCTGCTACAATACCTTTATTTTCATAAATTTTTGAAGCAATATCTGCCAGTTCAGTATTATCAGCCAAATCCCACATGGCTCCGTGTCCCCCTGCATAAAAGATGGCTGAGTAATCTTTTGGATTGATCTGTGAAGGTGTTAAAGAATGATCAATCTTGTTCTTGTATTCTTTATTTTCCCAAAACTCTTTATTTACCGGATCTTTTAAGTCGAATCCGTCTACCGGTGGAGTTCCGCCTTTCGGACTTACAAAATCAATTTCATAGCCTGCTTTGTGAAGAACCTCCCATGGATGAGAAACTTCTCCTAAGTAATATCCCGTGTCTTCCCCTGTACTTCCTTTTTTGTCATGGCTGGTAACAACGAACAATATTTTCTTTTTCATATTTTTTGATTTTTTGGTCTGTGCCTGTACAAATCCTACGGTAAAGATTGCCAATAGTAAAAACGCTATTTTTTTCATATTTAAATGATATGAGTGAGATATATTTGCGGTTTCTCCTGAAGTTTTTCATCTACTAAAGCTCCGAAAGCCTGAATATAAGGTTGTTGATTATGTTGATCCAGTCCTTCTTGGCTTTTCCAGATTTCGTAGAAAACAAATTCATTTTTATCTTCAATTCCCTGGTGTAGGTTATAAAGCTCACAAGCTTCTTCTTTTCTTGTTTCTTTTACCATATTCTGAAGAACTTCCAATACTTCTGTCTGATGTTCTTCTTTGGCTTTTATAATGGCTGTAAGATGAATTTTCATTATACTAATTCTGCTTTTAATTCTTTTTCAAATACGTTTTTCACATGGTCTCTGTAAAGCTTCATATCACGCTCTATGTTGGCATTTTTTTCAACATCATGGAAGTGGAAACTGTCCATTTTTTCTAAGGATACAAAGGCATTCATTCTATGGAATCCAAATAAAGGGCCTTCATCTACGCTTTTTTCGTTAAAGAATTCTCCGGGAAGCGTAAATGCTGTAGCAGGGGCATTCCAGCTTGTTGTTAACATATATTTTCTGCCACCAAGCATTCCGCCAGTCCCATAATTGATCTCTGGATTGGCAGCATTTCTGCCATCACTCATATAAATACCTTTGGCGTGGCCTGCTGTGAATACTTCATCTATATATTTTTTAAATCCATTCGGAAGCTGAAACCACCAGATTGGAGTATGGTAAATAATATAATCTGCCCACACAAATTTCCCTACTTCTTCATGTTTGTCATAGCCTTCACTTACATTGGTGATTTTTACTTCTACATTCTCAAATTCTTGAAGAACAGCTATTGTATTTTCTGCGATAGTTTGATTATATTTTCCTCCGGAATGTCCGAAATTTTGCCCTCCGTTAATGATTAGTACTTTTTTCATTTTTTTATGATTGTTTAAATTTTACTCTGCAAAGTTAGGAGGGTTTGTTGTATAGTAAAAATAATATAAATTATAGTAATGTATCAGAATATTTATAATTTGATTATAGTTTATTGTCGATGGTGAATAGTCAATACAATTTGCCTGTCAATTTTTATAGGCACAGACTGTTCACTTGTTAAGCAGAATTGAGGATTGACTAGGTAAAGCAAAAGTTAATTCTTAATAATTGTTATTTCATGGTAAAAAGTCATGTCATATCTGAACTGAAATTCCTGTTCGTCTTGTAAATTTGATTAACAAATTGACAGAGAATGATACAGATAGCAGTTTTCAGTGATGTACATGGAAATCTTCCGGCTTTGGAAGTGGTGTTGAAAGATATTGAACAGCGAGGAATTCATCAGAAATTCTGTTTGGGCGATTTGGTTGATTTTGCTCCTTGGGGAAATGAAGTAATAGAAAAAATTAAGAATTTGAATATTCCCTGTCTGTTGGGAAATCATGATGAACGAATTGCTTTTGACCTGCCTGTTTTTCCCTTGTCTAAGCATTCTGAAGAAGAAACGAAGGCCAGATTTATTGCAATAGATCATTCTAAACAACATATTACAAAAGACAATAAACAGTTTCTTTCCGAACTTCCTTTTCATTTGAAACTAAACTATAAAACAGGTAACAAACATTGGAATATCCAATTGGTGCATTCCAGTCTTATGAGCAATGATACTTATTTGTATGAATCTGAAAATGATGAGGTTTTTATGAATCTGCTTGAAGATTCAAATGCTGATCTGATTGTAATGGGACATACCCATTTATCTTTTACAAAACAGTTTGAAAATAAAAAATGGGCAGTGAATTGTGGTTCTGTAGGACGTTCCAAAGAAGAAAACAGGCTGGCTTCCTATTTAATACTGACTTTAGATGATAAAAAAATCATTCCTGAAATTGTACAGTTAAGCTATCCACTTGAAGAAACTTTGCATGCGATTAAGGAAAGTGGGATTCCTGATTATTATGCTGCTTTTTTAAGAAATGACAATATATTAATATTATAATTATTTTGTAATATTGTATTATAATATTAATAATTAAGTCATGGTCAATTTAGAATGGTATCGTACTTTTAAGGCGATCTATAAAACCGGGACACTGACGGGAGCAGCAGATGCTTTATTCATTTCGCAACCTGGGGTTAGTTTGCACTTAAGTTCACTTGAAGCTTATGTCGGATATAAATTATTTGACAGAACGGGTAGAAAAATGATTCCTACGGAGAGAGGAAAAGTATTATTTAATGCCGTAGCAGAACCACTTACCAAGCTTGAAGATGTAGAGAAAAATTTCCAAAAATCTACAGAAAAACATACTCCGACAATCAGTGTGGGAATGTGTTTTGAAACTTTTCAAACTACTTTGGAACAATATGTTTCTTCATTACCTTTCAATCTGATCATCAGTTTTGGAGAATATCCTGAAATGCTGGATCAGCTGGACAAAGGAATTCTGGATCTTATCATCACTCCCAAAAAAGGGTCTTCACCTAATATACAGCATGAAGCATTTTCTTCTGAACAGATCATTCTGGTAGGTGGAAAAGAAGTAGATACAGGTGCGTTTAAAAAAATACTAAAAACAAAGGATATTGAACAGATCGAAGCATGGCTTAAGAATGAAAAATGGTATGGGACAACAGGAGATATGGAGCATCTTTTTCAATTCTGGACTTTGAATTTTGGTCATAAACCGAACTTTCGTCCCAATTATATTGTTCCTAATCTCAACTCTATCATCCGTTGTCTGAAAGGAGGAACAGGATTAGCCGTTGTTCCGGATTTCTTATGCAAGAATGCTATTGAAAGCGGAGAGATTCAGCTCATTTGGGAAGGAAAGAAAAAGTTAGAAAATACCCTGTATTTTGGATGTAGAAAAAATACTAATTATCAAATGGAAATAGAACATATTAAAGGACTATTCCGTAAGGTAATGGGTAAGTAGAATCATATCGCGCATCTGAAGGCCGTTTTCATAAATCGGGGATGGATAATTCTCTATAAAAAAATCTTTACGTATCCCTGTTTTTACGAAACCATTTTTCTCATAAAATCTGATTTGCTGGAATCCTGTATCTGAAGTTCCTACACTCAATACTGTATAATGATTCTTAAGAGCTATTTCTTTGGCTTTATGGATTAAAATACTTCCAATTCCTTTACTTCTGTAGCTTTCAATCACTGCAATATTTTTGATCTCAAGTTCCGTCTCATTGTTTGGATATAAAGCCATAACAGCCATATTTTCTGTTCCATCATGCAAAATATAAATATCACATTTGAATATGTATTGATCAATAGCTTCAGTGGTCTCGTCAGCTAACAATAGCAGTTCATAAGGGATCTTTGAATTTTTGGCAATTTTATTAAAAGTATATTGTTCCATTTATAGGCTTATAAAGGATTTAAGAATCATCACTTCCACAAAAATAAGGAAAATAGAGACTTGAACCCATTCATAGTTAGAGTGGTAAATATTTGGAGGTTGGAAATCGCAAAGGCGCAAAGAGTTTTAAATAATATATTGTTTTTAAGGCGCAAGAAAATCAAAGATTTCGGCAGTACAATACTGTTGTTTTTGTCGCGAATGCACAAATAATTCATATAAAGTTCAAAGCCTATGTGCCCTTTAGTTTGTAAACTTAATTTCTTTTTACAAACTAAAGGGTACATAGATTTTATTAGTAAAATTATGCTAGTGTCATTTTATTTGTGCATTAGTAGCATTATAAAGTGTTGTTCGATTGTATCGGAGATAAAATCCTTGGCCCTTAAACACAACAGGAAAACTTAGTGTCCTTGCGAGTCCCCAACATCCCTGCAAATACTCATTAAATAACATTTTTTTAACAAAAACAGTAAAATTGGTAAGCAGAAGTTCCGTTTTTTTATCGCAAATTTGTTTAATCACTTTATATTAATCATTAAAATAAAGATTTATGCAAAAGAAAACCTATACAGGACAACCTGTAGTGACTTTAAATAACGGAGTAGATATTCCTGCTTTAGGCTTTGGAGTATGGCAGATGGAAGACTTGAAAGAATGTGAAAATGCTGTTGTCAAAGCTATTCAGACAGGGTATAGAATGATTGATACAGCAGCTATTTACCAAAATGAAACGGCAGTAGGTACTGCGGTAAAAAATAGCGGAGTAGACAGGGACCATTTATTCATCACTTCTAAAGTTTGGGTTCAGGATCATGGATATGAACAAGCAAGGCGTGCATTTGAGAGAACGTTAGACAGACTGCAGATGGATTATCTGGATATGTACCTTATTCACTGGCCATATGGTGATTTTTTGGGAACATGGAAAGCTTTGGAGGAGTTGTATCAGGAAGGAAAGATTAAAGCAATTGGGGTTTGTAACTTTACTATTGAAAAGCTTGAAGAGCTAAAAGCCAACTCAACAATCCTTCCGGTTATCAACCAGATCGAGCTGCATCCGGTTTTCCAGCAAAAAGAATTGCAGGTGTATGATAGAGAAAATAATATTATAACACAGCCTTGGAGCCCACTTGGAAATGGTAATGCCAATCTTTTAAGTAATACAGATCTGAAATCAATCGCTGAAAAATATGGGAAAACAGTGGCTCAGGTAATCTTGAGATGGCACTTACAGGAAGGTTTTGTGGTGATTCCAAAGTCTGTGACTCCATCAAGAATTGAAGAAAACTTTAATGTATTTGATTTTGAACTGACAGAAGATGAAATGAATACTGTTCGTTCTTTGGATACAGGAAAAAGATTATTCTTTGATCCGAAAGATCCGGAATGGGAGCAAAAGATGCTGAGTTCTGTAGCAGATATTTAAAAAATAAAAGATTAAAATATTTCCCACAGATTGCACAAATTTCACGGATTAAAAATCTGCGTTATCTGTGAGATCTGTGGGAATTTTATTTTCTGTTCAGGAGTGAGTAATGTCATATCCTATTGAAATTGAAACATTCTTGTTTTTTTGTACCTTTTTAAATAAAATCAATTCTTATGGTTTGGCCGGATACAATCAGTAAAAGGTTAGGAGTGAAATATCCTATTATTCAGGCTCCGATGTTTGGAGTGAGTACGGTACAAATGGTTGCTGCAGCAGCCCGTGCTGACTGTCTGGGATCTTTGGCGTTAGCTGACCTTTCAGCAGATGAATCTATTGAACTCATTCGGGAAACAAGGAAATTAACTGATAAGCCTTTTGCTATTAATATTTTTGCCCATCACATTCCTGAAATAACGAATGAATTAAAAGATAAATTTAGCAAAACTAAGCTGTTTTTAGAGCTGTTAGCGAAGGAGAATAATATTGAAGTTACACTGCCTGATCTTGGAGATTTGAATATTAATTCTTATCATGACTTGATAGATCTTGCTATAGAGGAAAATTGTAAGATTATAAGTTTTACTTTCGGAAACCTGGATACTCAAAGTATTCAGAAGTTGAAAGAGAATGGAATAACACTGATTGGAACCTGCACTTCTGTAAATGAGGCTCTGCTTTTGGAAAAATCAGGAATAGATATCATTTGTGTACAGGGAACGGAAGCGGGGGGCCATAGGGGAACTTTTGATCCGGACCATGTTCCGCAGATTGGTGGCTTATCTTTATTATCACAGGTGTATGATCATGTAAAAACTCCTTTAATTTATGCAGGAGGAATTTATAATGCTAAAACTTTAAACGCGATAAATGATTTGGGGGCGCAGGCTTTTCAGGTGGGGAATATTCTATTGGCTTCTCAGGAAAGTGCTTTACTGCCTTTTGAAAAAGAAAGACTCAAAAAGGTGAGAGAAGATGAGATTATGTTAACCAAAAGCTTTTCAGGTAGGTATGCCAGAGGAGTTAAAAATAAATACATTGAAGCCGTTGAAGATTCTGAGTATATTTTGCCTTACCCTTATCAGAATAAACTGACTAATGCCTTGCGTAAAGCTGCAAAATCTAAACAGAATGCAGATTTTGTAGGTATTTGGACAGGGCAGTCTATCCATAATTACAGTGAGCTTTCTACGGAACAGATTCTGAGGGAACTTATATTTCAGGCACGAGAGAAATAAATGGAATTGTAGTATCTTCGGGATCTAAATACAATTCTAAACTTTAATCATGAAAAAAATATTTCTATCTCTGGTTGTATTTTCTGCCATAGTTTCTTGTAGTGATGATGATGTTGTTCCAGAACCAACCATTGTTGGAACATGGAAAATTGGAAAGTCAATAACCTATCAAACCAGTACAGGGAAAACGATAACTCAGGAACCAAACGGTTGTAGTGTGCTTAATACGATAGACTTCAGAGAATATGATGCAAGAGTAGTAAATTACAGTGCCCAAGATGAAAAATGTGTTGAAGCAGCTGCGGCTACCATGAAGTATACCTATAATCCCCAGACAAAGATAATGATGCTTGAGGATGATGTGAATATTCCTCATATTGTTGTAGAGTTAACCAAGGCAAGTATGGTTATTGAAAGTCGAATGAATATAGATATGGATGGCGTTCCTGACGTTATCAAGACCTATTTTACGAGGGTTAAATAAAATAAAAATTCCTTTCAGCTTGTGAAAGGAATTTTATTTTATACAGAAATCTGAGATATTCTTTATTTTCAAATTCTCAAATTAACTCATTTCTAAATTGAATTTACTTCGTCAGATCCAGTCCTCCAAAGTTTCCTGAGCTCATCATCAGATAAACTCCGTTGGTTTTATCCAAAGTATCCCAATAAGCGTGAAGATCTTCAGCATTGGTAAAAACTCTTAGTTTTTCATTCTTGAATTTTTCTTTAATAAATTCCGGAGAGATAGGTTCCATTCTTTTGATTTTTAAAGCATCTTCAGAGTAGAAAACAATGGCTTCTTCCAATCCGTCCATGGCGTGGTCGTACTGCTCTAAGAAGTCAGGATTTAAGCTAGAGTAGGTATGAAGTTCAAGGAAACCATATTTCTTTTCGTTTTTAAACTGTTCTTTAAAAGCTTTTACGGCAGCCTTTACCTTGCTTGGTGCATGGGCAAAGTCCTTATATAATGTTCCTTTATCTTCTCTTTCTACCTTTTCAAGGCGTTTGGATGCTCCTTTAAAACTCATAATGGCTTCGTAGAAGTCTTCATCCATAATTCCCAGCTGCTGGCAGATATGTCTTGCGCCTTCCATATTCAACAGGTTGTGTGCTCCGAAAACAGAAAGCGGAACATCACCCATTTCCGTTTTTAGATATACTTTCCCGTTGTTGATTTCATATTCCGGGGTTTTGTAGGGAATCTTTCTGAAATAATTTTCAGCATTTTCCACTACTTTTACTACTTCAGGATCCTCTTCATTATAAACCAGAATGCCACCAGGAGTAATGCTTGCTACAAATTTTCTGAACTGCTCGATATAATCATCAAAGGTCTTGAAAACATTAATATGATCCCATGCAATACCACTCATAAGGGCGATATTCGGTTGATATAATAAAAATTTAGAACGGAGATCTATAGGGGAAGAAAGGTATTCGTCACCTTCTAATACCATGAAATCATTATCCTGAGTCAGTTTTACCATACAGTCGAAGCCTTCCAGCTGAGCGCCTACCATGAAGTCTACATCCTTCTGATGAAAATTCAGAACATGAAGAATCATTGAGGTGATGGTTGTTTTTCCGTGAGAACCGGCAATAACCACTCTGGTTTTATTTTTAGACTGTTCGTATAAAAACTCCGGGTAGGAGTATATTTTTAACCCTAATTCTTTTGCCTTTGCCAGTTCAGGATTATCCTGATGAGCATGCATACCAAGGATGACAGCATCAATATTCGGAGTGATTTTTTCCGGGAACCAGCCCATTTCCTGAGGTAATATTCCCTTTTTCTCCAATCTGGATTTTGATGGTTCAAAAATAGCATCATCTGAACCGGTAACCTGGTATCCTTTATCTTTTAATGCGATGGCAAGATTGTGCATGGCGCTTCCGCCAATAGCAATGAAGTGGGTTTTCAATTGTATTTACTGTTTTTTAACATTAGTATTAATGATCTGCTGGAAAGCCTCAAGGATGTTGTTCCAGTTCGTCTGATAATTGGGAATAATCATACTGGCATCCGACTTACTGCCTTCGTTAGGCCCTTTTTTGATATTGATCGAAGTAGAAATATTATCGTACAATTTTTTACGATCTTCCTGTATTCTTCTAAAATTGTTCTGAGAAAGAACCTGATCCAGCTTTTTCAGATCTTCATTGGAAATTTTAAAATCCTGTTTGTATTTTTTTCCCTGACCTTCAAAAGAGTAATGTACATTATTTCCTTTGATAAGCAAATTTTCATATACAGGAGCAAAGCCGCCACTCTTCGAATAACTGATATCAAAATCCGAATATACTTTCTGGCTGTTGCACGAAATTAATACTATGACGGCGAATAAAATTCCGATTATTCTGTTCATAATTTTTACTTTAATTATTTGAGTCCTTTTGTTCTAATTTTTTAGCTTTAAGTTCTTCATCATAATTGTGTAATAGATTGAAGTCTTCTGTCTGCTCAATGGCAGTCATGATCTTCAATAGGATTTCTGGTGCTTTTTCATTATCATAATCGATATCCAGAGGAGCCTTGAATTCCATGGTAGGTTTTACACCGGTAACCTTTACACGAAGTCCTTTTTTATCAAATGCTCTTCTGAATCCGTTGATTTTGATCGGGATCACAATAGGACGCTGATTTTTGACCAATTTGGCGGTTCCTCTACGTCCCTGGGCAAAGGCAGATGTTGTTCCCTGAGGGAAGGTAGCTACCCAGCCATTGTCTAATGCTTTCATGATATTGTCTACCTCACTCATGTCTACCATTCTGTTGACATTTTTACCCTCTGCTCTCCAGGTTCTTTTTACTGTTACTGCACCGGCAATCTTGAAGATTTTAGGAAGAATACCTTTATTCATGGTTTCTTCTGCCGCCACATAGTAAAAATCGATCTTTGGATTCAGCAGGTAGATCGGATTCTTAATCGTATTTAAATATCCATTATTTACAGCGCAGAAAGCATGGTACATTGCCGCTACATCAGCAAAATAGGTCTGATGGTTAGATACAAACAATACATTGGAATCCGGAAGATCCACAAGGTGCTCTGTTCCGGTTATTTTTAACTTATTAAAGCCATTGAACCTTCTGTAGGATACGACTCCTAAAATAAAAATAATAAACCTTTTTAAAAAATAAGGTGTTCCGAATGCATCGGTGAATATATTTTTCTTCGCCATTTTTTAATTAAACACGGTAGTGCAAAGTTACATTTTTTTCAGCAACTGGCTGAATTCACTTAATATCATTGCTGTAGCACCCCAGATAATATATCCGTTGAAATTGATAACAGGAACTTCTTGTCCGCCGGCAGTTGGAAGTGCCATAATTTCAGGGGTGTCTGACAGGTTTAAAAAAGAAGTGATCGGAAATTCAATAGTTTCCACCACTTCAGTCTGCTGGAGAACGAAGAGAGGGTTCTTTTTAGTATACGAAATATAGGGATATACATAAAAATTACTAGGTGGAATATAGATCGGAGACATTTCTCTTATAATTCTCACATAATGCTTGTCTATACCAATTTCCTCGGAAGTTTCACGAACTGCAGTTTCTGCAAAATCCTGATCCATCTCTTCGCGTTTTCCACCGGGTAATGAGATCTGTCCGCTATGTCTGTCATGTTCATTAATGGTTCTTTGGATCAAAGGAAAATACCACTCATTGTTTTTAAGATACAATACAATGTTAACGGCTGCAAACTTGGGATTTTTTGCCAATACTTCATCATATGTAAAAACCGGGCGGTAGGGAGGAGAGAATATTCCATGGGCTGGTTCGCCGGGAAGCTCTACACTTTTTATTTTCCTTAATAAATCTTTTCCAAAATTTTCCATAGCTCAAATTTAACAATATATTCCTGAAGAAATAAGCGCCTTAACATTAATTAACCAATGCCGTGGGCAATAGTCAATTTTACTTCGAAAGTGAATGATGAAAGTGGCTGACTATAAAAATTGACAAGCACAGCGAATTGACTATTCACCATTGATATTCTATACCGTATTTCTACGTAACTGAAATCCGTGATATGTTGAATACCAAAAACCGTTAGCTTAGAAACTGTAAATAGTGACTTTTACAATTTACACTTTGATGGTGGTTTTTCACTTAGGTGTAGCGTATACCTTTGTCTTACTATTAACCAATTAATTTTTACTAAGATGAAAAATTTACTTGCAGGTGTGTTTACACTAATCGCCATGAGTTTCGGTTTCGCTCAGTCTAATATTGATGTGACTACCCAAATAGGAAACTTGAACGTTGCTACTGTAGACCAGACAGGTCTTTTGAACATGAATTCTTTAACACAGAATGGGAACCGTAATACCGCAGATATTGATCAGGTAGGTATCATCAATATGAATACTGCAGTGAGTAATGGAAACAGAAACTCGATAGATGTAGATCAAATTGGTATCGGAAACTCAAATAATGTGAGCCAGACAGGGAACAGAAATGATGCTTCAACCTGGCAGTTAGGTCTTTTTAATTCAACTCAACAAATTCAGCTTGGAAGAAGAAACGATGCTTCATCAGTACAATTAGGTCTTGGTAATGGAGTATTTCAATATCAGGACGGTAGAAGAAATGATGCTTCAGCCATTCAGGTAGGTAGTGGTAATATGGCTTACCAAGTTCAAGTAGGAAGAAGAAATGAAGCTGACGCGCTTCAGTTAGGTGCTAATAATATGCTTGTTCAATATCAGGCTGGTGATGATAACACAGCTAACCACTCTCAATTAGGCAGCAGTAATATCGCCATTGCAGCTCAGGTAGGTGATGATAACACAGCTGTTGGATTACAGGTAGGTAATGCCAACCAGTTATATCAAGTTCAATTAGGAGATTCTAATACAGCTGTTGATTTTCAGGCAGGTAATGGAAACTTTACTTGGGTAACTCAAACGGGTGATGCTCATGTTCATATTGGTACTCAGGTGGGTAACGGAAACTCAATGATTGTAAATCAATCGAACTAAGTTATTTTTTATAATACTGTAATCTTTAAATTGGAAAGGAGGAGCTACAGGTGTGGGTTCTCCTTTTTGATCTAAAGATTGAAGATCCAGGAACATCATAGGTATATTGATTGCTGCCGGATATAAAAATGCTCTTTAATTTAAATATCAATGCCATGTTCACCTTAAAATGGAGTGTTTTAGCTCTTTGTATGGTATTGCCACTGCAGGCTCAGGAAATCGACTGGGATAAGATCAACAGTAATACAGTCTTTAATCTTATTACCAGACAGAATATGGAGATGAATACCGGTTACTCTTCCAATATTGTTCAGATGGGTGACTATAACAATGCAGAACTTTCTCTTAACAACAAAACCATTATTACTGTAAGTCAGCTAGGTGACTATAACGCTCTTTATTTTATCAATTCATTCACAGATAAGGAAACCAAAGCTGCCATTATTACGCAAGGAAGTAATAATATCATTGATGTTACGGGAAGCAATAGCATTTCAGACGGAATTCAGATCAACGTAAGGGGAGATAACAGAACCGTTTTTATGCGAAATTATTAAAAAACACAAATAATGAGACCCCTATCTATCCTGAGTTTACATACTTTTTTTGTCTTCCTGTTTATATTGGGTTATGGGCAGGAGGATAAAAAAGTAACGGCAAGAATTGAGAGCACTACACTTGAAAACCAGATCAAAATAAAGGCTGTAGTTGTGAATAATACAGCTGTCTATAAAGAACTAAATTATCTTTTAGTCTCTATAAAAAAAGGAAATGGAGGAAACCTTTCCAACAATCAGCAAAGTGGTAAGTTTTCCGTAAACCCTAATGAAGTAAAGGTCTTATCTGAGATCAGTGTAAATCTTGAATCAAAAGATGCTTTGAAAGCTTTCCTTTATATCAGAGATGAAGAATCCAAAACTTTAGTAGCAAAAGACAGTCTTGAACTCAATAGTGATCTTTTTAGAAAGAAGACGGCAGCTAAAATAGAAGATGATGCTGTTTATGAACTTAAAGGACTTACCATTGATGAAACCAAAACCAAGGTAGGAAAGGACTTTTATGATATGTTCTACATTCAATACAGCCAGCTTCCGGATAAGAGTACAAGTGCTGTTACGATTTCTGAACTTCCTCTTCGTGGAACAAGCGGTCAGATTAATATCCAGATAGATGATAAAGTTATTTACAGTTTTATGACCAATCCCGGAGAAGATTATCTAAAAGAACAATTAGCTTTCAGCTTAAAATATATCAAAGAATTTACAGCAAAGAAAAACCTTATAAAAAATGAATTTATCTATTAAAAACGTCCGTCATGAAAACTTTTGTTATTCTATTAATGTGTGTTGCGGGTATTTTCTTAGGGAAGTCACAGCAACTCGTTTATAAGCCAGTAAATCCCGCTTTTGGAGGAGATACTTTTAATTATCAATGGCTTTTAAGTTCAGCCAATGCACAGAATCCGTTTGATGAAAAAAACGATTACAGCAACCTGCTTGATAAGGTGAATTCCCTTGATAGTTTTACTCAGAGTCTCAACAGACAAATCCTTAGTGAGCTTTCAAGAAAACTCTTTGATGAGCAGTTTGGAGATGGAAATATAAAACCCGGTAACTACCTTTTTGGATCACTTTACCTTCAGATTACCAATACGAATCAGGGACTTTTGATTAATATTTTAGATACCGGTACAGGCGATCAGTCCGAGATCGTAATTCCAAAATAAAATAAAAAACTTAAACCAAACTTATCATGAGAACTTACACTTACAACAGAATCTTTTTCTGTAGTTTCATGCTATGTGTCTTACAGGCTTGTAGTTCAATATTCGGCTTACCTTCAGATCCCGAAAAGCCTACAATGGGAGAGGTAACCGCTTCCACTGCAGAACTAAAGAAGCTCCCTCCGCCTAAAGAAAAAATAGTGGTAGGAGTTTATAAATTCAGAGACCAGACCGGCCAGTACAAACCTTCTGAAAATGGTAACAACTGGAGTACCGCAGTTCCCCAGGGTACAACAACCATTCTTATTAAAGCACTTGAAGATAGCCGCTGGTTTATTCCTATTGAAAGAGAAAATATCGCCAATCTGCTCAATGAAAGACAAATTATCCGTTCCACACGTCAGGAATATATAAAAGATGCAGATAAAAATACTCAGTCACTTCCTCCGCTTCTATACGCCGGAATTCTTCTGGAAGGAGGAGTCATTTCCTATGACAGCAATATCCTTACAGGCGGTCTTGGAGCCCGTTATTTTGGAATTGGGGCTTCCACACAATATCGTCAGGATAGAATTACCATTTATCTACGAGCCGTTTCCACTCTTAATGGAGAAATTCTTAAAACGGTTTATATTTCCAAAACTATTCTTTCCACCAGTGTAAACGGCAGTGTGTTCAGATATGTAGATACAGAAAGGCTGCTGGAGGGTGAAGTTGGATTTACTCAAAACGAACCCATCCAATTGGCCGTAACCGAAGCTATCGAAAAAGCCGTAAAATCTCTTATTATTGAAGGGATTCAGGATAAAATATGGGGAAAAGCTATAGACGATAGTACAGCCGGTTATCAGACTTTAATTAATGAATATAATAAAGAGCAGGACAATAATAATGGCAGGGTCATTGGTAACAGGTACCCTGAAAATTACAGACAAAAAGTTTCTGTGTTTGCCCAGGTGGAGGCTCAGAAGGTTAAAGATGATTATGTAAACCCTAAAATGAATGTAGGAGGAAAGGTAGGGTTCAAATATTTTCTGAACCCCAATTTTAATGTTGAGGTAAATGGGAATTATTTTACCCTTGAAAATGAAAATATTATCAAAAGAAACTACTTCGGTCCTGAAGTGAACCTGGAATACATTCTTTTTCCGAAATACAGATTCAGTCCATACGTGTATGGTGGGGGCGGAGCCTTGTACTCTAAATATAAACCTCAATACAAAGGGCAGTTCGGAGGCGGGATTGAATATATGATCAATCATAATTTTTCATTGAGAGCCTCTGCACAGTATGATCTTGGATTTAAAGATGATTGGGAAGGACTTGTTAACGGAAAAAGAAAAGATCAGGCCTTGCGTTTTGGATTGGGAATCAACTTTTACCTTGGAAACAAATAAAAACATGAATTATGAAAACCTTAATCAAAATATTCAGCATATTCCTCCTATTTTTTTGTCTGTTTTCATGTAATGAAGACCTTGTAGAACAAGCTCAGACAGGAATGCTAAAAGGAAAAGTAGTGAAAAGAGGGAGCAATGTACCTCTCGCTAATGTAAAGATCTTTACCAATCCCACAACGCAAACAGTGTTCAGTGGTACTGACGGGTCTTTCGAAATTGCAGCAATGCCGGTAGGTAATTATTCTGTGAAAGCTGAACTTTCAGGATATATTACAAGTTTTCAGTCTGTAAACATGCAGAATCAAAATCAGGTGGTCACTGTAGTATTTGAAATGGATGATGATACTTCATTAAATTCACCGCCTACTGCACCGCAGCTTCTTAGTCCGATAGATAATGCGGTCAATCAGCCATTAAATGTTGAACTTACCTGGAGTGCAACAGATCCGGATACAGCAGATGTATTAAAATATAGTTTAACAATTAAAAATAATCTTGACACTAATGTGATTCAGGTTAATGATTTGAAAGTGAATCATTATACACTTTCAAATCTGAAGTTTGGTGTAAGTTACTTCTGGCAGGTGTCTGTTTCGGACGGCATTCACCAGCCAGTTTTAAGCCAAGCCAGTAAGTTTACAACCAATACGGTTCCGGCCAACCGATATCATTATGTGAGAAAACTGAATGGTAACTTTGTCATCATGTCAAGTGATGAGCAGGGAAATAATTTTCAGTTCACAGATTCTTCTTATAACAGCTGGCGGCCACGGAAAAATAATAATGCAGGTCTCATTGCCTTTCTCAGAACTGAAGGTGGTAGTACCCATATTTACACTGCCAATCCAGATGGATCCAATCCTTTTAAAGTCACCACGGTTCCCGTTGCCGGCTTCAATGCCTATGAAATGGATTTTGCCTGGAGTACCAATGGTAAGGAAATTATTTACTCCAACTTTAATAAATTATATAGGATCAATAAAGACGGAAGCGGCCTGACGCTTGTCTATACAACTCCGGATGGAAGCATGATTTCAGAATGTGACTGGAGCTACGACGGAAGTAAAATAGCCATAAAAACCAATGACTATAACGGCTATAATACAAATATATATGTCATAGATATGATGGGAAATATTCTTAAAACGGTGTTGTCCGGTGCTGCCGGAGCCAGTGGAGGCCTTAATTTTTCTGTAGATGGGCAGCTTCTTCTCTTTACCCGGGATCTGTCAGGATACCAGGATGGAAGTGGAAACTATCGCCAGCTGGATTCTCATATCTTCATTTATAATTTAACAGATAATACTGTAAATGATATTTCCGCTGAAAGTGATAAAGTCATGGGAACCAATGATCTGGATCCAAGATTTTCCCCCAACAATGCCCAGGTCATCTTTATGAATACCTCCAATGATAATATCTCACAAAGAAACGTAATGGTAATAGATCTGAATAGTAGTTTGACAGACCTTTCACGATCTACGCTGTTCAGTAACGGCGAAATGCCGGATTATGAGTAGGGTAAAAGAGGCTTTACTTTAAAGCATAGAAAAGTCAATGGTGAATTTTGCTTCGCAAGTGAATTAAGAAGTCTCATGGTATATAAAAAATTGACAAGCGAAGCGAATTGACCATTCGCTATTGACTTCTTTCAATATTAATAATCAGTTGTTTGCCGAACTTTTTATTAATAGGAATTGGGGAGCAGGCAAAAAAAAATTCCAGATCTTAGGGTCTGGAATTTTTCAGGTTAATCATTTGGCGAAATTCAATCAGTCTACAATATGATTTTCAATAGCATATTTTACGACGCCCGCAGTGTTTTTTACATTCAGTTTCAAAAGAATTTTTTTTCGATGTGTTTCTACCGTATTGATACTTATAAATAGTTTTTCAGAGATGTCTTTGCTGCTGAATCCCTCACAGATTAGCTGGAGTATTTCCATTTCACGACGGGTAAGAGGATCTCTGATGTGGAAATTTCGTTTGCCCTGTTCATTACTAATGAAACTCAGCATTCTTTCCTTGGCATGGTCACAAATATAAATTTCGTTCAATAATAAAGCATTAATAGCTTTTAGAAATTCATCATATTTGCAGTTTTTATCCAGATAGCTTTTAATACCTTTATTGAAAAGCTTTCTGATATCTATTACATCATAGCAGCTGCCAATGATGATAATTTTGATATGATGATACTCTGTGATGATATTTTCTACAGATTTGCATATCTCAGTAAGCATGAGGATGTTGGAACTCATGACAAGCATTTCAGGAGGCTTGTCTTTTAATTGTTTGTAGAGCATTTCTAAGGAATTACAGATATCTATTGTATTGAAAATTTTGCTCTGCATTAGTAATCTTGATAAGCCCTCTGTATATAACATAGGTTCATCAAAAATGGTTAATCTTGGTTTCATCATGGTCTGTTTTGTTTATATAAAAATATGAAAAAAACTTAACATAATGAATAAATTTGATAAATAATTTAGATTTTATATGAATATTATGGTAATAAAATATTATTTTTATTGATTATTTGTTAAATAAGTCTCTTTTTGTTGAATTTTGATCCTTAAACTTAGAGTTATTGTAGCTCGATGTTTAATATTAAAGGCGTTTTGGAGTATTTTTATAAAAATATTTTTTTATTTAACTAACACTTTGGGGATATGTTTTACCATACAGTTAACCGAATTGGCAATGAAACAAAATTCATTGGCTTTATGATGAAGTTCTTGGGCTTTTTCCATCATAGATGGTTCAGAAACTGTGACAATAGGGTATAATGTTACCTCTGTGAAATGTCCGCTGCCATTCGCTGTTTCTTCCATAATCCCAGTAGCTTCATCTATATAATTGGTAACAATAATACCTTCCGCAGAACAAAAATGAAGATACCAAAGCATATGACATGAAGAAAGTGAAGAAAGAAAGAGCTCTTCAGGATTGTGCTTTGTTTTATCTCCTCGAAATGCCGGATCAGATGAACCTTCAATAACAACTTTATTGTCTGCTGAAATGGTGTGACTTCTCTCATAATCTCTATAGCCGCTGGTTCCGGTTCCTTTGTTTCCCGTCCATTGAATGGTGGTTTTGTAATGGTGATTTTTCATAATTAAAACTAAAAGATGTTATGTTTATATTCAATAGAGGTGGGCTTTAGTCCGCCTTATAACATAAAACAAATCCTATGGCTTTAGCCTAAACCTTAGCATCGAATAGCTACTTTACTGTGGTACTAAGATAATAAAAAACCTCCGGTAAAATCCGGAGGTTAAGTTTTAATTTTTAATAAGTTTTTTAGTGGTAATGCTTCCGTTTTCAAAAGTGACTGTAGCTATATAAATTCCTTTAGGCAAGTCTGAAACAGAAGTGTTGGATTCTTTGGTGACTTTTAGGAGCTTCCCGCTCGCAGAAAAGATTTCAATTTTAGCTACTTTATCCGGGGTTTTATAAACCAGGTTTTGGCTTACAGGATTTTCAAACGAAATTCCAGTTTTGCTTGCTTTAGAAAAATCTGCGGTAGCCAAAGTAGTGTTGTTATTTAACAGAAATTTAAAAATCTGGTTTCCTCTTGTTGCAATAATACTTCCATCATTGATAATCATGTTTCCTATAAATAAAGTACCTACTGCATTTTCTGAATAATAATTAAAAGCAGGATCTACAGAGCCTGTTGGAGTAAGTTTGGAAATTACAAAGGTTTCTCCACTTGGACCTGTAATCCCGGAAATATAATAATTTCCATTTCTCTCAAAAAGAGAAAGTGATAAATCTCCATCGTTAAAAGGCGGTTGTGTATTATCAAATATAAAAGAATTATCGCGGCTGCCATTGGGATTGAGTCTGAAAATCTCTTTGTTTATATTAGCACATACAATATAATTATTACTGTCCAAAAAAGCGGAATTGATGGCTCCAGGGCTTGATGGGAATGCTGCAACACCATTGTTTCCAAAAGATGAAAACACCTGTCCGTTGGGATCATATTTTTCTAAGGCCCCATAAGGATATGAATTGCTGCTGCCGGTAAGGCTTATAATATTGGATTGATTATCCAGAAAAACATATTTTGCTTTGGTATTGATAGAGCCGTTATTTCCAAAAGTTTGATCTATAGAACCATTTTCATGTAATCTGTAAACCAGAGAATAATCTAAAATATGATAATTATTGTCGAAAGCATTGCCATAGACAATGATTTTGTTGTTTTGTATGTAGAATCCAAAGCTATCTACATTTAGGCTCATTCCGATATAAGGAATTTTAGCCGTTCCATTGGTTCCAAAAGTAGAATCTATCTGCCCATTGGGAAGAATTCTTGTGATAGCGGTTCCATCTTCATAGAAACCTAGCATAACAAGTTTGCCGTCAGCCTGTTTTTTAAGAGTAGAAGGGTATCCGGAAGAAGTATAGGGAATACTTACTACTCCATTGGTCCCGAAAGAAGTATCAATGGTACCATTAGGATTTAGCTTTGATAAAACAACGGCTGTAGTGGCATTTTCTTTTATATAAGTGAAGTAAATGCTTCCGTCTGAATGTTGAAGAATGTTTGTGTAATAAGAGTTAGAAGCCTCTGCAATGGTATATTTTCCGTTAGAGGCGAAACTGTTGTCATAAGATGTAATTTGAGCGGAAATACTCTGAGCTACCAGGGTAACCAGTAATAGATTTTTTTTCATTGTGTTTGAGTTTTATGTAGTTTTTTACAAATGTAACAAAAAAACCTTCAGTAATTACTGAAGGTTTAAATTTTGTCTTAATTAGAGAATTCTATCAATTCTTCCTTTTTGGAATTGTAAATTCTGTATTCTAAATATTTAAAAGAATCCCTTGGTACAATGGTTACCCATTTTTTATACTTCATGAACCATTTCATTTGGATGCTTTTAATGCCTTTTGTAAGGTAGGCTTCCACAAATGGGTGTACATGCAGGTAGATTTTTCCTTTTTCTTTCTGCAGGATGTTTCTCAGCGTTTCACCCATTCTTTCCACGATCACAATAGGAGCTACAATTTCTCCATCTTTGTTCGGGTTTTCTTCTTTGGTTTCGATCTGTTTTTCCGGACGGTTTCTTTGTCTGGTAATCTGGATCAGACCGAATTTACTTGGAGGAAGGATTTTGTGGCGGGCTTTGTCGCGCTTCATTTCCTCTTTCAGGTGTTCATAGAGCTCTCTTCTGTGCTCTGAGTTGGGCATGTCGATAAAATCGATCACAATGATACCTCCCATATCGCGGAGGCGAAGCTGTCTGGCAATCTCTGTGGCTGCCATTTTGTTGACTTTAAGAGCGTGTTCTTTATTAACAGCGGTTCCGGTAGTAATATTATTTCCGGAGTTAACGTCTACGACGTGCAGGGCTTCTGTGTGTTCAATAACAAGATAAGCACCTTTGGAGCTTGGTATGTTTACATGTTTTCCGAAGCTCTGTTTAAGCTGTTTTTCAACATTGTAATATTCCAGAAGTGGAATATGAGAATCATAAAACTGGACAATGTTTTTCTTTTCAGGGGCAATTACTTCAACGTAATTGGTCATTTCATTTACCATTTGCTCGTCGTCGCAGATGATATTCACGAAATCCTGATTGAAATTGTCTCTTAAAATAGCTGAAGCTTTATCTTCTTCGCTTAAAACTTTAGACGGAACTTTATTTCTCTGGATATTTTTAAAAGTGCTTTCCCATTTCTGAATCAGCTGATTCATGTCATTATGAAGGTCGGCTACCTTTTTTCCTTCGGCTACAGTTCTGATAATGACTCCAAAACCTTCAGGCTTAATGCTGTCGATTAGAGTTCTTAATCTTTCTTTTTCCTCAGAACTTTTAATCTTTTTGGAAATGGAAACTTTATTGTCGAATGGAATTAAAACCAAAAAACGTCCTGTCAGTGAAACCTGGGTAGAAATCCTTGGCCCTTTTGTAGAAATAGGCTCCTTAGTAATTTGTAAAAGAACAAGATCGTCTTTTGCAATGACTTTGTCTACCGTTCCGTTTTTATCTATTTCGGGCTGTATCTCGAAATTTTTTAAGCTTGAAGAGTTTTGTTTTTTAGAGATCGTATCTTTTAAAAACTTTCTGTAGGTAAGATATTGTGGTCCCAGATCCTGATAATGCAGGAATGCATCCTTGTCATATCCTATATTGACGAATGCCGCATTAAGGTTAGGGGCCAGCTTTTTTACTCTTCCAATAAACAGATCTCCAACTATAAAATCGCTTTTGTCCTCTTGCTCATGAAGTTCACATAGTCTTCCGTCTTCCAGCAGTGCAATCTTTGTAAGATCATCTTCATGCGAAACTATTAGTTCTTTCTTCATTTTGTTATCAGATAAAAATTGTTAAGATTTTAGGAAATTGGTATTGTTCTAGATTAATTCATCTATTAAATATAAGGATTTAGAATGAAAACCATTATATTTTTATTAAAATAATATTTGAAACCATCCGTTTTCCGCGGAATCTTATAGTTGCAAACAAAAATATAGTCGGTGAACTTTAAAAATTTAAAACCACCAACTATATTATTATATTGTAAATCTCGAGAAAAAGAGATTATTTTTTCTTATGTCTGTTTGCTCTTCTTCTTTTCTTTCTTTTGTGAGTCGCAACCTTGTGTCTTTTTCTTTTCTTTCCGCTTGGCATAATTTTAATTTTTTAGTAACTAGTTAATATTCAGTTAATGTTCTTATTTTACTGCAACTTTCGTTTTTACTTTCTCTACAAAAGACTTTGAAGGTTTGAAAGCAGGAATGTTATGAGCAGGAATCTCAATCGCAGTGTTTTTAGAAATATTTCTTCCTGTTTTAGCAGCTCTTGTTTTAATGATAAAAGATCCAAAACCTCTCAGATAAACGTTATCCCCATTATACATAGAAGTTCTGATCTCCTGCATAAAAGCTTCTACAACTTTCTGTGTTTCATTCTTTTCTGTTCCCAACTTATTTGAGATGGTGTTTACCAATTCTGCCTTTGTCATTTCCTTATTTTAATTTTAAATTTTAGGTGTGCAAATTTAGTTAAAAAAATTGAATACTAGCAAATTAGTGGCAAAATATTTTTATTCAAATAGTTGAGCTATTAATGTATATCCTATGTTAACGCAGGTTGATGATAATTTAATAATAAAATAATATTATAGAATTTTGATAAAAAAACACCAGAAATAGAAAAAATATGAAACACGTAACAGTAAAATTATCAGTGCTTTCTGTTATCTGTTTTCCGAATTTTTTAACTCCTACATGCTGGAGTTGTAGTATCCATTTTCTACACAGAAACGGATAAGATGAAGTTTGGTTTTTAATCCCAGCTTTTCCGTTAGACGATTGATGTAAGTATCAATCGTTCTTGTACTCAGGTTTAGTTTTTCTGCAATTTCTTTATTACTGAAACCTTCATAACAGAATCTCATCAGTTGTATCTCAGCCGGTGAAAGCTCTTCCTGCCCTTTCTTTTGCCTGTCCATATATTCCTGTACGGCAAGTGGCTGTTGTTCCCATTCTTTTGAATAGGCCTCATAATCGAACTCGTCAGAAGCGATACTCCCTTTAATGATATCTTTAATAATGGTACTGTTTTTCTGACAGTAATAGATATTAGGTATTCTCGACAGAATTTCAGCCATATCCTCCTGGTAAGTTCCGGAATAAGTAATAATAGGTGTTTCTGTGTTGTTTTTCCTTATATATTTAATCGCTTCAATTCCACTCAATACCGGCATAAACAGCTCTATGATAAATACATCTTCCTGTCTTCTGTAAATTCGGTTCACAAGCTCGTGGCCATTGTTACAGTCGTTCAACAGCATATAGAAAGGATTTTCCATAAGTGTTTTGATCATTATTTTTTTAAAATAAAAATCACTGTCTGCTATAGAAAAACGCACGGTATTAGATAATATTTTACTCATTCTTAATATCGATTTGGCAAATGATATTTAAAATTCAGAGGCCTAATTTATGAAAAACTTATTAAAGTGAAAATTAATATTAATTTAAACCGGGATTTCACGAAACCGGAGTGGGGAAAATACGTATTGTGCATAAAAAATTTTTTTTATACTTTCACAGGCCAAACAAATCGCAAATATATGTCTTCTAACAGGGAAAAAAAATTGAACAAATCTGACGTCAGAACGGGCATTTGGAAGTTTATCCTTTCATTTGTTGTTTTGTCTATGGTGTCCTTTAGCTGTTTATATCTCTTCTTCAAAAGCTATGATATACAGCGTGAAGGGATAAGTCGTGAAGCTGAAGCTTATAAAGAATTAATGCGTCGAAGTGATATGCTGAAGGAGAATGTGGATGAAATTTATGAGAAAATGACCCAGCTTGATCTGAACAAGGTGGAAAATGAGGCTTTTCTAAGAACCAATATTATGGATAACGTAGGAAATGTGAAAAGTATTATGGGAAAAGACAGTATCACAAGCTTTAAACATTACACTACATTGATGAAACAGATCGGACCTATGCTTACGTTGAAAACCAAAATTAGTGGTGTAGAATACAAAAAGAAAACAGTTCTCAGAGACCTGGATGAATGTATGGGCAAAGTGAGCCGCGCCAATAATGAGCTTAGAAAAGATCCTACAAGAAATTTTACAGGAGGTAGAAGAAGATAAAAAGATAAAGATATGCAAGGACAAATTACACTATCTAAAAAGGAAAGGCATTATCAGTTTTTTTATTTAATACTGATGCTTTTAACTGCCATGATATTTCTGGGAGTTATCTTTTTAAAAGGATTTGAATCACCGTTTTCTGACGAAGACGTAAGAGGAATTCAGAATCTAGAGCAAAAGGCTGAGTTTGAACAGCACCAGAAAATCATTCTTCCTATCATGGACAGTGCGTATACCATGATTAGTAAGCTTACTGATGAGGCTCCACAACCTTTTGTGGAAAATAATATCTTTATGGGGGTTAATGATTTGAACGATTATTTTAAGCGTCATGATAATATTGTTGATATCCGAAAAGATGCTTATCCCCAGATTGCCAAATTCTATAAGATGTACTTTGATGACAAGAAAGTAATCTCCACTACCTCAGAAGATATCAAAAGATTTGAAAAGCAGGTAGAAGAGTGCAGAATAGGATTTAAAGATAAGCAGGATAAGATTTATCAACGTCAGAGTGAGTTGAAGGCTCGTACCCAATAAACGAACAATGAATTTAGGAACTATAAATAAAACACATCACAATTATTAACTATGAATTATTTTCAAAAGAACAAAAAGAACATTATTATCGGTGTTATTGCAACATTGCTCATAGCAGCCCTGGTTGCTCTTTGGTTGCAGAAAAAAGTGATCCATTCTGCTGATGATATTGTTGGAGTAGTCTATCCATCTAATTTGTCGGTAGGAGATACCCTTTTATTTGAAGATAAAACCCAGTTTGCAAAAACCAAAAGATGGAATTTTGGAGACGGAACAACTTCTGATAAAAATAGTGGAATTCACTTCTATAATAAACCTGGATATTATCAGGTAAGTTTGATTGTTGACAACAAGTACACCAAATCATTCCCAGTAATGGTTTCTGCAAGAGGCATCAAACCAGCGAAAGACAGTACAAAATCCAAAACAACTATTGAAGCTCAGGTTCAGGCAATGCAGAATGAGAACGTACAGTTCCGTGCTATATCTGATGCAAAAGACTTTGCATGGAAATTTGGAGAGACAGGAAATACGGATGCTAAAGAGAAAATGGCAATCTACGCTTATAAAAAGCCGGGAGATTACGTGGTAACTCTTTACACTGAGCAAAGCCAGGAGCCTATCTACCATCATATCAAAATTCTTCCTGCTTACAACCCTTTGGAACAGGAAGAAGTTTCTGTAGAGGATTCCTACGCAAAAGTTGACAGTGATTTCAAATATCATTTACAGCAGATTGCCAACGGAAACAGTTTCAATATGCACTATAACTACCTGTTGAAAACTTATTTGTGTAATAATGAGAATACAGTGGTAAAAGTTAATGACAGTAAAGTCAATAACTTCTACATGTACTGTGCAGGTCTTCAGTTTGATAAAAATACGGTCATTCAGACTGTAAAGGTGAATTTAGATGATACACAGAACTGTGTAACGAAAGTAGATATAAACCAAAGCAAATAATACCATTCGGTTCACCGGATGTACCAATCATAAAAAGATAAAATAGGATGAAAAATAAATTTCCTCTAGCAGCATATTATATAGGATTATCAGTATTACTGACGAGTTGCCAGGTAAAGCTTCCGTCAAAAAAAACACCTGAACCTTCTCAATATGGACAGGTAGATAATTCAACAGTTGTCAATGGTTATCCTAAAAAATCCGTTCCATGGATCGTTATTTCAGACAGATCAAGAAATACGGCTTATTTGGATAAAGATGATGAAAAATCATATAAAGAAGTGAAGTTTCTGGAACCCTTAATGGTTCTGAAGCATAGAGACGGAATGGTAAAGGTAGCAGAATATGTACCGGATGCCTTAATGAAAAAAGTCTCCTCAAAATCTATTAAAACCTATGGCTGGATCCATGAATCTGACCTCCTTTTATGGAATCATTCCCTGAAGAGCGAAAGAACAGGATATCCTGTAAGAGTAGCAGTAGTGCCTAATAACAGTGAAGTTATCAGAAATGCTGAAAGATACTACAAAAATGACTCTATTATGGTGTTCAATTCACCAAGCCTTATTGAAGCTGCTAATGTTAAAATTCCTAACGGGCAGATGGTGTATGTTTATAAACAGGCTGAAAATAATAAAAGATTCCTGGTAGGTAAAAAACCATCTGTAGACATCGACAGCATTGGAAAAAGCCTTTACGGATGGGTGAGCTCCAACGTAATTTCTACATGGGGTGAGCGTTCAGCGATAAAGCTTAAAAATACTACAGGAATTACTGAAACAGAACTTGGAGTACGTGAAGGGTATCCAGGTGCATCAGGTTCAGATGCAGAGAACAGAACGGCTATTCTTCTTACAGATGTAAATAAGAGAAAGCCCCTGGAAAATATCTTCCCAGTAGTTCTGCCTCTTAATGAAACTCCAACTCCGGACTCTAAAACAAAGTATTTTACCAATATTCTTGATTATAGTAAAAACTATGTCTTTAATGTTTTAGGAGAGCCTATCTACTTCGACCGTTATAAAGAAATCACAGATAGAGATAAAAACATTAATATTGTTTTTGCATTGGATATAAGTGCTGGAAATGCACCTTACGCGCCTATTGTAAAATCATTATTACAGGATCTTCAGCTTAGATTTGAAAAACCATCGTATTTCAATAACGTAAAATATGGAGTGGTTTTGTATAAAAACAACCCTTGTGGTACCAATACAGCGGTTTCTAACCTAAGTGCAGATTACAGTAAGATTACGACGTTTATCGATCAGAAAACGAATGAGATGAACTGTACCAGCAATAATGGTTATCAACCGGTAGGAGAAGCTCTTACTGCAGCAGGAAATCTTCTTTCCAATGTTCCGGATGAAACCAATATTGTGGTTACTGTAGGGACCTCTGCTAACCAAAGCGGAAATATGTACAGCGTTATTGGTTCTCTTACTCAGGCGCAGGCAAGATTGATTATGTTCCAGACCAGTGCAAGATCTTCAGATACTTACAATGATTTTGTATTAATGGCTGAAAATGTGGTAACCAATACGGCTAAAAATATCGCTGAGCTTAAAAAGCAAAAGATCATCAATCAATCTGATGTTCTTACCAAAAACAACTTCAGCCTGGTAGAAGGTGATGAAGGCTTCTTCTCTTTAGCTTACCCTAAGCAAAGTATGTCTCAGGGATTTGTAATCTTCCCTAAAAAAGGAGATGTAGCAACCCCAGGATTCCTGAAGAAATCAGTAGACAGCCTTATTGCACAGGTTACTTTAGACAACCAGAGTGTTGATAAATCCCTAAATGCTTATTTCCACTCCTCTGTAGGGGCAGGAAAAACTGATGTGGATTTGAAATATAAATACTTGTATCCAGGACTTACCAATCCTGTTTCTGCAGGAATCGCAGCACAGTTGATTAATTATGGAAATCCATTCCTTGTAAAAGGGTATTTACCAAAAGAACTGAAAGAAATTACTCCGAGTATAGAAAAAGGAATTCTGATCTCTGAATCGGAATTTGATAATCTTAAAGCATTCTATTCTGAAGTATACAGAAATACAGAGCCAGATAAACCAGGTTTCAGCCAGTCAAAAGCGATCAAGGAATATGTAAGACTGTTAAAGAAATACAATCCAACGATCAAGTTCCTGGATAAGGGAGACCTTTATGAGTTGCCAATGTCTTATGCGATCGGAATGAGTACAGGATTCGATCTTTCCGAAGAAGAGATCCTGGCTAAGTATAAGCTTAAAGGATGGAAAAAATCAAAAATAGTTCGTAATGAAACAGTAAGAACTTATTTCCACCACTATAAAGACTTAGCAGAAAGAATGCTGAATCACAGAAATAATCCGGCAGTGAAGATTCAGCAAAACGGACAGACGTTCTATTGGCTGAGCGAGTTCTTTACACCAACGATGACTCAAACAGAAGCTCCGGAATATACTAAACATTAATGGTTAGTTTTATCATAACAAAAAGCAGAAGTAACCTTACTTCTGCTTTTTTGTTACAGAAATTTCTACTGAGGATTTTCATAGTATTTAAAACAGGAATTTTTCTTCTAACTTTCCGATGTGACATCTTAAGATAAAAATCTTAGACTTTTGAATATATGAGGGCTGTTATTTCTCGTTTAAGTGTAAAAGTCTGTTTTTCTCCTTAATTAGGGATAAAGCTTAAAATGCTTTATTAATGCGAGTTATGATATTGTTTATAAATCCATTGTCGTAGAATTACTACAAAAAGTCGTAGAACTACTACAATTTTTCAAATTTATGGTGAAAAGTTTTTTTTAGCCGAAAAGACCCTTTATATTTGCTACACAATCACTGAATCACAAAATATTACTAACGGTTAAAATTTACAAATCATGGCAGAAAGAAATTCGAGAGGAATCTTAAAATTCAACAACGGAGAAGGTCAGAAATTATTAAAAATGAACTACAGCGTATCAAGATCTACAGACGTATCAGGACGTGTAGCATCAGACCCTTCTAACGCATTAATCAAAGTTACAGTAGAAGCTACTGAAAAATCAGATATCTTAGAAAGTTTACTGAACGGAAAGTATAAGCCGACAGTAGGAGAAATTACTTTCAACAAATCTCACGAAGAAGGAACATTAATCACTTTGAACTGGCAAAATGGATATGTAATCCAACACCAGGTAGAATTTGATGCTGTAGACAGCAATAGTATGTATATTAGCTTCGTAGTGAGTGCTGAAACTATCAGCTATGGTAATTCTGAGTATGCTGGACTTTGGCCAACAAGCTAAAACTACTACACATTATCAACATTCATACAAAAAAAAGACTGTCCACTTTGAAGACGGTCTTTTTTTGCCTGACATTAAAAAAAAATATTGATTAATTATTCATATCTCATTGATATGATGACTATTTCATAAAATATTGCTATCTTTAATACAAAACTAAACACAAAGCATATGAAAACCGAAACAAAGACAAAGGGGTCTTCTTTCCGTCCATCACAGAATGCTGATGGAATATCTGAAAACCATCATGCAGGGATCAACCGGTTGGTAAAACTTTCGCTGGTTGTGGAGGGAAAAATTATTAAGTATTACAAACATTTCACGCTTAAGCAAAAAACGAGTAACCATCACGAATTTAGTCTTACCCTTGCTCATGATGCATTGGGTGACAGGCAAAGCCATACCCTTGAGGAAGCCAATAAATTTTTGGGAAAACGCCTTACGGCAATTATTTCCTATAAAGATATTGATAACAGTCCCGAAAGAAATTTCGTAGGGCTCATTACCAAAGTAGGATTCAGCCAGGAAAAGATGAGTCTTGGAAATATTGTCCTTTCAGGATATAGTCCAACCATTCTATTGGATGGTGCTCCGCACATCCAGAGTTTTGGAGGCGGACAGCCCGTTAATATGGGAATCATTGCTGAAGAAGTAATTAAACAGGGAATTGATAAAGGCCGCTTTGATATCAGAGTGGATACCAACGATTATTCTCAGATTATCTATAGCAGCCAATACAACGAGACCCATTATAACTATCTTGCAAGAATGGCAGAAGCCTATGGAGAACAATTTTACTATGACGGTGAAGTGCTTCATTTCGGAAAACTTCCACCTCAGAACAAACCTATAAAACTTACTTACGGAAGTAATGCTGATGACATCAGGGTAGAATTAAAGGCAGTTCATACAAAGCCACAATATTACGGCTACAACAGCAGTAAAAATGAAAAGCTGACTTCCGGTGAAACTCCGGTTAACCATTTGGGAGATCTAGCGAAAACAGCATACAGCCATAACGATAAAATATATAAAACTCCGGCGCTTCAGGTAGCTCCTATTAAAGCATCCACTCACTTAGATGTGGAGAACTCCCAGAGAAGTACTGCAGGGAGTGAAGCGGTAAGTGTATTTTCCGTTTCAGGTTCTACTACAGTGCCATTCCTTCATCCGGGATGTGTGGTTGATATCCACATGAGAAAACCTGACAGTAATGAGACTTCTTATTTTACCAAGGTGATGGTGACAGAGGTAACTCATGAAATTGATACTATTGGTCACTATAAAGGAAGTTTTGAATCTATAGCGGCAGATACAGGATTTTTACCAAAACCTGAATTTACAGTACCTATTGCACAGCCTCAGATTGCAACGGTAATTGCCAATGCAGATCCTGAAGGACAGGGAAGAGTACAGGTAAGATTCGACTGGCAAATGAACGATACTACTCATTTTGTGAGAGTAATGACCCCTGATGCAGGGGGAACCGATCAAATTACCCAAAACCGTGGGTATGTAGCCATTCCTGAAGTAGGAGATCAGGTGATGGTGAATTTTGTACACAGTCATCCGGACCGTCCATTTGTAATGGGAGGAATGTTCCATGGTGGAATTGGCCTTGGCGGAGGAGTAGATAACCGGGTAAAATCTATCCAGACAAGAAGCGGACACAGAATTGTTTTCACAGAAGATGAAAGTATCATCATCACAGATAAAAGCGGTAATCAGATCCATCTGGATACGACAGGAAGCAATATCAATATCACTGCACCGGAAACCATGACCCTGAATTGTAAAAATATGAACATCAATGTAGGTGAAAATATGACAACAACGGTAGGTATGAACAAATCAGACAGCATAGGACTGAATAATACTGAAAGTGTAGGAGCTATGAAGTTTACTTCAGTCATTGGAAATGCAAGCACGTTTATTACAGGAAAACTGACAGAGATTATTGAAGGGGATGTGCTTAGCGAAACCAAGAAAGAGAGAAATGAGGTCAGTGAAAAAGATATGAATATTCAATCCGGAAAGTTTGTTCATAAACATGCCCAGGCAGAAGTACAGAACAATAGCGGAGAGAAGTCGAAAGCACATTAACCCATGAGCAGAACGAGAATCGTAAAAGGAACTTATACCAAGATTTCTCAGGAAGGACACAGCATGTATTCTAATGAGAATATTATCACCACCGCTGGGTCTGCGATTACTGAAACCGGAGTCAAGGATGGATTAAGTTTTGGAAATCCCTCAATGCCACCTGCCGGAAAAGTGGTGGCTAAATGCATGGTGAAATTCAGGCCTCATGATAAGTATAAAGATAATCCTGATTTTGGTTTTGACTGGCTAAGAGAAGGGGATTCCGGACAGCTGGGAGACAACTGGTTCGGAGCCGTTATGGGAAAATATTATGAGCCGGATAATGTCACGGTTTTTAAAAACGGGAATAGCTGGAATACCAACTTCCACAAAGATCCTAATATGTATGATAAGAAACTGAAAAGCTATAAAAGCCTTTCTATTTCATGGAAAAAAGTGAATAAAACCCCTTACTTGTATCCTATACCTGTTTTGACATTATTAAAAGGAAAGTCAGCACTGTTAACCCTTAAAATTGAAATTAAAGAGAAACCTCAAAAACTGACTTTTGAATTTAAAGATAAAGAAGCAGAAAAATACTTATCTCTTAATCTTAAAGAAATAGGAGTGATTAAGGTAGGAAAGTATGATAAATCCAATTATCTGAAAATAACCTGTAAAGAACAGTTCTCCAAAGAACAGTTGCTGTATGTAAAAGCAGATGGTGAGATTTGTGGAGCTTTGTTTATTCATCCCAATTCTGTGGCGCATGTTAAAAAGATTTCTGCGCTTTTTATTTCCGTAAAAACAGATATTAATGACATCATTAAAGTAGGAAAACCCAAACCTGGCAGTCAGCAGTATTTTACACAATGTCTGAATCAGGCGTTGGTATCTCCAACCATTCAGAATTCCTTTTCTATTGACTGTACGGGAAACCTCATCTATAATGCCTTCAGATTCAAGTTTTGTAAAAAGATTGACGGAAAGTATTATATAGACAGCTCTAGTGGATTGAGAGACTACCTGGAAGAAAAATTCCGGGATAAATATGGTAGCCAATACGATTCGCATTTCAAAGTCTTTTTTATAGAAGATATATATCCGGGGTGGAAGAATGGTAAAATTGCTTCCTATACCAATGGCTTTTCATTTTTCAATACCACTTTTACAGTTCAGTTTTATACCCATTCAAAAGAAACAGTTGCCCATGAATTAATGCATGCGCTGGGACTTCCCCATACTTTTGATGGAAATGCTCCGGCAAAGTATACCTATGAAGCCTATAAAACAAATAATCTTATGGACTATTGTCATCATATACAAATCCCGAGAATTACTGTTTTTAAGTGGCAATGGAAAGTGTTGAACTCTAAAATTATGCTGTAATGAAAAAAATATTAATTTATTTTTCCATATTATCTTTTGTAATATGCTCCTGCCAGTCTAAAAAAGAAGAAACTCAAAAGAATCACAAAACGAGTACTATGGTTGAAAAATTTGATTTTGATTTATTTAAAAAATATCAGGAAAGCAATGGCACACTGGAGTTGAAAAATGGTCATACTGTGTTGTCTATGTCTGCTCCTGAACAGAAGGAAATGGGAACTTCTGAAGAATTACTCCCAAAACCATCATTTCTGTATATTTATAAAGAGTTTTATCCTAATGGTAGTCTGAAGAAAAAAGAAACCAGAATAAGCGAGACGGTGAAAGTTGAAAAATCCGAATACTATGATAAGGATGGCAAGCTTGAGAAAACGGTAGATGAAGAACAAAACTACGGAAAAATAAAGTATCAGGATGTATTGAATTTTCTGGATAAAAAAGGATATATTAATCTTAAAACTGGAGCCGGAAGATTAAATGATGATGGGACCAATAAATACGATATTGTATATGATCAGGATGTTCCTGTCTGGAATATTATGATTATGCAGGGAAAAAGGATTTCGGAAAAAGAACTTATGGAAATCATGAAAACTTCCCCTGGTGAACCCAGTGCCTGGAGACCTGTTGTCTATAAGATGGATGCCAATACGGGTAAAATAATTAGTGAAAAATAATATTTGAGGCCATTGCGGAAAATTTAATTTCAGTAAGCTATGAGTAGGACGAGAATTGTAAAAGGAACTTATACCAAAATATCTCAGGAGGGACACAGTATGTATTCTAAGGAAAACATTATTACCTCAGCTGGAGAATCTGTAACAGAAACTGGTGTAGAAAAAGGGGTAAAATATGGAGACCCCGAAGATTCTCCTAAAAGAAAAGGGAGAATTATTGATATTCTTATGTTTGTCGCTGGGACTACAGACCCTGGAAATACTGAAGGAACGAAACATAAGGCCAATACAAGCTATTGGAAATATATTGATGAAAAGACCAAGCAAGAAACAAAGGAAAGTTTAAATAATTTATGGAATAAAATCAAGGAACTTAAACCTCAATTTACTGATTTGCATATCGAAGGAGACTTTTTCAGCTGGTCTGGTGATAATGATACCAAGGAAAGAATCAAAGCTTCCGAGAGATTATTTGATCTGCTGTTAAGGGTATATCCCGGCTGGAAAAATCAAGAGGTACATTTGCATCTCATTGGTCATTCACATGGTGGTAACGTTATAAATCAGTTTACAGAGCTCATCTCCAGTAAGGATATGATTGCAAAATCCAGTATTTTGAAACCTCGTAAGATTACAGAATTTCCTAAAGAATGGAAAGTTAAAAGTATCACGTATTTATCAACTCCTTTTTTCCAGAAGAAACATCAGTTGAATCATGGAAAATTACATAAAGAATGTAAGATCATTAACGTTCATAATGAGTATGATCTGACCCAACAATTGATTGCAGACTTCAGTTTGACCAATTTAGAAGGCTTATTGAAGTCTTTTCAAATGGAGAAATTTAAAACGGGTATAGAGACACTGAAAGGTGTAAATAACAATACTATTTTAACTTATCTTAAGGGGATAGGTCTTCCCAGCAGCCATAAGAAAAGAGCAGTTCCGGCATGGAAAGAAATGGCAAAAGCTTTTTTGGGAATAAATATGATGACGAAAGAGTTTATCCTATATATTGATTCTCTAAAAATTGAAAATTCTAATCTGCAAAAAGAAAAAGATTCGTTTATTAGCCTTTTAAATAATCTCTTACGATGGACCTATGATGTCTATAATAATTATAATGCTGGCATAGCAAAAGGGTATGATAAAGTAACATGGGCACAAAATTTAAATCTGACACAAGGGTTGAGGGTTTTAAATATTTTGTTTGACATTAAAAGCAGTCCAAAGGATAGTTATTTACTAAGTTTATTAGCAGGTGTATTTGGAGAAAATAAAGGAATCACTGATAGTATTGACGAAACATCCTGGACACCCAAAAAGCAAACCAAAGGACTGTCCATTATAGATGTGCCTATTTTTGAAAGTGATCCCTATAATTCCAGAAATAAGAGAAAAGAATTTGGTGGTTTTTTAAAAGGAGCACAAGGTGCAGTACATGCCCGGGAGCTGGAAGATTTGTTGATGAGGTTATTCAGTCAGTTTATTAAACCCCTTGAATTGAAAAAAATTATTGGCTATATTGATGATGCTGAATATATCGTAACAGGAAATTTAGACGCACAACTTAAAATTTTAAGAGGAAATCTTAGACGATATGATACCTTTGTCACAAGATATTATGCGGGATTAGTTACTGAACAAGATGAAATAACATTTAAGGATGATATGATAAAACGACCGGGTTCGCTAGCATATTTAGCTATGGCATCTCATAGTTTAAGTCATACCCAATTGTGGGGGAAAGTTGAAGAGGGGTTAAAGAATTCTTTCAGTTCTGAAAAGAAAGCGAAATATAACAAGAAATAAATATATGGGAAATAGTAAGAAAAATATTATTATAAGTTTATTGATATTTGTTTTATGTACAATTATTTTGTCTGGCTGGTATATTTTATTACATAGATATGAAGAATTGATAAATGTAAAAAGTATTGGTAAAGTTGTTATAAATGTTGGTCTCATTGGAGCAATTATTCCTGCAGTAATATTTTCTCTCATATATTATCTATCGAAAATTATATTAAATAGGCTATTACTCACTTTCCTGATCTTTATATTGTTCATTTTTTTACTATTTTCAGTCTACTGGCTTACCGTAAATATGGTATTCTATCATATAGATGATTCTAAATCTTTTTTACAATCATTATTGGAAGTATTCTAACATATATGAAAAATATAACACAAATTATTAGTAAAGCGCTATTTGTCTTTTTACTGGCTAATTTACTGGTTATTATTTATTTTATATTTAGTTACAGCAGTATTATTGAATCTGTTAATACAGAACTCATTGAAAAAATAATAAAACAATTTGGCTTGATTATAAGTATTCCCACAACTATTTTATTTGTTCTTATAGATACTATTCTCATAAAAATAATTAAAAAAATATGGGCTTTATATTTGATTCGGGCTATTGCTTTTTTAGGATTACTTTATATAATGTGTCTGATTTTTTCTTTTTATATCATAACAAGTGCTTTAATAGATAATCCTTTGGCTAAATAGTAGAAGTTTTTTAGATAAACAACTTAAAATCTTAAGCGGAAATTGCGGAAATATTATGTGGGGTTTACTACAGAACAAGATTAAAAAAGATGTAACTATATGTTGAAATGACCTATCATACTTTGTTATGGAATCTTATACGTTTAAGTCATACCCAATTATAGGGAAGGACTGAAGAATGGGTGAAAAATTCATTTAGTTCAGTAAAAAATCCGGGATACGAAAAGAAATAGAAATGGACAACATTCGAAAGTTCATAATAGTTAGTTTATTGATATTGATATTTATTGTATTAACAATAGGAATTACATGTTGGTACATTTTATCTTTAAATTATTTAGAAAAATATGATCTAAAAAATATTATAAAAATAGTTACACAAATTGGATGCATTGGGGCAATAATTCCTTCTTTAACCATTTCATTAATGTATTATTTTATAATAAAAATAAAAAGTAAACTCTTGCTTTTATTTTTGATGATCATTTTAATTATTTTTTTAATATTTCAGGTATATTGGATTTCGCTAAATTTATTCTTTTATGATATAAAGGGTTCTGAATCTTTTTTACAATCATTATTAGGAGCATTTTAACCGCAAAGTTTATTAATCAATAAAAAATAATTATGAAAAAAATATCATCATCCATTGCTATATTCCTTCTCTTGGCCAATGTGAATTTATATTCACAAAAAGCTGCTGATAAAAACAATTATACATCTCTGATACAAGAAGAAATGGGGGATTTGAATAATGATAAACGCAATGACAGGATTATGGTAGAAATGGATGTGACAGATGATACCAGACCCGTAAGAGTACAGATATTCCTCTCCCAGCCTGATAAAAAGCTTCAACTGATCGTTTCTTCTACAAAACTTATTGAAAACGAATATCCGGCTTATAAAAATGGGAAACATAATGGTAATGTAATTCCAGATTTTTTTATTGAGGATGGTATATTAAAAATGCTTACTGATATTAATAACCGGAAAAGCAGCTATGAATTCAGACTGAATAAAAATAATTTTGAGTTGGTAAAAATATCACGGGTATTATGGGATGGAAAAGATACCACTTTTGAAACGAGAATTGACTTAATAGCCAAAACGAAAATTGAGTATGAACAGGTGACAGGTTCTGAGAAACTCTTAAACAAAAGGAAAAAAGAGATCAAAATCAATACTTTACCCAAAATACAGGATTTAAGTTTTTCCGATTTGGAAAAATTTTAAAACTTCTGAGCTAATATGTAATTTGTATTTATTTCGGAAAGCCACTGGAGTGCAATTCTTTCATTCGGGATATGTAGTTGATGTTAAAAAATACAACGCAGAGCTGTAATGGCAAAAGATGAAAAAGAATCAAGGGTATGATGAAGTGGCCGACAGCATTACCTTCCCTTCAAAAGCTTAATAAAAAACCAAATGACTATTTCCAAATTAAAAACTATTCTGTTAATAGGATTTATTTTCATATGTTTTAGCCTGGTTATCGGTTGCTATTCAGGTGATCCGAAGATGGATGAGAACAATAGAGAGGTAGAAAAATTTAATGATACAGAACTTTATCCGGATCAGAGAACGGCTTATTTTAAAAAAGGAAATACCATTCTATTTTACTCCCCAACGGCAGATCATAGCCTGTATCTAACAGCCGATCTGGACAAACATATCTTTATCCTAAAGGATCCGGAAGCAATAAATCTTGCAGGATTATTAAAAATCAGTGATTTCAAATATATTGTACCCAAAAAATATGCAGATTTTCACAAATTTGCACTCGGAGCAGTGGGAACTGGTGGTGGAAACTTTTTTACCCATATAGAATTGAATGACCTGGGGCTCATCAAAACCATGGAAATAGATGCTCCGGAAGATAAACACAAATATCTGTATCAATATAACAAATATGGACAGCTTTTGAAACTAGTCAAAGAAAGATTGTTACTAAATAAAGTTTTATTGGAAAATAGGTATGATGAAAAATCAAGATTGATTTTCAGAAAACAAAACGATGAAAATTTAAAATCAGAGATAACCTGGGTGTATGATAAAAACGGCCATATACAGAAAGAAAATACCTGGGAGAAAGAGATAGCGCCCAACGGAAATATAATCAAAGATGAAACAAAGACATTTTTCTATGAGTATAACAAACAGGGGCAACTGATAAAAAAATATACCCAAAACCGTAATGATATCGTTGATTTTACTTATAACAATGAAAATAAATTGGTTGGTATTCTTGAATATTCAGGAACAATAGATAAGGATCATCAGGAAAATGTCATGAATCATTTTGTTGAAAAAACATATACCTATCTTAAAGATGAGGTGATTGATGCGGTAAGCTATGAGTATGATATTATAAATTCTAGTGTTTTAGTCAACGGAAAATGGGAGACAATTCCCATTGAAGAACAGAAGAAGCACGCGTGGAAAAAAATGAAAGATCAGTCAGCTGTTCCTTTACGGATTTTGGAAACAAAATATATTTATCAGCCTTCGGAAATCAATATCTCACTTCATCAATATAGTATTTATAGTAACTCCAATGAACAAAACAAGCCAATCAAACAACTCGTTGATTCAGATTCAATAATATATAAATGTGATGGTAGAGGACGGTTTGTTAAAAAAGAAACGTATAATCCTGATGCTAAAGAAATGGAGGTTCAGGAAATTTTCTATTAAAAATATGGGATTAATACGGATTCTTTTACAATTAAAATATTCATTATATTGTAAACTCATAAAGTAGATTTTTTATCTACATACACAAAAACCATGTTATTAAATTAAACAGTAATGAATAAAATTACCGATCACCTGAAATATTTTTCAAAATTATCAGCTGTATTTATTTTCAGTTTATTTAAAATTTATGCCATAGGAATTCTTTCTACGGTCATTACTTTCTGTCTTGGAATTTATATCATGGCTGAAAGTTTAGGTGCATCATTAGGGCATAGCGGAGCAGTTGCATTTCTGGTGGCTACTGTTATGGCAAAACCTTTATCAGCAAGCCTCTTCTACTTGTTAATGATTGCTGCACCGTTTTGTATCGGTATTTTCTCTACAAAATATGGCATGTCAAGAATTATCAGCAGGCTTGTACAAGCCCATTCCAAAACAATTCTGGTTCCTTTTATCGATAAAATTATTAATAAAATTAAAAACAACGAGCCGGTAGTCGTCCGCAACAGTACAGATTATGCACTGGCAAAAGTAAGATTGCTGAATGAATTCAAAAACAGTTCTGAAAATAAAATCCTTAAACGTGTTTTGGGATATGCCCTGAATAAAGTGAAATTTGATGAATTGAATTTAGGCGATGAAAATGTAGATTTTTATGAAATCATGAAAAATACGTTGATAGAAAAATTACATGAACTGGCAGAACCTTCAGCTATGATTTTTTATATCTATATCGGTCTTCAGTGGTTAAGCCTGATCCTGCTTTATTTTCTGAATATATAAGAGATATTAGGCTGTGGGAGAAGAAATACGGGATTTTATAAGTAGTTTAAAAGCGACCAAAGGATAAAAAAAAACGCTTATTACTTCTCTAATTGAAGAATTAACTATCTTTATCACATTTAGAATAAAATATTTAATTTTAGCAAAATAAAAGAACCCTCTTGCTTTATGAATCACCAGTAATAAAAGTAAAGGGTTTAAAAAAAGAAAAGAACATCAAATCATCCGAAAACAATAGGTAAACAGAACGCAAATATTAATATAAGAAAAATTATAAATGGGAGTACTAGTAACCAACGAAACAGTAAAGCAGCTATTTCATATTGCTCAGTCGATAGCGAGGGAAAATTATAATGGCACTTACGGAGGCCCGCATATTTTGCAGGCGCTGATGCATAAAGATATTGGTCTTAATGAATTTTTAAAAAGCATAGATAAAGATCCCGGTTATTTCTACGAATGGGCAGATGTGCGTATTGAAGAATATCCTAAAACCAGTCATCTTCCGGATGAAGTAGGCCAGGATGAAGCCGTAGATACACTTATAGAAGAAGCAGACGATATCCGTTTAAAGCTAGGGTTGGATGAAATTACCCCAATTTGTATCCTTACTGCCATTGTAAAGCCTCAGGTTGTGTTTTCTCTTCAGCAATTGAAGTCATTACCGCTTAGAGAGCATGAAATCTTTAACCTATATAGAAAAGATACTCCATTTACCGTTTCTGAAAATGGGGATTTTGCTTCATTATTTTCCAATGGATCAGATTTTGCAGACGCATCTCTTCCATCCATTAAAAGCTACTGTGTAGACAGAACAGCACAGGCTAGAAAAGGAGACCTTGAAAATATTATCGGTAGAGACAAAGAACTGAGAATGCTGGTAGAAATCCTTTGCCGAAGAAGCAAACCGAATGTAATCATCATTGGAGAACCGGGAGTAGGTAAAACAGCATTGGTAGAAGGGTTTGCTATAGAAATTACAAAAGGAAATGTTCCGGAAATGCTGAAGAACGGAACCCTTTTAGAGTTGGACACTGGAGCTTTATTAGCCGGAACATCTTACAAAGGTGAGATAGAAGACCGTCTGAAAAAAGTAATCAATGAATGCAAAAAAATTGAAAAAGCGATTCTTTTCATTGATGAGATCCATACCCTTTTAGACCCGAAAGGAAGCATCGGAAATGTTGCTAACCTTTTGAAGCCTGAATTGGCAAGAGGGGAAATTACGGTAATCGGTGCTACCACTCAGGAAGAATACAGAAAAATCATTGAGCCGGAACAGGCTTTCAACCGTCGTTTCGAAGTATTAACGGTCAATGAACCGGATGAAAAAACTTGTGTGAAAATGATTGACGTTCTTCTGGAAGGCTATAAAAAACATCACGGAATTGAAGTGGAAAAAACAGCCCTTCCGGAATGTGTACGTCTGGCAAAAAGATATGCTAAAGGTAAAAAATTACCAGATGCAGCCATTGATTTACTAGACAGAACCATGGCAGCCATCAAAATGTTGGATGAACTTTCTGAAAAAGAACTTGACAGTTGGAAAGAAAGTTATGATGCTATCTTAAAAGAAGAATATCTTGATAATAAAGATAAGGCAGACGAACTGATCTGGACTTATAATTTATTGAGAGACAAAATAAGCCCTATTTTATGGGGATCATTGAGTGAACAGCCTGCTCTGGACAACTCAATGCCGGTAGATCAGATTCAGAAGATCATTGAAGATACCTATGCAGAGCTTTTACAGCATGCTGCGAAAAAAAGAGAAAAAGTAGACCGTTTGGAACTGGCTGCTGTAATGGCTGCTAAAACCAATATTCCAATCGGAAAAATCCAGGCACAGGAAAAAGAAAAGCTCCTGAATATGGAATCCCTTCTATTAAATAGAGTTGTAGGTCAGGATCATGCATTAAAGATCCTTTCCGATGCTATTGTTGAAAATCGAAGTGGGTTAAACAAACCAGGACAGCCCATTGGATCCTTCTTCCTTCTAGGACCTACCGGAACAGGAAAGACAGAGCTTGCCAAATCAATGGCAGAGCTATTGTTCAACGATGAGAAAGCAATGGTTCGTTTCGATATGTCGGAATTTAAAGAAGAACATTCAGCGGCATTACTTTATGGAGCGCCTCCGGGATATGTAGGATATGAAGAAGGAGGGATGTTGGTTAATAAGATTAGACAACAACCGTATACTGTGGTTTTGTTTGACGAAATTGAAAAAGCTCACCATTCCGTATTTGATGTATTCCTTCAGATCATGGACGAAGGAAAAGTACACGATAAGCTTGGTAAAGAAGGAGATTTCAGCAATGCTCTGATCTTATTTACTTCTAATATTGGAAGCGAAGAAATTGTAAAGCAGTTTGAAGAAGGGAAAATACCTGAATCGTCTTCACTGATGCAGATTATGTCTAATTCAGGAAGATTCAGACCTGAATTTTTAGCCAGAATTACAGAGATTATTCCTTTTGCCCCAATCACGGAATCTATTGCAGAAAGAATTTTTAATATTCAGTTAAAATCACTTCATACTTCATTAACCAGACTTGGAATTGCTTTAAAAATCAGTGATGATGCAGTAAGAAATCTTGCTCTTGGTGGGTTCAGCAGTAAATATGGAGCCAGACAGATTTCCGGAGTGATCCGTGCACAGCTGGCAAGGCCTATTTCCAAAATGATCGTAAGAGAAGAAGTGAAATCCGGGCAGACCATTCATGTAGACTGGAATAAGGAAGAAGAAAAACTAAGCTGGAAAGTAGATTAGTAAGAAAGTAAATAGCGAAAAGGCTAATGATATCAATTGGCCTTTTTGCTTTATAAATAACAGTAAGATGAAAACAATTGTCAGAAATATCTTTACAGGGATAATGCTTTTGGGAACTGTTGCTTTGGTAAACGGACAGTTTCTTGCTGCATCAGATACCTCAGAAAGCAGTGTGAGAAAATACCAGGGAATTATTAACTCCAATAAAGATCTTGTTGAATTTATTGAACAGCTGCTTCTGCAGAAAGGGCTTCCCAAGCATTTAAGAAACTTAGCCCTTATTGAATCCCATTTTGACAAAAATATTACCTCCGGAGCCGGAGCCGTAGGAGTATGGCAGCTGATGACAGCGCATGCCAATCAGTATGGCCTTGCAGAACATCAGCGTACAGATGTGTATAAAAGCACAAAAACAGCAGTTATTTCACTGGCAAATCTGTACAAAAAATACAATAACTGGGTGACAGTAGTAGCTGCTTACAACTGTGGTGAAGGAAATATTGCCAAAGCTATGCAGGCTGCAGGTTCCAGCCAATACCATGAATTCTACAAATATCTTCCTGCGGAAACCATTAATCATGTGAAAAAATATCTGAATGCTTGCTATGCAACAGGAGAATTGCAGAGTGTGTTAAATAATTACAATTCTGCAAGGATTAACAAGGTGTTTTTTGAAGATGGAAATAGAAAAATACCCAATGAAACATTATCAGAAACAGAAATCAATGCAGGATTTAGTCTGAATGTAATTGCTGATGAACTGGATGTGGATGTTGATAAAATTCTAGCCTGGAACCCTGGAATTACAGAAGAGCTGCATAAAAAAGGCGAAAGTACTTTTTTTCTTCCTACTGATCTGATGCCGGATTTTCTTCTCAGAAAGAATAAGATTCTCACCAGATCGATCAAAGAAAGTGCTGGAACTGGTGCAGGGGTACAACCTTAAACAAACTAACTTTATTAATATGTAACCAAACCACTTGAAGGTTTGGTTATTTTTTTTGAATTTTTGTGTCTTTTATTTTTAATTATGATACGAAATTCAGCAAGGTTTTGTATTTCCATAGTAAGGAATAAAATTCATTACAAATAAGAATCAGTTTTTAAACAAAAATTGGTGTACTTTATTACCATATATTGTGCTTTTAAGCAAAAGTTAAGAAATGTTAATTTTAACTTAAAAAATATTAATATTTCTCATTAATGTGTAAAATACTCCTTTTAGTCAGTGTTTTATGCTTTTCAAAAATGCTTTTATCTAGAGCGTTTGAGTGGAGTTATTAAATCCAATGTCGTAGAATTACTACAAAAAGTCGTAGAACTACTACAATTTTTCAGATTTATAGTTAAAAGTTTTTTTCCCGGAAAAAGACCTTCTATATTTGCTACACAATCACTGAATCACAAAATATTATTAACGATTAAAATTTACAAATCATGGCAGAAAGAAATTCGAGAGGAATCTTAAAATTCAACAACGGAGAAGGTCAGAAATTATTAAAAATGAACTACAGCGTATCAAGATCTACAGACGTATCAGGACGTGTAGCATCAGACCCTTCTAACGCATTAATCAAAGTTACAGTAGAAGCTACTGAAAAATCAGACATCCTTGAAAGCTTATTGAACGGAAAGTATAAGCCAACAGTAGGAGAAATTGTTTTCAACAAATCTCACGAAGAAGGAACTCTAATCACTTTGAAATGGGAGAACGGATACGTTATCCAGCACGAAGTAGACTTTGATGCAGTTGATAGCAATAGTATGCTAATCAGCTTCGTAATCAGTGCTGAAACTATTGACTATGGTACTTCTCAGTACGCTGGACTGTGGCCTTCGGCAGGTAAATAAGCCTATTCATCATCTTAGTAAAAATAAAATTGGTACAGGACAGTGCGCTCTAAAGAGTATGCTGTCCTGTTTTTTCATAAGGGCATTTAGATTTCGGGAATTCGGCTTTTAATAAAGAAATGTTGTAGATCTAACCTTATATTTTTTGATTCTGTTGCTGTATAATCAGCAGATTATTTAATTTTTAACTTAAACACAAGCACTATGTTTCAGGATGACAAAACAATTAAAGTAGAGAGCCCAAAGGTTGATATGAAAAGCAGCAAAGAGCAATTGAAAAATGTAAAGGAAAATGTTGCTAAAAAAGTAGAAGATAAGCTGAGCAATGCGGGCAGTAAAGTAAAGAAAGCTGTAAAAGCTGAACAGCAGGGCATGAGCACTGCACAAGGGGCCAATATGTTTATGAACCAAAATTTTGTTCCAAACACCCCTTCTATCATTGAAAATAAAGTGTGGGCTAAACAGCCGACCTCAAAAATACACAATGCCGAAGCTATTCCTCAAAGTATTATTGCCGGAATCAACCGTGTGGTAAAACTGGATGTGGTCATTGAAGGGCAAATCATCAAGCATTTCAAGCATTTTAAATTGGTACAAAGTGCTACCAAGCATCATGAATTTAGTCTTACACTGGCTCATGATACATTGGGAAGTGCAGAAAATCATAATCTTCAGGAAGCACAAAACTTTCTTGGAAAAAGAATCACTGTTGTTTTCAAATATAAAGACATCATACAAGGTGCTGAACGTAATTTTGTAGGCGTAGTCACTGAAGTTGGATTCAGTCAGGAAAAAGGCAGTCTTGGGAATATTGTTCTCAAAGGATATAGCCCCACTGTACTTTTGGACGCGGCTCCCCATATTCAAAGCTTTGGAGGAAGCCAGCCAATCAGTCTGAATAGCATTGCATATCATGTTATCAGCGAAGGACTGGGACAGAATAAATTTGATTTCAGAGTAGATGCTCAGCATGGAAACGTTTCCTACAGCTCACAATATGAAGAAACCCACTATAATTATCTGGCAAGAATGGCTGAAGCTTATGGTGAACAGTTTTACTATGACGGTGAAGTATTGCATTTTGGAAAACTTCCCCCTCAGGAAAAGCCTGTGAAACTTACCTACGGAAGCAGTGTAAGTGATATTGCGATCAAAATGAAAGCCCAACACGTAAGTCCTAGTTTTTATGGCTACAACAGCAGTAAAAACGAAAAAATGACGGGTGGAAGCTCAAAAATCACTCATACTTCGGATATTGCAAGACGTGCTTACGAAATTTCGGAAAAAACTTTTACGACTCCATCTTTAAGAGTAGCTCCCATAAAAGCTTCATCTTTCATGGATATTGATGCTTCTCAAAAAGGAACTGCCGGAAGTAAGGCCTCAGAAGTTTTTATCACTTCCGGAACTACTACCGTTCCTTTCTTATATCCGGGATGTACAGCAGATATTGAAATGCGTAAATCCGAAAGCAATGAAACTTCTTATTTCACAAAACTGATGATTATTGAAGTTACCCATGAAGTAGATGCCAGAGGATATTATGACGGTAAATTTGAAGCTATTGCCGCAGATACCGGCTATATCCCACGTCCGGAATTTGAAACACCAAGAGCAGAAGCTCAGTTTGCTAAAGTGGTATCCAATACAGATCCTCAAAACCAAGGAAGAGTTCAGGTACAGTTTGACTGGCAGAACGGACCGGATATTACAGAATTCATCCGTGTGATGTCTCCAGATGCCGGCAGCAGCGATAAAGTAAGCAAAAACAGAGGATTTATGTCTATTCCTGAAGTAGGAGACCAGGTCATCATCAACTTTGTACATCAGCATCCGGACCGCCCGTTTGTCATGGGAGGAATGTTCCATGGTGGCATTGGTGCCGGAGGAGGTACCGGGAATAATGTGATGAGCTTAAGCAGTAAGAGCGGAAATATTATCCAGTTTCATGATGGATGTGGAATTGAAATAAAAGATAGAAGTGGCAATCATGTTACTTTAAGTGGAACAGGAGATATTAAAACAGAGGTAAGTAATAATAGTGAAGAATTTATTGGAAATAATCTTACAATAAACGTTGCAAGTAATACTACAATAGATGTAGGAAAAGGAAAATCCAAAGTTACCATGGATAATGCCGGGAAAGTAAATATTACAAGTGCTAAAGAAATAAAATTTGAAACAGGAAGTAGTTCTATTACTCTGCATGAAGATGGGTGTATCATTATAGAAGGTAAAAATATTACAGTTAAAGGAACACAAAGTGTTTGCAATACTTCAGATAAGGAAGTTCATATTAAAGCATCTGGAAAGGCAGAGGCTAAGTTCAACGGAATCACTGTAATCAATGGTGATCAGGTCGATATAAATTAATACTTAAAATGGGATTAAAAGAATATAGAATTCAAAAAGGAGATAATTTAAAAAAAATAGCTGAGCATCATTACGTTTCTGTAGAGGAATTACTGAAATTCCATAATGAAAACTGTACACTGACACAACAAATTATAGGAAATGAGATCCCTCTACATATAACAAAAATTTTAGTTGAGTTTACCAATCATAAGACTGGAGAAAGGAAATTATCCGACTTTAAAAATCGCAAGGCAAGATATCGTACCAAACAGATAAATATCGTAAAAATTAATGATGTTATTAATACCCATACGAGTGTAAGATGTGAATATTTATTAGAATTAAAGAAGAATCAAGCTAAAGTAATATTACAGGATAGTGTTTATAATTTTTATGCAGAAGGGACACAGGATTTAGAACAGTTTGTAAGAACTTCAGATTCTTTGAAAAAAGAAGTCGATTATCAGTTAAATAGTAATGGTGAAATTGTAGAGATTCTTAACCTTGAAGCTTTACAGCAGGGTTGGCATCGGTTCAAAAAGCAATTACCATTGAATAGCTTAATTAAAAATAGCAAACCAGAAATTATTAAACAATTAATTGATGCCGGGAATATAGAATTTGGTTCACCGGATATTCTTTTAAAAAATTGTAAAAACAATTTATTTAATCAAATTATATTTGGTCAATACCTAAAGAGGCAATTTGATGAATTTACCAATGAGCAGTTTGAAACTTTATCCCATTTTTTTCCAGAAATTGCTTTTAAGGTTGAATGCGAAACTACAATTCGCAATACGACTGAAACTCAGACTAATTTTCTTAAAAAAGGAAGACCATTATTTGTCGATATTGATAATATGATTTTATTATATGAAAAATATTACAAACCTCAGATTCAGTTTAAATTTACAGATCATATCTATGAGTACGAAGTATTTTTTACTGTCTCAAATGAAGATGGTTTAATTGATGAAGCTACAATTCATCTGAGTGAAAGAATTAAAAACAACGTGGAATCTCAGGTAGTATATCAGCTAAAAAGAGTAGAGCTATGAAAGGTTATATAGAAGATGGAGCATGGTTGTCTTGTTCTTTTGACTTGGCAGGAACTCCAAAACAACTTAAAAGACATCTTGATAAAGAAGATAACAAGGTGCAGTATTCGAGTGGTAAAAGATTGCTTACAGTTGCAGATAAAAATACTTCAGAATGTTTTAAATGTAAATTGGCAGCAAAAAAATGGGGTGGACTTTTGTCTCTGGTAGGAGGAATTGTTGTGGGAGTTGCCCTTGTATTCTCAGGTCCTGTAGGTTGGATTGCCTTAGGAGCATTAGCGGTTGTAGCAATAGGAACAACTATAGCCGTTTTTGCACATGATTGTGCTGATCCTCAAAGCGGAGGAAATTGGATCAATTTTCACCAGACTACTTTTATTAAAGGAAAAGAAGCTATCTTGTACAATAAATCGATTTTGGAATGCAAAGATTTAGGTTTGTTGATTGCCTCAGAAACGGAAGCTCAGGCACAGGATGTCTCTGATAAAATGAAATGGCAGGCAAGAGGTGAGCTTGGCTTACAAATTTTATCTAATTCTTTAATTGGCTTTGTTACAGGATATGGAATGTTTGACAGAACACCTCAAGGATTGGATATGGATTTATCGACAGGGCCTCTAGCAGTTGCAAGTTATATTCATACTGATTTTGTACATCCTGAATATAGTTGGCAACAAAGTACTTTGGTTGGTTTAGGATATACTTCTGCTAATTTTGGGTTAGGATCAGTTCATCGTATCAACCGGATGCCAGATTGGTCAAAAAATCTTGGAACAGAAATATCTCTACAGGATTTAGGAGTTGCGGCATTAACAACGGGAATTGGTGCCGGATCTGATTATCTTGAAGGTGAGTTGGCTAATTCTTCCAATAGTGTAGTCCAGGAATTATCAGCTTCTGTTTCTGGTACTTCAGGTAAAAAGATTGTCTCATCAAATTATTAATATAGTGAAAGGTTTAAATGTGTTAAAAATTGTTGTTATTTCTATTGTAACTCTTTTAATCATGTATTTGTTGTATGGATTTATTAAGGGATTTTTTGTAAATATTGATACTTATATAAGCAATTCTAAAAAAATAGAACTTAATAATGTACATTTAATTTCAAAGCAGAGATTGGGTTATGGGTTAGGAACGGGAAGCGGAACAGGAAAACAAGTGGTGAAGATTTTTGATGGAAAAAAATATTATAATTTATGTTATTACGAAAAAAATAAAGCAGATAATCAATTTCTGAAATTTGAATATAACAATATTCCCAGTCACATATTTGTTATCGTTAATTCAGATGAAATGAAAGACAATAAAGGGACCTTAGAAAATCCTATTCCTGTATTCAATTTCTCTGTAGATCCAAAGGAGATGATTTGGGATGATCAATCGTATCAAGAAAATATCAGAAAATATTTGACTTATGAAAAATAAAAGATTGAATAATAACAAAGGAGTAAGACTTTCATCCTTCAAGTCAATGAATTAAGCAATATAATTATTTAAGATAAAATGTTTATGATTTGTTATATCCATTTTTATATCTAAAGGAGGTGAAGGTAAGCAACTGCTATTATAATAAAAAAAGCAAGTCTTCATGATGATTTTTATTTTAGTGATAACAACAAAATATTCTGTATAAGTCCTGAAATTCTAAATTCATCCAACAATATTTATCATGATTTATGCCTGATATGTTTAACAGTATTAATAGTAATAGGAACTTAGTTCTATGAAAAGGATAAACACTGCAAAATTCCATCTTTTTACATTGTATTTTGGCTTAACTTATTTTTTATATTCTTTAATCCTAACAGGCTATGATTTTTTCCATTTGAAACATGAAAATTGGCTTCAGGCTGAAAACCAAACAACAATTTACTCCAGCAGTAGAAGTACTACTGTTACTTATAATTTTGTCAAAGATGAAATAAGACTGAGCAGGAAGTATCCAGGAATTTTTGAAGGCTTTAATACATGGTTTTGGGGTATTGATAAGAAGAAAAATAAAGTGGATATTTCTTTTTATATCCGTCAAAAAGATAGTGATAGAATTAAGAATAAAGAAATAAAGCACCGGAAAGATATTTTTGGCGGAGAACTCAATGAAATAGAACCTATTCCTTATTTTGGGGTAAGAAAAATAGATTCGGAATCAAATCAATTACTTTTACTTTTAGATATTTGGAAATATAATTACTCTATTCTAGCTGCTTTTATCTTACTTATGCTGCCTTATATCATTCTTTTTATAACAAGGAAAATTCTAAAAGACTCATTAGAGGAAAATCAAGATCCGCAATTAGAACATAAAGTGGGCGGAATTATGCTTTTTTGCTACATTCTTTTGTTTATCAACTTAATCGTTTAAAAATGGGGGAAAAATATAATTTGGATAAATCCTTTTTCCAATATAACTGCTTTACATGGATACTTTATGAAAGACAGAGTATTTAGTTTCCAGGGCCTGGATTTCAAAACAGAACTGAAACTTGCACTGGTATTAATTATTCCGGGATTATGTACCATGTTGGGTGTCCTATTTGGAGGAGAGCTTCTTTTCCCCAATATTCATTTTCTGAAATCGGTTTCTTTTGCTGTTATGATGACAATTGGAGTATGCATGATCACGCTGAAGCAATTGAGCAGACTAGTGAAAGAAAAGACCTGGGCTATTCATATAAAAGATAATCATTTTCATATTAGATTCAGACATCTGAACTATCAATTCCAGACATCTGAGATTAGGATGATTAAAAACCTGGGCAATACTGGATTACGCTATCTAACAATTAAAACAGCAGATCAGACCATTAAAATAAGAGTAGGGGATACCGGCCTGGCTCCCTTTTCATCACAAAAAGATATAGATGAGGTAGATGCTTTTGTTCAGTATATGAAACCCTATATTGATAAAAACTTTAATAAGAAAGAACTCAGAAATATTCTCAATCCCTCCATCATTCCTAACTTTGGAGTGTATGTAGTAAAAGGGGAAAAAATAAAATATTCATTGATCAACAAAATGAGACCATGGCAGGTCATTATACTCATTTTAGGAATTGCAGGAGTGGTAATGACTCTTTTAATGACAGGTTTTTTTTATTGTATTGATCATAAGTAATCTTGTGTTTATAAAGCCTGTTTGGGATTTTAATGTATAGATATGGCAAGAAGAGAATTCATCTTAAAAAATGTTCTCCCGTTTCACACAGGCTGGACGGTGATGGTTATCATCCCTTGCATGGTACTATATGGAACTTTATATTATTTTTTATTGGATTTCAGTGTTTCTTTAATGGCTCTTGTAACCTTGTTGTATTTCGGAACATGTTATCTTATTTTGAAAGCTATTTCTGTAAAAGTGACTATCTGGCTTGATGATAATTATCTTTATCTGAAAAAGAATAACAGCAGATATGTAAAGTATCTTAAATCTGATATTATAGGATTTTGTTCTTATGATTATGAAGTAACAACGCCATCATTACAAAATTCAAAAATATATTTTAAATTTTATCTGAAAAATAAACAAAGCATTTATCTGAACGATATAGAATATAGAAGTCGTTATGACGAAGAAAAAGGAGCCGCACTGAAAAGACTTTTAAAAGAATTCCAAAAAAGTTTACAGTTTACAAAAATTAAAACGAAGAATAAGTTCCAAAATATATATTGGTATTCCGATCATTGAATGAATCTAATTGATTCATATGGATCATGAAAAACCACTCATTCATATCGATACAAAAACAATGAGGCTCGATGTTTTTTTAACCATCATAAAGTGGGTTTATAATGGGATATTTCTCTTTGATGTGTAATAATTAATGTTTTTCTGTTATTTCTTGATTATGGTTAAAATATTTATTAATAGCAAGTTGGGTGTTGGTTTAACTCCATTGTCGTAGAATTACTACATAAAATCGTAGAACTACTACAATTTTTCAGATTTCCATCCAAAAGCTTTTTTTTCAACTTGAAGGCCTTTATCTTTGTCTTACAATTATTGAATAACAAAATATTATTAACGATTAAAATTTACAATCATGGCAGAAAGAAACTCAAGAGGAATCTTAAAATTCAACAACGGAGAAGGTCAGAAATTATTAAAAATGAACTACAGCGTATCAAGATCTACAGATGTATCAGGACGTGTAGCATCAGACCCTTCTAACGCATTAATCAAAGTTACAGTAGAAGCTACTGAAAAATCAGACATCCTTGAAAGCTTATTGAACGGAAAGTATAAGCCAACAGTAGGAGAAATTGTTTTCAACAAATCTCACGAAGAGGGAACTCTAATCACTTTGAAATGGGAGAACGGATACGTTATCCAGCACGAAGTAGACTTTGATGCAGTCGATAGCAATAGTATGCTAATCAGCTTCGTAATCAGTGCTGAAACTATTGACTATGGTACTTCTCAGTACGCTGGTCTTTGGCCATCTGCTGGTAAATAAGCCAGAACAACACTTAAAAAAACTAATGGAACAGTATGCTCATAGAGTATACTGTTCTGTTTTTTTATCCCGAAACCATTCATTATTCTATCCCTAACCTTGCATCCCGAATCTCGAAGTTAGCATCCCAAAACTATCAACTTATCCTCCTATTTTCTTATATTTGTTCATTATAGATACTATGGACGCAACACAAGATAAAAGGCTGTTTCTCATCGATGCTTATGCGATGATTTTCAGAGGATATTACGCATTGATCAGAAATCCAAGACTAACCAGTACAGGTTTGGATACTTCCGCCATCTTTGGATTTACCAATTCTTTGATCGAATTAATCAGAAGAGAAAAACCAACCCATTTGGCCGTTGTTTTTGATGTAGGAAGAGCAAGCGTAAGAACTGATGATTTCGCTGATTATAAAGCAAACAGAAGTGAGACTCCTGAGGCCATCCAAATTGCAGTTCCATATATTCACAGGATTCTGGAAGGAATGCATATTCCCATTCTTGGAGTGGAAGGATATGAAGCGGATGACGTAATTGGTACTATTGCCTGCAAAGCAGAAAAAGAAGGCTACACCACTTTCATGGTAACTCCTGATAAGGATTTTGCACAGCTGGTTACGGATAAAATCAAAATCTATAAACCGGGACTAAAAGGCGGAGATATAGAAATTCTGGGTGTAGAAGAAGTAAAAGCTAAATATGAGATCGAAGATCCTAAACAAGTGATTGATTATTTGGCGATGATGGGAGATGCGGTAGATAATATCCCTGGATTGGAAGGAGTAGGAGAGAAAACGGCTATGAAATTCCTTAAAGAATATGGCAGTATTGAAAACCTACTGGCTAATACCGATAAACTTAAAGGTAAACTGAAAGAAAAGGTTGAAGCTTCTGCAGAACGCGGAATTATGTCTAAAAAACTAGCTACCATTATCTGTGATGCTCCTATAGAATTTCACCAGGAACAATATGATCTTGAAACTCCGGATTTTGAAAAAGTGAAAGAAGTTTTCGAAGAAATTGAGTTCAGAAGACTGTATGAAAACCTTTACAGAGCCTTTGCTCCGGCTGCTGCTGAAACAGTAGTGGTAAGTGAAGTAGAAGTAAAGCAGACCCCATCTGGAACAGAAGTAAAAGGACAAGTGATGCAGCTTGATCTTTTTGCAAATTTCGAAGAGCTGGATCAGGCAACTTCTACAAAATCGTCTATTGAACATAATGAACATTTGTATCAGTTCATAGACAACCCTAAAGCTCAAAAAAAACTGGTAGATAATTTACTGAAGCAACGTGTTGTTTGTTTTGATACGGAAACCACATCATTGAATGAGCTGGAAGCTGAATTGGTGGGAATGAGTTTCTCCTATAAAAAAGGATTAGCTTATTATATTCCTTTATCCGAAAACAGAGAAGAAGTATTACAGACTCTTGAAATTTTCAGACCGTTTTTTGAAAAAGAAGACTTGCTGAAAGTTGCCCATAATCTAAAATTCGATTACAAAATATTAAAACAGTACGACATTACTGTTAAAGGAGCAATGTTTGATACGATGATTGCCCATTATCTGCTGAATCCTGATGGAAGACACGGTATGGACTATCTTTCTGAAGTATACCTGAACTATAAACCCGTTTCCATTGAAACCATCATTGGTAAGAAAGGGAAAAAGCAAGGGACATTCAGAGATGCAGATCTTAGGACACAGACAGATTATGCAGCGGAAGATGCCGATGTAACCTTCCAACTGTATGAGTTGTTTGCTCCACAACTTAAAAAAGAAAATCTGGAAGAGCTTTTCTTCAATATTGAAATGCCTTTAATGGAAGTTTTGGCAAAAATGGAACTGGCAGGGATTTCTTTAGATGAAAAATGGCTGGCACAGGAAAGTATTGATCTTGAAAATGACCTGAGAAATCTAGAAAAAACAATTTTTGAACTTTCAGAAGAAGAATTCAATATGAATTCACCAAAACAGCTGGGAGAAATCCTGTTTGAAAAAATGCAGCTTGATCCAAAAGCCAAAAAGACAAAAACAGGACAATACGCTACTTCGGAAGATGTACTTCAGAAACTAGCTTCAAAGCATGAGATCATCAAACATATCCTGGAATACAGGACCTATCAGAAATTAAAATCAACTTATGTAGATGCATTACCATCGCAGATTGATAAGCTGGATAATAGAGTACATACCAATTTCTCTCAGACTACAGCGGCTACAGGCCGTTTGGCAAGTGTGAATCCGAACCTTCAAAATATTCCGATCAGAACATTGAGAGGGCAGCAGATTCGTGGAGCCTTTGTTTCTGGAGAAGGAAAGAAGATCATCTCTGCCGATTATTCACAAATTGAACTTCGTTTGATCGCTGAAATTTCTGGAGAAGATAATATGATTAAAGCTTTCCAGGATGGAGAAGATATTCACGCATCCACAGCAGCTAAGCTCTTTAAAATTCCTTTGGAAGAAGTTTCAAAAACTCAAAGAAGCCAGGCTAAAACGGTAAATTTCGGAATTATTTACGGACAGGGAGCTTTTGCTTTAGCTGAACAAACCGGATTATCCCGTACAGAAGCTAAGCAGATGATTGAAGCCTATTTCGAAACCTATCCGAAACTGAAGGAATATATGGCAGAACAGGTGAACAAAGCCCGTCAGATGGGATATGTTGAAACCATTCTGGGAAGAAAACGCCACTTAAAAGATATTAATTCTAATAATTTCGTAGTAAGAGGCCATGCAGAAAGAAATGCAGTAAATGCCCCTGTTCAGGGAAGTGCTGCAGATATCGTGAAGATTGCTATGATTAAAATAGACCGTGAACTGGAAGAGCAGCAACTTAAAACAAAAATGCTGCTTCAGGTACATGACGAATTGGTATTCGAAGCTCCGACAGAAGAAATTGAAGCCGCTTCAAAACTCATCAAAACCGAAATGGAAAATGCCTTGAAGACACAGGTTCCGTTATTAGTGGAAATAGGAGTAGGAGATAACTGGCTGGAAGCTCATTAATAAACAAAATTTACCTAAATAATAAAACAAAACTTCTGCTTACGGGCGGAAGTTTTATTTTAGATAGAACCCAGGCTGTAAAGAAAAATACAGTCAGGGATTATTGCTTTTATAATATTTAAACTTCAAATTCAATCTCACCAATATAATACAGTTTGTTTTCCTCTCCATCCACTGAAACAGGATTAGGGATCACAAATCTGCTGGCAAAAACAATAGCGTTTACCGGAGTATCCAGGCTCAGATCATTAAGCTTTTGTTCAAGAATAGGAAGCCATTGGTCTGCATATGAATATTCTGAAAACTTTTCAACCAGTCCTAGTCTTTCATCTTCAAAACCATATTCTATAAAATCATCATCAAACCATTTGATGTTCTGAGACTCTGCAAATTTTGAAACATACTGATCATCATTTTCCTCTTCCAGATAATAATTTTCATCCTCTTCTACGAAAGCATAGAATTCTTCTTCATTTTTAAAATACCCCAGCCAGAAGTGAGAAATTTCTTTGTCCATAATGTATTGTTTGTTGTATTATTTACTATAATTATTTAGAATAAGCTCTTTATGTTATATATTATCAATCTCTATCAAACTTTCACACGCTCATTTTCTGTTGAAAAAGTAGATTCAAACACTTACTTTTCCATTTGAAAGTGTAATATTACAAAAGTTTTCCGTTACATCTGTTTTTTTAGTAACAGTACACAAACTCTGAACATCAAAAATAGTTCCGTAAAACTTTTTTATTGTAAATTTATTCTATCATTAAATCTTGAAAATGGAATTTCTACAGGACCATTATGTGGTTAAGAATGAATTGTTGCTGATTTTTATTTCCGTAGTCCTCGGATTACTGATTGGTGCTGAGCGGGAATACCGTAACAAATCTGCTGGACTTCGTACTTTTATTCTGGTTTGCTTTGGGGCCTGTTTATTTACGATCCTTTCCATTAAAATAGGGGTTGCCAACCCGGATCGCCTGGCAGCCAATATCATTACAGGAATAGGTTTTTTGGGCGCTGGAGTTATCTTTAAAGGTGAAAATAAGATTGAAGGGATCACAACAGCTACTACTATTTGGGCAACAGCTTCTATAGGAATGGCAGTCGGTTCAGGATATGTTTATTTTTCCCTTCTGGGAACAGCTTTGGTTCTTATTATTCTGAGTGCCTTAACTTATCTGCAAAGTTTTATAGACAATTATAATAAGATCAGGGAATATAAGGTAGGTGTGACAAACTCAGCAGATTTAAAACATTGTGAGGACCTCTTTAAAAAACATCATTTAAAATATCTGCTTATCAAGCAGCAATACACACAGGGAAATATTACCGCTACATGGAGGTTAACAGGTAAGAATACCCATCATGAAGGCCTGATAAAAGACCTGGTTGATGATACTAAAATTATAGCCTACCAGTTTTAGGATAGAGCAAAAAAATAAAGGCCGAAGCCTTTATTTTTATTTTTTCTTGAATATATATAGATCCTTATTAGGTCCATCAATTTCTTTTCCTTCCATATCCAGTTGGATCAGCATATTTTCTCCAACTTTATATTTATAGTTAGCGCTTTTACCTTTTAAAGTGATAATGCTTCCTGTAGCATCCCAAGTGAAAGATCCCTTGTCTTCATTTTTTGATTTTCTCTCTAGATATTCTTCAGTGATACTGAAAGTCTTATCATTGTTCAGGGTTAATGAAGTTTTGATTCCCGGACAGTCAGCACATGGAACAACTGCTTCGTAAGTACCATTCCAATCCAAAGCATTTTCAGAAGTGTCACCTTGTGCACTTGTTACTGGGTGAGCTGTACTATCTGTAGCAGTAGGTTGGGCTGTTGCTGTAGAATCCGTAGCCGAAGTTTTGGTGTCTACCGTCTCTTTTTTAGAACAAGAAGCAAGAAATAAAGCCGCTCCGATTCCCAGGATAAGTGTTTTGTTTTTCATCATAATAATTTATTTAAGTTTATTTTTAAAACTGACAAGTTTTAATCAAAAATTGAGCCAAGGGTGAGCTGGTGAGTTTGAGGAGAAGAGAGTTTGAGAGAAGGGGAGAGATGTCAATAGTCAATTCGATTGGCAATTTTTGTAGAGTATAAATTCACCATTCACTTGCGAAGCAAAATTCACTATTGACATTTCATTTGCGGAGCAAAAACTCACTACTCACATTTTTACCCCCGTTTTATGGGTCCTATTCTTATTTTTCTTCGTAAATTCGGGCAAAATTTTGATTATGACAAAAAAGATACTTTTATCCGTATTTCTTTTGCCTGCTGCAATGGCATTTGCACAACAATATGGTGGAATGTGGATTCCTACAGAACTGAATGAAAAGGAAATGAAGGATTTGGGAATGAAAATTTCTGCAAAAGATATTTTCAACCCTCAAAAGCCTAGCATAAAGGATGCTGTGGTACAGTTTAACGGCGGATGTACCGCAGAGATCATCTCTCCGAAAGGATTGTTGCTGACTAATCACCACTGTGGATTTGGTCAGATTCAAGCCCATTCTACGGTTCAGAACGATCTTCTTTCAAATGGTTTCTGGGCTAAAAATATGAACGGCGAGCTTCCAAATCCGGGAGTAAAAGTAGATTTTATCGTAGACATAAAAGATGTGAGCTTCCAGATTTTAGAAGGAACAGACCATCTTACAGAGCCTGAACTTACTAAAAAGATCAACAATAATATTGAGGTTTATAAAAACTCTCAGAAAATAGAATCTTTCCAATCGATTATGATAAAGCCGATGTACTATGGAAACAAGTACTATGCTTATACCATCGAAACTTATAAAGATATCCGTCTTGTTGGGGCACCACCTCAAAGCATCGGAAAATTCGGAAGTGATACAGACAACTGGGTTTGGCCTAGACACACCGGGGATTTCTCCATGTTCAGAATCTATGCAGACAAAGACAATAAGCCTGCTGAGTATTCAAAAGACAACGTACCTTACGTTCCAAAACATTATCTACCGGTTTCCATCAAAGATAAAAATGAAAATGATTTCACATTTGTATTCGGATTCCCGGGAAAAACAACAGAATATCTTCCGGCAGTAGCAGTAGAAAAGATCATGAAAGATATTGATCCTGCAAGAATTGCTGTACGTGATGTAGCTTTAAAAACTTTGGACGAGAAAATGCGTGTAGACAATGAAACACGTATTAAATATGCTTCCAAATATGCATCTGTAGCTAATTACTGGAAAAAATGGATCGGTGAAGTGGAAGGATTAAAGAAATCCAATGCCGTTGAGAAAAAAGTAATGTATGAAGGTTCTTTAGTTTCTAAAAATCCTGAAGTTAAAACAACTTTAGACCAGCTGAATAAGCTTTACAATGAGCAGGCTCCTTATGCTTTAAACAACGCATATTACACAGAAGTGGTAAAAAATGCAGAAACTTTGAAGCTGGCAGGAGACTACTATGACTTTGTAACAACTGTAGAAGCTGGAAGAATGGATGAGAAGGAGCTTACAAAGCTAAAAACAAAACTAACTTCTTTCTATAAAGACTATAGCGCAGAACTTGATGCTAAAGTAACCGCAAAACTATTGGCTTTATATACTAATAAAACAGCTCCACAGTTTTTACCAGCCGGATTCAATAAGTATAAGGATGAAAATGCAAACATCCCTGTAGTGGAAGATATGTCTAAAAACTCTATTATTACAGGAAGAACAGCTGTAAACGGAGGAACATTGACTGCAGATATTGATAAGGCATTCTCTAATCAGGATAAGTTGATTAAAACGCTGAAGAAAGATCCAATTTATCAGTTATATGTTTCTATGAAAGAGACATACGCGAAAACAGCTGATCCACAATATACTTCACTTCAGGCAAAAATTGATGCTTTACAGAAGAAGTTTATGGCTCAGCAGATAGAAACCGATAAAGACAGAAAATTCTTCCCGGATGCTAACTCAACACTTCGTGTAACTTATGGTAAAATAAAAGGATCTGCTCCAAGAGACGCTGTTTCTTATGGATACCAGACTCACCTTGCCGGGGTAATGGAGAAATATATTCCTGGAGATTATGAATTCGACGTTCCTAAGAAACTGATCGAGCTTTACAATAAGAAAGACTTCGGAATCTATAAAGATAAAACAGGTGATGTTCCTGTAGGATTTACCGCAACCAACCATACTACAGGAGGAAACTCAGGAAGCCCGGCACTTGATGCGAACGGAAACCTGATAGGTCTTAACTTCGACAGACAGTGGGAAGGAACGATGAGTGATATCAACTATGATCCGCGTTTCAGCAGAAACATCATGGTAGATACAAAATATATCCTTTTCGTCGTTGAGAAATTTGCAGATGCTAAATGGCTTGTTGACGAAATGAAAGTGATAAAATAATTTTAAAAGTTATACCTTTAAAGAATCTATTTGAATTCATTTCGAATAGATTCTTTTTATTTTTAGGATGAAAGATCAGCTCATTAATCTATTTACAGCTTTTGAAACAGATGATTTCGGAAAAACTTTTCCGCTGAATTACTGTTTACCTGTTTATCATTGTGTTTCCGATGAGAATCTTCCGCATATCAGACAGGTGATTCAATACAAAAACATCAGACAGTTTGAAGAAGATATAGATTGCCTTTCAAAGCATTTTCAATGGGTAAACTGGCAGGAATTCAAAGATTTTACTTCTGGGAATTTCAAGCCTCAGAAAAAGATTGCTTTACTTACTTTTGATGACGGCTTAAGGGAATTCTATGATATTGTTGCACCCATATTAGAGCGTAAAGGAATTTATGCCTGTAATTTTATAAATCCGGCTTTCATTGATAATCATGATATCATGTTCAGATGCAAAGCAAGCCTATTAATAGAGGAGTTGGAAAAGCAAAAGCAGGTATCCCCTGAAATATACAATATCCTTTCTTTGGATAACCATAGTGCACCAGAAACTTTAAGAAACGAAATTTTAAAAATCAATTACCAGGAAAGGCGTACCCTGGATCTGCTTGCTGAAAAACTTGAATTTGATTTTAAATCCTATTTAAAAGAATACAGACCTTATTTGACTACTGAAGAATTAGAAAACCTTACCAATAGAGGTTTTGGAATATCTTCTCACAGTTGGGACCATCCAAAATTCGGGACCCTATCTCTGGTACAGCAGATGGAGTCTATCCATACAACCTTCACTTATCTAAAGGAAAACAATTTTCTTTATGACAGTTTTGCCTTTCCTTTCACTGATTTCGGCGTGAAAAATAGCTTTTTTGAAGAACTTTTTAAAAATAAAGAAATCTACTGTAGTTTTGGAGCAGCAGGAGTTAAACTAGATAGTGTAGAAAGAAATTTTCATAGAATTCCAATGGAAATGGGTGAAAATGCAGAAAGAATACTGAAAAAAGAAATTGCTTATTTCAAATTGAAAAAGCTGATCAATAAAAATAGGATTGTAAGAAAATGATACAACTGAAGACCTTCAATAAAAAAGAACTCGAAGACTTTGTGCTATCTGGTAAATTTAAAGAATATGATTTTCTTCCCATCACAAAGCATCGTGCCTTATCCCATATTCATAATCCAAAGGCAACAGAAGAGCAAATACTTCTTATTCTGGCTTTTTATAATGATAAATTAGCAGGATATTTGGGATGTTTTCCAGATTATTTTGAGATTGAAGACGTAATAATCAGATTTTCCTGGCTGAGCACACTGTATGTAGGCAATGAGTTCAGAGGTAAAAAAGTGGCGAAAGCACTTTTGCAAAAAGCTTTAGATGAATACAACAGTCATGTTATCATGGCAGAGTTTACAAAAGAAGCTGAGGTTTTCTTTAATCATATAGGAAACGTTGAAAATATTTTCCCTAAAAATGGGAAACGCTATTATTTCAGAGTAGATTCCGCAAAGGTCCTTTCAGAAAAGAAACTATGGATGAAGACTTTTAGCCCTCTTCTTCATCTTTCAGATAACATAGCTAATGCTCTGATAGGAATTAAAAATATCGGAATAGGTGAGCCTGATTTCAGATTTGAAATTTTGGATCAGATGGATGCAGAGATAAAAGGCTTTGTCTCCTCATTTCCAAGTCAGCGAATGGCAGATGAAATAAATTATTTTATAGAAAATCCATGGATTTTGGTAGGCAGAAAAAGAGATGAGAATTACTTCTTTTCAAGCTATGCTAAGGTTTTTAAATATGTTTGGGTGAAGATTTATGATGATCAGGGTAATCTGGAAACTGTATCGTTATTACTTGTAAGGGATGGTCATCTTAAAATTCATTATATTTTTTCAAATGAAGGTTCAGACCGTAGCAGATTTGTTCAATTTTTAAACATTTTCATCATTAAAAGTAAGGTAAAAATGATGACTGTTTATGATGAAACATTAAATCAGAATATAAAGAATTCCAAATCGTTGTTCAGAATTTATGAGAAGGACTTCAAACGCGATTATCTCTTCCGTAAAGAGTTGCTGCAAAGTCTTCCCAAGGACTTTAATCCTCATTTACAGGATGGAGACGGAGATTGCATGATGACATAAGGCAATTACAGGATTCAGATATAAAATAAAAGCCGCTCAAAAAAGTATTGAGCGGCTTTTTAAATTTTAATGTCCGAAAATATCTTCCAGACTTACCTCTGTAAATGTTCCCATTTTACTCACAGCTTCCATGTTCAGGTTTTCTCTTTTCCCGATAATGGCAGTATTAAAATGCACAGATTGAATTTCCGATTGATAAAACTCTCTGATATCGTCAAATTTCAATGCTTGTATCTGTTCATAGATATCTTTTCTGAAATCATGATAAATACCCAGTTTCTTTAATCTTAAAGTATTGAAGAATATATTGTTTCTGGTTACTCTGGTAGATGCAATCTGTTTTAAAGCTGCATTTTTAGCATTTTCAAACTGGATGGTAACTTCAGGAAGTTCATTCATGAGTTCATTCATAGTATCAACAGCAATCATCAGCTTGTCTGGCTGTGTTCCGATATAAGTGCTGATATAATCCGGGTGATTTAATTCTGCACTGGCAGCATAAGACACATAAGCAGAATAGGCCAAACTTTTGCTCTCACGAATTTCCTGAAATACAATAGAAGACAATCCCCTTCCAAAATATTCGTTGAAAACATTTACTTTTCCAAAATAAGCAGGGTTAACCATATTTCCTTTACCCACTTTACTCATTTCCATCTGAACCATGTCGTAATCGATAAAGTATACATTTCCTCCTGTCGCAGGTTCGGGATATTGTTTGGGTTCAGGAATCTGAAGGCTTTCCGTTTCAATATACTTACCAATATACCCTTTGAAAGCCTCAAAATCTTTTCCATAAAAGAAAATATGATAAGGATATTTAAACAGTTGTCTCATTCGGTCCGTGAATACTTCAGGTTTACTGCTTTCCAGTTCTTCCTTAGAGATAACATCTGTAAAGCGAGAAGTATTTCCCAATTTGGTATAAGTAGTGAGCGCCGTCATGATTCGGTTTTTATCTTTTTTAACAGCCTGGCGATTTTCCAGAACCGTTCCTACAAATTGATTGTAAATCTCCTGATCCGGCTGCACGCGGTACATCCACTGCTGCAGAAGGACGATTCCTTTTTCAATATTCTCCTCCAATCCACTCAGGGAAATTAATAACTGGTTATTGGTTGTTTTAAAATCATTGCTGACTCCAATTTTAAAAAATTCCTTTTTCAGATCTTCAGGAGAAAGCTCATCCGTTCCTAAATACTGAAGAAGCTGAGTCGAAATTCCCAATTCACGATCATGATCACTTCCAAAAGGGAAAATAAAATGAACCTGGGCAATATCGTTGTATTTATTTTTTACAAAACTTAATTTCTTTCCTTTGATCTCATCAGTTGCGATTTCCTTTTGATAATCAATAAACTCAGGCTTGATATCTTCTGTTTTATCAGATAAGATCTCCTTTAAAAACTCAGATTGTGCATCACGGTTAATCTTAACAGGTGTGATTCCTGGATTATCTACTCTCAATAATTTATCATTAACTCCTTTTTCTTTATTAATCACAACATAATTGTTTTTAAAGAAATCATTGGCAAAGTTGATAATATCTTCTTTGGTGAAACTTGCATATTCATCCATTTCATTCAATTCTTGTTCCCAGCTTATCCCTTTTATATAAATATCGTATAGAGTAGTAGCTAAACCTTCTGCTGTTTCAAGACCTTTCATTCTTTGAAGTTTGAAATCATTAATGATTGCAGGCAGCATCCAATCTGGGAAATCACCTTTCTTGATCAGTTCAATCTCCTCAAGAACCATATTGGTTGCTTCTTGTAGGGTTTGAGTCTCTTTCGGAACAGCTACAATAGAAAAGTAGCCATATTGTTTTAATCCAACGGAGAATGCTTGTGCCCAAAGCATTTTTTGAGTCTGGTTGATATGAAGATCCAGTAAGCCGGCCTCTCCTCTGTTGCTCAGAATATTCACAACAATATCAGCAAGCATTGCTTCCCTTGTTCCATAGCTATCCGTTCTCCATGCCAATTGAACCCGTGGAGTCGTAGGGCTTTTCACTGTTTTCTCCACAATTTCTGTCATAGGTTGCTCAATGATCGGAGTCTTTTTAGGAAGTTCTCTATGAGGAAGAATCCCAAAATACTGGTCTACCAATTGAATTGTCTCTTCAAAATCGAAATCTCCAACCAAAACCATTGCATAATTATTGGGAACATAGTATTCATCAAAATACTTATGAATTGCCTTCATAGAAGGATTTTTCAAATGTTCAGGTCTGCCCAGCGTTGTTTGCTGTCCGTTAGGGTGAGTTGGAAAAAGGGCTGCCATCAGCTCATAATTTACCAATCTCGTATCATTATCCTGAGCCCTGTTGAATTCCTCATAAACCGACTCTAGTTCTGTATGGAAAAGGCGAAGAACGATTTCAGAAAATCTTTCTTTTTCTATTTTCAACCATTTTTCAAGTTCATTATTGGGGATATTATTTTTATACACCGTTTCATCAAACCAGGTATGAGCATTGGTTCCTGTTGCTCCTAATGAAGAAATTGCTTTGTCATATTCATTGGCAATAGCATATTGGCTGGCTTCCTGAGAAACTTCGTCTATCTTTTTATAGATTTCTTTTTTCTTTTCAGGATTTTGTTCAGCTTTGTGTTCCTCATAAAGTACAAAGATTTGATCCAAAAGTTCTTTTTCTTTCGCCCAGTTTTGAGTACCAATCTTAGAAGTCCCTTTAAACATCATGTGTTCCAGATAGTGAGCCAGTCCTGTGTTGTCTGCAGGATCATTATTGCTGCCTGTTCTTACAGGAATAAAAGTTTGTATCCTTGGTGCATCAAAGTTTTGAGCAAGAAAGACCTTCAGGCCATTCTTCAAGGTATAAATTCTTACTTTATTTTTATCGTGGGTTACCGTAATATATTCGTAGTGGTTTTTATCTGTATGAACCGTTTCTTTATATCTTCTGTCTGTCATATATGAATTCATTTCATCCTTTTATAATAAGAATGTACTACAAATGTAAGCAATCGAAAAAAAATAGATTCCGCTTTTATGACTATTACATCTATTATTATAGTTGAACAGATGAATCAGGGAAAATAATATTCATAAAATTGTGGTAGTAGGATACTTATCGCTTCATTCAATTTCTTCAGGAGCTATTTCCCGCTATCCACTCATACTCCTCACACTGAGCTGGCCGCCCTCAAACCCTCCTCCATTCCAACTCTTGTTGCGGGGTACCCGTTTCTATCGGGGCTAGGGTAGGGGATGAATTTATAAATGATGAGTAATAGGTAATAGGTAATAGGTTGGCATTAATTAATATGATCACGATTATCCATATGGGGCGGCTTCCATCATTCCCATCCTTTGGAGGGGTGTCAAAAATTCAAAAAATTTTTGACGGGGTGGTAACTTTCCAATATTCATCATTCTCAGTCCTCTGTGAAAATCCGTGTCCTCTGTGGGGAAATAAAAAACACTTCCCTTCAGTCATGTTTATAATCTATACTAGAATCTATCATAATAATCCTTCTTCTTATATATTATATAATATTATATAATCTCTTTATTTCCTCTCTCTTATTCTTCTTTACACAATCTTTGTCATCCTGTAAGGATCTAAACAATGCTGTACTCTATCATTATCGTCCAACAAATAGAAGTTCATCAATAGGAGTGGGCAATAATCCTGAACTTAACCGAAGGAAGCCCGTTTACATAAACAAATCTTCTTCATCCATTGGCTTTAGCCAAAACCTATTTTCATTTTTTTTGAAAATCCCACATGTATTACAATATGTATATCTTCCATTACTCATTACTCATTACTAATTACTCATTACTCATTACTCATTACTCATCTATAATAACGTCCATTTCCCTCCACACTCATACGCTCGAACCCTCCACTGTCTCTCTCCAAACAAATGTTTAAAATTTTTCTCTCAAGGTATCAGCGTGTTAGGTGTAAAATATTACATGAATATAAAATTTATGTTAAGTTTATTTGTTTTGCGTGGTATAAAGTCTCTATCTTTGCCCTACTGAAAACGAGAGTATCAGTAAGCGCAGAAGA
>NZ_JBYPZJ010000010.1:0-169136 GCF_057815135.1 Chryseobacterium sp. II3a | reverse complement strand
ATAATATTTATATTTTTTTGTAAATTTGTTTTTTAAGTCGGCCTAGAGCTAGACTCTGTAGCGTGCTATACTATCTCAGTTTTCACGCTATTTTTTGATTTATATTTACCGTCATAAACGGTTTCATTTTTAAAAAGAATATAGATCAATTCTAATATTTTTCTTTGGATTGCTACTAAAGCCTTCATTTTTATTCCATGTTTTGAAGTGAGTCTTATATAAACTTCTTTGAAGTTATCATCCCACTTCACAATTGTTAAAGCCGGCAAAAACAAACATTTCCTTAACATTCTATTTCCTTTTTTTGATATCCGTGATTTACCTTTTACCGACGTTCCAGATTGTTTTTCTCTAACATCTAACCCTGCATAACTTGATAATTGAGACTTGTTTCTAATCAGTTCAAAGCCATTGGTCTCTCCCAAAACAGTAACCGCAGTTAAAACACCAACTCCCGGTATTGTTGTAAGTCGTTCTATCAATTGTTTTATCACAGGATTAGTATTGATAATACTATCGATATCTTTCTTTATTGCTTTTTCTTGAGCATTGAGCAAATTCATACGAGCTTGCATTCTTTCTATACTTTTTAAATGAGGAGAAGCTTGAATAGTTTCTGCATGAAGCTGATTTTTTATCACATTCCGCTCCTGAACAATTTGATCACGCTCTCTGGTAAGCTGTTGCAGCTCATTATAAGTCTGATCAGGTTTTTTCCAGTGATTTAATTTTCTTTCAAGACCGAACTGAGTAATAGCCTGAGAACAACTTTTATCAGTTATCGTTTTTATATCAAGAGTTCTTAGGTAGCTACTTATTTTATTGGGCAAAACGATATAGACCTTTTTATTATTCTCAGCAAGATAATAAGCGAACTTCTGATGATAAACCCCTGTGGCTTCCATAACATAGTGAATTTCCTGATCTTCAACACTTTGTTTTTCAATCCAATTAATCAATAATGGGATTCCAACATCTGTGTTTTTAAATACCTTATAAGCTAGAAATTTTATAGTTTGATCTTCATATAGACAACCTAAAGTAACTACTAATTCTTTTTGAGACACATCTATACCGGCTACTTGTTTTAATACTTTCATCTTTTATTGCTTTTTAAGTGAGATATCTTCCTTCGTCTTTTCTCCTGATTGGATATTCTGGATATTAAATGGGGTTTTTAATTCCTTACATTCTGCTCTGACTCTAAAAGATAAAAAAAGAATGAGGTCGTTTCTTGCGCCGAATATGTTTCTTTGAACTATTGGATTTTTATTCAACTCTCATTCTTATTCACTTTATGGCTAAGATAATATTTGAGATAAAGCAAATTATAACTTATACAAACATAGGAGGATTTTATCTACGATAAAATTTAATACCATAAAAATATCTAATTAATGCTTTAAAATATCTTGTATCTTATATTTTCCCAACAAAAAACCCTCCAGAATTAAATTCCGGAGGGTTCTGTTTGTATTTTTTATATCTTATTTTTCTTCTAATTCTTCTTTCTTCTCTTCTTCTTTGTCAGGGAAGATAACAGATAAAAGAACTGAAATAACTAATACTCCACCTACAATTCCTAGTGAAATTGGAGAAGGAATATGAATCCATGGTGCAATAAGCATTTTAACTCCGATGAACGACAGGATAATCGCCAATCCATAAGGAAGTTTGCTGAACATGTGGATAAAATTGGCTAATAGGAAATATAATGATCTAAGACCTAAAATCGCAAAGATATTCGATGTATACAGGATAAACGGATCATTTGAAATCGCAAAGATCGCCGGAATGGAATCTACTGCAAAAAGAACGTCAGTAAACTCAATAACTCCCACAACCACTAATAGCGGTGTTGCCATTTTGATTCCGTTCTGAATCGTAAAGAACTTATCACCATCATAATTATCAGAAACTTTCCAGAAGCTTTTGATTAGTCTTGCTCCTGCTGTATTGCTGTAATCTTCATCGTCATCATCATCACCGTCTCCCCAGGATTTGATCCCTGCATACACAAGGAATAATCCGAATAAGGTCATCACCACATTAATTTTCACTGGAGTTCCGAAAATATTCATTTCAGGAAGATAAGTAAGGTTAATTAACCCAACTCCGGCAAAAATAAATATCGCTCTGAAGATTAAGGCTCCGATAATCCCCCAGAAAAGAACTTTATGGTGAAGGAATTTCGGAACTTTAAAGAATCCGAAAACCAGGATAAATACGAATAAATTATCTACAGAAAGGGCCTTTTCAATCCAATAAGCAGCCTGATACTGAGTAAATTTCTCTACTGCCAGTGCATGACTTTCAGGGGTTCCGTCTGTATTGAAAACCCAATACACGACTCCTGAAAATATCATAGACAGCGAGATCCATACGATAGACCAGATGGTAGCTTCTTTGGAAGAAACTTCGTGGCTTTTTTTGTTGAAAACTCCTAAATCCAGGAGTAGCATGATAACGACTGTTACCGCAAATCCCCACACCAAGCCAGGGTGCAGATCTAAAATACTTTGATGTTCCACTTGAGTTATGTTATTATATGATAAAAGCAATAGATGTAACAAAGTACAAATATTGCTATTTTATTTACATTTTGATGTATAAACGATTATAAATAATTCATCTGTACCGTTTGGATCGTCTGCTCCAGCTTTCTGTCGGCTGTAGGATCTCCAATCGCATTGAATTTCCATTCACCATTTCTTCTGTAGAACACTCCCATAACCATGGCAACATGACCTTTGAAAGAAGCATCATTCGCTATATCATACTTAGCAAAAACTTCTTTTACATTGGTTGGAGTTCCTTCGTAGATACGGATAGAAGCGAAAGGAATAGTTCCGAAGTCCTGCCCTCTGTAGCTGTTCAATACCAATGCCACGTGATCTACGTTAGGCTCAAGGTTACTGAAATCTACAGTGATCACTTCATTATCTAATCCGTCATCTCCATTTACGTCTCCTGTAAGATCATCTCCGCTATGTCTTACAGAACCGTTTCTGGATTTCAGGTTTCCGAAATACACTACTTCAGTAACATTTTTGTTTGAATCATATAAAATACAGCTTCCGTCTAAGTCAACTGCTTCTTTTTTAGTTCCGAAAAGTCCTTTTTTTTCAATTGCTCCCCAGTTGATTCCTACACAAGCTTGGGAAAGTTCAGCTCCGTTTTCTTTTTTAAGGTTGATTCTCTGACCTTTTTGTAAGTTGATAGCCATCTTTTTATGTTTAGTTGTTATTTACATTTTTGCGAAAATATAATTCGCTTGTTTCAAATTTCATTTTATTGATTGTTCAGGTTCAAATTAAGCATTGCTCGCAAAATATTTGTTTCTTCATCGAAGGCGAATATTTTGCTCATAATGTCTATATTTTCGAGGTTTCTGATATAATCTTTCAAAACACTTTCTACCTCAGGAGGTAAATTACGTTTTCTTTCATTCATGGTATCTTCCAGCTCTTCATTTTTTTTCTTAAGCTGGTCTATGATGGTACTTTGATTGGATTGATTTTCAGAAGTATCCAGTTTATCCAGTTCTTTGTCAAAAAGATAAAGCTTTTTATCATCTACACTGAAAATAAAATAATCATCAGTCTGAAAGATCTTGAAAAGTTCATATTCATGAGTCCCGATAGCATAACCACAGACAAAACGGACTTTAAATCCCTGTATATTCAACCTTCCTAAGAGTTTTCTTTCAATAGAATAATCTTTGTATTGATATGCAGGAAAAGATTCCACCTTCAGCAGAGATTCATCTGCTTCTAGCCTATAAAATTCCTTCGCATATTTTTTATGAAAATACAGTACATTATCCCAATTGGCTGTAAAAACATCTTCGGTAAGGTCTTTATACAAAGCTTTCAGATGCTGAGAAAATATACCGCTGTACATTTTTCTGTCTGTCTGAAAACTGTCTGCCTGCCTTTCTTCAAAACCTGAAATATATTTTTTGTTGATGTCAATTTCATTAAGGACCGCCAGCATATCATTTTCCTTCTGCCTTTTTATCTTCGTCAAAAGTTCTATAAGACTGTCGGTATACTGCAGGTGGAAAAGTTCCAGTTTATTGTAATCCAGGGTCGTATTTTCCTGGAACATATTGTGGATAATATCTGTTTTGATGTAAATGGATATTATATCAATATGTTCAAAAAAATTCGCCAGAAGTTTAAGTCTTGTTAACCTTCTTTTGCTCTGTGACAATATGGTTGCTGCATCTTCCCCCACCGTAGTACCCTAAAAATTAACCTCTGACATTTGCTTTCAGTTCGTGCTCCAATGTCTGAAGATCCTGATCCAGTTTTCTTCTGTTATCAGCTCCTTGTTTCTGGATCTGTTTCACTTCATTTAACGTATTGATTAACATTGAAGTTGTTTCTCTCAATGTTTCTACTGATACAATAGTCTGCTCATTAGCTCTCGCTACATTAATTGAGTTCTGGCCAAGACGCTCAGCATTCTTTCTTAAGATTTCTTCAGTAGTAGAAGATACTTTCTGCTGGATTTCAATATTCTGCTGTTGTCTGTACATAGCAACGGCAAGTGAAAGTTGGTTTTTCCATACAGGAAGTGTCGTGGTAAGAATAGTCTGTGCTTTTTCTGCAATAGAAACATTGTTATTCTGAACCAATCTGATCTGAGGAAGTGACTGCATCATGATTACACGTACCACTTTAAGATCAGCCATTCTTCTGTCTAATCTAGCAATAAAATCTCTTTTGTCTGCAATCTGATAATCCTGAAAATTAGCAGGATTGGCTTCCATTTGAGCCAATTCTACAGCCGCTCTTTCCATTCTGATATTTCCTGCAATCACAAGATCTTCAATTTGCTTGATAGAGTTTACGTTGCTTTCAAAAATCGTCTGAAGAACTGCATTATCTTTGGTAGAAGTAATGATTCCTGCATTTACTTTGTAAGAGATCTGTTCAATATTGTTGATGATCTTGTCATACTTAGCAAATAAGTTTTCTACCTGAGTCATTACTTTCTTCATGAATGGTAATTTGCTCAGGAAGCTTTTTACTTTATTTCCGTTAAGCTCCTCTACGTCTACATAGTTCAGCTCTACCAAAAGATCATTGATTAGTCCACCAACTTCTCCAGAGTTTGATCTTCTTACATTTCCTAAGAAACTGTCACTCTGATTAGTTAATGTTTTCTGAAGCTCAGCTCCAAAATTCACAATGGATCCAGGATTAGCTTCATCAATAGAGTTTGCTAAAACTTCATATTTCTGACGTTCCTCTGACTGCAGCTGAGTCAGATTTACATTTCCCTCTCTGTCTACAAGAACTGCGGGTGCCGCATTTTCAACAGGCTGCGTCGGTGGAACCATTGGAGCCGGTTCAAATGTTCTAAGAGGTTCAATTGATCCAAGTGGATCTATCGGTTGATTTTCTTGATTGTCCATAATTACTTTTGATAAATTGATACAAATTTTTCAAGGCCGTCTCTCTGTCCTGCTCCTACTGCCTCAAATTTCCATTCTCCGTTTCTGTTGTAGATTCTTCCGAATTCAACTGCCGTTTCGATCGAGAAATCTTCATCCAATTCGTATTTTAAGATTTCTTCATTCGTATCTGTATTGAAAATTCTGATGAAAGAATTTCTTACCTGTCCAAAGTTCTGTCTTCTTGAATCTGCATCATGAATGGTTACTACAACAGTAATTTCCTTTATTGCATCATCAATTTTTGTAAGATCAATCTTGATCTGTTCATCATCACCAGATCCTTCTCCTGTAAGGTTATCTCCAGTGTGAATTACTGCTTTATCGGGAGATTCAAGGTTGTTATAAAAAATAAAGTGATTATCTGAAACTAATTTTTTGTCATCTCCTAATAAAAATAAAGAAGCATCAAGGTCAAATGCTGTTCCTGTAGAAGTATTATTGATATCCCATCCTAAACCTACAGTAAATTTAGGGGCGTTAATATTTTCTCTTTGTCCTTTTTGTAAGTTAATAGCCATAATATAATTCCGTTTGTGTTAAAGTATTGATGTTATTTTTATATTCTTTTATTAAATGATAATTGTTACTGATGGCCAACTCTAACAGGAGATCCATCTGTTCTTTTTTTACTTTAGACGTAAGATAGTCAAAATTACTTGAATCCAGGCCTAAAATATATTTTACAATCCTTGTATTGAACTGAAAACTCGGCTTATTCATCACTTCTGTGATGTGCATTACGTTTTTCACTGCATAATAATTGAAGAAGTTTTCAATTTTAGGATCCAGATCAAAATTCATCAGTTCGGCGTAATACAGGAACATAAAGTCTGCTTCTACTTCATATTCATCCAGAATTTTGTTCACTGTAAACTCATGACTTCCTGTAATTTTTATATCGTCTATAAAAATACAAAGTTTTCCTCTTAAAAAATCTTTATCAATGTAATATGTATCATTGGCAATCAGATTTTTACGATCTTCAAAATTAAGATTACCATAATCTGTGATATAGGTATGATTTCTATTGATTTTTGATAAGATACTTGATTTTTTTTCTTTTTGAAACAGATAAAAATCCAAATGTTTTTTAAAATAAAAACATAAGAAATTAGAAGCTGTAGGAATTGCCATATAAGGGCTTGGAAGTACTACAATTTCTTTATCTGTATTAAAAAGTTCCTCATTTTCGGAAATAAATCCTTCGAATAATTCTTTTGCAAATTTTTCAGCATACGACTTATCGCCATATTTGAAATAGCTGTATTCTGCCGGTGAGAAAGTGAACTCATCTGCTGAATGAATGTGGTGTAAGCTGTACCTTTTGTTCATGTTTATGGTTAGTGTTTAAGTAAATGTGCGCTGAACCCGAAGTCTGTAGCTCCTTTATAATCAGCCACAGGATTATCACCAATATGTAAAATCTGGTGCAACGGAAGATCCTGATTTTTAAGGCTATTCTTCACCTCCTGAAAAATAAGCGGGTTCGGTTTTGAACAGTTGATTTCATCAGAATAAATATGAAAATCAATATACTGATCCAAATTTTCATGAATCAGAAACTTTCTCATTGTTTTTCCTTTGATAAATCCTGTATTACTCAGAATATTGATAGTTTTTCCCTGATTTTTAATTTCATCAAAAAAATCATGAATATTTTCAAAAATGATAACAGGTTTATATTCTAAAAACAATTCTTCACTTTTTTCGTAAAACTCATTAAGTTTTTCTTTATCAAAAAGCTTTATATCTACATTATTTAATGCTCCCAAAATCATCAGATAGATCTCAAAAGTATCTATATTCCCTCCTGTAACCTCATTAATAGTATTGCAAAGATCATCGTAATATTTTACAGTTCTTGCAACCACCTCAATCGGTACATCCAGATTAAAAAATGAGGAGAACAGCTCAACTCTTTTTGTTTTAAATTCAGGATGAGATTTGATTAGGGTAAGCCACAGGTCAAAGGAAAAATGACAGTGGTTATGAATGTCGATATCTGTTTTCAATATGTTTTAAGTTAAAAGTTTTATTTAGCTTCTTGAAAAAGATTTAAAATTTATTAATCATCAAAAAGTGTTTAATTCTCTATTCTTCCCAAAGATAAAATTTTTATCATAAACGTATTACCTTCTATCTCTGTTTTAAGATATTTTATGATTTAGATGAATACATAGCAATAAATAAAGACTGTAGGGCTTTCTTACAGTCTTTGTTTGGTTATGGGAATTTAATTGTGTTATGTTGGGAATAGTGAATGAGAATTTGCTTAGCTTGTCAATCTTGACAGTATTTCAAAAATTCACTATTCACTTGTAAAGCAAAATTCACTATTGACTTTTCTATTATTTTTCCGGCATGACCTTATAGGTAGGATCTTCCTGAATATTGACTTCTACTACAGCTTCGGCGTTTTTCAGCATTTTTCGGCAGTCTTCACTAAGGTGGCGAAGAAATAATGTCTTCCCTTGTTGTTTATATCTTTTTGATAATTTATCTACAGCATCAATCGCGCTCATATCTACAATACGGCTTTCTTTAAAGTCTACTACCACTTCATCAGGATCGTCCATCGGATCAAATTTATCTGCAAAAGCTGTTGCTGAGCCAAAAAACAAAGGGCCATATATTTCATAATGTTTAACCCCGTTTTCATCTGTATGTTTTTTCGCACGGATTCTCTTGGCATTATCCCAGGCAAAAACCAAAGCTGAAATAATCACTCCAACCAGAACTGCTAATGCAAGGTTATGCAGCACTACTGTAATTAAAGCTACAGTAATTCCAACAAATATGTCTGATTTCGGCATTTTATTTACAATCCGGATAGAAACCCATTGAAAGGTACTGATAGAAACCATCATCATTACACCTACTAACGCTGCCATCGGAATTTTCTCAATAACAGGCGCCCCAAACAGGATAATAAGTAAAATCATGATGGAAGCAATAATTCCTGATAATCGGGCTCTGGATCCTGCATTAAGATTCACTAAGGTCTGGGCAACCATTGCACAGCCCCCCATTCCGCCGAAAAACCCATTGGTAATATTAGCTAATCCCTGTGCTACTGATTCTTTGTTGGCATTTCCTTTGGAATTGGTAATTTCATCCACCATCGATAGAGTCAGTAAGGATTCGATAAGACCTACTCCAGCCATAATCAATGCATAAGGAAAAATAATCTGCAGCGTTTCTATGGAAAATGGAATTTGGGGAATATGGAAACTTGGAAGATTTCCACTGATATGGGCAATATCTGCTACTGTTTTCGTTTGAATATTGAATCCAAGAACTACAGCAAATACGACAATAATAGCAGCTAAAGATGCCGGAACTGCTTTTGTAAGTTTAGGGAAGAAGTAAACTACGGCAATGGTGAGTGCGGTAAGCCCGCCCATAATATATAAAGGCGTTCCCTGAAGCCAGCCTATCACTCCATTGGCATCTGTAACTTTAAATTGTTCGACCTGCGCCATAAAAATGATGATCGCCAATCCGTTCAAAAATCCGTACATAACGGGTTGTGGAATAAGTCTGACAAATTTCCCAAGTTTAAATATCCCGACCAGCATCTGAAAAATTCCGGCTAAAGCAACGGTTGCAAAAAGATATTCTATCCCGTGAGATTTTATAAGAGCTATCAGAACAACAATAGTAGCTCCGGCCCCACCTGAAACCATTCCCGGACGTCCTCCTAAAACAGCTGTTACAATTCCCATCAAGCAGGCTGCATATAATCCTGTAAGTGGAGAAAGCCCTGCCAGAATAGCAAATGAAAGCGATTCAGGAATCATGGTCATGGCTACGGTAAAGCCAGCCAGCAATTCATTTTTGTAATTTATTTTTTTCGAAAAATCGAATAAGCTGATGGTATTTTTCATTGAACTGCAAAGGTATATACTTGATGAGTGGTATACAATTTTTTCTTCCCAACTTTTATGAAATACTATTATTCTCAATTTATTTCACACATCTGTTCACATAATATGTTAATTTTAATTAAAATCTGCCCATAAAGAAACTTTTTTAGATTTCCACTCATCTTTACTTCTAATTTTTGTTTAAATTTGAAAGCAATTAAGCAGATTATTGGTACTAAACAAGATATTCTAAACATAAAAAACTGGTTGTCAAAACACTTACAACCTTTCAACACAAAAGCTTAACGTAAATAGAATTGCATGAAACAACGTTAATAGGTAATATATTATTTACACAAATGGAAGAGAAAAGAAGTTTGAAAGAGAAGATGAGCCATAAAACCATTGGAAATAATGCATATACCTAAAGGTAGATAAACATATCCTTTTAATTTAAGCTGTCCTAAACCGTTTCCTAAAATTTTATCATCTCATTACAGGTATTCAAAATTTTGAATAGCGCTCTGATTCTTCATCTCAAAATTCGATGAATTACACGTTGTAATTTGGAGTAATATATATTGCTTATTTCACGTTTTTGAATGTATAAGTTGTAATAAATAGATAATATTAAATAAAAATGTTATACAAAGAGATCCATATTGGAAAGTTTATTAAGGAGAGGGTTGATGAAAATGAAATAACTATGGAGAGGATATGTAAATTCCTGGGCAAAGATGAAGATGCCATAGAAGGAATGTACAACAGCAGATCAATAGATGCAGATCTTCTTCTGAGATGGAGCAAATTATTGGAATATGATTTCTTCAGACTTTACAGTTCTCACCTGATTTTATATGCTCCACCGGCGGCGGCCCATAAAAATCAACAGAAATCTGATAAAATTCCTTACTTCAGAAAAAACATTTATACTCAGGAAATTAAGGAATTCATTATGAAAAGAATTCTTTCTGGAGATATGACTCAAAGTGAAGTGATTAAGGAGTACTCTATTCCTAAAAGTACGCTTCATCGATGGCTTCAGAAAAGTGATATTAACGGATAAATTGATAAAAATGCGTCCCAATTATAAAAAGATATACCAGGACATGCTTAAGATGGAATATCCGGATAAGCTAAAAGATCCTAAAATAAAGGAACTTTTAGGAAAGCTGGATACCAGCGAAGATGTACTGAAATTCAATGAAAAGCTTTTTAAACCTTCCAAAGAAGGCCAGAAAAATAATCAAAAGCTAAAGACTTATGACAAAAAAACGATGCTTAAACTTCTTGAATATCAAAAGAAGCATGGGCACTCTACGAGTTATATGTCTAAAAAATATAAGATCAGCAGAACCACTCTCTCCAAATGGAAACTGATGTTTGAAGAAGAGTTGGAACAAGCTATGAAAAAAGCCGATAAATAACTTATCGGCTTTTTATAAAGGTAATAGCAAGGAAAAAGCAGGGCTTACGTGAGCCGGAGTCGAACCGGATAGCCTTGCCGGAGTGACCGACTTCGCTATTCCTCCCTCAAATGGTACGATGAACTTTTTCCTAACGACACTTGTAATTTATAGAAAGGAAGCTTGAGGTGGGAAGAAAGGAAGTTATTAAAGTCTGAAAGAATACTCTGCCTGACTTTATAGAAAATTACGATACAAAGACTATTTCCTTCTCCCCGCTTTTGGCTTCGTTTATTTAATTTTTTGTCAATATGATATTAAAATAATAAAACAAGGCAACAAGCAAATAGTGATGTCGTGCTCTACCAGCTGAGCTACTTTTCCTATATTTTAGTGGAAAAGACGGGATTCGAACCCGTGTCCCCGTCGTAATGAGCGAAGTAACACTATTCTACGGCACTTGTTTGTTTTTATGATAATTCTTAAAAAAATTATTTTTCTTCTTCTGCAATATATGTTTTAACAATTGGGCGTCCCCCTTTTACATTTTCAGGATAATAATTTAATCCAAAACCTTTCCATCCTGAAGACCAATACATGATCATTTCTTTAAGATAGGGAATATCTTTAGTTTCATCATATTTAAAATTTTCATCAAATATTTGCTGAACCTCATCAATAAGTTCCGGATAAAACATTTGGTCTTCTTCATCAAAGACTTCGATATGGATATCAAGATGATTCCTTAGCTCATTTAATAAATAAGTTCTGAAATCCCAACCCATGATTATGATATCCGAACCACGTACCGAAAGCACCGGCCGCCATCTGAGGTTTTTATCACTTACAATAAACCTGAAACCTTTCAAAGGTAAAAGTACAGGAACATGGAAAAACCATTCGGAAAAAATTTCTTTTCTTCTTTCAGAAGATTTTGGTTTTATTCCCCAGGATTTCAGCCATACTTTATTAACAGAATCAATATCGGAAAGCATCCATTCATAAGGAGCTCTCATCACTTCTCTAATTTCTTCTTCATGCTCAAGCCAGTTATAAAAAAAGATATATTCCTCAGCAATAATTTCTCCTTCATCTTCATATTCTATAATTTCTTTCCTGTCAATAGCATGAAGGACTTTAAAAAACTCCCGATGCTCTGGTGTAAACTGTACTTCATACTTCCTCTGGACCTCATCAATTTGTTCATCTGAAAGCCCTTGCCATTTAGCACCGTAAAATCCTTTGAGACAATTCTCATCATTTACAGACCAAATTTTCTCTGTACGTTCTTTCACCCAGTATAAAAATTCTGTTAAGTCTTCAGGTATATTCATTGTATTATTTTTTTTAAAAAAAGAGGCAATTTTTGAAAAGACATTTATTTACAGACCACTGTCATGATCTTTCTGGAGTCGAACCAAATAAACCGAAGTAAGCCTTTTCTACGGCACTCTTTTATACAAATCAGGGTAATTTTTTTAGAATCGTTCATGCATTTGCTCTACCCGCTGAGCTACTTCTCCTTTTCGGGGGAAAAGGCAGGATTCGAACCTGCGACCCAATGTTTATTCAATCTCGAAGTATGATTCTAAGACGACACCTGATTTTTAACTTCTTTATTTGTACTAGATTCAAATATAATTCCTAAATCACATTGAAAAAAGCAAGGCAATCAGTTAAACAGACTCATATTAACGGCGTGCTATCTTTACACCATCTGCTTCCGCAGAACAGGACTTGAACCTATACTTCTGTTACCCCACGAAGTAATTCTGTTTTACGGCACTTGCTATTCGTTTTTCCATTGGGTTCTTCTGTATTTCTTCCAATTTCGCTGAAATTTGGTTTCTTTTGCATTCACCACTTCAAAGCCATGTGGAAAACAATACGAACAGCCCAAATCATTTCCATACAGGAGTCTGGAAATCTGTACTCCGGAAATTTTCTTCGGAAAATCAATCAATTCATACACACTGGTTCCGAAGGTTTGTTTTAATTTTTTAATTTTTTTCATGAGTATTGAGTATTAGCCTCAATACACTGCTTCTTTAAGATCTGTTTTATAGTTATTCATGGTTATCAGTTGATGTTACAAATTTATATGGTTACTGCGCATTCTTTTTACGCGGTTCATTTTTTATAAAAACCAAGCAATATATTGTAAGAGTAATTAGTTTCAATGGAAGTTGACGATGAAACTCTTACGGACGGCATTGGTTTGTTTTACCGGGTAATTTGACGAAAGGCTCTGTCAGTTTTAGAATCGAAGTAGACCTTTCTTACGACACCGGTATTATTAATACTTCAAAATTATACGCTAAGTACGCATTCTTTTTACGCAGTTGAATTTTTATTTAATCCCGGACATGAATTCTGAAATTCTTTCGGCATTTTCAATATTCATCTTTTTCAAAATATTTAAAACTCTATTTTTAAAATGGATTTGATGCTGTATTACTTTGTCTAATTCATTTTGAAATTCTGATTCTTCCACTCCAAATTTTGTTTTCACATCTTTCACCTCATTAATATTGGCTTCTGTATACTCTGAGAAACTAATCATTCCGTTTTCTCTTTTATAGAAAATCCAGGGATGTCCAATCCATATTTCTCCCCAGGCGGAAGATCTTCTTTCAATAACTTTCTCCCAGTTTTCTATATTCTCAAGATCACCACAGCAACTTGGCTGAATAAGCACCTCATCATCTTTTTTTAATACAATTCCCCCATCAAAAGAGAGTACAAATCCTCTTTCATCTGGGTCATCAAATTCTACTTCGGTGAGTTTTGCGACTACAATTGTCTCCAGACTTTCATCATCAATGTTTTCAATATTGACAAGGTTGGAACCTTTCTGGATTTCATTACAATTGAGGGTAAGGCGGGAAGCAGTTTCTGTAAACTTCAAAAAATATTCTTCAGGATCAGGATAATCAGCAATTTCTGGCAGTTCAAAGTCTTCTTTGGAATATTTTAAAGGATTAATCTCAATGGTGTTAATAAGCTCTATCATAATACATCTCTTCATTTACTAGCCCCGATTGCAGCGGCATCCTTTTTCTGAATTGGCCTCGGCCAGGCGAAAAAAGATATAGCGGAAAGCAGGAATAAGCTCCTAAATATACTAATGATTTCTAAACTCCCATTGATCATCATAATGAACTTTGAATTTCAATAGAAAGCAGTGCCTTTTACAGCACTACTTTTTCAATCATTTCAATTGCTGATTTCTGATCTTCCAACGCGTTCAATGCATCGAAAATCTTATCTGACCAACCTGCAATAAGGTATACATCATTTCTTTTGATATCAATAGGCTGTCTGCCGTAGCCTGCCAAATCAAAAATATAGAGTTTAGCATTTGGTGCTATCATCTTATACCTGTTCCAGCTATCTTCAAAAGAGTTTCCTCTTCTGCTGCTATCCCACATTTGGGTATCTGTGAATAACATTACTTTATTTACAATTTCCTTTCTTTTGACAAGGTCTTCAATCACCAGATAACCATTGGTAGAATAGCCTACTTCACCTTCACGTTTGTATAATGCATCTACATTTTGAAGAACACCCTGCTTAGGCATTGGAGTTCTCAACCACCGGTTACCGAACATACCCGTAATTACATTCTGACATTGCGACTGCAGAATCATAGACATCAGCAAACCAATATCGTACAACAAGACTTTACTTCTGGGAGAAACTGATTTCTGCATAGACCCTGACACATCCGCCGCAATCACTACTGAAGTATTGAATCCGAAACCTTTAATGTTCTGCGCACTTGCCAGGACTGCTTCTTCTAAGGCATTCCAAACCGAAGACAGATAAGGTGAATCTACGTTTTTCAATTCTCTGTACGCAGCAAGAAAACGGAATGGTAATTGTTTTGAATTTTTTACAGCTCTCTCATCTGACAGGTAGCTGCACACTTTACTCATTGCTTCTGGAGAAACTTCTGATTCAAGAATATTTCTTAAGTTTCGCAAGGTGGCCATATACCCCAGTTTATTACTAAAGATCAGTTCCTCCCATTTATTTTTGAAAGCCTTTTTCTTTTCCGCTTCATCTGCAAATTTTGTCTGTCCCAATACTGAAAGCTCTACTTCCCATGTATAAGGAGTATCTAGAATATCATAGACAATCTTATTGAAAATAGTCTGTTGATTTTCATCTTTTGCTTTTGGATGAACCAAAAACAAGGCATCTTTAAAGGTTACTTCTCCTTTTCTGTTGTATTTAGCGAACTGGTATTCATCAAATTTATTGAAAGACTTCACCAGACCTTTCTGGATCTGCTTTGATAATCTGTTCAGCTTTTTGGTTTCTGTCCTTACATTAGCAAGCTGGTAATATGCCAATAGTTCAGTGATTTCATCCGCTCTTTGGATGACTCCGTGTACCGTTCTGCTCACCAGATCAGTACCGGAAGCCTCTTTTGCCAGCTCTGTGGCTAAAACCAATGGAATGGAACGCAGATGCATCTCTTTTCTTGCATATACAGCAAGCTTTGCCACAAATTCAGGGTCGGTTTTCTGAATCAGAGACTGTATTCTCTCCAATCTGTCATTTCCTTTTTCATAAGTAATATTCGACAGTCCTGTTGTAACCACAGCACTATACAATTCTTCTGCAGGTGTCATCACATATGCTTTTGCACCTTCGTGGTTGGTGACCACTATTTTCTCTTTTTTTAGAAAGTTAAATTTCATGAGTTACTGTTTTTATTGTTAAACATGGGAGGAATTGATGCTTCCTCTCTGATTTCTGATGCAAAGTAAGGACCCTATTGCGCAACCTTTCTGCGTAGATGATTTTTTTAAAAAAAAATGGTTTTATATTTTCAATAGATTGATATAATACGGCTTAAAACTCTCGCAGATTTTGGGTGCTTTTATTTATGTTTTGGCTAAAGCCAATTGAATTTTGATTTATTAATGATGTTGATATCCGTATGAATAAATATTGTTTAACGGCAAAACTTTTTACTTTATCTTTTACTTCTCCCATAATCCTCCATATTTTCCTTCTATCATTCATTTCTATGAAAGAAATCGGTATTATCAGGCTTTTAGAAGAATCTTATCTAGCTTTGTGTGTATTAAAATTAAATCTATGATTAAAGGATTATACGAAACGCATGTTCAGGTAAGTGATTTGGAAAGTGGTATTCAGTTTTATACTGAAGTGCTGGGATTAAGATTGGCACATAGAGATGAAACAAGACCAATTGCGTTTCTATGGGTAGGAGAAGAAAAAGAGTTTATGCTTGGATTGTGGGAGCAGAAGGAGAATCTGCAAACAAGACATTTTGCTTTTACAAGTACAAAAGAAGATATCCTAAATTATTCTGTAAAGTTTTTAGAAAATAAGAATTTAAAGCCTTACAACTTTCTGAAAAACGGAAGTATAGAGCCCATGGTATTTGCATGGATGCCTGCATTGGCTATTTATTTTAATGATCCTGATGGCAATCAGTTGGAATTTATTTCTATTCTTGAAGGAGACAGCAACCCTGAATTAGGTGTTCTTTCATACGAAGAATGGATGAATCGAACACAGAGTTGATTGTTTAAGCCACGAACGCATGGATAAATTAATTTAGCATTCGTGGCAAAATATATCTGTTATTAGCTATTGACAAGTTTCTTCACAGCCAAAACATGTTTACAAGGTCCTCTTTCGCCCTGGTACTTACTGAACCATTCACAGGTGCAGCGTTCTTTACCTTCTTCAAGAATTACAGTATGATGTACTCCAGTACCTTCTACCCTGGCTTCCGTTCTCACCTTACTATTGTTTAAAATCTCTACTTTTCCGTCTTCGATAAGTTTTTCTGCATTTTTCATACGAGGATTCAAGCCTAAAATACGGCTTAGTTTAAAAGGCAGCCTACGATAGAAAAATGCATTTTCATCAAGATCATAGCCCAGTAATCCCATTGCGGCCAGTCTTCCGGTCACGTTATCTGCTTTACTCAAGCTAAGATTTTCTTCCAATGTTAAAACGGTTGCGTTGAATGACTGATTGGCATAAGCATATTTATCCAAGGCATCGATCCATTCATCTGAAACCTCAGCAGTCAGACTATTTAGCACTGCTCCTTCTCCAGAAAACCCTCTCCAGCTTTCTCTTGATAAAGAAAAACTGAATCTTATATTCCCCATGTAAAGCTGCCAGGTGGTAGACTGCATATTCGGATGTGAGAAAACCTGCATATAATCTATATAAGGCAGCAAAGGCTCCAATAAACGAAGCCTGTGAAGCCCTCCGATACAAACGGCATCAGCAGATCTCACAGGAGAAAACATAGGTTTATTTCCTCTCACCATAAGGTAATAATCTGTTTTCACCACCCCTTTCGGCATTCCTCTGAACAGCTGCTGGGTCTGTATTTTATTAAAAGTATGCTGTTTTTCTGATTCCGAAAGGTAGATCTGAACGGTTCCAAGACCTTTGATCCATTTTACAGGCAACGGCACTTTTCTTTCCACCACTTTTTTTTCTTCTTTGTAGAGTCCGACTTCTTTTTCCCCTACAGAAAGCATAATTCTTTCATTGGGACGAATGCTTCCCAAAGCAGTGATCATAGGCTGATTAAAGTCTACATTGGTGGTCCCGTTTTCCAAAAACTCACCATCCAATCCATCAGGAAGAACATCTACACGGGCATAAACTCCGGCACAATGTGAAAAACCTTCGAAACGAAGCCTGTGATTTCCGGCTGTCACGATGGGATCTTTCAACAGGGCCATCTGAAACGGAGACAAACTGAAACTTGATTTTACGATATTGGAAAGTGCAATCAGGCAACGGGCTAATATAAAAGGCTGACCTACATTCCCCCAGAAAAAACAGGGAACATCAGTCTTTTTCTGTATCTCACTATATTGAGCAAGAAACAGCTCCTCAAGAGCATCTTTCTTTACGAAGGAGGAGGATCTTGAGTAATTATAGGTAAGCATATCTTCCATAGTTTTATTTTTTTAGAAGATGATTGCAGATTTTCTTCAGGCTCGAGTTTTCTTTCCAGTCGTTGAGTTTTTCAATTACTTTTTTATCGGCTTCCGACTGGTTTAAAGCCAATACTTCATGATACACTTCCAACAGCTTTTTCAGATTGGTAATAGGTTTATCCATCTGAAGCAAAATATTGGAGATTAATTCTTCGAGTGCAATATTATGATTTTTACTTACATTCAGCATCTGATGTTGGATAAGATCTGTAAATCTTTTCACAGGGGCCCACTCCAGCTTTTCATGGATACCGATCACTTTTCCTAATTGTGCATTATTCATCATCTTATGAGAAACATGTTCTAACCAAATTTCAGCAGCAGTTCCACGAATTGTTTTATCACCATCCAGGAAAATAGTTCCTAGAAACAGGCATCCCATTTCATCCAAAGGTTTTTTAACCTGGTAAAGGGCCTGTGCTGTATTCAACACCAGGTTTCTTTCGTAAACTTCAGCAATACCGGAGTAGAAAAGACAGCTTTTAATCACTTTGGCTAAAGCATTGCCCAAGGTATTCGGAAAGCACCACATCATCCCAATGGTTTCGGAAAGTTCTCTTGGTTCAGCAATAAAATATTCCAGAAGTAATGGATTTTCTCTTTTTTCAAAATGATATTTTGGGATCACGATGTTCAGCTCAGCCGGATAATACGAATTTTTCTTACTGTCAATGGTTTTCCATTGATACATTCCAGAAAAAAATTCTACTGGAATCGTATGATATCCAAAACTGCTAAACTCTTTGAAAGTAGTTTTCGGAGAGCGTGTAAAACCGGCAGTCATCCACCATGCGGGATGTTCAAATTTTCCTTTTGGCTCAGTATTTTTACCAAAGAAGAAAAGCAGCAGATCCTTGTACTCTCCTTTTAATCGTTGCTCAGCCAGCTGTAATGCTTCTGCTGTATTATCCAGAGCACATCTCTGTAATGCCAGTTGCATATCAAGATGATGAGGCTCAATATTTTTATTCTGATATATTTCCAGTTTCTCTACTAAAGTAACCGGAGAAATCCAACAAGGAGCATGAGTAATGGCAAATAATAAAGGAACGCTGTCTCCTGCCTTTATTTTTTCATAAATATATATTGCAAGTTCTTTAAAGGCTTTCATAACCGGACTTCCAGCTCCCACTTCCGTTATTGCGCCCAGTTTCTTTTGATAGTTTGAATAGGTCTCTCTTGCAGCTTCCTCACTGCTTGTTTTCTCATATATTTTATCCAGGTTTTTAAGCTGAATCGGATATTTTTCTAATAAATTCAGTCCATAATTAATGATAACATTACATAGCAGGACGTTCAGATACGGAACTTCCCATTTGGCAATCGTTTTACAGGCTTTCAGGAAAACCGGTTCTATCAATTTCACAGATTCTTCATTAACATCATTGGCAAAACGGGCGAATCCACATAAAGCAACGTCACAATGATGACTATAAGGGTCTTCTATGGCCAGAGGAAGAAAGAACATCAAATCTTCAAAGCTTTCGAGTACCGTAACTTTATTTTCTTCGGTAGTCAGGAATACTTTTTCAGAAACTATTGCTTCCAATTCCTGTGGTTTTTCTTCTATATAAGTATCTAAAAGAGTCCGCACATTCGTCAGTATATTGTCTGAATAATGAGAAAGGGATTCCTTTATCATTTCAGATGGCGGAATATATTTCAAAATAATTTTGGCTGCCTTCGACTGTATTCCATCGTCTTTACTTACAAAAGCAGAAGTTAATGCAAGTCCTAATATTTCAGGGTTTAATTTTTTATATTGAAAGATTTTTTCCGTTAAAGTAAGACTGCTCATAACGACCGTTTTAACTTCCAAACTCAACAGATTGGGAAGGTAATGAGCAAATTCATCGCTTTTGAAAGCAGAATTTCCTACTATTTTCTTTAAATGAATGAGAATTGTATTGACGGCTTTTGACTGTACAGATGCTAGCCCGGCCATTAGCTCGTCCTGAAGATCTATCAATTCATCTTCTGTTGGTTTTAAAGCGGTAAAAGCATCCATAAACCAGCCTGTCACGTTCTTGTTAAAATTTCTATTAGATGCCAGCAGGCATTCTTTTAAAAATCTTTTTCTTTCAATTTTTTGCTCTGTGACAAGCTTTTGAACTAATGGGAACCATTCTTTCTGGAATGGCAGTGATTTGGATGGATACTCACACAGATACCAAAAATGAGTATTGAGTGTTTCAGGATGCTGATCCAGATCTGTAGGATAATTACTCAGATGATGCCCCAACAATTCAGGTTTTGGCTGGATATAGCCTTTTTCTGTCCATCCTAAAATATTCTGATAATTAAAAGCAGTAAACTCAGCATCTATAGAATCATTGATAAAATCGGAGAACCAATCCGGGCATCCCCATTCCAGTATCTTTTCCGTCTGTTCCATATTACGGAAAAGGCTCCAGTAATTTTTACCAAAACTCTTTTGATCCATGCAGATAAATGATGCAATATCAATAATAGAATGCTGATTCACAGAACCTGCTGTATGATAAGAGTTTTTGGTCATGATGATCTTGTTGATCTCACGATCCATTTTTTTTATTGTAGGCACTAATGCCTGCTTTTCTTCGGCTGTAAGCTGTTGCAAAAAAGGGACAATCTCATGTATTTTTTCCTCATTAAGGATATCATAAAGTCTTTCTTTCATGTGTTTTAATTTGATGTATAATTTTTTTCAGGTTATTTTCGTTTTCCCATTCTTTAAGAACCTCAGCAACGCTTTCGTCTACTTGGGTTCTGTTTTGATTCAGAAGTTCATAATAAAGCTCTAACAGCTTTTTTAAATTAAAAACCGGTTTTTCAACTGCTGAAAGAATGGAGATCAACAGTTTTTCAAAGGCTTGGTTATGACTGGAACTCAAATTGATAAATCCGGATAATCCATCGGTAAACCTTTTTATGGGAGCCCATTCGAAATTCACCTTTTTGCCCATGATAATTCCCAGCTCCTGAATATTAAAATCTTCTGAACCAGCCTTGTTTACTAGGGCTTCAAAAGCCATACCAGAAAAGGTTTTATCCTTATGAAACAATCCTGCAGACAGTACTAAATAATGTACAGACTGAAAAGGAAGATTCAGTTTCATCCAGGCATCCAGAAATTCTATATTTCCTTTTATATCATACTGATAGGCAGAACAAGACAAATCACCATTATATTTTCTCGCGGCTAAAGACCCGGAAAAATAAGGTGCTGCATACAAACTACGAATCAGATCATCCTGATACATTGCATGATAAGAATTGAAAAGATGCCCCAGGAATGAGGTATGTTCCGGCAATTCCTTGTTATTATCAATAGTGATTAATGATTCAGGAACTTCTTCTGTATTATTCCATTTATAGATCTTTTTATATCCCAGCTTCCAATCGAAGCCGCCATCAATGAATTCTTTTTTATAACGTTCTGAAAAATAATTTTGCTCAAAAACTGGTTTAAGAAGATCAAAATAGTCTTCATGAAGTTGTTCTTTAGCATATAGTTCTCCTTTTTTCAGATTTCCTTTTTCCACCCTAAGCTGTGCAATCTCAAGATCAAAAGGAATAGGCTTTTCTTTTTGCTGCTGATATACTTTCAATTTATCTACAAGAGTATTAATGGTTATCCAACAAGGAGTATACTCCGGAACTGAAAGTAACGGAAGTTGTTTATTCTCTTTTAAAAATTCAAATATACCTAACAGAAGCTGTTGATATGCTTTGAAAATAAAAGGGGTTCTTTTTTCACTCCAGTTTTCGAGTGCTGGAAATCCTAAATAAGCACTTGAGAATATTTTTGATTTATTCTTTTGTTTCAGCAGTCCGTAATTAATCACAAAAGTTGCCAGCAAATGCTGAAATCCTACCGTTTCTTTTCTTTTGAATGCAGCATTAAATGTAGGTTCAAGCTGATTAAAATGTTCTTCTTTAAAAGTATCATTAAATCTTATTAAAGCATCTAAAAACAGATCAATATGATAGGTTTCATTATTATTGAAAATCTGAGAAGCCAGGAAAATAAAGTCATCTATGGATTCTACGGGAGGTATAGGCTGTGAAATATGCCATGGAGCCGCTTCATAATTTTGTTCATCCTTATTTTCATTGGTTTCATTTTCTATAAGAAATTTACCTAGTAAAGTCTGGGTATCAGAAAGAAGAGAAGCTGTATAAAATATCAGCTCTGTCCTGATTTTTTTTGATTTCGGATCTCCGTATTTAACAATGATCTTTGCTCCTTTGGTTTGAAGGGTTTTATCTTTGTTTAAAAAGACAGGCATGAGAAACAGACATACTGCTTCATGATATTTTTGATGATCTTTTGCCATTTTTTCCAGAACCTGAAGCAAACCATTAATAATATTCTTTGTGGGTAGGGTCATTAATGATGCAGCAGCCTGTAAAAAATCTTCTGTTTTAAAATCTTTTTCCGTAATTACCGGATTGATAATCTTTAATATTCCCGGAAACAATGAATGCTGTGTGGAATGAAAGATCATAAACAATTCATCCTGTAATTCCAGAATTTCTTTATGAGTAGGTTCCAAATAGGCAAAAAGCTCAAGGAACCAGGTATTATGTTCTTTTGAAAAATTGAAATTGATAGCAGCAAGACTTGCTTTAAGTACTCTGGAACGGTCTATTTTCTTTTCCAGCACTAGATTTTTCAATACATCTTTCCAACTTCTTTCGCGATAAACAGATGTAACACTGCATTCATGTTCAAATAAAAACCAAATATGGGATTCCAGTGTTACTGGATACGCAAACAATGTTTCTTCTGTTCTTGATGATGAGGAAAGCAATGATGCCCAGATTTCATCCTGAATGGTAAGATAATTTTTCTGCTCCCATTCCAAGACTTTCAGATAATCAAATCCATCAAGAAATAAATAGCTTTCTCCCATCCAATCAGGAACATAGGTTTCAAAGAGTTCATCGACTAGTTCTACCGGTATAGAATAAAATCCCGGTCTCAACTTTTCATATTCATCCTTTGTTTTACTACACGCCAAAGCAGCTAACACAGATATTGTATTGTGCCCCCATTCTTTATTGATATGTTTTTTTAAAATGGAAGCAACTTCTTTTTTATCTTTTGGTGTAAGCTTCTTAAGAAAAGGTATAATTTCCTTGATTTTATAGTTTAAATATATTGCTTTAAACTCTTCATTAATAAGCATAAATCCATTCTTGATCGCTAAAATAAAAAAAATTGACAGACAGGCTGGTTAATTTTCCCTAAAAAGTGAATTTTTTAACAAATTTTAAGTTAATAAAGTACTTCTACCACTTGCTTTAATTCAATATTGGGTTCTCCTAGTTTAAGAAAATGTGAGATAAAAATCAAAAAATTCAGCTAAAATTGACACTTTTTAACCTGAATTTGAAAAAAAAACCAAAAGTTGAAAAAATAAGAGGGAAACTTCGGTCAATCGTCAAATCACAACATAATCATAATTTATTGAATTCCAGGAATATTAAATCTGATATACTCTAAGAAATTTCACGCTCTTATTTTCTCTATTTCAATCTAATTAAAAATAAATAATCCTCAAAAATAAATAATTTATTTTCTAAAAAACAATTGTAATTCATTAAAATGTATATATTTGCAAAATATAATTACTTGACAACTCAAATACTTTTCAATGATAAGCCTTGAATTATTATTTTTAATGAACATTAATAAACTTCAATCGGTTATGGTAAGGAAGCTTGATTCTCTGAGTGCCCATGGATTGGGTTTTAATGATTTTGTAATTCTTTATATCCTCAACCAGTCATCTGAAAGTAAAATGCGCAGAATTGACCTGGCTGAAAAAGTAGGGGTTACCGCTTCCGGTATTACCCGTTTACTAAATCCTCTGGAAAAAATAGGATGGGTAGCCAGAGAAACTAACGAAAGAGATGCCAGAGTGAGCTACGTTGTTATTACAGCGAATGGGAAAAGAATAGTTGAAGAAGCCCAGGTAACTGCTGAACATACAGCAAAGAACATCATTTCCTCAAAAAAGAATAAAGCGCTACAAACGGCGACCGAGCTTTTATTTGAGTTGGGTGGAAATATTAAATAAATAAACAGGAAGAAGGAAGCTGGAAGTTATTTTGGGTCTTATAATTACTCCTCATTTCTGGTTTCAGGCCTTTAACAATATATACAAAGATTTTTATGAAAAATAATATAAAACAGCAGCTTCGGGAAAAAGCCAAAAACCATATCATCACTATGGGTGTACTTGCTGTGAAAAATAACAAGACCGGAAAGCAATATATAAAAGGAGCATTGAATCTGGAAGCACTGGTAAATAAAATGAAGTTTTTATTACAAGGCAATATGTTTAACAATATCCAGCTTCAGCAAGACTGGAACGAATGCGGAAGTGATCATTTCAGTTTTGAATTTGTCACTATTATTCCTGCTCAGGAAAATAAATATGTTAATTATCGTCAGGAAATTGTAAAAGCAGAACGTGCTGCGATATCAAAACTTGATGGTGAAATGTATGCCTCATGAATCATATTGCTCCTATAAACGATGTTAATCTATGCTATGAAATTTTAGGCGCTGAGCATCAACAGACTCTTGTATTGATTTCAGGACTAGAAAGTCAAATGATCCGCTGGGACGATGCTTTTTGCCAATTATTGGTTCAACGAGGTTTCAGAGTGATCCGTTTTGATAACAGGGATTCGGGAGGATCTGTTTTTCATTCTGAAAAGAGGCTAAATTTCAATGGAAATTATCAGGAGTTTTTTTCTCATATTACAATGGAGGACATCCCCTATTCTTTAATGGATATGGCAAAGGATGTGATTGCTCTACTCGATTATTTACAGATTGATCAAGCTCATTTTGCCGGCAGATCTATGGGTGGAATTATTGCACAATTATTGGGCTCATACTTCCCGGAAAGGGTTTTATCATTAACGATAATCATGTCTACTTCCCTAAATCCTGCATTACCACCTTCAGATCCGGAAGTGATGGCCATGATGATGAAACCTCCGATAGATCCAGCCTTCGATAAGGAAGGTTATCTCAAGGAAAAATTACTTTTTGCAAAAAGAATTTCAGGAGATTTATATGAACTAAAGGAAAGTTTAGAAATCAAAATGATTGAAGAAGAACTAAACCGTTCAAAAACAAAATATGGAACGATAAGACAACTGTTGGCGATTTCTTCCTATCAATATACTTTGGATGTTCTAAACAGAATAACCGTTCCTACTTTAGTTATCCATGGGACTCAGGACCCTATTTTTCACTCTGATTGTGGAAAAGATATTGCAGATTCTATCCCTAATGCAAAATTTTTGTTGATGGAAGGAATGGGACATTCTATTCCCAAGGAGTTAAATCATCTTATCTGTAATCAAATTACAGCATTGATCTCAAAAGTTAGGGTGTAACTTTTAAACGGTTTTTATTGTTTAAAAGTTCTCTCAACTTCTGTTAACCCCATCTTTGCAAGATGTCTGTATACGGTTGCCAGAGTGAGATTTCTTTTTTCAGCAATTTCAAAAGGAGGCATTCCTTCATCAAATAGTTGAAAAGTAATAAGATGGGTCGGTTTTTTAACTACTGTTGTGGAAGTATCTATTTCAGTTTCCTGATTGAATAAAGGAATATCCAGCAGGTGGCAGGATTTCAATCGTTCAATGTACTCTCCAAGGTCATACAGCAATGTTTTCGTTTCTTCGTTGAAGTTTTTTAAACCTTTGATTCCTATTGTTTCCGAATAAAGGTTTTTCAAAGGTAATAAGAACTTCTCAGCAACATTTTTGTAGAAAAAATTGACAGCACCATTGCATTTTTCTTCAATCTCACCCCACTGAATATCACCATTTATAAAATCGGCTAATTTCAGATGGATAACTTTTTTAAATTTTTCAGTTACTTTAAAAAGGTGTTCACTTTCTCTTTCAAAATCATTTAATAAGGTATTGATTTTCTTTGAATCTGGTATTTTTGCACCGATAATTACCTGTTTCCAATTCATTACTGCTTCTTTTAGCCAGGATGCGTCTACTGTCATCTGAACTTTATGTAATGTGTAATCATATTTTTCATGTTCAATGATCTGTACTAGATGATCATTAGCATTGGTAGATATCTGAAAGTCTTCGATTCTATGGTCTTTGAGTATGGCATTCTTCGAAATTTGAGATTTCAGGACGATTCCATTCAGGGTACGGCATCGGCTTAATGCAACATAGACTTGTCCACTGGCAAAGGATCTTCCGGCATCTATGATTACCCGATCAAATGTCAGTCCCTGACTTTTATGAATGGTAACTGCCCAAGCCAGACGTATTGGATATTGATCAAAGCTTCCCAAAACTTCGGTTTTAATGTTTCTATCAGCATCAATCGTATATCTTTTCTGCTCCCAGACTTCGGTGGTTACTGTAATTTCTTTTTTACTTTCATCCAATACCGCCTTAATGGTATCTTCATCGAGATAAGAAATCTCAGCTAACTTACCATTATAAAAGTTTTTCTCGGGAGAGGAATCGTTTCTGATAAACATAATCTGTGCACCTACTTTAAGCTCCAGGGTTTCTTCAACCGGATATTGGGTTTCTTTAAATTCACCCATTACTAAGGCGTTATAAAATAGAGATTCTGCCTCCAGTTCTTTGAGTTTTTTCTGGTTAATATGATCTGCAATACGGTTATGAGAACATAAATGAATATAGGTTTCAGTTTCAGGCTCAAAATCGGGATTGTATCGGGAATTCAGCTTTTCAAAATCCAGTTCATGGAAGTCTGTATGCCTTACAGCATCCAATATTTCCAGGAATTCTTCATCCTGCTGGCGGTAGACTGTCATTAATTCCACTGTTACTAACCGTACATTCTGCAAAGCTTTGGCTGAAAAGAAAAAGGGGGTTTCGTAGAATTTTGATAAAATCCTTTCAGAATCCTCTCTTACAACGGGCGGCAGTTGATATAAATCTCCCACTAATAACAACTGAACTCCTCCAAAAGGCATTTGGTTTCGTCTCACTCTTCTTAATGAATGATCCATCATATCTAATAAATCAGCTCTAAGCATAGACACTTCATCAATGACAATCAATTCTATTTCCCGAAAAAGATCCAGTTTTTCTTTTCTGTACTTAAAATGCGGGAAAAGTTCGTTGATATTCATTGCAAGATTAGGATCAACAGGTTCTGTAGTAGGAACAAATGTTCGGGAAGGAATAGCAAACAGCGAATGGATGGTTACTCCACCGGCATTAATCGCTGCAATCCCTGTGGGAGCAACAATAATATGCTTTTTACGTGTTTTCTTTACAAAATCATTCAGAAAGGTAGTTTTTCCTGTTCCTGCTTTTCCTGTCAGGAAAACACTTCTGTTGGTATGTTCCAGTAGCTCGACGAGTTCCTCCAAAGGATACAATTTTTATCAAAGATAACTGATAAAAATAAAATTAGCTCATAAAAAAGAGACTGATCGCTATGGAACAGTCTCTTACTATCAATGATATGCTCTGTATTGCATCTTAGCTGTGCTTCAGGCACCAATGTAGAATCTTAGCAATATTTCTGGCATCATCCACTCCTCTGTGATGGGTACCGTCTAGTTTAAATCCAAGTTCATTCAGCGCTCTCTGCATTCCTACACTTTTTCTTATGGTAGGATGAGTTTGCCCGAATAATGTTTTGACATTGATATGATCATCGCTTAACGGATAATCCAGATAAAATCTTCTGGTCTGGTTCTGAAGCATATTCAGATCATAGTTTCCATAGCTTGCCCAGGTTAAATCTTCGGAATCATATTCTGCTCTCAGAATATCAAATGCATCATCCAGCATAATTCCCTCGGTATCCAACATATTTTGGGTAAGCGTAGTAAGTTCCGTACAGAACGGGCTTACTTTCGAATGTTGAGGTTTTATTAAAATTCCCTCATTTTGAGAGATCTTACCGGTTTTTGTGTTCATGATACAAACTCCGATTTCGATGATCTCACTTTCCTGACCTCTGGGTGGTCTGTTTTCCCAACATGTAGCTTCAAGGTCTATAATGAGTATATTTTCTGTTGTTTTCATTATTTTTTATTTAAAATTAAAAGATGGAAGTGATGTATAGTTTTGATTTTTATACTTCCATCTAAAGAGTTATTCCAAAATTTTATTGAGAATTTTGGCTGTATTATAAGCATCGTCTGCTCCACTGTGATGATTTCCGTCGAAGTCCATTTTCAAATAATCCAGAGCCCTTTTCAGTCCAATGGGTTTATAAAGTCTGAAATGTCTTTTGAATTCATACATCACATCAAGGTATTGTCCTGAAAAAGGATTTTCTATCCCGAGCCAGTCGGATTGTTCAATAATTTGTTCTCTGTCGAAGTTTCCGTATCCGGCCCAGGTAAGGGATTCGGGATCATATTCATCTCTGATCTTCTCACAGGCCTCTTCAAAATAAATTCCCTTTTCTTCTATGAGTTGTGGTGTAATTCCTGTCAGCTTTGTGCAAAATCTATTGATTTCTGATCTTTCGGGAATGACATAAATGCTTTGTTTTTGTGAAATGGTTTTGGATATCAAATCCAACTTACAAATTCCCATTTCGATAATATCTACTTTTTGTCCGATTGGAATCCTGTCATTTTCCCAACAGGTTGCTTCCAGATCGACAATTACTATTTCATTAGTTGTTTTCATGGTGGTGTACAATGTATTAATAAGAGCAGGATAAAGTCAATAAACAAGGTCATAAAAAACCTGGATACCATAAATATGGCATCATTTAATTATTGATTTATTTTCAGTTTAAATTCTTTCTCCCAGACTCTTCTGTCTATTACTCCCGAGGCCCGAATGGCGGTGTCCATTTTTTCTTTTTCATGATTTCCTTGACTTCTTCGTAGGAAATCGGGTAAAAATCGTGACAGTCTACTCCAACATCGAAGCTCAATGCCATTTCATCATCCGGCAATGTTCCGTGTGAATGTCCGTATAACTGCCAGACTCCACGATGTGAGCCATTCCAGGTACGCATGGCGTAATGGAAAAGAATAATTTTCTGTTTTCCGTTGCTATTATCAGGTTCATCAATTTTCAATTCATGATAATCTCTGATGGAGGCGAATCGTTTAGGATACGTTAAAGCAGCCCCCTCGTGATTCCCCTTGATCAAATGGATATTTCCGTTCAGCTGATCTAAGATTTCCTTTGTAAAGTCTGGCTTTCCAAGACTGAAATCTCCTAAATGGTAGACGGTATCTCCCGGATTGATTCTTTCATTCCATCTTTTGATCAGTTCCTGATTCATATGTTCCATAGACTCAAAGGGTCTTTCGGAAAATTTTATAATATTTTCGTGACCAAAGTGATGGTCAGCTGTGAAAAATATATTGGGTTTCATTTTTTTTAATTTAATTGTTTAGTTATTGGTGGTTCTAGATACCACCCCGCCAAATCATAGATTTGACATTCCTCCGGAGGAGGGGAATATTACGTCTTCAACTGAGATTTTTGTGAAAATGGTGCTGAGGTTTTTAATTATGAAATGCTTTATAAAAAGCGGTTTCGATTTCCTGTTGATCACTTTCCGTATATCTTCTTGAAAAATGGATCGGAACAGCTTCTTTTACCTTACATTCATTCATAATTTTCCCTGATGCAGAAGCAAAACTGTGATAATTGATCTTGGCAAATTCCTGATCTGTATCTTTATAAAATGTTTCAATATACACCTTATCTGCATGATTGAAAACAGCTTTTATTTTTTCATAATTGTCTTCATCCGCCGCGTGATCCATGATAACACCTAGTTTGTAACCTTCATTTCGGGTCAGCAAATGAAATAGTTCTGATGCTTTATACAATGTTCCTTCTATTTCAATTACTTTATCCAAGTCATTATTTTCAAAAGCTGTTTTCAATTCACTGATCCATTTTCCTTTCTTAAAATCAGAAGCATTTTCATGAAAAGTCACTGAATCTTTTTCTTTAAACAGATAAGCAATAGAATCTGTTTTATGATCGAGAATGGCAAAATCTACATTCACATATTCATCTTCAAAAAGGAAATGCTGAGTGTTGATATATTCAAGGTTCCAATAAGGAGGACGAATTGTATAAACATTGATTTTTTCTTTAGAAACAATCTCGTGGATCTCATATTCAATTGCATTTTCATCTATTAAATTCCAGGTATAAGATTTTAATCTTGCTTCAATTTGCTGATGAATATTTTTCGGTCCGCAAATAATTACTTTTTCACCACTTCCGATCTGATGTCTGAAGATGCCGTCAAAATTGGAAAAGTGATCTATATGCGTATGGCTGATGAATATCGCTGATATCGTTTGCGCTTCCTTTACAGTCAGCAAACTTGCTTCTCCGCAATCACATAAATAATGCTTTCCTGAATTGGGAACTTTTATTAATATACTGATGTCTTCTTTTAAAAGACTTTTTATTTCTGCCTGTAACATTTTTTCTTTTTTTAAAACCACCCCGTCAAAAATTCTTTGAATTTTCGCCACCTCTCCAAGGGAGGGGAATTTTCACTTTTTCAACTGGAATTTTGAACATTCCTTTGGGCTTGTGGTTGTATTTATACATAAAAAAGTTCCGGTAAAATACATTACCGAAACTTCATCTTTATTTAAACAATAAGTTCTTTTATCGCTTTTCTACGTATACCAAAATCAGATTTCCTGATCTTACACATACGATTATCTGCTGTATGATGGAAAACAATACCTTCCATATTATTCTCTGGATTGCTCAGAAAGTTTTTGATACATTCAAAATCCAAACTTTCTAAACTAAGAATATTATTTCCGTGTTTTACTAATAAATGACCTTTAATATTTTCAGGGTTTCCTTGTACTTTCTCACCAATAAGTTCGTAAGTACCCTCTTCTACGTTGCCCGATTTGGCCAACGCATTGAATCCTTCCCAGAAGTACTGATCATCTTTTTTCTCCATGCTACACTCTACCCAATGCGGATGATGGCCTGTGGTAAGATCTGCTTCCTGACATGGAATTGCACCTTCAGGAGCTGTTTTACCTTTTTTGGCGTCGTATCTTTTGTATAATTTACCATTGATCACGGCACATGCAGAACCATCAAACTTTTGCGTAGCAATAGCTTTTCCATCAAAAACCCAATTGTTTTCAGGATTAATTTCGTTAATAACTCTTCCTAAATTATTTATATCTTTTTTGAATAATGTACTTATCTTTTTCATCTTTAATTGTTTTAGCCGCAAAAGCTCTTATTCATTGGCATTAATCCCAATCTATGCTTTTGCTGAATTTAATTCTTCTTTCACAATATCAATCACTAAAGAATTCAACTTTTTGTTGATCCTTTTCTGTTCTTCTTTTTCAATGGTTGTAAAAACTGCCGGAAAATCTTTTTCAAAATCTTCTAAAATGTCCTGTGCAAAAAGACCAATCACTTTTCCTATCATTTTAGGTTCGAATTCGCCGATTTTGCTCACCACATTATTCAAACGGTTCACTGTTGCGTATCTCTGGATTTCGTCCCAGATATTCTGAGCAGTTTCGCTGAAATTAAGTTGTTTTTGAACAATTTTATCTTGTTTTTTGACCATTTTAGATTTCTCTATCCACTTTTCATTTTTATTTTTCAGAATGACTCTGGCTCCGTTTCCAAAATATCTGGTTTTTAGAGTTTTAATAATGGTTCCTTCACACATATTATTCATTTCCGGTAGTCCCAACCAGGTTGGAATCTTAGAATTGAAAACATTCGGGAACGTCAAAGCTTCTTCTAAAGTTCCTTCAAATAGGGTTTTAGCATAGAAAAATCCGGTCTCCTCAAAAATTGAGTTGGCAATATCCGTATCCAAATAAGTAACCCCATTCAACTTAATATCGAATGCATAAAAATCGTTGTAAGGTGCATATTCAATTCCTGCCTGCACTCTTATTGCATCTTTTACAGGTTCTACTTCTTTATGTTTGTAACCGCCGCCGAACAATTCACCGTAGATGACTACAGTTTCAATATTCGGGTATATTGTTTTCACTTTTTGAAACAAATTAATTACATTTTTTCTGTATTGTTCCAAAATTTTGTGTGCATTATAAAATTTCTCTTCTTTCTCAATGAAAGCTGTTCTTTTTGCGATTTTAATTTCCTTTCCGTCGGTAAAGAAAGAGAAATTAGCCCCATGAACTTTTTCCTGCACGATGAAAATCTCATCTCCAAAGCCCTGCATCTTGATCTGATCGATCATTCGGGTCTGGTAAGCATTTTCTATAGAGTTATATGTTTTAAAAATCATTTTTTTAGTTTTTTAAAGTTTTTTAAAAGTCTTTCTATATTCTCCTTTCCTACGGGATTCATGGAATGGCTATAGAATTTTGGTAAGTCTAAATAATGATCCATACAGTATTCTACTAACCATTTTGCACAATCATAGCCTGTTTTTTCAACAAACTCTTTAGCTTCTGCTTTCAGGTAATGCTCATCGGCTAGATCATGATCAAAAGAAATCATTTCCGGAAGTCCTTTTGCCAGGATTCTATTGACAAACTGATCGTAATTCCGAACAATATGCCAGTCCCTTCTGAGAAATATATCCTGCTTGGTATAACGATATGCCTCAATCGGATATCTTATATCATCCAGAAACAATAATCTTTTGGTCATTTCCATCGTTTTATTTTTTAGTCTTTGAACTTTACCTAGTCCTCATGAATCCAATCTACAACAGTCTTTAAAAAGTGTAATCTCACTTCTTCGAACCTTGTAATATTGGGAATATGATTAATTTCCAATAAATGTTTGTTTCCGTTTTTCTGAACGATATAATCATTCGCGATCACATCCATTCCTATTTTATCTTTTAAGATTAAAGTGTCCTGTAAAAGCTCTGCATCAATTTCCATGAATTGGGCATCATCAGGGTGTATGGATTTTAACCATGTATCGCCTTCAAGCTTAATCTGCCAGGATTTTTCACCTATGTTTAAGATTCTTACTGCATCTCCTTCAAAATAAGGTTCCAATACGCTGTTTTCTGTACTTTCCCAGCTTCCTGTAAACTTATGTTTGTTTTCTCCACAATGCCAGTTTCCCCATTTTGCAACCAATTCTGTATCCGTATTCACATAAGCTCCTGCAGAGATAAATCCTCTTTGGGAATTAAATTTTGAATACTTCATTGCCTTGGCAAGACAAGGAATTTTTAATCTGCATTCTAACATTCCGTAAGCATTTGGAAAACATGGGCCGTTCCAAAGAGACAATCCTGAGATAAAATCGAGATCATCTTCAAAAATTCCGTGATAGACAACCTTATCTACCGGAAGCATTCCTACTCCCTGAGCTTTTTCAACATATAAAGTTCCGTCCATAACTTTTATCATGGGAATGGATTGATGCCAGATCATAAGGCCATCATAATGCTGCCGTATATATTCGTATTCCTGTTCGTGTAAACCGATAACGGCTATTCTATTGTGAGTCATGTTTTTAGTTTTTTGTGTTATTTTCTTAACACGTGATATATTTGAAAAGTTAGTATTTAAGACAGGAAATTGATATCATAACGTTAAAAACTTCCAGCTTCATTCGCCCTGCTTCCATCCACATTATTACACCATCATATCAGCACAATTGGAACTTGCGAAGGCAAAGGGTTTTGCTTTAAACACATATCCCATTCCCAGAATATATCCCATAGCATCTTTTAGTGCTACATTGGATTTAAAATCAGGATCGGTATTAATGTCTGCGTGTACCTCCATTTCCACTCCATAAGTGTCCAATACAGAACAGATTGCGTAAGCAATTTCAACAGATTTGTTGACTTCATTCAACATTCGCTCTTTGATACTGATTGTCTGTATTTCTCTTTCTTTTCTGATAAAGGTAAACGCTCCTTTTCCTTCACGAATAAACACTACTGCTGTAGCATAATTAATAGCTTCTCCATATACGTGAGAGTCTGATCCCACACATACTTTCAGACGATGTCCGTTTGCCTGTTCGCGAATAATGGCTTTTTCTACCAGCTGTGTGATAGAGTCTTGGAATATTTTTCCGTTCATATTCTGCCATGTTTGTTGTTGCGTTTCCATTTTTTCTACATACTTTAATTTATAATTGATAAATGATTGTTGATAATTAATTACTGAATGATCAATTTTAAAAATTCATTATTGACTATTCATTTACTGCACTCCGAACCGGATTCGAACCAGTACCATCAGTTTTGGAGACTGAGATGCTACCATTACACTATCAGAGTAAAACTGTTAATTCATTAGGACTCGAACCTAAACTCCAAGAATCAAAATCTTGTGTGCTACCCATTACACTATGAATCAGATTAATTCATGAATAATAAGTAATTGGTAATGAGTAATGCTTAAAAACAGTCAAGTATCAAAGATGACTCATTATATTACTTATCATTCATGTTTTGCGGAACAGACAGGAATTGAACCTGTACCTTTAGTTTTTCAGACTAACGTGCACACCGAGTACACCACTCTTCCCTATTTTATGAGTAATGAATAATTAGTGATAAGTAATTATCAAAACTACTTTTCTATCATTGATTACTTATTATTCATTACTTATTGTAGAAAGTAAAGGGCTGTCTGTTTTTATTGATTAAAGATCTTCTGCTCTTGACAGTCCTTTTCTCTTTTCTTTATTTGTGTGAATGGCAACTGGCCAATTTTTTTTATCTGAACTTTCATGGTATTAAAATCAATTTAATATTGACCAGTTATTCACATCCAGTACTCTATAAGGGAATCGAACCCTTATTTTCTGCTCGAAAGGCAGGCGTCCTGACCGTTAGACGAATAGAGCGTTTTTTATAAATAATAAGTAATTAGCGATGAGTAATAATAAAATGACTCTTCTATCATTGATTACTTATTGCTCATTAAAAAAGAATAAGCTTGTCTTTAAATTTGCTTAACAAAAAGAACTTCTACGCTTGACAAGCCTTTCTTTCGAAAATTATATTGAGCATTTAATATTTTCTTCTCTTTGACCAACTGACTAGGAATCGAACCTAAACAACAAGAGTACATTTCCTGCATGCTGCCATTACATTATCAGCGGTTTGGTGGAAGCAGTAGGATTCGAACCTACTCAGCAATGAAGCAACAGATTTACAGTCTGCCCCGACTCTCCAACTTCGGCGTACTTCCCTATTCATAAGTAATTAGTGATGAGTAATGATGAAAACTATTTTTCTATCACTGATTACTTATTGCTCATTATTTATTAAAAAGAAAAGCCTGTCTGTATTTTGTGTTTTGGCTTAAAGATCTTCTGCGCTCGACAGACGTTTTCTTTTATTAATAAAGGATATTTTTTAGCTATAATTGATGAATGATTATTGATAGATGATTGATCATCTTCTGTAACATTCCAATTTTCAGCTTACTTTTGAGATGGTTATGGGATTCAAACCCACTCAGCTCACGCAACGGTTTTGCAGACCGCCCCGACTCTTCCACTTCGGCGAACCATCAGATTTTAATAGGAGTAATTTTTAATACCTATTATTTAAAAAACAAAGTCTGTCTATATTTTGTTTGAACTTCTGCGCTTGACAGACTTTATTTTTACCTAAAATTGTATTCATCATATTGTTTAGCTTCTAACTGTTTATGATTGAGAAAGAAAAAGCTTGTCTTTATTTTAGTGTTTGGTGTAAAGATCTTCTGTTCTTGACAAACTTTTATTTTTCTCCTGAAACCATTAACATTAGTTACTGCGATTCCGGAAAGATTCGAACTTTCAACTTCTGGTTTAACAGACCAGCGCTCTACCATTGAGCTACGAAATCCTTTGTACGGGAAGAGGGATTCGAACCCTCAGCGCCTTGATCCTAAATCAAGTGTGTCTACCGTTCCACCATTCCCGCGGCTTTTTTATAAGTAATGAGTAATTGGTGATGAGTAATGGTGAAAACTACTTTTCTATGCATTATTGCTTATTACTCATTATTTATTACTTATCATTTTGTCTGGAAAGCAAGATTCGAACTTGCGACCTCCCGCGTCCAAGACGGGTAAACAACCACCGTTATCTTTCCAGCTTTGGGGTTCATTTCCGTTTCTTTTCCGGGAGACAGCCGGATGGGAAAGTTTCCATGAACCTTTTTTGTGATTCCGAGAGGACTCGAACCTCTAACCCTGGGTTTAGAAAACCCATGCTCTATCCGGTTGAGCTACGGAACCGTTTTAGTAACCCCAGAAAGATTTGAACTTTCAACCCCCGGTTTAAAAGACCGGTGCTCTAACCATTTGAGCTATGAGATTGTTTTAGTTTTATTGATCATTCATTACAATTTGCTTTGCTTGTCAATTTAAATTTTCACATTCTTTGTAATCTCAGAAGGATTCGAACCTTCAACCTTCGACGTATCAGGTCGATGCTCTAACCATTTGAGCCATGAGATTTTATATTTTGGGTATCTTCGGGGATCGAACCCTGTTCTCCGGTTCCACAGACCGGCGCTTTACCAAATAAGCTAAAGAAACCATAAAAAAAAGCGCCTCTTTTGGGGAGGCGCTTCATATTTTTTAACGTAAAAGATCATTAGCTGACCCACGTATATAAGCACCTTTTATCCACAATTCCACTTTCAAGAATACATACAACACCTGTCGGCTCTTGTCCGAACAGTCTTGAATATTGATTGTATATGTTATGAAATTGTTTCATTTTATTTTTGTTTGTTTCTAAATTATTTTTTGTTGAATCCTGAAAACCTGTTGCTTTCAATTTTCGGTTGCAAAGTAAATATGAATTTTTGAAATCCGCAAATAAATTTTCAAATTAAATCCTTGACAATCAGTTAATTATGATTAAAATTTAGAATAAGTGATTTCTGTCCGCAATATTTTGCGGATATCTTAATTACCTAAATGACTGTCTCTCATTGGTTTGTCTATCACTCTATTTTATCGTATTAAAGTTGCATTGTTAATTAAAAAATTTTCATGTTTATGGTTATTTTTTTTCATTCTAAATAATTTCTGACCTAAAAAACAAAAAACGCCTCGATTTTTCGAGACGTTTTTGCAGTATTTTGATTAATTTTTTACAAGTTTACAGTAAATAATTTCCAAAGTCAGCACATTTCGCCTCATTCCATATCACCTCATTATATCCCAATAATCCTTTATTAGAAGGACTTTCGAATAGTTCTGCATTGATATGTGCTCTTTGTATTGTCATAATTTTCTGGTGCAAAGATATGAAAAATTGCTTTTGAATATAGAAAAATGGACTTGTTGTGAGGGTTGGAAGTAGGAAAAGAGAGGCTGGCAGTAATAAAGGAGATCATTATTAAAACTCATTTTTTAATAAATTTGCCTATTCAAAAGACAGATTTACTTTCATCTTCCATCCTGTAGCTTGACTCGCTATTAATGATTAAACATCTTGTTCCTTCCCGTCTTAAATCTTGAAATATCTTTGAGGATCACCTCATCATTGGGATTAAAATATTTTAGCTCATTCACAATTTCAGAGCGGGTGTCTACTTTTTCTGCAATGATTTCATATGCGATCTTTCTCACCACTTGTTGTAATTTCGGATCTTTTTTAAATTCGTATTTCATGACTTCCAAATAGATCAGTTTTTTGTAAGCAGGAGTTTTTTCATATAGAGTTTCTATTTCTGTTTCCAGTTTTTTATTATCAAAAATATTGGCAAAGTAATTATTCAGGCAGTTGAAGGCATCTTTATCTTCTTCCCAGCCTTTTAATAATACTTTTTGGGCATCTTCAGGTTTTTCCATTTTCTTCCGGTAGACCAATGAGGCTTTTACCATCTGATTATTGAGGGTATAGTCGTCTGCCACCATTTGATAGTAGATATGGGCATTTTTCAGATCATTAATCTCTTTATAAAGATCTCCTACTTTTTCTTTCTGCTCCATTTCTTTATACAGGTCAATGGCTTTTTTATACTGCTTTGCTTTTTCATAACAGTTTGCAGCGTCTGATTTACTTTTTAATTTTTTAAGATATACCGCTGCTGCTTCGTTATAGAAACCACCTTCTTCCAGTGCTTTTGCTCCTCTGTAATAATCCTGCAGCAAATTCATATAAACTTTTGCTGCTTTTTTGTAGTCTTTTTCTTCAATATATTTTTGGGCAAGATCTTCATATTTACTTCGTATCCTGTCAAATAATGAATTTTCAAGATAGAAGTTTCCTCCTCCGGCTCCGCCTCTTTTTGAATTCTGTTTATTTTGTTCTTTATCTTTTAAAGAAGCAATAACCATAAGGATGATAAATGCTACAATCAGAAAAATAACTAACGTTCCCACCACACTCCAGAAGCTTTCATGAAACAGCTGAGCTACAATTCCGATGACTTTAAACATGGCCAGCAATACAAAGGCGGCCATAAACTTGTCTATAAATTTTTGTTTATTCATCATCATCGGATTTTAAAATGGTTTTATCATCCCTGAACAAGCGGTAAAGCAGCAGCATTACCCCAATGGCCAGTACCCAAACGAACCAGTTGTACCCAAACATTTTGACCAACGGATAAAACAGATATACCAACATCCCTACCAGAATAACAATTAAAAGGAATTTTATCCAGCCCGGGACATTATCTCCGCCCAGATTCAATGATTTATTTTTAAACATAAAGGAGTATAATCCAACCGCTGCAATCATTAGAATTACCATATAAATAATATCTGAAACAGGAGTATCTTTATTTAACGAATTACTCCCTGATTCCACGCCTTTTATTTTTGAATCTTTGATGGACGACGGGGGCGGCATATCAGCTATATCTATGGTTCCGTATAGTTTTCCTAAAGAATCCTGCATCAGAACCTGTTTTTTCTTTAAAAGATATTTGACAACATCTCCATTTACCGGTTTTCCTCTGGTATACTGTTTTAAAGAGTCTGAAATTTTACGTTTCAAAACTTCACTCTTTTTCTGAATCTCTTTTGTTATTTTCTTTGTGTAGATTATTTTAAGAGAATCTCTGGTGTTTTGTTCTTTCTTGCTGAGTTTTTGAATATCATGACCGATTGCATTTATATCTCGGCCTCCTTTCTTTTTATATTCTTCTTTTTCTTTTTTTGTCTTGCTCTCCTGCATTCCTGCATTCAGGAGTTCATTGGACAGACCTTTTCTTTGATCAAAAAATATAGAGTCTATCTTTTGATCTATCTCTGAAACGCCGGAATGAAACGCGATCATATCTGAAGGAGCTTTTACAGCATCTGTTACAATCTTCCCTGAAGACACTACATTTTCCTCTTCTCCTGCTGTACTATCTTTATTTGATGGTAAAGCTATTTTTAGTACAATAGCGATTACTATCACAGCCCAAAATATTCTGCGGAAATTCCTGGTCCCTGCACTTTCCTGTTTCGAATCGGAACTTCCGAAAAGCCCGTCTAACCAGGTAAATTTACTAAACCCATCGCCTCTGGATGTTCCCATGATATCTAAGGGTATTCCAAGTTCTATAGCTCGTTCAGGATATTTTTCAATGTATTTTAAATACTTTTCAATTTCTTTTTTGTTTCCGGCCATGACTTTCTTCAGATCAAACGGCAGGTTATTCATCCATTCTTCTTCGGTTTGAGTTTTCTGTAACGCTTCGAGCATCTTTTCATCATCCATCTCAACCGTATAGCTTTCTATGGTTTGTGGAATTTTAACTCCGTTCAAAGGTTTTCTTATCGATTCTTCTATCTTTCCGGATTCCTGAATCAATTCGACCCAATCGATCTGCTCTGACAGCTTCACCAATCCAAATTCAGGATGCATGATGAGAAAAGTTGAATCTACCATTTCCCAATCTTCTTGATTAACCTTGGGATAAAACGTAGTATTTTCCGGAATAAAAAGTTTATGATCTACCCATTGAAAATAAGCATTCTTTCCGATTTCCTGTGGAACATGATCTTGAAAAACTAAGAAACACCCATAGATGACGTTGGGAGTATTTGTTGGAATGGCATAAGCTTTTGTACCATCCAGGTCAATTTCCAGAGTTTCCATTTCCTGAAGCCATACAAGAGGTGAAGAACCTTTTATTAAAAGTCCTTTTTTAGGATATATATTTTTCGGGAAAGGTTTTATTCTAAGCTCCATAATCTTATCTATAACATCACCTGCTCTATAAACGGTTTCAAATACTGATGATACATTTCCTCCATCGTTCTTACCTTCAATAAGGTTTGTTCCGGAAGATAATATTCTGATCCGCCAAATTCTGTCTGAGTAGCCAGTGCCAAAAATCCATAGCTTGTCGTCGGAACATAAAACTCTTCTATCCCTTTGTTACTGCTTCTGAATATCAGCATTCCCCGGGAATCTGCAATGACTTCACTTCCATCAGGAAAGGTATATTTATTTTTATTCTGTTCTGCAAAAATCGTGATATCGTATTTGTTTTTGTAAAGATTGAGGGTATTTTCATATACACTGCTTATTTCATATCCTGAAAAAACAAAATTATGATGTGCATTAATCCCGATTTTATTAAAATTACCAATAATTTTTAATCCGCTTCTATTCAGTTTGGCTACTTCTGTCTCTACTTTTGCAATGTTTTTGTCTATATCTTTGTATTGATGATCAAAAGGTTCTACTGAAGTATTTCCTTCTATATTTATTTTATACAACTGAGGATTTGAGGCCTGATGAAGGTAAAAACTTTGGTCAAAATAAATCAGTTTATACTCATCCGGAATATTCAATCCGGTGACATTGATCTCAGAATATTCTTTTGTAATCACATTCAGTTTAGACACTAATTTTCTGGAAGGCTGATATTGGCATAATATAAAATGCTGCTGCTTATTTTTTGCCAGTGCAAACTGTCCTGTTGGCTTTACAGAAATTCCTTCAGCCATTACTTCACAACCATGATAGGTTTTATAGTAATCATAAGAATGTCTGTCATAATAATTATCAGAAAGATAAGTCTTCAACAGTTGTTTTTTTGAACTTAGGATAAAAAATTCACCTTCGTACAGAAACTGAGCTATCTTATTTACAGGAGTTGGTAGCAGGATCGGGTAATTTAATGGAAGATCGGTTTTCTTTCCATTCGAATTATTATCAGTCTTTTTCTGCTGGGGCGGATTGGCCCACAGCTCATGAAGGGGAAGCATTATTTTCTGGATATGCTTTCTTACCCCTTTATGATGCTTATAAAAATTAATTTCCCCATGTGAAGTAGTGGTGACTAAAAATTTAAGTCTGTCCCTATTCTGGTGAATAACTCGCTGCATTTTTTCGTCTTCAAGGTTCTCCTGATGGGTAATGAAAAATACTTCAATATCTTTCTGAGGATATTCTTTACTTAAAAACTTTTCCAACGCTTCTGAAACTTCCAGTACCGGACTTACCTGATTGAGGTTTTCAATTACTGCTTCCACTTTATCTAAGGAAATAGGAATCGCAGCCTGTCCCAGCACCATTACTTTACATTCTGAATGGGCTTTCGGATGCTTGATGATTGCAATGACTGATGAAAATGCCAATACTTTTGGGGTTCCCCAGTTTCTAAGGGAAGTATCAATCAGTATAATTCTTTCAAAAATATTTTCTTCAGGTGGTATTTCTCTTTGAATGTATAAAGCTTCATTATTCGCCACACGATTGATGAAAACTTCATCTTCGTTGGCAAATTCTGATAAAAGCATTCTATGAAAATCTCCTTTATTGGTCATATCAGAAACGCCTCCGATAGGCTGTTCCCCTGGAGAAAGATGACGCATCGGAATTTTAAGTCCGCTCCATATTCTTTTAATAAGACTCCCTATCTGGAAAGTCTTGGGTTCTTCCACCAGTTCTCGGATAAAGTCTTTATCTGTATCGGCAGTAGCTTCTTCCTCTACAACCTCATCATCTAATTCCGGTTCTTCCATCAAACCTTTCATGGCATCAATGATGGATTGTACGGTTGGAAATTTTTCGTTGAGATCTATTGCCGTCAGATCTTTGTTCAAAACAGATGGACCAGCATGTTGCTTTTCTGCACTGAAGATCAATTCCTGTGGTCTTTTAGAATACACCCTCAAATAAGCTTCTGCATTTAAAGAAGATATCCTGTTATGGCCATCTTTAAACAAAGTCTGTAACAATATAATCTTATTTTGCTTCTGTTTATAAACTTTCGGAAGGGCTTTTATCTTTTCCAGAAATTCAATTTCTCTTTCTGCATTGAATTCAAAGTTTCCAACACTGTAAAAATCTGCCGTATATCTTAAAGGGCCTGCAAAGTCTGTATAGCCATCCTGCATGGCATATAAAACCATCAGCAAAGCTCCGAACGGAGGCCATCCCTGTGGCTGAAGCTCTTTTAGGATTTCAATAACGTATGGTCTATACGCAATTGCCCCCACTCCAGGAATGGAGAGGAGGTTATTCTCGTTATATCCGGAATCTCCGGGAACATCTTCATCGGTTTTCCATTCCCAGAAATAATTTTCGTAGGATTGGAAATAGGCCTTTAATTCCATTCTCTTGATTTTTCAGTAAGACGGAATGAACTTACAGATAATGGTCTGAAATCTGTTTCTTTGATTAAAAGATAATTTCCATTTTCATCCCATAAAAGCCATCCATCTGACTCTTTATTATATTTTTTTTGTAAGAATGTGCTTAGGTTTTTAAATTCAAAATCAAAACCGGAGGGCAAAAGATGTCTGTCTTTTGTCCAATATGTTTTCCCCGGCAGACTTAATAATGGGGTTCCTAAAAAAAGAGCTTTATCTCCCATCACAACCCATTTTATTTTTTCTAGTCTGAACTTTGGTAAAGTCATAATACTTTCTTTGATATCACCAATTTTGCTTACCAAAGCAATAACCGGATGTTCTTCTCCACTTTCCTTTAACTTCACCGGGACTTTTTCACTGATCCCGAAATAGTTTTGGTTAGAAGCCGGAAAGGTGAGCCTTAAAGCTTTATCAATAGACGTCCAAAGCAATGCTGTTCTCATTTTTTTGCTGGGAACTAATGCTTCTTTTTTGAATAAAAGCCCATCACGCAGTTCGTACAGTAAAAAATTAGGCATCTGATGCAGCTCTGAACTCAATATCTGTTTATCGGTAAAACCTTTGAGCCATATCGTTTCATCATCTGTTGCGATCAGAACATTCTTCCAATCCCTGATAGAGCCAAGATAGTCCTGATCCGCACGTGGAAGTTCTGCCCAGAATTCTTTTATAGGGTCTGAAGGATTTTCTGCCATAAGCTTTCAATTTCCTGCTGAATATATTGCTTTTGTTCAGTATTTCTGATCCAGTCACAGCGTGTCTGTAAATATCTCAGTTTATCTTTGATCACATTTTGCTCTTCAAAGCTTAGATGCCCTTCGTTCCATTTATCTACAAGGATTTTTACATCTTTCATCACCTCTTCCGAATTCGGAGTTTTATTATGCATCGCCTGTGGATGAGAGTTAGGATGATCGTCTTTCTCAATCGTTCTGTTGACTATTCCTTCCAGAATTTCAATCTGTTCTTCTGTATCCCAGATATGTTTTAAAACCCAAAGATCTGAAAGAACAGCTTCATTTCTTCCACAAATCAAAGCACTTGCAGCGATAAGGTTCTGAAGTTTCACGGCTCTACGGTCCGAAATAGCAATTCCTGTATTTCTAAGGCTCATAATCGTATTTAGATAAACTTCATAGATTGGTTTTAAATCTATTGCTCTGCATAGGCTTTGAAGTTCTCTGATCTCATCCGCATGAATTTCCGGCACCTCTGTTTCTTCTTCATTTTCAAGTTTTCTTCCTGCTAAAAGTACTTGCTGCAAAAGTTCCGGATTGACATAATCTACATTGATTCTTACCAGAAAACGGTCAAATAAAGCATTCAGTGCTTCATCTTCAGGAAGAACATTACTGGCTCCCACGAACATTAAAGCAGGTAAGTGTTTTGTTTCTTTTCCTCTTTTGAAAATCTTTTCATTAAGAGCCATCAATAGGGAATTCAGAATAGCGGAATTGGCATTGAAGATCTCATCCAGAAAAACCATAGAGGCTTCAGGCATCATGCCTTCAGTATTGGTCAGAAGTTCTCCTTCTTTTAATTTTCTAATATCAAAAGGACCAAATATCTCGTTGGGTTCTGTAAAACGGGTTAATAGATACTCAAAGTTCTTCCCGTCTTTTACCATTTTTGCCAATGTTCTTACAATAGCTGACTTTGCAGTCCCCGGAGGTCCATACAAAAAGGCATTTTCTCTTGCCAAAAGACAGATTCCCAGCAGGTCTACTACATCATTTTTTCCTACAAAAGTATCTTTTACGTAGTTTAGAACTGTATTTAGTTTATTAATATTCTGCGTCATTGATTTTCTTCAGTTATTATTTTTAATTCTTTCCAGAATGCTTCTTTATGCATTCCAAATTCTGCCATAAGCAATGTATTGATGAACGGAATTTCCGCCAGTTTATAATCTCTTTTTTCAACAATTCTTTCCAGATACAATTTCCGGTAGGTTTTGTCTTTCAACTCTTCTTCCCAATTCACTCCTTTCAGATCAAGTTCATATCCGACTCCTGAGTAATGAAATTCTGTAAGGATATCTTCGAGCAATTTGATGAGGGGATCTTCAGGATCAACAGAATTCAGTGCAATCATCACTTCAGGTAAAAATCTTAATGATAAATCGGCTGATACAATAGAAGAAATATCTCTGATCCCTTTAAATTTTGGAATCAGAATTTCAAGATTATTGACTGTATTTTCTCTCATCAAATATAATTGAGCACTATGATACAGAACTTTTGCTGCCCAAACCGCTGTGATTTTATCACAGGATAGCTGATCGGAAAGAAATTCCAATCTTTCTTTTTCGAATTCTGCTTCAAAATACATTTCTGCTTCCTCCTCTTCTTTGGAAGAAATGGTCTGAATATTCGAAAAGAGGGTAATACATTCGCTTTTACGCAGTAAAAAGATTGTATCTAGAAATGGTGATTTGGTTTCCATCATCTAACAAAAATAGAATTATTTCGTTGAGAATAAAACTTTTGAAGAGAGGATCGATATTAAATTATGCTGCTGATAGAAAAATGCGGCTTTTAAGGCTTCGAGTGGCAGATTTTTTACTTTGAAAGGATGGATGTTAGAAAACGCTAAGGCGCTAAGATGGTTTAATATTATGCTGTTGTAAGGCGCAAGGATTTTATCTTCGATAAAATTTTATGCGGTTGATTAATTTCCTATGATTATTTAGTTTCTCGCAGATCGCCCAGATTTCGCAGATGTCTGTGATGAGATAATGTAATATCTTATCTTTATGAATAATGGTGAAAAAGGAATACTATTACGAAGTGTGAAAACTCAATTTTTCCTTTATTTTAATGTGAATATTTTTTTAATTTATAAAGTATATAAGCCACGAATGAACGGATTTTATCATTTTATTCGTGTGCATTCGTGACAAGAAAAATCAGAGTAATTGTTGCTGAAAATCTTCGATTTTCTTGCGCCTTAAAAGCAGCATATTACTTAAAAACTTTGCGCCCTTGCGTTTTCCAACAATAGAAATATTCCTGAAAAAACTTTGCTTCTTTGCTCGCTCCTCGTAATGATTGGTTAAGCTACTATTTCAATGATATTGTTTTCCGGATCGAGGATGACGCTTTCATAATATCCGTCACCGGTTGTTCTTGGTTCTCCGGCGATGGTATAGCCATCTTTTCTTAAGGTTTCAGTAAGCTCATTTACTTTTTCTTTACTTCCTACAGAGAATGCAAAATGGATAATTCCGAACTGTTGGAATTCGTAAGCGTTTTCGCTTTCCTTAATATCTGGTCTGGTCATGATCTCTAGACGGCATCCGTTATCAAAACTAAGAAAGTAGGATTCAAACTTTTTAATAGGATTCACATATTTTTCATTGGAAGTTGCTCCGAAATATTTCTGATAAAATGTTCTGGTTTTTTCAAGATCTTTTACCCAAACAGCAATATGTTCTATTTTCATTTTTAAAATTTTAAGAATATTAATATTGCAAAATTAATTGCCAGAATTATGGTATATCCGCTCCCTGTTACTCTATCCTTGTTCTGTATTTACCTATTTTTTTAGCTCTAAGAAATAAAATTTCAAAAACTCACCTTCAAAGTCAACAAACAAAGTACTTATTGACAATAAATTATACATTAATTCCTGATAAACCAGCTTTATGATTTCACTTTCCACAATGACAGGGTCAATATAAAAGTTATTATATTTGTGCCATTCAAAATAAAGTTATGAGTATTCACATCAGTGCTAAAAAAGGAGAAATTGCTAAAGTAGTATTGCAGCCGGGGGATCCGCTTCGTGCACAGTATATTGCTGAAAATTATTTAGAAAATGCAAAGCTGGTAAGCAAAACCAGAGGTATCTTTTATTATACAGGTCTTTATAAAGGTAAAGAGATTACTGTAGGAGCTAGTGGAATGGGATTCCCTAGTATCGGAATCTATTCTTTTGAATTATTTACAGAATATGAAGTAGATACAATCATCAGAATCGGAACATGTGGAGCTTACAATACAGATCTTAAGCTTTTTGATATTTTAAATATTGAAAATGCTGCCAGCGAAAGTACATATGCTAAATATGCCTGGGGAATTGAAGGTGATATTCTTCCTCACCAGGGAAATATCTTCAATACCATCAATGAAACGTCTAAAGAGTTATCTATAGATGCTAAAGCGATCAATATCCACAGTAGTGATATTTTCTACAGAAAAGATCCTAACACTCCTGAAATTGCTACAAGATACAACTGCCCGGCAGTAGAAATGGAAGCTTTCGGATTATTTGCCAACGCACAGCATTTAGGTAAAAATGCGGCGACTATTCTTACGGTAACTGACATTATTCCAACTCATGAAAAAATCTCTGCTGACGAAAGAGAAACTGCTTTGAAACCAATGATGGAATTGGCTTTAGAGTCTGCAATCAAAAGTTTGTAAGAAAAGGATAAAAGCGAATTTGCTGATTCGTCTTTCAACCATATAAAAAAAGAGCTTTACTGGATCAGTAGAGCTCTTTTTTATAGTCTGAAAAAATTTCTGGCAGTTTCTGTCGTTTCATCTGCAACTTCAGAAATACTGATCTTCTTCAGATAGGCAATCGTCTGTGCCACATAAGGGAGGAATGAGGGTTCATTTCTTCTGTTCTGCATTCTCGGCATATTCTTCGGAAGCATGAATGGTGCATCGGTTTCAATCATCATTCTGTCCAGGGGAACATATCGGATTACTTCTTCTAAATGTTTAAATCTTTTTTCATCGCTGATGGCTCCGGTGAACCCCAAATAAAATCCTTTGTCCAGATATATTTTAGCTTCATTCAGCGTTCCGGTAAAACAATGTACCACAGCTTCCGGTAATTGAGAAAGATAATCATCTGTGATTTCATTAAACCTTTTAAAAGCTGACCTTTCATGGAGAAAAAGAGGTTTATTCACTTCTATTGATAATTCTAACTGAGCTTTATAACAGCTTTCCTGAACCGGTCTTGGAGAAAAATCACGATCGAAATCCAATCCGCACTCTCCTACTGAAATTACGTGCTCCTGCTTCAAAAGCTTTCTAAGTTCATTACTGCTTTCATGATTAAAAGACTTTGCATCGTGAGGATGAATTCCTGCTGTTGAAAATAAGATATCAGGATATTCTTCTGCAATTTCTGCTGATTCCTTACTTCCACGGACGCTAGTTCCAGTGAGGATCATAAAGTCTACTCCATTATCCATTGCGCGGTTAATGATTTCTTCGTGTTCATTATAGAACTGTTTATTGGTCAGGTTAATGCCAATATCAATGTATGTATTCATTTGTTTTAAAATTTTTGTGTTTATTTAAGCAGGCTGGAAGATGGGAGTTATGAAAGTCATAACGAACGGTCATTACTTTTTTATCATGACTTTTAGTCGTAATATCCCTAAAAGTAACATCCGGCTTCATTCCTCCAGCTTCCAGCCTTTTAATTTTATTTTGCCGGGTTACAATTTCCCAGTTTTCACTTTGTTTAGGATTAGATTCTTGAGTCATAACGAGTCTAAAGTTAAGTTCGCCTTTATTTTTATTGCTGAAAATATTGAAGGATAGGTTTCCTATATTAATCTCATCCTCCGACATCTTATGAGTCAGGTAATAGCTCTGAATAGCAGAAAGATCTTTCTGAATATATGCATTTGCATTTTTAACTAGAAAACTCATAAACTGTTTGCGTTTCTCTCCGATAGATTTCAGGCTTGTATCAGCTGTTTTATAACTTCCTTCAAAAATAATCACCAGGTTATCACATCCTGACAATTCTACTGAAGCTTCAAAATCTTTTGAAGTATACTTCTCTTCGACAGTTTCTGTGTAATTATGTCTATCAATACTTCTTTTATGATCAGAGCTTGAATTGAAGATCTTTTTGTCCTTCCATTTGGCTAAAGAACAACTGGTAAGATAGGACTCTTCGAACACATTTCCATCTTTGTATACAAAAGACAAATTTGTAGATTCAAGGCTGTCTACCGGTTTATCGTATGAACGATAGTTTTGTTGTGCAGTAGCTTTCAGTTTTCCGCCTTCATAAGAGATTCCATCCAGGATATTGTATGAAAAGGGAGCTGATTCCTGTATTTCATGCCTTTGACTGATCTTCTGGTCTTTTCCCATAATAATATAGATGATTTCTGAGTTGGTATTAGCATTTCCGCCCAGCATTCCTTCGGAATTTCTTTCTATGATATAGTCGGTAATTCCATCATTATTAAAATCATCAGACGCTATTTTGTGAAAGGTTACACTATATGAATCCCCATCATTATTGAAAGAAACAGTATAATTTTTATAATCTATTTCTTCAGGTTTCTCATTCCCCACTTCTTCATCCAGTAAGACTTTAAGAATATCAAAATCTTTTTGTAATGCTGTATTATGCATAGTTTTTACAGCTATTAATGAATCTTTTTTTTCTTCAGATTTACTGCTTTCTTTTCCTTTGCAGGAGAACAAGACCAGAGTGAACGTTGAGAGTAAAATATATTTCATAGACTATCGTGATTTGGAAATGGAAATTTAAATCATTTCCAACTTATATTAGGAATGCATAATATCTTTAATCAACGAGCTCAGTTTTGGAAGTGCTGAAGAACTGCTCTCCTGCATTAAATTCAAGGTTTTATATCCTTTGAGAATAGCATGAAAATAAGTATCATTTTCAGGATTGATGATAACGATATGCTTGGCTCGTATTTTTACAGTTTCTACAATATTTACGGGTAAAGACGTAGATCCGGAAGTACCGATTACAAATAATACATCTGTATGATCTGCAATATCACATACGGTATCAAAATAGTAATATTTTTCATTGTAACACTCATCAAACCATAATGTGTGAGGTCGCAGCCAACTGCCACATTTTGTACATTTCAATCCATCAATATCTTCCTGAGCAAGATCTTCTATATATTCTTTTTGTTTTACTTGTTCCGGAAAATCAATAGGCCCGCTGCATTCTTTCGAACAGCGTACCATCTGTTTATTTCCATGAATTTCATATACCTTATTTACTCCCGCCCTCTGATGAAGTCCATCTATATTCTGAGTAACCAATCTGAATCTATCTCCTAAAAGTTCTTCAATTTCAGTAAGGGCAAAGTGTCCTGCGTTGGGTTGTGCTTCCTGGATCAGCTTCTTCCAAAACAGATTGTATTGCCACACTTCTTCGGGCTCTTGTTTAAAATATTTCAATGTTCCGAATTCTTCCGGACGGTGATATTTCGTTCCTTTGATCCAGATTCCATCTATCGAGCGGTAAGTAGGCAGTCCACTTTCTGCAGAAATTCCGGCTCCGGTAAGGAATGTGATATAACCTTGTTTTTCTTTGATTATTGTATTTAATATTGATTGTAATGCTTCCATGTTTTTAGTTTTAAAAAAAGAAATTGGATATGAATTTATCTCTATCAATTTTCTTCGTCGGCAAAAGTACTTATTAGAAACGCAATCTTTTTGCGTAGAAAAAGATTTCTTTAATTAAGTTGTAAAAATGGAAGTTACTATAGACAAAGAAACCTTCAGTCTCATTTTTCCCACTTCCAGACTTTTCTACTCATTGATAAATTTTTCCAAAAAACCTATCAACTTTGTTCCGCCATGACTCCAGCGGATTCCGTGCCCTTCTTTTTCTCTGACTTCAAACACCAATTCGTGTTTATAATGAAAGAAGACATTCCACCAGGTTTTATTTTCAAGGATGTACCGAATTTTCTGCATTACTTTTTCCTGTTTTTGCTGGTTATTTCCTTTGACTTCGCCCCAGAAATTTTCTTCTATTCTTCCAGTATGTTTTTCCCAGGCACGCTGTGCAATGGTAATCTCTTCGTTAAAGGGCTCCTGGCAAGCTTTAATCAAAACAGAAGTTAGGGGTGGAACCGCCGTTTCATCACGAATACTTGCTGAGGTTAGCCTTTGGCCTAAAACAATCAGCCAGTCTTCAAAAGATATTTTTTCCAAATACTTTGCTTTAACCTCATCAGCGTCATTACAGGTAAAGATATTAACAAACTGATTAAAGACTTTTTCCCTGTCAATGCTTATTTCTTCATTAAAATAAGGCAGGTTCCAGTCTAATATTTTATCTTGAAATTTTTGAATGTTTTCATCCAGCATCTTTAAATGCTCTTCTGCCAGAATAGACTTATATTTTTCCTTCCATTCACCTGAAATGAAAGGAATATAGTGTTCAAAATTATTGATCATAGCATTGTATCAGATTAACAGATAAGTTTTCTTCCTTAATCAGATAGCCGATGAGGTTGAACCATTCTTTGCAATGATCCAGAATCCAGGCATCTGACGAAATAATTGCTGACGAAATTTCTGTAAGAAATTTATCTGGACTATATTGTAATTCTGCTTCCCAATTGAGCTGATTTTCTATCGCAAAATCTAGAACAATCTGTTTAATTCTTCCACTATTGGAAACCGGCTGGTCAAAAACCCAGACTAATTTCTGAACCTGGCTTTTTTCAAAAAATATAGCTGCAAGCTCTATAGCTCTATGGGTTTGGTTTACCCTTTTATATGTTCCATGAACACCGGAAAGATCACGGAAACAGCCATCTGCACCTTCAAAGATATAAGCTTCAGACAGCAAGCTTTCCAGTAAAATCAACACATTGAAGCCATCAAGATAAACGGTTTTATCTTTCAGTTCTGATATTTCCAGCTGCTTTTGTCTTCTGTCATAAATCTGTCTTTCGGATGCTGAAGCACCACGCAGCACCTGTACCTGTCGTGTCTTTAGTCTATATCTGTTTCCGACAAGATTAGATGCGGCTCTTTCTGCATAACCTTTGGTGAGTAAATACTGCATATCCTGAACGGCAAGTTTCAGTTTGCTGATTTGTTTTTCTGAACCGAACAAGGTATCGTCGCCTGTATTTTTTCCGCGATTTCTGTTATTCATACTCAAAAATAGAATTTTTAAAGATAAAGTTCTCGCAGATTTTTCGCAATTGCCTACTAAACATGAAAACTATAGATACAAATATCAATAATGTTTTTCACAAATGGCACCATCTCATATTGCACAAAGAATATATTCACTAAGGAAAAGATGTAAACACTTAAGAGATTTAAAGCTAAAAACTTTGAGTATAAAAAGTACACAAAAGTTTTATATCCGAAATCATCTGCGAAATCTGTGTGATCTGCGAGATTAATAGTTTTTTCATAAGGCAGTTTATTGTACTTTTAAGGAAAATACACCAAGTCATGAAAATAAAGAATCTGTTTTTGTTTGTTTTAGTATGCTTCTCTTTTTGTATGCTAAGCTGTGAAAACAAAACGAAAGAAAAGGTGATTAACCTCGCAGGTTTTGGTAAAAACCCTGAAACCCTGAAAAATGTTGATAACTTTGATAAAAGTACTAAAACGATTCATGTATTTGTTGCCTTATGTGATAATAAATACCAAGGAATTGTTCCTGTTCCCGAAAAAATAGGAAATGGCCAGGACCCTGATCAGAATCTGTATTGGGGAGCAGCTTATGGAATCCGGACTTATTTTAAAAAGAGTAAGGAGTGGAAGCTTTTAAAGGCTGAAAAAAAGGATTCAATAAGGATGGAAAGGCTTATTTTTCAGCACACCTCAAAGAAAGATTATTACCTGGTTGCTGATGCTTATGATGGGCAATATATAAAAAATTGCACAAAGGACTTTTTCTATAGCAGTTCAGGACAGATCAAGGATGTACTTTCTATTAATAATACCAAGATTGGGTTGTACGGAAATTCCAAACTCGTTTCTTATATAGGACATGACGGATTAATGGATTTTCAATTATCCGAATCTTTTAAAAATACAGATGGACAGACAAGAGACTGTATCATTTTAGCCTGTTACAGTAAAAGGTTTTTCTCACCATCATTACAGGAAACGAAAGCTAATCCTTTGGTTTGGTCCAGCCATCTGATGGCTCCTGAAGCTTATATTCTGCATGATGCTTTAACAGGCTATCTCAACAATGAATCAGGTGAAGAAATCAGAAGCAGAGCAGCACTGGCCTATTCAAAATATCAGAAATGCAGTGTAAAAGCAGCCAGAAGTCTTTTAGTGACAGGATGGTAATATCATTTTATTCAACCTAACAGGATATTGGTTATATTTTTTACAACAAAAGAGATATTTTATACAACAGATTTGACATGGATTAGGAATAAGTTTGCAAATACTTAAAAATACCTTTATGAATACACTGAAAAAACTATGTTATCTGTCTGCAGCAATATTTCTATCTGTTTCTTTTGTTTCATGCTCCAGTGATGATAACGAAATTGCTATTGAACAGCAGACTCCCTCGCAAGTTCTGGCCTCTACTCCTTGGGAAACAACAGGAGCTAAGGATAAAAATGGAACTAATGTAGCATTAACAGATGCCAGTGTAGCTGGTTATGTAGGTTTTGCTTACTTTAAAGCAGACGGAAATTTTGCTATTTACAGCTTAACTGATGTATTAAGATCAAGGGGAACCTGGTCTGTAGATGCTCAGGGAAAGACAAGAAGCATTACTTCTTTAAATCCGGATGAATCAATCATCTTCAAGCGTGATGTTGAAATTCTTGTTTTAAACAAAAATGAATTCACATACAGAATCCGTCCTAATGAAGCTGATCCATCAATCTATTATGATATTATCCATACAAAAACGACTCATGCTGAGCCAAAAAACGGACAGCTTACGTTAGCTTCTACTCCATGGAAAACTACTGATGCTAAAGACAACAGCGGAACTTCTGTAGCATTAACGGACGCAAGCGTGGCTGGCTATGTAGGATATTCTTATTTTAAAGCTAATGGAACGTTTAAAATCTTCGGATTAAATGATGTCTTAAGATCTCAGGGAACATGGTCTATTTCGCCTGATGGGAAGACAAGAACACTTGTTGCCTTAGATGCTAATGGGAATGTGCTTTTCACCCGTACTGTAAATATTCTTGTACTGAACGAAACTACATTTACCTACAGAATTACTCCAGATGCAGCTAATCCGGCTATATTTTACGATATCATTCATACAAAGGATTCTCACAAGGAACTTCAGTAGTGATTATTTTTTTGATAATAGGGAAAACCTGCTCAATAATAGGCAGGTTTTTCTTATCATTTTTTTGTTCTCCTTTTGAAGAGATTGGTTGAAAATTGTGAAGAGATCTTCATCACGCAATTGAACTAGGTTCATTTCATAGATATTCAGTATGGATTGAATGAAAGCATCATTTTAATTCGATTCAAACGAGTTATTGATTCTTACCAATACTCTTCCCACCATTTTTTCCAGGTTACATTTTCCAATTGATCCAGATCTACTTTTTCTCCTATAACAGGCAGAGTAATAGGCTGATTATTTTCTTCTGCATTTTTAGCAGCAAGCTCTACCGGTTCAAACCATGCATGCTGAGAAAGTTTGAATTTTGAATGATGAACAGGAATAAAATTTTTAGCTTTTAATTCCTTTACTTCTCCAATAAGCTGATCCGGTAATGTATGAATGTATGGCCATTTTTCATTGTATTGCCCACATTCCATGACAGCCAGGTCAAACGGGCCATATTTATTTCCAATTTCGGTAAAATGATTTCCATAACCGCTATCGCCGCCTAAAAACAGATTCTTGCTTGGAGTCTTTAATACAAATGAGGTCCAAAGAGATATATTTCTATTCAATAATCTACCGGAGAAATGTCTTGCCGGAGTAAGGGTAATTCGGAAACCATCAGCAATATCTATACTTTCCCACCAGTTTTTCTCAATAATCTTTTCTGTTTCCCAGCCCCAGTATTCAAAATGCTGCCCAGTTCCTAGCCCACAAATTACCTTTCCTACTTTATTTTTTAAAGCCTGTACCGTTTTATAATCCAAATGATCCCAATGATCGTGGGAAATCAATAGAAAATCTATATCCGGCATGTGTTCCGGCTTATAATAATCTGCTCCTTGAAACGCTTTTATAGATCCGGGCATTGGTGAAGCGTTTCCACTAAAAACAGGATCTATCAAGAATTTTTTGCCATCAACCTGTATAAAATAAGAGCTATGCCCGAACCATACCAAAACATTTTCTTTTGGAGAAAGGTTTTTAAGATCTGTAACCACAAACGGAAGTGCAGATTTGGGTGAAGTATTCTCTACCTTACACAAACTGTTCAGAAGGGCTTTGGTCATACTTTCTCCTTCTAATAAAGCTGGTGTGATGAGTATATTCTGAAATCTTCCATTGGCATAATTGGGAAGTGTGCTGAAGTATTCCTTTCTTTTTTCATCAGGAAACTGCCCGAGCTGTTTTACTAAATTCATTCCTTATTTTTTTACATTCTGAGCCTTTCTTCTTCAAGATCCAGCCTTGTTAAATAATGTCTTATATATTCCTCGTCTATATTCGGATTTCGTCTGTTTTCTTCCCGCAGCCAGATGCGCTGCTGTTCGAGAGTTTCAAAATAAATCTCTTTGGCATCATCTGATAATTTATGGGTAGAGCCTTCTTTATCTTCCTGTTCCCAACGATCCATCAATTTATTGAAGTATTCATTTTCATTTCTTCGCTCTTTATAGTTTTCATCAAGATATCTGAAAGCCACCTTGCGCATTTCTTTTCTCAAATAATGTTCGGATTCTTCCTCAGACAAATATCCTCCTCCTGTATCTGATAAATTAAGTTTTTTAATCAATGACGGTAAGGTAAGCCCTTGAATGATAAGGGTAGCCAAAATCACAATAAAGGTAATGAACAGAATAAGATCACGATGGGGAAAAGGTTGTCCGTTATCCATCACAACAGGAATGGATAAAGCAGCTGCCAGAGAAACTACTCCACGCATACCGGTCCAGCTCATCAATATTGGAGCTTTCATTCCAGGGTCTCTATCTGCTACATTAATGAAGTTTCGCATAATTAAGGTTACGAAAACAGCTCCAAAAGAAGCAAAAAAGCGAACCACAATGAGTACAGCTGTAATTAACAATCCATAACCTACCGCATTGGAAAGGCTTATTCCTTCCTTGTCCAACCCTACCATAATTTCCGGAAGATCTAGCCCAATTAATAGAAATACAATCCCGTTAATCAGAAATACAAAACTTTCCCAGACATTGGAGCCTTTGAGCCTAGATTCTGAAGTTCGGAAGACTTCATGTCTTCTAACGGAAAGAAACAATCCACCGCTCACTACCGCCAAAACACCGGAAGAATGAACTTCTTCAGCTGCAATATACATTACATAAGGAGCCACCAAGCTGAGTATAGCATCCATATTGACATCGGTGGGGAATATTTTCTCAATTTTAAGAAAGATAAAGGCTAATACGACACCTATTCCTAACCCTCCAAATACCATCCATCCAAAACTTACCGCTGCATCCTGCCATATAAACTGTCCGGTTGCTACTGCTACCATTGCAAATCTAAAGATGATAAGAGAGGAAGCATCATTGAATAAACTTTCGCCTTCTAAAACTGTGGATAGATTTTTAGGTACTTTTACAAACTTTAAAATAGCTCCTGCACTCACGGCATCTGGTGGAGAAACAATTCCGCCCAATACAAAACCTAATGCTAATGAAAATCCAGGAATATAAGAATTGGCCACAAAGGCTACTGATATAGCAGTAAGAAATACTACGATAAAAGCAAAGCTGGTAATAATCCTTCTCATTTTCCAGATTTCCTTCCATGAAACGGCAAATGCAGCTTCATACAACAATGGAGGCAGGAAAATGATGAATATAAGTTCGGGATCTATTTTTATGGGCGGCAAGCCGGGAATAAAACTAATTAACAGGCCTGCAATCACCAGTATAATGGGATAAGCCACTTTTAAACGATTGGCCAGCATAATAGCTCCAATAATAACAAGAACCAGCCCGAGATAATATATAAAATTCTCCACCATTTGCTTTTTCAATTAATTGTGTGAATCTAATTTATATATTTTTTGAGAAATATGATTGTTTTTTATTTGATTTTCAAACTGAATCGAACAATATCTATGATTATCTTTCTCTGGAGTTTACATTTTATCATATTTGAAATTCTTAAATATTTAGTTTTGGCTAAAGTCAGATGATTTTTTTATTTTTTTCAGGCGGGCCAAAGCTGACCTCTATTGATGGAGCTGAAGACCAATTGAAACTTATTACACAAGGATAAATGATTTAAGATGAATTGAATAACCACAGATCACCAGATTATCACAGATGATTGCGGATAGTATTGAAACCAAAACTCCAAGTAAGGTTTAAAGGTATCATCATTCATTACTTATTATTCATTACTCATCAATTAGCCCGGATAGTAACGGTTACCCCACAGCATAAGCTGGAAAGCTGAAGGGCTTGAAGTTGGGGCGCACTGGTGCGAGGAGTATGAGTGGATAGCCGGAGAAAGCTCCTGAAAATAATAAAGACAACTCATTGCGCTGCTTTCATTATATGGTGATGAATATAATTTATTGATTTCTGAAAACCTTTTGGGGAATTCCTGTTTTCTTGTGGAAGAACCTGGTACCTTTATATTCCCGGAGAATAAAAAAAGGAAACATTGCAAGGGCTATAAACACAACCAACAATGCTGCTGCTCCGAAAATATTAATCAGACAAGTGATTAACCAGCTAGTTGGAAAACTAATGGTAAAAACTTTTTTCTAAAATCCTCTTGCATCTGTTCAAGATATGACAAAAATGTGCATATAAAAAGCTCCAGTATTATCTGAAGCTCTGTACAAAATTGAAAAATAAGATCTATTCTTAAAAACTATGAGATTGTATATTTTTTTTCTGTAGAAACGTTATAAATATCAGAAATCACATTATCTACAAACCTCCATTCTGCATCAGAACTTCCGGTAGTAAATTTCACATGCAGATAGCCTCTTTTATAAAGGTTGGCATACTCCAGATCATCAATCAGTGAAGAAAATGCCTGAGCCAGAGCAATCGCTTGGGTAGGATCTGAGGTAATCCCAAGATAACCTTCAAGTCCTGGTGAAGAAACAGAACTGCATGCTAGCTCGGTTCCTATAAATTTACCTTGTGCATTGGTAAGTTTTCCCAACCATGCATTATGGGTATCTCCTGCCAACACAACAATTTTTTTATCGGCAAGGATAGAATACAACTGCTCTCTTTCTATGAAGTATCCGTCCCAGGCATCTAGGTTATAAGGTAATGTAGTGTTTATTCTTGCTATTTCCTGTGGTGTAAGTGTAGGGTCCTGAGCTTTGTATCTTCCTTTTATGACGACCAGCTGTCCAATGGTATTTTGAAGGGCCTGCATTGTTGCTGGTTGGGCACTTCCATGGTTTTTTATTTCTGCTAAAATCTGGTTCAATAGCATTAATAGTTCTGCTGGAACCATCATTTTGGTCATTAAGATCTGTTGTCCCAGAACCTTCCATTTAGCGGAATCAGCATTGATCTGTGAACCTAACCATGCCATCTGTTCGCTTCCGATCAGTTTTCTGTTGGGGTCTAAAAAGTCTGCTTTAAACTTTCCCTGATCAAAATTTCCGGTATTATCCAGATAATCTGAATACTCCAATTGTTTATCTCTTGCAATCACCCTTGTATCCATCATATAAAGAGATACAATATTTCCGAAATTGAAACTTCTGTAAATTCTAAGATCTTTTCCCGTTTTGAGAGGAATATATTCGCTGTAAGCCTGGAATGCAGCTTTTTTTCTTGCCTCAAAATCACCTTCATCCGGTTGATGATTTTCTGCTCCGGATGTATAGGTATCATTGGCAAATTCATGGTCATCCCATACACAGATAAAAGGTTTTTTCTGATGAGCCAATTGAAGGTTTTTATCTCCTCTATATTGTCTGTATCGTTCTCTGTAATCGTTCAGATTCAGGATTTCTTTAGCAGGTTTATGTGCTCTTCCTAATGAGTTGGTATAAGGATTGGTTCCGTATTGGCCCGGTGCATATTCATAAATATAGTCTCCAAGATGTACAACAATATCTGCTTCAGATTTGGCAACCGCTCCATATACATTGAAAAGTCCCGCTGGAAAATTAGAACATGAGACTACCGCCATCTTGACATCGTTCACTGTGTCTGTTTTAGATGGCAATGTAATGGTTTCTCCTGTTACACTTACTTCCTTAGTTTTAAGGTTATAGAATCTATAATAATATTTAGTATTAGACGGAATATTCTGTACATCTACGGCTACTGTAAAGTCATTAGCAATTGAAGCACTGGCCTTACCATTTCTTAAAACTTCAGAAAAATTGCTATTTCTGCTTATTTCCCAAGTAATATCTGCATCTGCTCCTCCAGAATATCTTGTCCATATAATAACTCCAGCGGCTGTAGGATCAAAGCTGGCTACTCCGGTATCAAAACCAGAATTTTTAAGGTCATCAGGAGCTTTTCCACTGTCGGTAAAATCATCATCACTACAGCTTATCATCAGAGGAGCAATGAAGAGTCCTCCGGCTGCTAGGAGTGAATTCTTAAGAAACCTTCTTCGGTTAAGTTGGTTGTTATTTTCCATCATTACTTTTTTTGCAAAGCAACAGTATTCCACGAAAAAGGCTGTTAACTGAGTTTTAATTATTCTTTATGTTTTTAAACATATGTTTAACATAATATTGTGCTGATAAATCATGGCTTCAATAATGGAAATCAAAATATTATATGTATAAAAAATTCTTTAGTTTAAGGATATAAAACTATTTTTGTAAAAACTAATAATTTAATTATGAGAAAACTTCTATTCTTTTTTTTATTAAGCTGTATTTCTATTGAAAGTCAAGTTTTTGATACCAGCTATGGAACAAATGGACGACTATATGTAGATATACCTCCAAACACAAACAAAGAATATAACAACAAAACCTTCTATACTTCCGATCAGAAAACTGTAAATGTAGGCTACTATGATACGGGCTCTTTTACCACGAAAACATATTTTGTAACAAAATATAATTTTGATGGTACACCAGATACAAGTTTTGCTGCTAATGGACTTTTTATCATTCCCAATTATCCCAACAGTTCTGGTACAGTTACTGTAAGCGGTTCTATAATGCTTGACGACGGTTCTTTACTTCTTTCCTGTTCGGCAGGTATGCAAGCTTACTTCGTTAAAGTTACCAGCAATGGAACTATAGATACATCATTCGGTAATAACGGATTTAAACTTGTAGATTTTCTTGTTACTGCAAATACTATGGCTTATGGAAACTTGATAAAAGATGAAAATAATCAAATTTTTGTAGTTTACAATTCAGCAACCTATGTCACGAACGGTTTTAAAGCGTATGTCAATCTTTGTAAAATCTTTCCTGATGGCACTATTGATACAAGCTTTGGAAACAATGGCTTCAGCTCAGTATTAATCAACAGAGAATATAACTATGTCGATCTAAAAAAAACCAGAATAAAAAATGGTAAAGTATACAATTTTGCAACGTTGTCTTATTATGACCAATCTGGCAGCAGCCAACAAACTGATGTTTGGATCTGCCACTACTTAAATGGGACACCAGACTCAGGTTTTGGTGATAATGGTTACATCTACACCCCAAAAGATATTTACATTTACGATTATAATATTCAGGATGATGGTAAAATTCTGATCGCCAAATACGTAGATGTAAGTGCTGCCAATAAGTATCTGAGAGCTGCCAGGTATTTACGATCAGGAGCAATTGACCCTTCATTCGGAAATGCAGGAATAGTTGAATCCGGATTTGGGCAATGGTCAACTCATATTCCCTACAAGATTATGGAAATGGATCACAACATTTATATTTTTTCAATTTACCGTAAAAGTGATTCACCTATAGATTATACTTCAAACATATTAAAGTATAACGCAAGCGGAATCCCTGACCTTACATTTGGTACCAATGGTATGTTTAAATTTCCCGCCAATATTCATTCTATTACAGATGTCTTTGTAAATGGCAATAAAGGTTTTATTATTTCAGCCCAAAATGTTGCTTTTGCAGAGCTTCTGAATATGAAGGTAAACTACGAAACGGGAACATTGAACACAGACAATGTATCTTCTGCCACACCCATAAAACCTTTTCCAAATCCTGTTGCAGATATCCTTTATATTTCGGGTTTAAAGAATGAGAATTTTACCATTTTTAATTCCCTTGGACAAAAAATGAAAACAGGATTCTATACAGACAAAGGAATTCATGTTCAGGATCTCAATAAAGGAAATTATTGGCTGAAACTTGAGAATTCACAAGTTGTACAGTTTATCAAAAAATAATGAAACTATGAGAAAGAGATAATCACAAAATGTATTCCTCGGTTACTCAATAAAATAAAAAGCACTTACATTTCTGTAAGTGCTTGATTTTATGTGGTCCCACCTGGGCTCGAACCAGGGACCACCTGATTATGAGACGAAAAAAGTTACTTTACATTTTATTTCATTCTTTTTCATTGTTCTGATTTTCAACAAAATAAATATTTATCATTTTTCATTTCTCTATAATATCTTGTATTATTCTGACAAAATGTTTCACCTATGTTTCACCCACATATTTTTTAGTCAATTTGTAGAAACTGCAAGAACTGCAACTGTTACAACAGTCCTTCATCATTAAAACTTGTATAACTTTCTTTTGTGATAATAATACTGTCAAGGAGGGAAATGTCAAGTAATTTACAAGCTGTCTTAAGCTTCTTTACTATTGAAAGGTCAGCACTACTTGGATTAAGATTGCCACCTGGGTGGTTGTGTACCAATATTAATCCAGTTGCTAAGCACTTCAAGGCTACTGATAAAATCAGTCTAATATCTACTAAGCTACTTGTAATACCTCCTTTGGATAGACTATAGAAGCCAATGACAGTATTTGAAGAGTTTACGAAGAGTACTTTTACCTCTTCCTGCATTTCTATTATTTCATTATCCCAGATAGTCCTGATAATTTCTACTACATCACTACTAATAGTTAGCCTGGTTTCAGACATTTTGGAGGGATGATATGTTACCTGTATCTCTGACACTGTTGTTTCTGTATTCATTTTTTTTGAAGTATGTGAGGAAGCTTATTTCACATTTTTTGTAACCCCAAAATCATAAAACTTGTTTAATACCTTTTTCTGATACATTAGGGTAGTTACATTCTCTTCATCATGATAGAACAGTTTCAGAGTTATTGAGTTAGGAAAGTAGACTAATAATTCTGTTAGTCTACTTTTAAGACTTTCAACCACATTCTCTCTATATTTCAATTCAACCCTCATAAGCCTATCAGCATTAAAGTACAATAGTATCTGTTTTACTTTTAAACCAAGAACTTCATTAATGTCGCCAAAGTATTCATAAGGAACTAAAGAAAGGTTGTTTTCTATAAACTCATAAGGGGGTACAGATATAATCTCAAACTCAAAGTCACTATGTTCATCATCTAGCCTGAATTTTAGGTACTCGTATATGTCATTCTTCATTTATTTTTAGATAGTTAAAGCTACCTTATTAGAGGTTGCTGATTGTTGTTTATCAAAAGGCTTATTAGTCGTATTCTGCAAGAACTAGTCTGCATTCTATAGCTTCTATACACCCACTTTTGATTTTAATTGAGAGATAATTTACCTTAGCTTTATTAAAGCCAGGAATGAGGTTACCTGGGACTAAGATGTCACAATTAATCCAGTCATGAAATACCTTATTATCATCTTCAAGAATTTGATGAACATAAGATTTCTGATAAGTTTCATCATTAAATTTGCTGTATATCTCACAGATGTATAACTTACCTTTGTTCACTTCCCAGGTTACAATACTGTTGCTAAGGAAGAATGTAGAGGTAGTTATTATGGTGAACATGCTCTTTTTAAGGTTTTCACCAATGTCAACGTTACCTAGGGCACTGTAATAGTGAATAACTTCTAATATCATGCTATCACAACAATAAGTAAGATAACACTAATCATACTTGTAATTATTGATAGTCTGACATCAACTCTACTTGGGATGTATAATGGTGGTCTTCGAACTATATGATATTTGTACACATAGTTGTTAGCCATTACCATTGATATCAGTAGCCCTGCAACTATATAGGTTATTGCCCAATACCACTTGGTATAAAGAAACATTGTTATTGTGGGTGCTATTAAGCCAGTAAGAAAGAACCAAAGGTTTAATAGTACTGTATTTGCTCCTCTGTAGAAATTAGGAATATCTCCATCCTCCTCTGCAACATTTCTTGTCGCATTATGTAGGCTAAGGCTCAGAAAAGCCAAAAAACAATAAACTAAATACATATTATATTAATGCTTTTCGTTGGAGCCTGTGGCTGTGTTGTTTGAATTGGTTTTCTTACCAAATTCGTCATAAAATGCTATATACAGTTTGTTCTGTCTCTTGTTGTAATATCCAACAAGATGGCTTTCTGGGCTTATTTCTTTATAATCTTCTGGTAGAACCACTTGTACAGGGTAATTGACAAGATTGTACCCTCCTATGTTTGATTCTTGATAGAACCTAATCCCAAAGACTGCTAAGAGTATTCCTAGTACGAAAGTGATTGTAAATAGTAATGGTTTTGTTTTCATATTTGAAGTTGTTAAAATGTAAGCTTATTAAGGTTGGATGAAAATTTGTAATGAGGTATCATCAATAAACCAAACACTCCAAAAGATAAAGGAATGCAGATGATACTAAGAATGATTGTGCTTGTCCTGCTTCTGCTCTTGAACTTCTTAAAGGCAGAAATATCAATAGTCCCCTCACTGAATTGAAGGTATCTCTTGTAAAGTTTTCTAATAGGATTAAACAGTAATGTAAATATTATTATGTAGAATCCAAAGGTTGTTAATCCTGCTAATATAGTACCTGCAAGGTAGGCACCATCAGTTAAATCATAATTACTTCTGTTGTTAATGGTATACACCATTGTGAAGAATAGTAATAATGTAAAAGTTAAGATATAAAGGAAGAGATTAGACTTTTCAGACATCTTTCCATACTTCTCAAGGTTAATACTAGTTTCTTCATTAATATTCAAGGCTTGGTTATCAGTACCAATGGTGTTAATATCAGAAGTCATTATTAATTTTTTATCATTACTTCTTGACTTGATAATTAGATAAATAATCAATGTTGGCACACCTAGTATAATGAATACAATGATAAGGTGTTGAAAGCTCAATGCTAAGGTTGTTATCATAGTTAAAAATGTTTAGTTAAGGTTAGACAAATATATATAATTATCAAAAATGATAACGATAATATTATCATTTTTGACCACTTTTGAAATCAGTTATTATGTTGATGGAAAAAGTAAACTTTCAAATAGCTTTAGGTAAGAGGATAAGACAGCTAAGAGAAGAGAAAAAGATGTCTCAAGCTGAATTAGCCCTGTTATGTAATTTTGAGAAGTCTAACATGAACAGAATAGAAACAGGTAAGACCTGTCCAAGCAGTTTTACCTTATACAAGATTTCCATTAGCTTAGAGGTGAAACTCTCTGAAATCACAGATGTAATCGAGTAATTCACTCAGCTTTAACCATCTCTCTACAACAAACCAAAGGTTAGTTTAATCTTCTAGTAAGGGGTTACTTGGGTGCTTCTCATATTATGTTCAATGGATTTGCAATCAATAGTATAAAAGGAAACTTCAGCTATTAAATAAAATCTTACCCAGTCATTAATTATTTTTACAGTCAAAGTTACCTGGGCAGATGTAAAGGTAAACATCAGTAAACAGGAAAAAATAGAGTAAAAGAAAAGGACAAAATTTACTCCCTTTCTCTATAGGCTCCAGGTAAATTTTGTCCTTGAAATAAGTCCCACTTTTTGTATTTGTATATATGTATTCTACAAAAAGTGGGATTTGTCTAGATTTTTACTGGATTGCAGTAGTTACCTAGAGTTGTGAAACTCTCCTCAGAACTTAACCTGGAGCTAAGTAAATCTTCTTCTGGGGTGTACTCATACCTGTGTTTTAGAGTGATAAGCTCCCCTGTATCTTTGATTGTGTATTGATAAGGCTCACATTCAATCTTTTTAATAGAACCCTGCATCATAGTGCCCTTTAAACTTCTGCATACAGTTTCATCAAAGGTGGCAGGAATGTAGCACTTCTTTGCTGTTGCATAATATTGACCTGTGGTCTGACTTTGTAGTAGTTCAATACCACTGTTAATTTCAAGAACACAAAATGATGTTCCATCTTCTTTTTTTCTTTTGGTGTAATTCGTAATCGTTACCATAGTCTTTTTGATTTTGAGTTAATTGTTAATTATTGAGACAAGACAAAACCTTTATGTCACCACTATTACCTGTAGCTTAAAGGCTTAATGTCTGTTGTCTCCCCACAAGTGAGGGTTATTCAGGAGTGTTATATTACAAAAGAGAAAGATTGATACTCTACTTTAACTGCTCCAGGTTCAGTGTTGAGGTGAGCTGGGTAGAAATCAGTATAGGCAGATGCAATGAAAGTACATTCACAAGGTGGCACAGTGTTGTCACAAGTGAAGAGGCAAGTTGAAGTTACAATTGTTCACCCAAATAATAATACACCTGTAAAAATTTGCGAGGTCCTACAAGATGGGGAGGGGATTTTCCAAATTAGTGATTAGGTGGGGTAAACTATAAGGTGTTTAATACATGCATTATGGTTAACCATAATTTTTTTTAAAATTTTATTATAAATTTGTTAAAACTGTAACTATGAAACATATAAAGAGAATAAAGTTAAAGAACTTTAGAAGGTTCAAGGAGTTTTCTATTGAATTTAACGAAACTCTAAATTTACTTATAGGAGATAATGAATCAGGTAAAAGCTCCATTCTTGAAGCAATAAATATTGTTTTAGCAGGTAGTAGAAATAAAGTTGAAACAATAGGGTTGGATAATCTTTTTAATCAAGAAGTTATTACTGAATTTTTAGAAGGGGAAAAAAGATATGAAGATCTCCCAATATTATTTGCAGAAATTTATTTTAATGAACAATATGATTTTGAATTGTGTGGTAAAAACAACTCTGAAGAAATAGATTGTGATGGTTTCAGATTAGAATGTATCCCAAATGATGATTTAAGTAGGGAAATAAAAGAAATCCTAAAGCAAGATGACATCTCGTTTCCATACGAATTTTATCAAATAAAATTTAATACTTTCCAAGGTGATGCTTATTCAGGTTTTAAAAAATACTTTAAACATATTCTTATTGACAATTCACAAATAAGCAGTGAATATGCAGTAAAAGAATACGTTAAAGACATGTATAATAATTTAGCAACATCCTTGGAAAGAAACAATCATCATTATAATTACAGACAACATAAGCTAAATTATAAAACTAATGTGCTGGCTGATGTAAATACTAAAACTGGTGAATATGAATTTATAATACGAAATAATACTAAATCAAATTTAAGTACAGACCTTGCTCTTTCACATAATAATATTAATATTGAAAACAAAGGAAAAGGAATCCAATGTTTTATAAAAACAAAATTTGCATTAAACAAAAGTGGTAATTTGGATATAGTTCTTTTAGAAGAACCTGAAAATCATTTAAGTCATATAAATATGAAAAAAATGGTAAAGGAAATCGAAAATGCATCTAAAAAGCAAATTTTTATAGCTACTCACAGTAACATGTTAAGCACTAGATTAGACCTTCGAAAATCCATATTACTTAACAGCAACAGTGAGCATCCTATCCTTTTAGATAATGTGAAAGAAACTACTGCCAAGTTTTTCATGAAGGCTCCTGACAATAATTTGTTAGATTTTATATTATCTAAAAAAGCCTTACTTGTTGAAGGTGACGCTGAATATATGTTGTTAGAATCATTTTTTGAAAAACATACTGGCATTTCTGCTGAGTCAGCAGATGTTCACATAATTTCAGTTGATGGCACTAGCTTTAAAAGATATTTAGATATTTCACAAAAGTTGGCTATTAAGACTGCTGTTGTAAGAGACAATGATGGAGATTTCAATAAAAACTGCATAGAAAATTATAGCGATTATTCACAATCCTTTATTAAAATATTTTATGATAATGACAATGAAAATACAACTTTTGAAAAATGTATATATAGTTTGAATCAGGAAGCTTGTGAAAGCCAATTTTCTAAAAGTAGAAAAAAGCTATCAGTATTAGACTATATGTTGAAAAATAAAGCTGAAGCATCTTTTCAACTTTTAGATAAAAAGAAAGATGAAATGGAGATTCCCCAATACATTAAAGATGCTATAGAATGGGTAAGGAAGTAATTTTAGCTGTTGCAGGTTCTGGCAAAACAACCTATATAATAAATCAGTTAACACTTGAAAAAAGATGTCTTATAGTTACATACACAAATAATAATTATAATAATCTGAAGCAGTCAATTATTAGAAAGTTTGGTTTTTTTCCAACAAATATTAAACTTTTTACCTATTTCAGTTTTCTATACAATTTTTGTTACAAACCTTTTGTTCATGTAATAATTAAAGCTAAAGGATTGAACTTCTCTAATGATTTCTATAAGTATTCAAAAAAAAGTAATTTAGATTATTATCAAGATAAGTATGGTCGACTATATAGCGCAAGGCTTTCAAAGTTATTAATTGAACTCAAGCTATCTAATGATATAAATAACAGGATTTCAAAATATTTTGATAATTTTTTTATAGATGAAGTCCAAGATTTTGGAGGGAATGACTTTAATTTTTTAAAACAAATTTCAAAGGCAGATGTAAATCATCTCTTAGTTGGCGATTATTTCCAACACACTTATGATACAAGTCGAGATGGAGCAGTTAATAAAAACCTACACACAAATCTTAAAAAATATACTGATGAATTTAAAAAATTAGATTTTAATATTGACTCTAGCTCACTTATCAAAAGTTGGAGGTGCAGTCCTACAATTTGTCAGTTTGTTAGCGAAAAATTAAATATAAATATTGAATCTAATAGAAAATCTGGAACAGAAATAACTCATATTTCTAATTCAGAAGATGCAAGAAAAATAATTGAAGATAATAAGATTATAAAATTATTTTATCAAAAGCATTATGATTATGATTGTTATTCTAAAAACTGGGGAGAATCTAAAGGTGAAGACAAATATCATGATGTGTGTGTTGTATTAAATAAAAACACTTATAAATTCTTCGTTAATAATAATCTTGTTGAATTACCAGCAATTACAAAAAACAAACTATATGTTGCTATAACAAGAACTAAAAATAATTTATTCCTTGTTTCACAAGATTTAATAACCTCAAATAAGAAATAATTAAATGCTAATAAAAGTAGTTGACTGGCAGTGGAATTCGATATCAGAGAATGATGATAATGTGGATTTTTACCTTGAGTCTGATAATTGGAACGACTATAGTTTTTATACAAGCTATTATCTTCATTTATCGTCAAAACATACTAAGGATTCTGAACATGCTCTAATAGGAGCTGTAAAAATCTTAAAAAAAGGACAAGCTAAAGGTGATTATGGCTTAATTGGATTGGGATATCTAGAAACATTACCAAATGATTTTTGTTCATTAGGACAATCACTAGATTACTATCAGAGAATTTCTGAATTATATCCTCACGTTAAAGATTACATTTTAACTTCTCTTAATGATGTAATTTATAATGATGAAATAAAGCAAGAGTTTAGATATGAAGAAGGCTTTGTCGAATCTTTAATGAGATATGTTAGCGAAGAATCTGACATATTCAATCTTGGTCCATCAATTATTCGCCAAAATTTTGATTCTATTCCTGAATTGCATGTTTTAAATTTTGATTTTAAAACATCAGAAATGGAGGAGTTTATAAGTTTTAATTTCGAATCTAATTATGTAGAAGATAAAAATGGAGTGCAATTCAGTTTATCAAGTAGAATAATAGCTGTTATTGGTAAGAATGGCAGTGGAAAAACCACTTTTTTATCCAAACTCTCAAAATTAGCTTTTGCTTCAACGACAGATAGAATTGAAAAATTAGGGCAAATAGCTAAAATAAGACCTGCTGGCATTGGATTCCCAAGAATAATAAGTGTATCTTACAGTGCCTTTGATACTTTCAAAGTACCAGGAATCAGAGTTAAAGAGGTAGAACAGATATCTAAAGAAATTGTTAATGGAGATGGTAGGTATATTTACTGTGGTATTAGAAATATTACTCAGGAATTAACTGATTTTCTTAAAGAAACACGAGAGGAAAAAGGTGGTTACTTGACAGAGGAAGATATATTAAAACCCAACTATAAAATTAATATTCTTAAATCTTCTATTGATATTACTAAAGAATTCCATGATTCATTAAATGTCATTGAACAAGATGAGTCTAGAAAAGATTTGCTAAACTCAATAATTAAAATTCTAGCTACAGAATCTTCATTTGCTGAAGTTTTTAATGTCAATATCTCTAATATAAATATTGAAACTTTTAAGGAATCTTTTAATGATCTAAGCACAGGACACAAGTTCATTTTACACTCTCTTCTAAGTATAATTAAAAATATTGAAAAGAACAGTTTAGTACTTTTTGATGAACCTGAAATTCATCTTCATCCTCCTTTATTATCTATATTAATGAAATCTCTAAGATATATTCTCGAAAAAAGATATTCTTTTATGATAGTCACTACACACTCTCCTATTGTTGTCCAAGAAATTTTAAGCAGTCATGTCTATATTATTAAAAGAGTGGGGAGCAGTATTGGATTACTAAAACCAGAAATACAGACCTATGGAGAAAATGTGAGTATTATTACTTCTCATGTATTTGGTTTAAATTCTGATATTGTAGATTTCTATGACGACCTTGACATGATAGTAGAAATCTATAAAAAACAAGATGGTACTATAGATGAAAAAATGCAAAATATCTCTCAATTATTCAATGGAAACATAAGTATTCAAACTAGAGCATATTTAATGACGAAATTAGCTGAAGATTACATATGAAAAAACTAATACCTCCAAGTAATACTGATTGGGAAAAGCATATAAAAACTGCTTTTACTTATAAGGATAATACAATTAAATTTACAATTACAGATGATGAGTTAAAAATCATATCAACTATTTATAATAAGTATCACACTGAAAAAGGTAAAGAGTGTGATGAATTCAAAAGCACTCTGCTTAGTGATGAACTTAATAATGCACTTGAAGTATCTTACAATGAGATACAAGAAAAAGGTAGATTGAGCAAACTTAGAGAGCAACTTTTATTATCTGCTAATCGCTGTCCTTTCTGTGGAATATCTGCAACTGAAGAATTAGATCATCACCTCCCAAAATCAGTTTATAAATCTTTAGGTATTTTTTCAAGAAACTTAGTTCCCTCTTGTCATAAATGCAACAACAAAAAAAGAACCCTTGTAGGGATTCCTCATATCTACTATGACGAATATTTAGATAATCACTTTTTTATTGCAGTTACTAAAATGGTTGGAAATGCATTAGTTATAAAGTATGAAATTAGCGAAGATAATATAACAAAAGAGCAGTTTAAAACTCTATCTTTAGTCTTTGAGAGAATTAACCTTAACAATAGATTGCTTAAAGAAACTAATACATTTTTATCCTCATTTTCAATTTCTATTGAAGAAAAGTTCCACAATTTCAGTGAAAAAGGGGTTAAAGAATACCTTTTAAAATTATATCAACAATTTATAAATGATTTTGGAATTAATGATTGGAGGACTGCACTAATGCAGTCTTTAGCTAACTGTGATGATTTTTGTAATGGAGGATTTAAGGAATACTTTAAAAATGCAACATAGAATCCTATATTACAAATAAATTTGCTTTTATTCACACCTCAAGTATGAATTTAATAAGCAATATAAAATGAAATTTCGTCTTAAATTTTAATATTTAAAAATAAATTAAGAAATTAACAAAACAATAATTATAAAAAACAAATTACTTTTAATGAATCCAAGATTAGAGTTTTACAAAATAAAATTAAGGGCAAGAAGCAAAGATTTTGTTACTTTCAGAGATTTTGCTATTGAGAGCTTAGGGGTAGCTAAGGGGGCAACTGATGTAACTGTTTTTAAAAAATTACATCAACATTTTATACAGTCTTTAAAAGAGGAATATTCAAAGTCTGATATTCTTAAAAAAAGAATATATATTGAAGCCAAAAGAACGATCAATAAACACTTTGATAAGAGACCACATTTTGACAGTGGTCAATTTACAATATCTGGTGTTTTAAATGGAGGCAAATTTGGTACTGATAGAGCTGTTTCAAATAATGATGATGATGAAGATAGTACAGCATTAGGAAGTAATAAAACAGTAGCATCATATTTCTTTGTGTTTCTTTACTTGCCTCCAGATCATAATGAAGGTTTTTTTATAATTCATTCTAATAGCAAAGAAGATAACATTACCAATGTATTTAAGCACTACATTGAAAATCTCTTTAAGCATAGTCCTTCATTTTATAAAGCAGGAACATTAGAGTTTTGTCCCCAAGTTTTTCAGGATGAGTTTTTAAAAGGTTCAACAATTAAAAGAGTTTCTTTTGAAACCAATATGATTGATAATGTTACCAGTAAATATGGGGTTTCATCGATTCTTAATGAATTTCATATAAAAATTGAGGCAATACCAAAAAATAAAGATGTATCAGCTAGAAATATAGGTGATGTAATGAAGGTTTTAAAGGATAAAGTTTTTGGTTCATCAACAAATACAACAAGATTAGAGGATTTTGAAAGAAGACAAACTACCTTAGAGGGAACTTTTGGAGGCGCAACAAAAACCATGAATTGGGACATAAGTGACGACGATTTCGTTCCTGTTGTATACTTGAAGGATAGAATTACAAAAACAAATCAAGATGGAACTCCTGATTTTGTAGAGCTAAAGCAATTTTGTGAAAATATTTTTAGAGATGAAATATTACCAGAAATAAGACCAGATTTAAATGTCACTAAAACTAACTAAACATATTATAACTGTTATAAAGGAGGCTAACAAGCTGAAAAATATAGATGTTAACAACACTACTGACAAATCATTTTTCACTCGTTTCTTAAGACCTTTTCTTCATATAGTTTTAACTTTATTTGCACTATATATTCTTGAAAAAGGATTTAGTGAGAAGTTTATTGAATTCATAACCTCTAGCTTATCTATTCTAGTGGGTTTATTTATTACAGCATTAATTTTCAGTTTTGATAAGTTCTATGAACAATCAAAATCTGAAAATCCAACTTCAAGAGAAAAATTATGGGACAAACAAGATTTTAATTATTCAAAAATTTATGCTTATGTAACTGGGTATACAATTATCATCAGTATTTTTATATTGATCTTGATAGTCCCAAACACTCTTGAGCTTTATAATATGAATTTTAATCTTAATGAATTGGAGTTTAGCTTAAAAAACATAAATAAAGAATCTGCAAAATTATTCTTTAAAGCTTCTCTTCTATTTATTCAAAGGTTTTTGATAATATATTATTTGTTAGAAATAACCATTAACACTCTTTTTGTGGTAAGCAGTATGATAAATCATATGAGAGCTAAGATTGAAAGAAATAATTAACTACTTAATTTTACATGTCAATAACAATCAATAAATCCTAAGCATTTAAAATATAAATATTTTCTTCTCCATTCTTATATTCTACTATTAATTCCAGTGGCTTGTCATTAGTAAGACTGTTCTTTAAAGTATAAATTTCATTTTGATTTTTAATGATGATAGTTTTAGTTTCAGTAAAACTTTGTAATATTTCACTTTTTATTACTTCAATATTTTCTCTTTTCCAGTCAGAGTTTTTTTGCAGGTCAAGAATTTGGTCTGTTAGATTTTGCTGTACAATCTCTAACAATGATAGGTTCTGTGAACTTAATGTTAAATGATCTTCCTTAAACTTATCAACTAGATATTTTGCCTTCTCTATCCTGTTAATATCTGGGTTTATCTGTGCATAATTCATTTTCAGTTCAAGAAACTTTGCTTGTGAGTTAAGGTTTTCTGCTGTAGAGCTAAGGACCAAAAAATATTGAAGTTTTGAACCTACAATTTCTTGTTTGATCTTCTCCACATCTCCATTACTATTTCTAAATATTTCAAAGATATTGTCACTGACAAATTTTGACACCTCCTTATGTGGCATATAGTCTGCTATTTTTGAAACCTTTTTACCTAGATTTGAAATAGCATCTAAACTTTTCTCAGCAAACTTTTTCCTTACATCTACTGACTCAGTTTTTTCTTTCTCACTTTCAACACCAGAACTCTTCTTTAACAAATTACTAAGAGCTTCAAGAGCTAGGAGTCTATATTGATTAGAGAGAATAGTCAGTCTGTATTTGTAATTTTCTAGGAGTACAAAATCTTCTGTTGTATAAAACTTTTGTTTATCCAAAGAAATAAGCTTTTCATTAATAGTCATAAGGGTTGCTTCATTCTCCTTCTCTGTATACCTCAAAAGTAACTCCACTTTCTTTTTTACAACCTCAACTCTTTCTGCTAAATTATTTATTGATGATTGCATAATCATCATAGAAGTAGCCTGAAATAATAAAATGGGTGTAAAAGCTCCTAAACCAGCACTAATAAATGGAGCTTGACCTACAATACCTTTTGCTCCCATAACAGCACTGCCAACACCTCCTTTTAAAGCCATTAAGGAACTTGGGTTTGCAGTTGCAAAAAATAAGTTTTGAGACATTCCTTGAAATGCAGATATATTGACAGCACTGGTTGTAAATAGTGCTGCTCCCTGAACTCTTTTTGCTTTTGTAAGATCTACTTCATCTGCTTCTTTGAGTGAAAAATTTAAGACTACATTACCCATGGCGTCTTTTATTGCTAAGTCAGATGGTGAAAATTTATTCTTCACAGGGATTAATCCATCAATTTTATTATTTAGAGTGATTAATTCTTTTGATAAGTGATTGGAATTTGCAATTTCTAACTTTTCATATACATCTTTTGTGTGAGCTGTAAGTTCTAAAAGTTCCTTTCTTAAAACCTTGTTAAGCTCTGATGTTTCATGATGAATATTTTTAACCTCTGTAGATAGCTGGTCTAAACCTAATAAGCTACATAACCATTTTTTCATGTTGTTCATTAATTTTTAAAGATAAAAAAATTCCTCTAGTGAGTAGCTAGAGGAATAAGACTAACTCAAAAACCAATGATAATTAGAATTACCATCGAGACTTTTCTGTATCCCTTTTGAAAACTCAAAAGCATTCAAGTTCCTGTCAAGAAAAGTGTCAATATAACTGCTCTTATTAGCCTGTGTAAAGAGATTATACACATTCCAGAGGTTAATATCTCCATCTTTATTCCTACAAAAGCTTTCATCTTCATAGTAATCTTTTGCTACTGTATTAAGTTGGCTATCATTGAAATTCAAACTTGGGATTGTCAACTTCTCCTTTTTAGGTAAATGCTGATACAGCCTTGACCTCCCTAAAAGCTGGGCAAATTGATGCTCTGTAAGATGACTATGGGATAAAGATTTCATATCCTCCAGGTGACCTTCTGCATTGTAATTTTGAATCACATGGATAACTTTCTCCTGTAGTTCATGATAATTTCCCACTCTCATTTCCTCTACAAAGCCATCAGAAGAAACACAAAGATTACAGCATACTTTATTCTGAAAACCAATAAAGAACTTGAATTTTTCAAAAGTTTTCTTGTTGTAAAGGTTCTCTAGGTTATAACTTCTTACTCCACCTAAAGTAAGAGCAAGTTCATTACCATTAACATTGTCTACAATAGAGGGTATCTGAATTATGAAAGCCATTCTTTCATAATAGATAGTTTTTTCATGGTCTAATAAATCCTTAGCACTTTTGTAGATGGCATCAGGTGTTCTGCCCTTGATTTGGTGTGATACCCTAATTTCAGGGTTGCTAATACTGTGGTGGGGAAACATTTTCATGACTGTATTAGTAACAATATCTATAAACTCTTGGTGTGCAATGGTCTTTTCATTATCCTTACTGAATACAGGAATAATGCAGTCACTTTTAAGGTGGCTCAAATCTACCTGCAAGGTATTGGCTTCAATGAATGGTTTATGAACATAGTCAGAGACTGTTGCATCAGTAGTAGTACTGATTGTATTAGAAATCAAAAGAGGTTGAACACTTCTTGGCTCAACCTCTTTTATTTCATTCATTCTGCTTGGGTAAAACACCTCTGCATCTTGGATATTTACATCCTCCAGGTTAAGGTGACTGCTTCTTTGAACATTGTGCAGTTCCATTACTGCTGTATTATCTGTGTACTCCATTAGTTGAAAAGTTTTGAGGATTAGACAATTTGATTAAAAATGATTTTCTTGCTTCATATTCAGGCTTTAGCTCTTCTTGATACTGAGGATATTGCTTATATAAAGCCAAAAGTTCAGCCACAGTATTACAGTCTCCAATCTTACTAATCAATTTACTAATCTCATTAGAGCCCAGGTAACTTTGTTCAGAGATTGAAGAGGTTACCTGGAGTTTAGTAATTGTTCCTGCATTACACCAGTCAAGAATCATTTTACCAGTTTGAGGGGTTATCAGAAACTCAGGTTTATTCATGAAAATTCCAGTTCTGTCCTTACTTGCTTTAGCTAAATGGTTATCATTGACTAACTCGAAATTGATAGTAAGTTCATACTCAAAGCCATCTCTGGTGATTTCTTTAGTCCCATGTTTTACAACTTTAGTCTTACCATTACTACCAATATCAAGAGAATAGTCCATCTTTCTTCTTGTTGTGGTGATAATGTGGCAACTTGATTGTAAGATTTTGTTAATAAATGCCTGATGTCTTGGGGTAACTTGTGCCCAGTCCTGAAATCTTCCACCCAGTTTCTCATGAATTTCAAGACATCCACCAGAACCATTCCATTCGTGACTGGCAGAATCTATTATAATTACTTCTATTCCTGACTTTTCACACAATTCAATGGCTTGTATGTACCTTTCAGGACTGTAGGGAGCTTGTAAATCCAGAACATTATAACTGCCCAGGTCAGAATACAAGGATGCAGAAGAATTTTCTGTATCTATAACAGCTATTTCACTCCAGTCCTGTGTCATTCCATAGGCTAATAATAATGCTGATTTGGTCTTTCCAAATCCAGAAGCGCCTGATAAGCCAAGCCTTAACTTAACTTGTTGTCTTTTTGATTGTTTTAATTGCATAATATTTTGTATTTAAAATTGTTAAAATCACGCTTGAATTTTCAAGAGTGTTGTTGAATTATTGTTTAAAAGGGCACGATGCAGAGGAGTAAACCCATTAGAGGAAATCCTCAAATAAAAGATATTGTATAATCTTTTTAATAATATCTTTTATTGGGGGAAATCCTCCATTGGGGAAAACTGGCTATTGTCATTTGTTACCTGCCTTTTTCTTTAGCCCAGGTTTAAGATATCTTTGAATGTCTCTGTGCAATGGAAAAATGCACTCTTCTTCTCCAAATATTTTAGGGAGTAGTTCAATAACTTTTTCAGGATGTAAAAAGAAGTAATTAACCTGCTGTGGTTTTCCTTCAAATGTTCTTGTTTTCTTCTCAACAGAAATAATTCCTAAGTCCTTAAATCTGCTGATTATTTTTTCTGCTCTGTCTTTTTTGATACCTAATTCATTAAATATTCTTTCTTTGGACCAGTAAAATGAGCTAAAGTCTGATTTTTTGTATTTAATAATAAGTGCTTCAAAAAATACTCTTTCATCACAAACAAAGAAACTGCTGTCATACTTGATAAAGGATAGAAATCTTGTTCCAAAGATTGTATCATAATCTATCATATAATTCTCAAATGCAGAATAATCATATACATTCATATTGACTACAATCTTGTCAAAAGGTGTTAATGATGGCGTATTATTTTCAACAACCATGTTACCATCTTTTGTAACTTTTACTAAAGTGTACTTTGGATTGTTGTTTTCTTGGAAATTTTCTTCAAAAGTAATGTCGTGATTGTAGAGTTCTATTTTTTCAGACCTCTCTTCAAAATCTTCACTATATTCTCCAGGTAACTTTTGACAAGGAAGATTACTTTCAATCCCATTTTCTTTATGAAAATCCTCTTCTAAAGGGAATTCATTCATAATATTAATGAGTTAAAAATTTGTAAAAATTGAAATTAAGAATTTTCTTAATTTTATTACATAAGGGTACTTCTATTTTTTCAGATTAAGTTTAATCTTAATCTATAAATCTAATAATGTTCTGTTAGCTTTATCCAGTTCTTCATCATCAAAATCTTTTAGATAGGTCATAGTTATTTGTACATTAGAATGCCCCATCAGTTCAGAAATCAAATCTGTACTTGTTCCTTTCTTTTTAAGGATGGTTGCAAAGCTGTGTCTAGCTACATAAGAGGTTACATGAGATTCAACACCTGCAATTTTAGCTATCTCTCCTAATTTTCTATTATAACGACTTAAAACTTTATGCTTTCTGTATTCAATCTGTTTTGGTGTCATATCATCACTTAACAGTATTGGGAATACATAAGAAGTATTATGGGTTTTATCTTTATAAAAATCAATAATTTCCTGCGCCTTATCAACAATTTCTATATTAAACCTGCCTTTGGTTTTGGCTCTGGTATAATATAATCTGTCATTAACTATATCTGATTTTTTAAGGTACATCATATCCACAAAGTTCATCCCTCTTGTGTAAAATGAAAACATAAAGTAATTGTATGCTTCCATAAGATGGGGAAACTGCGACAAATTAACATCTTTCAACTTTTTAAAATCTTCTACTGTCAATGCTCTTTTGTTGGGTTTTGCTTTGAGCTTGGAAACCTTGTAGTATTTAAAGGGATAAATATCCTGTGATATGATTTTTCTATTAATAGCTTTATTAAATATTGCTCTAATTTGCCTCATCTTGAAAGCCATTCCTCCATTTTCATTTCCTCTTGAACGCATATATACTTCATATTTTTCAAGTAACTCTGGGGTCAATTCTTTGAATTTAACTATTGTTTTGCCTGGATGGTTATCATTTATAAATTTTACCAGAGATTCTTTTGCTTCTTTATAAGCTCTTGCATTTCCTAATCTGTCTGACTGTTCCATTTCTTTAATAATTTCTTCTGTAAAGTCAAAAAAATTATCATTGGTTTCTGGTATTCCCCTAAATTTTCTTTCAAAAGATTCTAGGGTGAAATCTTCATCGTTAAGCTGAAAATTTCTGATTATACTTAACGCTTCATGTTTTTGTTTTATAATAAAGACATTTTCAATTTTAAAGTTAGGATGAGGCTTTATAAACTGTTCACTAACAAAGTGTTCTTTAAAACCTTTTAAACCAATTGAGATTTCTTTTTTTCTTCTATTTTTTGTTATACGCAAGTAAACCAGATACTGACCATCAGACAAAGGTTTACTACCCATAACAACTTTTATTGTTGCATGGTTACTCATTTTCTAAATTTAATTGGGTAATAAAAGCCTGCCTGAAATAGACAGGCTTAAGACGTTAGATTATTTTTTTAATCTAAATTTTTGAAATTATACAAAGAATGTTCAAAATAAATTTCTATTAATTTTAAGCAGTTATGAAAATCAGCATCTGTACAAACTAATTTACTGGGATCTATTCTTTCTTCTACAAATCTTAAAGCAGAAATTATCATACATAATTTAAAGAACATGAATGCTAATCTATTATTATGAGAAGTAAAATCTAAATATTCTTTATTCAGTATATAAGCTTGCTTATCCTGAAAATACTGATGAAAAATTCTTTTTTGATATTCTGTCAATTCAAATTCTATTTTATCTCCAAATCTCAAAAAAGAATATTTTTCTTCCAACATTTCTGAATAATGTTCAAATACTTCTTTCTTATTTTTGTCTCTATTAGCAAAAACATCTTTAAATTTAGTAACCTCATCAAAAGAATAAGTAAGAAATATTGACGCTAAACCATTTCCTCTAGAATTCATTATAAATTTATACTGCTCTTGGGTACTACTTAATACTAGTGAAAGTTTAGGTTTTTCAATGCTTTTATAAAAATCTTCCTCCTTCAAAGATATTGGTTCATGCTGAAAGCTTTTCTTAAGTATATGAGAGAAATTATCCATCATAACTTTAATCACATCTGCTTCTGACTCTATAATCAATAATCCTCCATCAGTTTTACTCATAAACCTGTAAAAATCTTTGTTATTAATATTTACAGGCAAAATCTTTAAATCAAAACATGGTGTGACCATTTTATTATCACGCTTCATTTCAAATTCATAATTTGAGGTAGATACAGAGATGATAGCTTCATTAGTAAAATCTACTAAACTTCTAGCTTTCATTATAACTCCTTTACCTGATGCAATAGGTGCAGTTATAAATGTGTTTAGATTAGGATAAACGATATCAGAGTTATAATATCCATAGATATTAGGTAATAAACTGCTTAATATTCCTAAAGATGATGTAAGAAGCATATCCTTCTCCCTACCTGAAAAATCTCCAGTAACATCTCTGAGGATACGTGGTAAATTCTTATAAACTTTGTTAGGAATTAATGGTGTTTTAGTTTGTCTTTCCATTAGATTTAAAATTTTTAGTTAATAAATGCTTTTCTAAACTTTCAACAGATTTCATCTCATTCTGCATCATCCAGTTCTCCAAATCTTCTTTTCTAAAGTAGATTTTACCATTATTAGGTTTGAAGAAGTTGATTCTGCCTTCTGATGTCAATTTATACAAGAACGACTTGCTGACATCCATAAATTCAATAGATTCTTTGAAACTCAAAATGTTTTTTTCAGTTTTATTCATTGTTTTACATTTTGTGGTGACAAAGGTAGTAGCACGAAAAAATCCACTTCTCAAATTGTAAGAAGTGGATAATATTAAAGTAATATTACTTGCTATTACTGTAGTTTATTATGTAGCTTGGTAAAGAAATCCAACAAATCTGGAGATAAGGTTATTCCTGATTTTTTATTGCTGGTTTTGTATCTTTGATAATTATTAACTTTTAGAATGTTATTGCCTGATGTATAAAAAAGTCCTGATAGTTCAATATTTTTTATTCTCCCTTTTTCTAATATTAGCAATAAATTTCTGATATACTCTACCATTTCTGCTGTTGAACATTTAAAAATTATATTTTTATTACTATCACCTGACAGCACATTAAAGAAGTCATTTACATCCAAATTTTCATATTCAATATAATCATCAACACTTAAATTATACAGATTAGTAATATCAGATTTTCTAAGTCCTCCTTTTAATCTTAGGTATGGATTAACTTTTTGATTAACAACAAAGGAAGCAATAGAAATTTCAAAATTGTACTTGGTCTGGAAAAAATTAATCAGTTTGTCTATATATTTTTTAGTGAAACCATAAGTGTCTAATCTTAATATATTGCTCAAGGATTTTTCAACATAGCCTTTAAAGCCTTTGATTTCTTCTTTAATATAAGCTTCCTCCATTAGAAGTTTAGCTTTCTCAAACAGTTCTCCAATATTTTTTTCAAAGTTAGACAGCCAAGATGAACAACTATCATTTGAGAAATGTAAAATAATATCATCCCCTTTTTCTTCAATATGAGTATAATTAATTCCATATTTGTAAAAGGATTCTGTAAAGTTAATTTGGGATTTTGTAATACCTTCAGAAGTAAGGCAATCTTCAATTTCTTTGAAGAATAATAATTTATTATCAGCCATAGTCAAAAATACAAATGTTTCTCCTATGTTTCACCTGACAAAATAAAAAAGCACCTACATTTCTGTAAGTGCTTGATTTTAATTGTGGTCCCACCTGGGCTCGAACCAGGGACCACCTGATTATGAGTCAGGTGCTCTAACCAACTGAGCTATAGGACCTCAAAACTTGGTTAAATTTTGTGTTTGCAAAAATAGTAAAATTTCTTTCACTACAAAATTTTTTATTGCTTTTCTTGGCAAAGTTCTACCAACACACCGTTTGTTGACTTTGGATGAAGGAATACAACTAATTTGTTATCAGCACCTTCTTTCGGTTCTTCGGAGATAAATTGAAATCCTTCTTTTTTTAATCTTTTTACTTCCTCCAGGATATTTTCAACCCCAAAAGCAAGATGATGGATGCCTTCGCCCTTCTTTTCGATAAATTTTGAGATTGGACTTTCAGGATTGCTGGCTTCCAAAAGCTCTATTTTACTTTCTCCGGTTTCATAAAAAGAAGTTACCACTCCCTCCCTTTCCACAGTTTCTTGTTTATAGGATTCTTTTCCTAATAATTTAGCAAAAAGTTCATCAGAAACCCCTAAAGACTTTACAGCGATACCTATATGTTCTAGTTTCATAAATACTAATAAATATAATTAATTTGTAAATTTGATACTACAGCTGAATTTCAAAGTATCAATTCAAACAAAAGTAGTAAATTTGCAGAAATTATGGAAAGTAACAGACAAAGAAAAGTAGCACAGATCATTCAGGAAGACTTCGCAGAACTTTTCCGCAAACAGGCTGCTGACAGCAAACAAAGTATATTGGTATCCGTTTCAGATGTAAAAGTAACGGCAGATTTAGGGATTGCTAAAATTTATTTAAGTATTTTCCCTCAGGAACACCGTACAGCGGTCATGAAGGAAATTGAAGAAAACAAACCTCAATACAGAAATTTTATCGGCCAGAAAATGGCAAAACAGGTCCGCATCATTCCGCAGCTTAACTTTTACTTAGATACTGCGCTTGATGACGTAGAAAGACTGGATAGAGAATTAAGAGGCGAAGGTGACAATCCTGTTTTATAGATCTTGAAGAATATTGCATTTTACATAGCATCCAGATACCTTTTGGCAAAAAAAGGCAGTACCGCTGTTACATTTATTACGTGGCTGGCAGTAGGTGCTATGACGGTTGCTGTGGCTGCAATGTTCGTTATTATTTCAGTTTTTTCAGGACTTGAAGACCTGAATAAAGACTTAATCTCCAACCTTCATGCTGACCTGACCTTAAAAAGCGCATCAGGTAAAACCATTAAAAATCTGGATCAGGTTAACAAGGTTTTAAGCAATAATAAAGATATAAGCAGCTATTCCCGCATTATTGAAGAAAAGGTATACATCAGTTTTAACGGAAAAGGCGATATTGCCTTTTTACGCGGTGTTGATTCTGCATATATCAAAGTAAATCCTATCAATAAAGAGATATTCTACGGAACGTATCCAAGTTTCAAATACTCTAATGAAGTATTGATGGAAAACAGTCTTGACAACAGACTATCTATTCCGGTAGATTCTTCCAATCATTACGCGACCATCTTCATGCCGAAACCAGGAACTGGGATCATTAGCAAAGAGGAAGACATTTACAACAAAAGAGATATTCTGGTAACCGGTGTTTTCCCAGGAAAAGATCAGCTTGACAACTATATTGTCTCTCCTATTGAACTTGCCGAAGAATTATTAAGTCTTCCCAAAAATTCAGCGTATCAGATTGTTATTAAATTAAAAAATCCGGAAAATGCTGATGCTGTAAAACAAAACCTACTCTCTTCTCTTGGTAAAAACATTGAAATAAAAACAAAAGAAGAGGAAAATGCCGCTTTCTGGAAAATGATTAATACAGAAAAGCTGTTTATCTACCTGATCTTTGCATTGGTTATTTTCATCACCACCTTTAATCTTGCCGGAGCGATCATTATCTTACAGCTTGATAAAAAAGAACAGGCAAAATCTCTTATTTCCTTAGGCTTTCCTTTAAGCCATCTAAGGAGGACTTATTTTTATACAGGAATTCTTATTGTAGTTTCCGGAGTAATCACCGGATTAATTTTTGGAACCGCCTTATGCTATTTCCAGCTTTACACAGAATTCTTCAGAGCCAATGAAGTATTACCCTTCCCTGTCAAAATAGTAGGTAAAAATTATCTTATTGTTGCTCTTACTGCTTCTATCTTTGGGATTGCCATTTCTTGGTTCTTCTCAAAGATCAGTAAAGACTATATTACTAAAAATTAACATACTAAGTTTATAGATTTAACACCAAAACCCTTTTCCGGTTTCATTTTTTTGTACCTTTACGCCCCAATTTTAAAAAAATGAAACGAATTTTATCTTTTTTTCTACTAAGCTTTGCATTCATCAATGCATTTGCTCAAGCACCTGCTGGTTATTATGATGCAGCAGCGGGTTTAACAGGAGCGCCTCTTAAAACAGCTCTTAAAGGAATCATTACTTTCGGTCACCTGGATAAGGGATATGGAGGTTTATGGACAGCCTATTATACAACAGATCGTGATACAAACACTAATTTTGAAAATGATGGAACGATATTAGATATCTACTCTGAAAAGCCTAATGGACCAGATCCATATAACTTCACTGTAGGCAGTGGTCAATGCGGAACCTATTCTAATGAGGGTGATTGCTATAACAGAGAGCACATTGTTCCTCAAAGTTTGTTTAATAAAGCTTCCCCAATGGTTGCTGATATTCACTTTATCCGCCCTACAGATGGCAAGGTAAATGGGATGAGATCTAATTATCCTTTCGGTAAAGTAGGTAATGCTACTTATACATCCGATAATGGTTCTAAATTAGGTAACTCAGTATCTGCAGGATATGGAGGAACAGTATTTGAGCCTATCGATGCATTCAAAGGAGATGTTGCCAGAATGATCTTTTATTTTGTAACAAGATATGAAGATAAACTTTCTACATTCAGTACTGGTAATTTGCTTGGCGGATCTGCTTTTCCGGGACTACAACAATGGGAACTTCAACAGCTTTTAGCATGGAATGCTATGGACCCTGTATCTCCGGAAGAAATAAATAGAAATAATGCTGCCTTTACATTCCAGGGAAACAGAAACCCATTCATTGATAATCCTGCTTATGCAGACTTAATTTGGGGAACTGCGGCAGTTGACAACCAAGCTCCTACAACACCTACCAATTTAACGACAAACAATCCAACTTCAAATTCTATTTCATTAAGCTGGACTGCATCAACAGATAATGTTGGAGTAACAGGTTATGATATTTATGTAAATAATACATTTAAATCTACTGTATCTGGAACATCAACTACAGCTACAGTATCCGGATTATTACCTCTTACACAGTATTCATTCTATGTTATTGCTAAAGATGCTGCCGGAAACTCTTCACAACAAAGTACGATTGCTTCAGCAACTACTCTTGGCGGACCTATAGGTGGCGGAAGCTGTGGAACTGAAGACTTCTCAACAATGCAGAATGGCTCATTCCAAGCCTCTTCATATGCAACCAGAACATGGACAAATAATAGTATAGACTGGACTGCAACTGATGCCAGAACAGACCAGACTATTAATGGTAAGGCGGTTACATTAAGGGTAGGAAACTTATCCAGTTCATCTATCTCGGGAGGAATTCAAAGCCTAACTCTAACAACCTCGTTAAAATTCGGAACTGGCCCAGGAGTGTTAAACGTAACCGTAAATAATGTTCTTGTAGGAACAATTCCTTACAGTGCAATAGCGGGTAATACAACAACCACAACCATTAACAATATCAATGTAAGCGGAAATGTTGTAATCAAAATTACGAACCCTATTACAAGCCAAAATGGACCAAGAATTGCTTTGGATGACCTAAGCTGGACATGTTACAACGGAACATTAGCAACTTCTGAAACTAAGAAAGATAAATCAGAATTCACCATCTACCCTAATCCGGTAAGAAACAATGAACTGTTTGTAAAAGGTGAAAACCTGAGCAAAATTTCAAAAGCTGAAATCTATGATTTTTCAGGAAAAGTAATTGAAACCATTGCCAATCCTTTCAAAAACTCAAATAAAATCAACCTTAAAGGTTTAGTAAAAGGAACATACATCTTAAGAACAGATAATTTCTCTACCAAATTTATCGTAGAATAATTATTAAAAAATATTTCAAACTAAAGGCCGGATTTATCCGGTCTTTTTTTTAATTTTGATGTATGGATTCCAATAAAAAATTAGGATTAATAGGACGAAATATTTCCTACTCTTTTTCTAAAAAATTCTTCGAAAATAAGTTCCAAAAGCTTATGCTTAAAGGTTTTTCCTATGATATTTTTGATTTGAGTGAAATCAATGAAGTAGAAAACCTTTTCTCCTCCCCCGAATTACTAGGCTTTAATGTTACCATCCCTTATAAAGAACAAATCATCAGCTATCTTGATGAATTAAGTGATGAAGCTGCAAAAATAGGGGCTGTAAACTGTGTTTTAATCCAAAATGGTAAAAAAACCGGATATAATACGGATGCTTTTGGTTTTGAAAAGACCCTTCTCCTTCACAAAAAACCATCCCAGAATAAAGCGTTAATCCTGGGAAATGGAGGCGCAGCAAAAGCGGTGAAATATGTTTTAGACAAACTTAATATTCCATCCCAAACCATTTCAAGAAGTACAGAAATCAATTTTGAAAATCTGGATAAAGAAACTGTTCAGGAGCACCAAATTATTATTCAATGTACACCGGTAGGCACATTTCCGAATATTGAAGACTGTCTGGCCTTTCCTTTTGATGCACTTTCCCCAGAACATTTAATTATTGATTTAATTTACAATCCCAACTACACCCAATTTATCCTTAATGCTTCTGAAAAAGGAGCAAAAACAGTAAACGGTTACTATATGCTTGAACAGCAAGCAGAAAAAGCTTGGGAAATTTGGAATTTTCAAAAAAAATAACATAAATTAGTACTTTAATTGGCCTTACAGCTATATTTAAAGGATATTAACGCCACTCACATAAAAGATTTGCTATGACTACAGAAAACAATCTTTCTGAAAACGAAGAAAAGAAAAATCCTAATGAAGTATCTCAGGAGACATCAGAAAACACAGTTTCTCATGATGCACCCCCTCATGAAGATGATGCTGAACACCTGGAAGAACATGAAGATGTTGAGATTTCTCTGGCTGATGCCCTGAAGGAAATGGAAAAACTCATCAATGCACCTGATGCCGGTGAGAATTCTAAAAAATTCAATCAGCTAAAAGAAAAAGCAAGTCATCACATCCATGATGAAGTGGAAGATAAAAAGCACGAGTTTGTAGAAGCAGGGAATGCTGCTGAAACATTCAGTTATGAACACCCTTCACAGGCGAAATTCTCTGCTTTGGTCAATATTTTCAAAGAAAAACACGACCAATTCCAAAAAGGCCAGGAAGAGGAACAGAAGAAAAACCTGGAACACCGTCAAAGTATTATTGAAAGGTTAAAAAATCTATATACCAATTCCGAACCGGGAACCAATCTTTTCAAATCTATCCGTGAAATTAAAGAAGAATGGTCAAAAGCCGGACAGGTTGCCAAATCTGAATTCAAAATCCTTAACAATAATTATTTCCATCATCTGAACCAGTTTTATCAAATGCTGGATCTGAATAAGGAATTTTTGGAGCAGGAATACAGCCACAATCTTGAGAAAAGACAGCACATTATTGCCCGTGCCCAGGAACTCGAAAACGAACCTGTTATTCAAAAGGCATTAAATGAGCTTCAGTATCTTCATAAACTTTGGAAAGAAGAAGCCGAACCTGTAGCTGAAGAGTTCCGTGAAAAAACATGGGAAGAATTCAAAGAAATTTCCAATAAAATTCACGAAAGAAAATCTGAACTTTCTGCATCCATCGAAAAAGAGCAGGCTGCCAATCTTGAAAAGAAAACTCAGATTATCGCTGAAATCAAAAAACTTTCAGAACCTTCTGAAACGCCTAATCACAACTATTGGCAGAATTCTATCAAAAGAGTTGAAGATTTACGTTCTGATTTCCTAAAAACCGGAAGCGTTCCTAGAAAACTTTCCAATCAAAACTGGAATGATTTCAAAACAACCCTTCGAGGATTTAATACTACTAAAAACAATTATTATAAATCTTTAAAAGGTTCTCAACAGGCTAATCTGGAAGAAAAATTAAAATTGATCCAGACGGCTCAGGATAATCAGAATAACGAAGAATGGGATATTGCTGTTCCATTGTTCAAAAAACTTCAGGAAGACTGGAAAAAAATTGGACACGTTCCAAAGAGCATGACCAATAAGATCTGGGATGAATTCCGCGACGCTTGTAACGCCTTCTTTAACAATTACAGAGAAAAGAGCAATACTTCTACTGATAACTGGAAAGAAAATTACAAAAACAAGAAAGCCCTTCTTGACGAATTGAAAACCGTTTCCAATGACGAAGGCAGCATCGAAAAAATTGAAGCAATCAAAACAGCCTGGAATAATATTGGAAAAGTTCCAAGAGATAAAATTGCCATCAACTCTGAATTCAATAAGACTTTAAGAGAGAAATTGAAGATCAATAAGATCAATGAACTTGAATTGAAAGAGGAAGGATTATCAGAAAACCAGCTTACCGACAAAGCAAGAAAGATCAAAAATCAGATCTCTGATCTTGAAGCTGAAATCGTTAAACTTGAAAACAACCTTTCATTCTTCAATAAACCATCAAGGGAAAATCCTCTGTTAAGGGATACATACAACACTATTGATGAAAAGAAAGCTCATCTGGAAACTTTAAAGCAAAATCTCCACAGTATTATTGCAGGAGAATAAATCTTAACACAATAAATAAGGGCGGAGCAAAGCAATTTGTCTTCGCTTTTTCTTTTTATAAATATGAATAACGACGAATTATATATTAAAAGATGTATTGAGCTGGCTCAAAAAGCCCTGGGCAGTACTTATCCAAATCCTCTTGTCGGAAGTGTGATTGTTCACAATAATGAAATCATTGGTGAAGGTTATCATCATAAGGCAGGAGAAAATCATGCTGAAATCAACGCCATCAATTCTGTTAAAGACAAAAGCCTGATTCCGGAATCAACGATTTACGTTTCTCTGGAACCCTGTGCTCATTACGGAAAAACTCCCCCATGCGCTTTAAAAATTAAAGAACTGGGTTTTAAAAAAGTAGTTATTGGTGCGATGGACTCTCATGACAAGGTCAATGGAAAGGGGAAAAAGATCATTCAGGATGCGGGAATAGAAGCTGTTTCAGGAATTCTAGAAAAAGAATGTATTGAGCTGAACAAAAGATTTTTCACTTACCATGAAAAGAAAAGACCTTACATCATCCTGAAATGGGCAGAATCGGGTGATGTTTTTTTAGATAAGGATTTCAAACCAACTGCGGTTTCAAACACTTTGGTCAATCAATTTGTTCACCAGTTAAGAGCTGATGAACATGCCATCTTAGTAGGAACACAAACTGCTTTGAATGATAACCCAAGCCTTAGTGTAAGAAATGTAGAAGGAAATAATCCTGTCAGAATTTTAATTGATTTTGACCTAAAGGTTCCGAATAACTTTAAGATTTTCAATAACGAAGCCAGAACATTGGTTTTTAATTCTATAAAAGAAGAGACGGATGGACAGGTACAATTTATAAAAATCAAAAAAGAAAACTTCCTTCCTGATCTGATGGAGGCTTTATACAAAGAACAGATTCAGTCAGTTATTATTGAAGGGGGTTGTTTCACTTTACAGCAGTTTATTGATGCAGATCTCTGGGATGAAGCTATTGTTATTAAAAATGAAAATCTGAAACTGGAAAATGGTACAAAAGCGCCAGAATTCAACCTTATTCCTTACAAAACAGAAAACTACAGAGATAATATCATTTCTTTTTTCAAATCAAAATAAAGCCAATTTATCACTCTTGAATGAAATAAATTCTTACCTTAGTACTATCCAAAAAAATAATACCATGAAAAATGTAAAGAAAATTTCAAGACAGAACTTAAAAAAAATAAAAGGAGGTATTGCCCCTGAATGCTGTTCATTTTACCCGCCTTCATTACAACATTGCTGTGCAACACCATCAAGCATGAGCTGCCCGCCGCCTTGGCCAGATGGATCTTTTCCATGCTAATATTATTATATCGTACAAATTAATCAAACTAAAAATATTACCCATGAAAAATTTAAAAAAATTATCCCGAGCCGGGTTAAGAACAATCGAAGGAGGTGCTGTTTTTGTAACATGTACATTACCTAACGGGCAGCCTACAAGATGCAGAGATAAGTGTCCAGAAGATTTCTGTGGCCCAACAAGCTATATGTGCCTGATTCCAATGGACCTTTGCGGTGATGGAATTTAAAGAGTTAATTTTTACATTCAAAATAGATATAAGCCGTCAAAATTTGACGGCTTAATTTATGATGATAATGCAGAATCCTAAATCATTTAATATTTTTGCATCATTAAAGCCGGAATACAGAATGACGTTCGAGTACAAAACCATAGAAAAACCCATAGAAAATACTTTATTAAAAGAAAAAGGAAGCAAGTTTATCGGATTTGCCTTCCCGGTTACCAATGAAAAGGAATTAAAAGCCGCATTGGAAAAGATTAGGGAAGAACATCCAAAAGCGACACACCATTGCTATGCATTCAGAATGGGTTTGAACGGCGAAAATTACAGAGCTAATGATGATGGCGAACCTTCAGGAAGTGCCGGACTTCCTATTTACAACCAACTATTAGCCAATGAAATAACCAATGTACTTGTTATTTCAGTTCGTTATTATGGCGGAACAAAACTAGGGGTTTCAGGTTTAGTAAAAGCTTATAAAGAATCTGCCAAGATCACTTTAGAAGAAGCCCATATTGTTACCAGAGAATTGGAAACAGAAATTGAAATTCAGTTCAACTTTAATCAGCAAAACATTATTTTCACTTTACTCTCAAAATATGATGCTAAGGTTTTAAATTTCGATGCCAACGAAAATTGTATTCTAACTGCTTCATTAAAACTGGCTCAAAAAGAAAGTATTTCCGAAAAACTATCAGAGATGCAGCATGTTTCATTTGAATTCAATGATTAACATGTATTCATAAAAAAACATCTCAGAAAATATCTGAGATGCTGTATATTTCATTTGAATTTCAAGATTAATCTCTTCTTCCACCAAGAAGCAAAGATCCCCAGTAAAGAAGTTGGGCTAAAGATCCTAAAGCTGCCACAACATATGTTCTTGCAGCCCACTTTAAGCTATCCTGAACTCCTACAAATTCTTCAGTAGTTACAGTACCTGTATCTTTAAGCCATTTCATTGCCCTGTTACTAGCGTCATACTCTACTGGTAAAGTTACAAAAGCAAACAATGTTGTCACTGCAAACATCGCTACTCCAATGGCAAGGATGGCAGTATTTCCATTAGGATTATCCACAGTTCTGGTGGCTGCCATTATCGCAATCCCTGCAATAAGAACAAACTGCATCAAATTAGAGCTTATATTAACAACAGGAACCAATTTTGAACGTAAGTTCAACATGGAATAACCTACTGCATGTTGTACGGCATGTCCACATTCATGAGCTGCAACAGCTGCTGCCGCTGCATTTCTCTGCATGTACACCCCTTCAGAAAGATTTACTGTTTTATCTGCCGGATTATAGTGGTCCGTTAGCTGTCCGGGAACTGATATTACCTGAACATCATTAATCCCGTTATCTCTCAACATTTTTTCCGCTACTTCTTTCCCCGAAAGGCCGTTTCGAAGATGCACATTGGAATAATATTCAAATTTTGACTTCAACCTGGATGAAACCCACCAGCTCACCAGCATTGAAATACCAATAATGATATAATAACCCGTCATTTTATTTAGATTTTGTGTTCAATTTTTAAGCATAATGATATAAAAACTGTGCCAAAGTATACGATTTTATTATTTATATTTGTCCTCAAATTACTCTCAAAAAACATGTCAACAGTTTCAATTATTGAAGTAAAAACTCCCGGCCAACTCAAGCAATTCGTAAGATTTCCTATGGATCTGTACAAAAATAACCCGTACTATGTTCCATCCTTTATCAATGACGAAATCAACGTCTGGAATGCTGATGAAAATCCCGCTCTTCAATATTCTGAAGCGAAACAGTATTTAGCATACAAGAATGACAAAATTGTAGGAAGAATTGCAGTTCTTATCAACCATAAGGAGGAAAAAGAATTAGGGATCCGTAAAGTACGTTTTGGATGGATAGATTTCATTGATGATGATGAAATCTCACAGGCATTAATTCAGAAAGCGGTTGATTACGCAAAAGAAAAAAATATTGATAAGGTTGAAGGGCCAATGGGATTCACCAATCTTGATAAAGCCGGAATGCTGATTAAAGGTTTTGATCAACTGGCTACCATGATTGGTATCTACAACCATGATTATTATCCAAAACATCTTGAAAAACTGGGATTGGTAAAAGAAAAAGAATGGGTGGAATTTGAAATTATTTTTCCAGAGGTTTTACCGGAAAAGATCCACAAGTTCAACGAACTTATTTCTCAGAAATACAAACTGAAAGTTTTAAAATTTAATAATAAGGAAGAAATTATCCAATATGTGGATCCTATGTTTGATCTTCTAGATGAAACTTACAAGCATCTTTCCACTTACACTCCTATTTCTGACGAACAGCGTAAAACATATAAAGAAAAATACTTTAAACTTATTGACAAAGACTTCATTGTTTGCATCGTGGATGAAAACAATCATCTTATTTCTTTTGCGATTACGATGCCTTCTTATTCCAAAGCATTGCAAAAATCCGGAGGAAAACTACTCCCGTTTGGTTGGTGGCATTTTTTAAAGGCAGGTAGAAAAAACGACAGAGCCAATTTCTATTTGATCGGTATTCATCCTGACTATCAAAGAAGAGGAGTTACCTCTATCATTTTCAAAGAAATTTGGAAAATATTCAGAAAAAAGGGAGTTAAATATCTGGAAACGAATCCTGAGCTAGAAGAAAATAAAAGTATTCAACTTTTATGGCAGGATTACAACCCTGTGAATCATAAGAGAAGAAGAACATACTCACTTGAGATAAATGATAAATGATAAATGATAATAATGACCGAGTACAATCTCACTCATTCACTCTAAAACTCTCCCACCCTCAAACACCCTTACCTCATGAAGCCACAACTTATCATTTTCGCTGTTTTAATCGCAGGATTTATCGTTTACAACTTCTTTCTGCAATCAGAAGACAACAGAACAAATACAGTGATCAACATTGTTTTTGCGAGTCTTCTTTTTGGATATATTGCGTTTATGGCTTACTCTCTACTCAAAAAAATGAAGAAATAACTCGTTATTTTTATTGATTCTAAATTGTAGGTTTTCTCTATTTTCATCCGACTTTTAAGCTGATAAATTTCATGCTTTCTTGTTTATTCGTTAAATTTGCAAATTGAGATAATAATGCAAAAATGAATTTACCTGAAAGTTATATTCCAATCCTTATCCAGGCAGGTGTAGCAGTAGGATTTGTCGCTGTTTCATTACTTGGAGCACATTTCTTAGGTCCAAAACAGAAAAAAGGAGATTCTGTAAAAAACCAGAGTTGGGAATGTGGGGTTCCTAGTGAGGGAAATGCAAGAACACCATTTTCTATCAAATACTTCCTGACTGCGGTATTGTTCGTACTATTCGATATTGAAATCGTTTTCTTTTATCCTTATGCGGTAAACTTCAGAGAATTCGGTATGGAAGGATTCTTGGCTGTACTTACGTTCGTTGCGATCTTCTTCGTAGCGTTTTTCTATGTTTGGAAACGTGGTGCACTCGATTGGGATAAATAAATTTTAACATTAAAAGATTGAATTTATTTAAGTAATTTAAAGATTGTGAAGGTCTTATTTTTTTAATCTTTAAATATTTTAATCTTTAAATATTTACTAAAATGTCAGATAAAAAACCAGTAATAAGAACAGATGCACCTGCTCCCGAAGGATATGAAGGAGAAGGGTTTTTCGCAACAAAACTGAGCAGTGTAATCGGAATGGCAAGAAAGTTTTCGCTTTGGCCATTGCCATTTGCAACCTCTTGTTGTGGTATTGAGTTTATGGCTACCCTGAACCCTACTTATGATGCTTCAAGATTTGGAATGGAAAGAAACTCTTTCTCTCCAAGACAAGCAGATATGCTGATGGTTTGCGGAACTATATCAAAGAAATTAGGACCAGTCCTAAAAGAAGTGTATACTCAGATGGCTGAACCAAAATGGGTAGTAGCTGTTGGAGCTTGTGCTTCCAGCGGTGGTATTTTTGACACGTACTCTGTACTTCAGGGAATTGATAAAATTATTCCGGTAGATGTTTACGTTCCTGGATGTCCTCCAAGACCAGAACAGATTATTGAAGGAGTAATGCAGGTACAGGCTCTTGCAGAAAGCGAAAGCATCAGAAGAAGAGACATGCCTGAATATCAGAAATTATTAGATTCTTACAATATAAGCAACTAAACGGAAATGACAAACGAATTTGTATTAGAAGCAATCACCAGAGAATTTCCGGAATCTGTCATTTCAAGTTCAGAACCCTATGGAATGTTGACCATTGAAGTGAAGAAAGAAGATATCAAAAAGATCATTCATTATCTTAAAGATTCAACACTGGAAATCAACTTCCTTACAGATATATGTGGAATTCACTATCCTGAATTCCCGGAAAAGGAAATAGGTGTTGTCTATCATCTGCATAACATGATGGCTAACTTCAGATTACGTCTGAAGATCTTCATGTCCAGAGAAAACATCGAAGTAGATTCTCTTACGGATCTATATGCCGGAGCAAACTGGATGGAAAGAGAAACGTATGACTTTTATGGGATTAAATTTAAAGGACACCCGGATCTTAGACCTATTTTGAATATGGAAGATCTTGGCTACCACCCAATGTTGAAGGAATATCGCCTTGAAGATGGTACAAGAACAGACAAGGATGATCAAATGTTCGGAAGATAAAAATAATGCAATAAGCAGTAAGCAGTAAGCGATATGCTTAAAGCCTAAAGCCTATAGCCTAAAGCATTTAAATTATGAAAGATAACTCATTATCTAATATACTAAACCAGTACGAAAGTAAGGAACAGATTGACGGGCAATTATATACCCTGAATTTAGGACCTACCCACCCTGCTACTCACGGGATTTTCCAGAATATCTTAACGATGGATGGGGAAAGAATCCTGCACGCTGAGCAAACAGTAGGATATATCCACAGAGCATTTGAGAAAATTTCTGAAAGAAGAAACTATTCTCAGATCACTACCCTTACTGACCGTATGAATTACTGTTCTGCACCCATCAACAATTTAGGTTGGCACATGACAGTAGAGAAGCTGATCGGTGTTAAAGTTCCTAAGCGTGTAGACTATATGCGTGTTATCCTTATGGAACTGGCAAGAATCGGTGACCACCTGATCTGTAACGGGGTAACCGGAATGGACTCAGGAGCTATTACAGGTCTTACTTATATGTTCATCGAAAGAGAACGTATTTATGATATGTATGAGCAGATCTGTGGAGCAAGGATGACGACTAACATGGGAAGAATTGGAGGATTTGAAAGAGATTTTACTCCTAAATTCCATGAGTTACTGAAAGACTTCTTAAAGACTTTCCCACCAAGATTCAAAGAATTTTGTACACTATTAGAAAGAAACAGAATTTTCATGGACAGAACCATCGGTACAGGAGCTATTTCTGCCGAAAGAGCATTAAGCTACGGTTTCACTGGTCCTAACTTACGTGCAGCAGGTGTAGATTACGATGTGAGAGTAGCACAACCTTATTCCTCATACGAAGATTTCGACTTCATTATTCCTGTGGGAACTTCAGGAGATACTTACGACCGTTTCATGGTTCGTCAACAGGAAATCTGGGAATCCATTAAAATTATCAAACAAGCATACGAAAACCTTCCGGAAGGACCATTCCACGCGGATGTTCCTGATTTCTATCTTCCTGAAAAGGCAGATGTATATCAGAAAATGGAAGCTCTGATCTACCACTTCAAAATTGTAATGGGAGAAACTGATGTACCGAAAGGAGAAGTTTACCATGCAGTAGAAGGTGGAAACGGAGAATTAGGGTTCTATCTTGTGAGCGATGGAGGAAGAAGCCCATACAGACTTCACTTCAGAAGACCATGTTTCATCTACTATCAGGCATATCCTGAAATGATTACAGGTTCTGTAATTTCAGACGCCATTGTAACGATGTGTAGTATGAATATTATTGCGGGAGAATTAGACGCATAATATAACCGACAAAAAGATAAAAGAAGAAAGAATAAAGACTTTCTTCAAATTAAATAAAATTGAATTTAGATCACGAATCAAAAAGTCTTTTCTCTTGGTTCTTTGTTCTTTAATCTATATAATAAAATGAGCGAAACAATAGCTTTTAAACCGGAAAGTTTAGCACAGGTACACAAAATTATCGCAAGATATCCTGAAGGAAGACAGAAATCTGCTCTTCTTCCTGTACTTCACTTGGCACAGAAAGAATTCGGAGGATGGTTAGACGTTCCTGTGATGGATTATGTTGCCGGACTATTAAGTATCAAACCAATCGAAGTATATGAAGTGGCTACTTTCTATACCATGTTCAACATGAAGCCGGTAGGTAAATATGTTTTGGAAGTTTGCAGAACAGGACCTTGTATGGTTTGTGGAAGCGAAAAGATCCTTGACCATATCAGAACGAAACTGAACATTAAGGATGGAGAAACTACTGAAGATGGTATGTTCACTCTAAAACCAGCTGAATGTCTTGGAGCATGTGGTTATGCACCGATGATGCAGCTTGGTAAGTTCTTTCATGAAAATTTAACGATAGAAAAAGTAGACGAAATCCTTGATCTTTGCAGACAGGGACAACTTGCTTTAGACTAAATAAATTTTAACACATTAAAAATAGCAAGAAGCTAAAAGCCACAAGCCAATAGCTGAACGCTAAAAGCATAATAAACAATGAGTAAAAAACTTTTACTTAAAGACGCACATATAGAAGGCATCCGCTACTTTGAAACTTACCGTAAACAAGGAGGTTATACTGCAGCTGAAAAAGCCTTGAAGATGACTCCTGACGAAATTCTTGAAGAAGTAAAAGCTTCAGGATTAAGAGGTCGTGGTGGAGCTGGATTCCCAACAGGGATGAAATGGAGCTTTTTGGCAAAACCGGAAGGCGTTCCAAGACACCTTGTCGTAAATGCGGATGAATCTGAGCCTGGAACATTCAAGGACAGATATCTGATGGAATTCCTTCCTCACCTACTGATTGAAGGAATGCTAATTTCATCTTACTGTTTAGGTTCTAATACTTCTTATATCTACATCCGTGGAGAATATTCATGGATTCCGGATATCCTTGAAGAAGCTATTGAAGAAGCTAAAGCAGCAGGGTTTTTAGGTAAAAATATTTTAGGAACGGGTTTCGATCTTGAAATCTATGTACAGAGAGGTGGTGGAGCATATATCTGCGGTGAAGAAACTGCATTGCTTGAATCCCTTGAAGGAAAAAGAGGTAACCCAAGATTAAAACCGCCATTCCCGGCTGTAAAAGGTCTTTGGGAGAGGCCAACGGTGGTAAACAACGTTGAGTCTATTGCAGCAATCGTTCCAATCATTGATATTACAGGTGCTGAGTATGCTAAAATTGGTGTAGGCAGATCTACAGGTACTAAATTGATTTCTGCTTGTGGAAACATCAACAAACCAGGAGTATACGAAATCGATATGACGATCACTGTAGAAGAATTTATCTATTCTGATGAATACTGTGGTGGTATTAAAGACGGAAAAAGATTAAAGGCTTGTATTCCTGGAGGAAGTTCTGTTCCAATCGTTCCAGCAAATTTATTGTTGAGAACTGTGAACGGGGAGCCAAGATATATGAACTATGAATCATTAGCTGACGGAGGTTTTGCTACCGGAACAATGATGGGATCAGGAGGTTTCATCGTTTTGGATGAAGACCAGTGTATTGTAGATCACACGATGACTTTAGCAAGATTCTACAACCACGAAAGCTGTGGACAATGTACACCTTGCCGTGAAGGTACAGGATGGATGTACAAAATCCTTAAGAAAATTGAAAAAGGAGAAGGAAAAATGGAAGACATCGATCTACTTTGGGATATCCAAAGAAAAATCGAAGGAAACACAATCTGTCCATTAGGAGATGCAGCAGCATGGCCTGTTGCAGCAGCAATCCGTCACTTCAGAGACGAATTTGAGTGGCACGTGAAAAACCCTGAGTTATCTCAGACCCAAAATTATGGATTGGCACATTATGCAGATCCTATCCCAGCTGTTGAAAAGAATGCATAGGTAAAATGAAAAAGTTATTGGTTGTCGGCTTAATGATGTCGAGTTTTGTTTTCGGACAGAAAAAAGATTCTTTACTAGTAGAAAATAATGCAGACTTGTTTAAAACTCCTGTTTCTAAGAAACCAGAGCCTTTAAGCAAAAAAGGTCAGATGTTCGCTTTTTATGGATGGAACAGAGCAGCGTTCAGTAATTCGGATATTCGTTTTAAAGGAAATGGATATGATTTCCAACTGAATAATGTAACGGCTCAGGATAGACCTACCAAATTCGGTATTGTTTATTTTGATCCAAGTTGGTTTACTGTAACACAGTATAATTTCAGAATAGGATATTTTATTAAAGATAATTTAGCGCTTGTTCTAGGGATTGACCACATGAAGTATGTGATGGATCAAGATCAAACCGTTAATTTTAAAGGACATATCTCAGACCCTGAATATGCTGCTATGGTACAAAACGGGCAGGTGAACCTTGCAGATGAGAAGTTCCTTACTTTTGAACATACAGACGGCCTTAACTATGAAAACCTAGGTCTTGAAAAGTACCAAAGTATTATCAATAAGAAAAATGTTGATTTGGTTTGGTCTTATGGTGCCGGTATTGGATTTATGTTCCCAAAAAGTAATGTAAAACTTTTTGGAAATGAAAGAAGTGACCGTTTCCACGTTGCAGGTATGGGAACCGATGTAAGAGCCAGTCTTAACTTAGTACTTTGGAACCATATAATGGTAAGATTAGAAGGAAAAGCGGGTTACATCAATATGTGGGATATCAAAACCACATTAAATAACAAACCAGACAAAGCTCAACAGGATTTTGTTTTCGGACAAATCATGGGGGGAATTGGATATACATTTAATACTAAGAAATATAAATAACAAAGCCTATTGCTTAACGCATAAAGCTTAAAGCATACGATATGAGCGAAGAAGTTAAAAAATTCAAAATAACGATAGACGGACAGACTACTGAAGTTTTGCCTGGTACTTCTATTTTGGAAGCGGCTAGACAAATCGGTGGTAAATCTGTACCTCCTGCTATGTGTTACTACAGCAAATTAGAGACCAGCGGAGGAAGATGCAGAACTTGTCTTGTAGAAGTTTCTAAAGGATCTGAAGCAGATCCGCGTCCTATGCCGAAATTGGTAGCAAGCTGCAGAACCAACGTTATGGACGGTATGGAAGTTAAAAACCTTACTTCTGAGAAAGCTCAGGAAGGAAGAAAAGCGGTTACCGAGTTCTTATTGGTAAACCACCCGCTAGACTGTCCTGTTTGTGATCAGGCAGGTGAATGTCATCTTCAGGATCTTGGATATGAGCATGGAAATCTTGAAACAAGAACAGAATTCGAAAGAAATACTTACGAAGCTGATGATCTTGGACCTCACATCAAACTGAACATGAACCGTTGTATTCTTTGTGCAAGATGTGTATTAGCTGCTAACCAATTAACAGGTGAAAGAGAGCACGGTATTCTTTTCAGAGGAGATCACGCTGAAATTTCAACCTATTTAAATAAAGCTTTGGACAATGACTTCATTGGAAACGTTATTGACGTTTGTCCTGTAGGAGCATTAACGGACAGAACATCCCGTTTTGCAAGCAGAGTATGGTTTACAAAACCTATGAATGCTACTTGTAAGTGTGATAAATGTTCAGGAAAAGCTGTAGTTTGGATGAAAGGTGACGAAATTGTAAGAGTTACTGCAAGAAAAGACCAATGGGGTGAAGTTGAAGAATTCATCTGCGATACATGTCGTTTCGAAAGAAAATCTTTATCAGACTGGAACATCGAAGGTCCTAGACATATCGACAGACACTCTGTAATTTCATTGAATCATTACCAGAAGCCAAAAGACGAATTGATCATGATCGATAATCCTGGTGCTAAGGAAATCAGTGAAAAAGACGAAAAATAGAATAGTTGGAAGTTAGGAAGCTGGAAGCTGGGAGTTTAATAAATACCCTAAATTTCAGTTTTAATTTTAGCTGCTTTAATAATATATAAAAAATTTGGTAATGTGATGAAGAGTTGATGCCACGACGTGATAAACTTCCAGCTTCCAGCTCCCATCTTCAAACATTTAAAATAAAAAATGGATTTACTTACATTTAAACTTATACTTGTACTAGCACTTTTCCTGCTTTCGCTAACGATTGCAGCCTACTCTACCTGGGCAGAAAGAAAAGTTGCCTCTATCATGCAGGATAGAATTGGTCCTAACAGAGCTGGACCTTTTGGATTGCTGCAACCTCTTGCTGACGGTGGAAAATTCTTCTTTAAGGAAGACTTTACGCCTGCCAATGCTGAAAAATTCCTTTTCGTATTAGGTCCAGCTTTAGTAATGTTTATTTCACTAATCACTGGGGCAGTTATTCCTTGGGGTAAAAGTTTAAATATTGCAGGTACTTCTTTTGATCTTCAGGTGGCTAATATTGACGTTGGTGTACTTTTCATCATCGGAATGGCTTCCATTGGGGTTTATGGAATTATGATCGGAGGTTGGGCTTCGAACAATAAATATTCATTATTAGGTGCTATCCGTGCTTCTTCTCAGATGATTTCTTATGAATTGGCAATGGGATTAGCACTTCTTTCTATTATTATGATGTCTGGAAGCTTAGATTTAAAAGAAATCACAGAAAGCCAAACTACTGGGAAATTATGGGGAGTTATTCCTTGGGTTTCCGGAATGAACTGGAATATTTTCTATCAGCCAATTGCTTTCCTTGTCTTCTTTGTAGCGGCTTTAGCAGAAACAAACAGACACCCGTTCGATTTACCTGAATGTGAATCTGAATTGGTAACAGGATACTCTACAGAATACTCTTCCATGAAATTAGGGTTGTATATGTTTGGGGAATACGTAAACATGTTTATCTCTAATGCTTTCATGGTGGTTCTTTTCTTTGGAGGTTACAACTATCCTGGTATTGAATGGGTAACTCAGAACTGGGGAGAAAACGTTGCAGGAATCTTAAGTATCGTAGCATTCTTAACGAAAACGGTAATCGGAATTTTGATCTTCATGTGGATCAGATGGACGCTTCCAAGATTCAGATATGACCAGTTAATGCACTTAGGATGGAAAACATTAATTCCGATGGCATTGGTAAACCTATTAATTACAGGAGCTGTAATTTTAGCATTTGCAAACTAAGAGATAAGAATATATTTTTAATGCTGGATACAGGTTCAGCCTAAAAAAATTAAATAAATGAAACTTACAAACAGATCAAAAGTTGTTTCCAATAAAGAAATGACCCTTGCTGAAAAAATCTACCTTCCTGCGATCTTTACAGGAATGGGGATTACATTTAAGCATGCTGTAAGAACCGTGATAAAGGGTGCTCCCGCAGTATATTCGTATCCGGAAGTACAGAAGCCAAGAACTACCATCTGGAGAGGCCAGCACGTTTTGAAGAGAGACGAGGAAGGCAGAGAAAGATGTACAGCTTGTGGACTTTGTGCGGTAGCTTGTCCTGCAGAAGCCATTACGATGACTGCTGCTGAAAGAACAAAAGAGGAAAAAGGACTTTACAGAGAAGAAAAGTACGCTTCGGTATATGAAATCAATATGCTAAGATGTATTTTCTGCGGGATGTGTGAAGAGGCTTGTCCTAAATCTGCCATTTATCTTACGGATAGATTGGTAGACGTAGAAACCAACAGAGGTTCTTTCATTTACGGAAAAGATAAATTAGTTGAAAAAATAAATGAAAGGATTGACATCACAACAAGACAATCCGAGAAACAAAAAAATGCGGTAAAATAATGGATCAGTTTTTATTTTTCTTGGTGGCGTTTTTAGCAGTGTCAAGTGCGGTGTATTTCGTATTTGCCAAAAATCCTTTATATGCTATTTTGTCATTAATTGTTACGATGTTTTCAATTGCCGGAATGTACATTCTTTTGAATGCTCAATTTTTAGCAATTATCCAGATTATAGTGTACGCAGGTGCTATCATGGTACTTTTCCTTTACATCCTTATGATGCTTAACCTTAATAAAGCAGACGAAAGTAAGAAGGGTAATACTTTAAAATTTATTGGAGTTTTTACTGCAGGTCTTCTTTTAGTTGGAGTTTTAGGAGTATTCAGAGGCGTTCAGCAAAACCATATTGTTGTTGAGAATGTAGATAGAGGTGTTGGTCTTACTAAAAACCTGGGTAGACTTTTGTTTAATGAATATGTTTTACCGTTTGAGCTTGCTTCCATCCTGATTTTAGCAGGTATTGTAGGCGCGGTATTAATCGGTAAAAAAGATTTATAAAATTATGGGAGAAGTAAATACATTTATACAAAGCATCCCTTTGGACTACTTCATTATCCTTTGTTCAGTATTGTTCTGCTTAGGAGTGATGGGAGTATTGCTTAGAAAAAATGCTATTGTGATTCTGGGCTGTGTAGAGCTTATGCTTAATTCTGTAAACCTTTTATTGGCTGCTTTTTCAGCGTACAAAGGGAACGGAGACGGACAGCTTTTAGTGTTCTTCATTATGGTGGTTGCTGCTGCTGAAGTAGCGGTAGGTCTGGCAATTATTGCTATGCTGTATAGAAATACCCGTTCTGTAGATGTTAGTATATTTAATAAATTAAGAGGATAAGAATGGAGAATTTAGTATATGCAATAGTACTTTTACCACTTTTAGGGTTTCTTATTAACGGTTTATTCGGAAAAAATCTTCCAAAAATAGTAGTTGGTTCTTTGGCAACGGCAATGGTTTTCGGATCATTCTGTATTGCTGTAAGTCTTTTCATGAATTTCAATTCTGAAAGCCAGCCTGTAATCGTAAAAGCTTTTGAATGGTTTAGAGTAAATGGAGTTCAGATCAATTTTGGATTCCAGATCGATCAGCTTTCTTTAATGATGGTCATGATCATCACGGGTATCGGTTCACTGATCCACTTATACTCTATCGGATATATGAGTCATGATAAAGGATTCTATAAGTTCTTTACTTACCTGAATCTTTTCATCTTCTCAATGTTACTTTTAGTGATGGGAAGCAACTACCTTATCTTATTCATCGGATGGGAAGGTGTAGGTCTTTGTTCTTACCTGTTGATCGGATTCTGGTACACTAACGAGGAATACGGTAAAGCGGCAAGAAAAGCTTTCATCATGAACAGAATTGGTGACCTTGCGTTATTGATCGGTATCTTTATGATTGCTGCTCAGACCAATGCTGTAGATTACCTTTCTGTAGCTGAAAATGCTTCAAAATTTGAATTAGACGGAACAGTGATTATCTTTATCACAGCGAGTTTATTCATCGGTGCTACCGGTAAATCGGCTCAGGTTCCATTATATACATGGTTACCAGACGCGATGGCTGGACCAACTCCTGTTTCTGCGTTAATTCACGCGGCAACGATGGTAACGGCGGGTATCTATTTAGTAGTAAGATCTAACTTCTTATTTACTTTAGCTCCAACGGTACAGGGAGGAATTTTATTCATCGGATTCTTAACGGCGGCTTTAGCAGGATTCTATGCTCTACGTCAGAACGACATCAAAAAAGTATTGGCATACTCTACTGTTTCACAGCTTGGATTTATGTTCATCGCTTTAGGTCTTGGGGCTTATACTACAGCTATGTTCCACGTAATGACGCACGCTTTCTTTAAAGCTTTGTTATTCTTAGGAGCTGGTTCTGTAATCCACGCAATGAGCAACGAACAGGATATGCGTTTCATGGGAGGTCTTAAAAAATATATTCCTCTTACGCACGCTACCTTCCTGATCGGAACATTAGCTATTTCAGGTTTCCCTTTATTATCAGGGATGATCTCTAAAGACGAAATTTTAGTAGCAGCTTTCGCTAAAAATCCAATGTATTGGGTAATCTTATTTGTTTTAGCGGCAATGACTGCAACCTATATGTTCAGGCTATACTATCTGACTTTCCACGGAGAATTCAGAGGTACTGAAGAACAAAAACACCACTTACATGAAAGCCCGTCTAATATGACATTACCATTGATCATATTGGCTATCCTTTCTGTAATCGGAGGTTTTATTAACCTGCCACATTTCATCGGTCACGGACACTATGCTAAACTGATGGAATGGTTAAAGCCTGTTCTTACGGAACAAAGCTACAGCCAGATGGAAGCTACTCTTTCAGGAGTACCTTTCAACACTGAAATGATCTTATTAGCAGCGACAGTATTAATGTTCTTCTCTGTATGGTTTATTGTAAGAAATACCTACGTGAAAAAGAAAAAAATGGCTGTGGCAGAAGAAAGCTATACCGGTTGGGAAAAGCTTTCTGCTAAAAAACTATATGTAGACGAACTTTACAACGCATTGATTGTAAAAACTGTTGAAGGATTAGGACGCGGAGGAAAGATGTTTGATAAGGGTATCTTAGACCGTTTTGTAAACTTTGTAGGTGATGGTGCTGAAGACAGCGGTAAAGCTATGAAGCGTGTACAAAACGGAAATGTAGAGACGTATATTCTTATCATGTCTTTAGCTGTGGGAATTATATTAATTGTTAACTTTTTATTACAATAATAATGTCTTGTTTATTATTAACATTATTACTATTACCTCTAGTAGGTTCGGGATTAGTTTTTGCGTGGAAGAGTAATTCCAGCAAATATTTGGCACTTGGAATTGCATTGGTACAAATGCTCCTTACGTTCTATGTACTTTCGGATTTTGATTTTACTCCGACAGTAGACAGCGTATTGCAGCACGAGATCAATTATCCTTGGTCACAATTTATGAAGAGCTCTCTTCACTTCGGTATCGATGGGATGAGTATGCTTCTTTTATTGCTGACTAACATTTTAGCGCCAATCATCATTTTATCTTCATTCAACGAAAATGTAAACTACAGAAATACATTCTACGGATTGATTCTGTTGATGCAATTCGGTCTTGTAGGAGTATTTACTTCTTTAGACGGATTATTGTTCTACATTTTCTGGGAAGTAACTTTGATTCCAATTTGGTTTATTGCCGGACTTTGGGGACAAGAGAATAAAAGGTTTGAATTCACTACGAAGTTCTTCGTATATACATTCGTTGGATCTTTATTTATGTTAGCCGGATTGATCTATGTGTACAACCACTCTGCATCATTCGCTTTAACGGATCTATACAATGCGCAACTGAACGAAACACAACAGACTGTGGTATTTTGGTTTATCTTCTTTGCTTTTGCAGTGAAATTACCGGTATTCCCTTTCCATACCTGGCAGCCTGATACGTATACCTACTCTCCTACTCAGGGATCGATGTTGTTATCCGGTATCATGCTTAAAATGGCAGTGTATGGTGTAATGCGATATTTACTTCCAATCACTCCACTTCCGATTGCTGGGATTTCAGGACAGATTGTAATTATCCTTGCTATTGTGGGAATTGTTCACGGTGCACTGATTGCGATTATCCAGACGGACATGAAGAGAATCATTGCTTATTCATCTTTCTCTCACGTAGGATTGATGGTAGCTGGTATCTTCGCTTCTGCAGTAGTTACTTTAAGAGGAACTTTCAATGTGGAAGGTGCTGAAGGAGCTTTGGTACAGACTTTCGCTCACGGTATCAACGTAGTAGGATTATTCTACTGTTGTGATATTTTATACAAGAGATTTAAATCAAGAGACATCAGACAAATGGGTGGTTTAGCTAAAGTAGCGCCTAAGTTTGCTGTTTTATTCCTGATTATTATATTAGGTTCAATGGGAGTTCCATTGACGAATGGATTCATCGGGGAATTTATCCTGTTAAAATCAGTATATGATTTCAACGGAACAGCAGCAGTAATTGCTGGTCTTACGGTAATTCTTTGTGCAGTGTACTTATTGAGGTTCTACGGAAAAGCAATGTTTGGAGAAGGAAATGCAGAAGTGTTAAGCACAGCAAAAGATTTATCTGGTGTAGAATTCTCTGTATTGGCGAGTTTAGCGGTTTTTGTGATCTTACTTGGTATTTTCCCACAACCGGTAATCGATATGGTGAGTAGTTCAGTGAAGTTTATCTACACAGCGATGGCTAACTAAAAAATTAAAAGATTTAAAAATTAAAAAAATAAGAGATTAGAGAGCATAAAGATAAAAGACGAAGAGATAAGAGATGGGAACTTTTAAACCCGGAACTTTACACTCTAAACCTTGAACTTTAAACTTCAGATCTCACGTCTCAAATCTATATTATGAGTGTTTTAATTATTGTTTTCCTAACGGCAGTTATTGCGTTATTTTCAGGAGTTTTCGAACAGGGAAAATTCGCAAGATACATTGGGATTTTAGGTTTAATCATCGCATTGTATGTAAGCTTTATGCCTGAATGTTCGTTCTTCGATCACTACAAGCATATGTATGAATACAGTGCCAATACAGCATTATTCACTAAATTATCCATTGTAACAACCTTATTGTTATTCTTCTTGGGAGGTTTTGCATTCAGCAATCACAGAAGCCACCAATCGGAATTATATGCATTAATGTTATTTGCATTATGTGGAGGAATTGTTCTTTTCGGATACCAGAACTTGGTTACCATGTTCTTAGGTGTTGAAATCCTTTCTATCCCGTTATATGTAATGGCTGGTGCTAACAAAACTGATTTAAGATCAAATGAAGCTTCAATCAAGTATTTCTTAATGGGTGCCTTCGCGACAGGTTTCTTACTTTTCGGAATCGCATTCATCTACGGAAGTGCTGGAAGCTTTGATTTATATAAAATCCATGACTTTGGAGTAGCAAACGCTTCGAACGTAATGTTCATCTTAGGAGTATTACTTATCCTTTGTGCATTGGCATTTAAAGTAGCTTTAGCCCCTTTCCATATGTGGAGCCCTGATGTATATGCAGGATCACCTTCATTAATTACAGCATTCATGGCGAGTGTGGTAAAAATTTCAGGTTTCTTCGCATTGTTCAGATTAATGACAATCGGATTTGCTGGAGTAACTCACGAATGGATTAATGTTTTAGGGGTATTCTTAATCATTACTCTATTATTGGCAAACGTTATGGGTCTTGCTCAAACGAATGCAAAAAGAATGCTGGCGTACTCTTCAGTATCTCACGCAGGATACATCGGATTGGTATTCTTCGGAATGACAAGCCTTTCTACTTATAACTTAGCGTTCTATTTATTCGCTTATGCTTTATCTACAGTAGGAGTTTTCATGTGTCTGATCTGGGTAGAGAAATTAAAAAGAGAAACTTCTTTCGGAGCTTTCAAAGGATTGGCAAAAACAGAACCTTTATTGGCAACAGCAGCAGCGATCTCTATGCTTTCAATGGCAGGAGTTCCGCTAACGGCTGGTTTCATGGGGAAATTTGCTTTATTCTCTCAGGCAATGAACGGTGCAGCTTTCTTAGTATTAGTAGCAGTTTTAGGTTCTGCCCTATCTATCGCTTACTATTTAAGACTGATTATCGCAATGTTCTTCTTTAAAGAATCAACATTCAAATCATCAGAAAAAGTAACACTTACTTACAATATTGTTGCAGTATTTGTTATCGCAGCCATTATCATCCTGGGTGTTTTCCCGGATCTGTTTGCAAAAGTGTTCGGATTATAAAAAGTTATCCATACAATATCAAAAAAACCTTTCAGAGATCTGAAAGGTTTTTTTGTGTGCTTAAGTTTTTAACCTTGTCACAGAAATGAGATTTCACGAAATAGCTTCTTCTTCAGGAACACAGCTTCTACTCTAACATCAGATTAAGTGGTATTCTGTGTATAAAATTACTCCCTGATTTCAGGGATAATTGCCTTATTAATAGATATTTCACATGATTCTGAAGGTTTTTTTGTAAGATTTTTTCTAAATTTCACGCTGAGAAATGAATCTCAGTATTTTAAAAAATCATTAACCACCAATCACATGATTACTTATATGACACTTCCAGATGATACATTGGAAAAAATTGCCTCTGATCTGAAAGTAGAAAATCCAACATACCTCAAAGATTTTCATAATAAGCATTGTGCTCTACATGACAGGCTGGCAGAACCCGTGAAAATGAAACCGGGAACGCTGCTTCTTATTCCCTTTGGTGAAGAAATCAAGAAACTAAATCAAGAAATTAATAAAAACGGTGATAGTTTGTATTATCATCCGCCTCATGGAAAAATACCATTTTCATTCCCATTACTAAGTGGAGTTTATACAATAACCCATTGTAAACTCGAAAATGGAATCATACAGAACAGTTATTCATACCAAACTGAACTTAAATATCTGAGAGCCGAACAAAATGACCATTTCTTTTCACTACAAATATTTGGGTCTCTTAAAAATGGAGCAGAATCAGACAGCAAAATTTCAAGCTTATCAAAAGCCTGTGCATCGATCTTATTTCCTGTAGAAATCAGAGTAGACAAAACAGGAAAAATAACAGAGAGCAATTTTATTCACTCAGAAGCAGTGATCAAAAACGAACTGGATGATCTAAAAAAGTATTTTACAGATGATCTATCTGCATCTTATATTGATCAGATCAAAAAAATAACTGAAAACACTCTTCAACTGGTAAGAAGTATTAGAAACACATTACCTGTTCAGTTTCTTTTTGGTTCTTTTTACAGAGCAAAATATAGCGACTGGACAGATTCTGATCTCTACCATGAATTTATTCCCTGGCTATCAAATGCAGCCCCTATTCGTTTTGAGCTTTATAACCGGATGTTACCAAAAGACAATGATATAATAAAGATTAAGCAATTTGGAAAATCATGCGACTACCGAAATCTGAATCAGCTTTATAATAAAGAGTATGAATACCATGAACAGCAACCCGTCAATCATTACTCAGTGGTCTGCCGTCATGAAGCTGAATACTTTTTAAATTTTACCAATTTAATGATTCAAAAAGTTGAAGCCCAGTTTGAAATTCAGATAGGAGATGTAACAGAACAGGATATTTTTACTGTAGAAAAGCAATTAAAATAAATTATTATCTTTGATCCAACACCAAAAAAAGCCACAAAATATGCCCGAATCCGCCTCCGCATCGCCACATGACGGGAAACATCTTGTCATTCAAAAAGGGAAAGCACAATGTAATCAAGGTGACCAATTCCCACAGTTTAAAGTAACTACCCATCATAAACATTATTGGAATAATGAAGAGGGGCAGGCTGATTTTTTGGCTGTCACCGAACAAGACCTTCAATTTAACCCTCAGGGCCCCAGTTTTGGAAAATGCAAACTAAAACCAACACCGGGAGGATATCTTCCCTGTGCTTATGCTCCTGCTGGCATATGGCAGAAAACCTATGATAAAGTAAAAGTATTGGGAAATAGCTGCGTCACAGAAATATCGGAACTCATGTGTTCTACAGGCGGAAAAATCACCATCATGGAGCATGGTCAAACCGCATCGATGAACAAACAGAATGTAAAAAAAGCTGATCCACAGGAACAACATAATATCAATCCTTTTATAAATTTTAAAGAATTTCAGAAGGAAACAGAAGATGATGAAGTAGACGCTTATTAAAATTAAACTTTTCAACCATGCCAAAACAAGGAATATATAAAATATCGGGAAATACAAAACCTAAAATTGGAGAACTGGTTACCTATAAAATTGAAGAATGGTATCCTGCCACTCCATTAGAAAAAAGAAACCCTGCACGTGTTACCTGGCATCTTTTTAAAAAGGTAAACGGAAAATTTGTTCCCACCAATATCAAGAAAGTGGGCATAAGCAGTTTTACGTTTAATACAAATGCTCACAAAGATACCTTCAGAATTGAAGCTTACCTTCACAATCCGGAAGGAAGATCTCCCATGGCTTTGGAAATACAGCCCAAGCCCAGTAATATTCCAAGAATCAATAAAGTTGAATTAAAATATATAGACGATACTCCTGGAACAGTGTTCAGTTTCATGGAAAAATTGGTTGCAGAAGCCAAATGCACAAATTTGGAGGCCCAATATCTGCAGTTCAGTCTTTGGGAAGATGACGCCAGCAATTCAGGTCATAACAATAATAACCTGCTCATAGAAAGCAAAAAAGAAAAGGTAAAAAACGGAATCGCGAGAGCAGAATTCATGCTGACAAAAGCTCTGATGAGGAAAGCTATGCAAGGTGAAACCGATCCTCAGCAATTGGAATTTTATGTAACTGTGGAATATTATTCCCATAAAAAGCATGCTACCAACAATGTAAATGTCAATACCCCTGCGGAATTGCGCACACCATCTGGACAACCACAACCTCAACAGCCAGCACCACAGCAACCTCAACCACAGCCTACTCCATCTCCGGCACAACCTGAACCTGATCCACAATCAGCTCATGGGAGTGCTCATAATACGCAGCCGCCAACCCCTGCAGTTCCTGGAGGAGCCTCTCCTACTACGGTTAATCCTACAAATATTGAAGATCTTCTGGATGCGTATTTTGCCAAAAAAGAATACATCAAAGAAACTGGCGAGGAAGATGGTACTCATACCTATACCTTCGGTGGAAATAAAAGTGGCAATAAAACAGGTACGGCAGAAGAAAAAAATAAAGTTGCCAAGACTATTCTTAATAAAATAAAAGAAAGTCTGAAAGCTCAAAAGAAATATACAACACTGGAAGTAATTGCTGCAGCATTAACCGCTGAAGCATATGGGAAAGATACTGCAAATCAAAAGGCCGTTACTTTTAAAACCTTCAAACTGGGCGTAGACTTTAAGAAAGTAGACAGTGTCCCACTAGACAGTAAATTGTATCTGGTAGCCAAAACCATGCTTCTGGATGGAAAACAGGTAACTATTTCTATAAAAGAAAAAGACGGACTCATCAAAGGTGCTGCAGACGCTGTTCTTCCTGTTCTTGAAATTACCGAAGAACAGATGGAAAAGAAAACTCCTGCTGGGCAAGCAGTTCCGGGAACTGAAAAAACAGTTTTCACGGGAATTGTAAAAAATAATATTGTCCAAATTCCGATCCATCTCCGCCCAAAATCCGAAGAAGACCTGAAACAATGGCAAGATAAGATCAACAAAGGAAAAGAAGATGAAACCTACACCTATACATTTGGAGGTGCAACCAACATAGCTAATGAAATCCAAAAAGCTTCCATAGCTAAAACCATCCTTGCAAATGCCAAAAAAGGGAATGCCAAAAACCCTAAAATAGAAAATGGTAAAACGTCCAGCGAAGAAGAAATAAAAAAAGTTTTACAAATAAAGAACTATAGTGAAGGAAACACCATCACCTTTAAACTCCTGAAAAAAGTACCTGAATTCCTATATCTTCACGCCAAAGCTCAGGGTCAGAAGCAGCATGATAAAAAATTCCTGAACAAGGATGGGGCTTATTTCCAGATTGGAAATAAGTGCCCGAGATGTTCTGATAAAATAACTCTTCAGCAAATTGAAGACTTGTATGGCATATTAGGTTCTCATAAAGCATTTAGACAGGAAATTGTAGATTATTTAAATAAATATATTTTTGAATCTGGTAAAGATATCCATATTAATACATGTCTAAGAAAAGCCCATTTCTTTGCACAAGTAGGTGCAGAAACATTAGGCATAAATCCTGACTGGATGGTAGAAACAGATGCTTTTAGGTATTCAAAATCAAGATGTTTGGGTATATTTGGAGATAGAGCAAAGAATTTAAATGCTCGAGGTTTATTAGCAACTTATTGTAATGATAATCCACAAAAAAGATTATTAAATTATATGTATGCAGATGAAAACGGATTTGGAAATGGTAATGGTAATGAAGCAAGTGGTGATGGATACATATATAGAGGACGTGGATTAAAACAATTAACGGGTAGAGGAAATTATAAAAATGCTTCAAAATATATTAAAGATATATTCCCTAATGAATACATTAATTTAGAAGCTGATCCTGGAAAAGTAAAAGAAGCAAAATATGCTGTATTATCTGCAATTGCTTTTTGGGAAAAGCATGAAATATGGAAGACAGCAGACACTTTAACAGTATCAACAAATGAAAATATTAAAAAAATCCGGGCATTGGTCAACCCTGGATTAGCAGGCTGGACTGACGCCAAAAAATATTTTGAACAAGGATTGACAGTCTTTAAAGTAAATAATTGCCAACCTGTAGAAGCGGGTGATTCAACATGGCATGATCCTATTGATAATCCTCAAAGAACATATTACAATTCTAAAGGGGTTCATAAAGAACAAAATGGAGCATTTGGACCTGTTAGATTATATGAAGATGGCCGCCCAAAAAATCATCAAGGATTAGATATTTTTGCTGATGTAAACACTCCTTGTAAAGCATGTTTAAAAGGAACAATAGTAAGCTATCACAAGGAGGGTGCCTATGGTAATGTTTTAGTCTTAGAAGTAAACGGAGATGATTTAAGAAATGCCAAAACAAATTATTCGCATCTGTTTTCATTGGAAAGAGAGAAAGGAGACGGTTTTAATATTAATGCTAGTAAATTCTATCTTCGCTATGCTCATTTAAAATCAGCCGTAAAAACCAGTGGAGAAGTTGATGCCGGTGTAGTAATTTGTTATTCTGGTGATACTGGAAATGCGAGTGGCGTTCCAAATCCACATTTACATTTCGAGATTGCAATGAAACCTACAGGTAACGGTGCAGGTCTTACAAATCGCTATAATCCAGCATATTTTGTCAGGTTAAAACCCATCAATAAAAGTGTACAAGACGCTGTAAAAAATAAAAGATCATAAAAAAAATAATCACATGTTAAAGCCATTTTATAGGATATTTTTTATTCTATCATTTTTAGTGAGTTGCAAATATAGTAACCAATCAACTCAAGAAAAAGATGCCAAAGTTACATCCGATACTCTGAAAATAGTAAAATCAGAAAATATCAGTCCTGAAATTTCTTCAGAAATTAATTTTAACATTATAAAACCCTTCAAACATATTGAAAATGAAAGTAGGTTTGAAAGTGGTGACACTAAATTAATTTCCAAAACAGATAATAGCTTTATGCTAACAAAAAAGGATTTTGCTGTAGATGAGATTGATTTATCAGGGTCAAATTATGAAGGTCCAGGATATAATATATTTTCATTTCAGTCAAAAGAGAATACTCCATTTGAGATTATTATCATTGAAGCTACAGCTGATATTGGGACAGATTGGTACTATGCAATTGTTTTAAATAATGAAAATCTGGTAGATCAATTTTATATAAAAGAACCAAGAGCAGATTCTGAAAGTACGAATATTGGAGATTTTATAAAAATATCTATGAATAATAATATACTTAATTTAAAATTCAGAAAAGATAAAATGGCAAGATATTCTAAAAATGTAAGTAATTTAAAAAGTGATAATCAATATTTTTATTTGACTAGAAAAATCGAACCCAATGAATAATACACCACAAAATTTATATGAAAAACCTTTTAATCTTACTTTTATTGGTATGTATTTCTTGTAAAAAGGCTAATTCATTACACACAGCAAATGAAAAAGCCAGTGTAGTAAATAATGCAGAGAATTTATATACAGAGGTTTTAAATATCAGTAAGCAAAAAGATTACGATCTAAACAAGCAGGTTCAAAAGCTAGATCTACATCACAATTCACTTACTGTAAAAATTAGGTATATCTCTGAAGGAGCTTATATTTCTATTGAAAATAATAAAAAAGAAACTGTTTCTTGGAACCCTGTTCATCTCAATTTTTTTTATGATTCCTCACTTGAGCTTGCAGAAAAGGATATCCATATTTTGTTGAAAGATAATGATCCTTCTGAAGGATATTTGTTATTGCCTTCGTTTACAGAGCAGTTTTCTACTTATTCCCTTTATCATTTCAGTAAGGATGCGCTTAATTTTACAGGAACATATGAAGTTCCAGAATTCATAAAAGGCACTTTTTCTTTTGATGAAAACTCTAAAAATGTATATATACACTCCTCTCCTTCTAAAAAATTGAAACTTAATAAAATTGAACAAAATCAAGACGAAAAGGTTAACAATATTAATGAGGATATCAAATTATTAAATGGAAAAGCAGAAGAAAAAAACGCTATAAATATTACCAAATATCTGAACAACAATCAATATTTCGTTAAAACTTTTGACATCAATAAAGATGGATTTTCAGATAAAATTATCAGCAGTAAACCATACGAAGGTGAAGATTTATTACTCTTTTTAGGGGATAATAGTTCCACCTATAAATTTGTTTTAAAAACAACTAACTTTTCGCAAGATGGAGGCAATCAAATTTCCGACATTAAACAAACAAAAGATGGCTTCGTACTAATAACGGCATTTCCAGATAGAGGAGACTCTCGTAGTAATTATTATATATCAAGCAGTGACGAATCTTTTATTTTAAAGAAAATAGAACAGGAATCCTATTCTTGGCAAGATGGATATACGGAAACTTGTATACAAAATTTCAATTTCGATCTTAAAAACACCTTAGAATCATTATCTAACACTATGGCTAAAACAAAGTCCGATTGCACGAAAAAGTTTGATAAGGAAAAATAATATTAAAAACATAACTTTATAGTTTTAATTAAATATGTTAAAAAAAGCTACTTTTTCTATTGTAACAATTCTGTTTCTTTTTTCCTGTAAAAAGAAAACCCTGGAACAAAAAATAGAAAATCTTCCTCCTGTACAAACTACATCTAGGACAGTTCCATCCAAAGCAACCATAACCGATATGGACAAGAGTTCCTTTACTCTGAGCTGCGGGTCAGGGTGTGCAGCCACCTATACTGCCGAAGACATTTCCCGGGATAAATCTTATATAAAAGTAAAATTCAAGGTGGAAAACTATATGAATGATGAAATGGCAGAAACCAGTTACGAAACCTATCTTTTTTATTACAAAAATACCGGAGAGATTGATAAAATCATCAATGAGGAAACCCATAAAAACATCCTGGATGAATATATCCTGAGTGCTCAAGAATCATTCAAAGAATTTGCAGCTTCACTGATTAAGGATAAGAAGGTTGAAATTCCACAATCAAAGAGGCAAGACAGCTTAGCTGATAAAAATTACAAAATAACCGCTTTACCTTTCGATCATGAAGATTACTATTCCACATGTTATATAAAATTTAATGAAAAGGAATGCGCCAATAGATATCCTCAATATTCTTATCCGGAAAATAAGACTATTCTTGAAGAATATGGTATCACAGATACTCCTACCAGCTTTTTCATGCTTCCAAAAATCAATGGTCTGCAGCCTTTCATTCTTGCTTATACAGAATCTGATGTAGAAGGTTATGATCTGTTGGTGGCCACAAAAAACAAATTGCTTTCATCATTACAAATTGCAGAATTTGATGGGCAGACTGTCAACGATTTTATCATTACGAAGAATTTTGAAATTAAACTTTACACAAGAAAAAATACCACTGAAAAAAGGATATTGAAAAAGAAATATAAAATACAGCCAGACGGAAAGCTGAAGTGAGACCTTCATCCATATTATTCAATTATTCTCTAAAAGAAAAGACGGCTGAAGATATTTTAAAAAAATAAATCAAAAACGTATAATATTCTATTCATTTTGATTATTTCTTCAAAAAAACAAAACAAACAAAGGGTAAAGAATTATTTTTACCCATATAAAACAGAAGTGAAAGTAGTCTTTTTTTCATAACTTTACTTTAAATTTCAGCTCTTGGCTAATCTTTACAAAAAAGACTCCCCATTTCAGGTTTATATATCGTTCAAAAAATATTTGGATGTGTTAGAACACATCCGATATAATGACCGACTAGAGTATAGGGCGAACTATGCAGAGTCTCTTATCGAAAGAACACGAAATTTTAAAGAACTGAGAGAAGGCTTTCAGGATATAAGCATTCTGGAAAAAAATGAAGACCTCATCAGATCACTGCTCGCCGATCTTTTCCCTACAGGGCTTACCCGAAATGAAATAAAAGCGGCAAGTATTCCCCTTTCCAACATCACTTTCAACTATACTGAAAGGTTTAAAGATATTCTTAAAGATGCAGGAAAAGATTTTGAAATTGAGCTGCGAAATATTAGTGACAATGAATTTTATGTATTCTGCTGCTGTTTGATCCTTCAGAGTTATTTTAAAAAAGACATCAGAAGCACTATACCTTTCTATTATGATATCCCCAATAAATTGGGAATCATGAAACACTACAAGATAACAGTAAATTCAGATTTTACAGAGATTTACCCTACTGAGGATGCAAAAATTCCATCCGATGAGATTATGGATATGCTGTTGGAAAACCTAGATGATTTTAAACTGTGGAAAAAATATTTTCCATCACAATCCTGGGTATTAAAAGGTTTTACCATTATCTCTCTGGTAGACTGCACCTCTGAAGTTGCACTTTCTGATCTTAAATCAAGTATGATTGAGATTGATCCTGAAAATTTAAAACCGAATGAGAATCTGACAGAAATTTTCAAATCTTATTTTGATGTTCCTGAACTCAGTTTTGGATTGATGACCTTCAACAAAAAAGAACAGAAACTCGATAAACTTCCGATTTATGAAAGTGTGCTTACTAACCATATTCTGGATTTCTGGATCAATACTTTTGATGAAGAGACCCGTAAAACAACTTTTAGCAATTTAAGTCATAATTCGAAATCCATTGTGGTTTCTAATGTGGATAACCTGGATGAGACTGTTAGGCAGCTTCCTTCATTCACTATTTTAAAGGATAACAATGTCAACAGCTTCATGGTAATCCCTATCATGAAAGATAATGAACTTCTCGCTATTATGGAGTTTGCCTCCCCTATCGCCGGCAGTTTTAATGGTTTAAAACTCAAAAAACTTGAATTTTTTACCGATATGGTGCTGTTCTCTTTAAGCAGATTCTATTTTGAGAAAAATTATCAGATAGAAGCCATCATACAAAGGGAATATACTACCATCCATGACAGCGTAGTCTGGAAATTCAGAAATGAGGCAGAGAAATATTTTACCGCTTCCCTTGGAAAAAAAATTCATACTTTAAAAGAAATTTCCTTTAAAAACCTGACTCCTTTATTTGGGGTATCGGATATCCGTTCGTCATCTGAAAAGCGTTTTAACCTGATGCTTAAAGACCTTAACCATCAGATCGAATGGCTTAATACCATATTTGCACTCACCAATTCTGATTCTGAAAAATTTCTACTGGCACTGGATATATTTGAAAATGAGTTAAATAATGAAATAAAAGCTGATACCGAGCAGCGTTTCCAAAGATTATTGAGAGAAGAAATTCATCCTTTTTTACAGGGAAAACTGGAGGTAAGAACACCAAGACCAGTGAAGGCTAAAATTCAGGATTATTTCTCTCAGGTACTGTTGCAAACAGACTTGTTTTACAGTTATAGAAAAAATTTGGATGATTCTATTACTCTTGTCAATAGAAAACTGGCAGATATGCTTGATGAAAGCCAGATCAAAGCGCAGGAAATTTTCCCGCATTACTATGAAAGGTTTAAATCTGATGGTGTAGAGCACAATCTCTATATTGGACAATCTATTTCTCCGGATCTCCATTATACCTCGAAAGTAGTTCATAAACTCAGATACTCACAGCTGAAAACCATCTGCAAAATGGAAATTGAGTTTCAGTCCTTTAAAAAAGACCTTCCTATTCCGCTGGATATAGCTTCTCTGATCTTTGTGTATAATGAGAAAATAGACATCCGCTTCAGAATGGATGAAAAGCGTTTTGATGTAGACGGAGCTTATAACTCTTACTACGAAATCATTAAGAAACGTCTGGATAAAGCACACGTAAAAGATTCTTCAGAAAGGATCACGGCTCCTGGAAAAATCACCATCGTGTATTTTGGTATGGAAAACCAGAGAGAATATCTGGAATACGTTACCAAACTTCAGAAGAAAGGTATTCTGGAACATGATGCTGAATTTTTAAAGGTAGAAGACCTTCAGGGAATTACAGGGCTGCTTGCGCTGAGAGTATCCATTAGCCAGACTTATTCCGGAAAATAAGATGATAAAATCCATTGTCATTCTCACGAAGGAAGAATTTCATTACTTAACAATGATACCTGCTCGTCTAAAACCATAATTTTCAGTCAATCTATAAATTAACTGAAAATCATGATCTATTTTTTTTAATTACAAGCTAAAGAAAGCAAACCCAAAAGAAAGTACAGAAATAATAATTCCAGCCATAAAGATCTTATAGGTAATGGATAAAAGCTTATACTTTCTATCGAGAACCTTCCCAAGATAATACAGGTCTTTTACCATAGAATCATAGATATAATCTCTGTCTTTTATCAGATCTCTCATCGCATTCTGATAATCATCAAACAGCATCTGCTGGAAATTTCCAAAGAACAACAGATTGACTTTTCTGTTCGCAATATCCTGCGAAGTAAATGTTGTCTTGGTAACATTAGGTTTTGTAGATAATATCGCAAAGACAATCGTTAGTACACTTGACAGTAACAGTATAAAGCTTGGGAGAATAAGATGTGAATTTTTAGGAGCATCCAGCTTCGGCACCAATACAGAAAGACAAACCGAAATGATAACGGCATTTACAGACAATAGAATATTTGCTTTACTGTCTGCAATGTCACTCAATCTCGTATGATTGTTAAGCGTTACCCTGAACAAGGTATCTACACTTCTGTCTGATTTTTCCTTATCTTTTTTATTCTCAGATTTATTATCCGAATTCTCTTTTTTCTCCTCTTCTTTTTCCAGCTTTTTTTCGATCTTCTTGATATTCTTCTTTTTTAAAGGTTCCCAATTTTCCTTGGCATAATCGGTATAAAAAGTATGCTTATTTTTCAGCATATCCAGATTTCCGGCATTCCATTCTTCATTAGAAAAACATTTTACATTGGTAAGCTCCCATTCTTTCCTTAAAGCATCAGAAATATCATTATAATCGTGACCTGCAAAATGGCTGAAATCAGCGTCTTTTACAATTTTCTCTAATACACTTTGAGGGACATAAGTAATTTTAGTGGCCAGAATCAATTTTTCCACGTCAGCAATATAGCTTTCCGGATAATTTTCCTGTTGGAGAAAGTTTTTCATGATCTCTACTCCTCTCTCTTCGTGGTTCATCGCACATTCTATATATCCGGTATCATGAAACCATAAGGCCACAAGAACTTTTTCCTGATCTTCTTCAGAAACAGGGGTATGCTTCATAATCTCCTCAGCCTTATTGACCGTATAGGCAGTATGAATAAAATTATGATAAAAATATACTGGAGATAACTTATCTTTGAATAAGATTTCAACATAATTTTTAGCTTTGTCTAGAATGTTCATTCCTGAATTTTTGTTAATGTAAATTTATGAATTTATCCTTTAAAAATCATCTAAAAAATACTTCTATTGTTCTCAGAACAGTAATGTCCGCCGGAGTGATGTACTCCTGCGCAACATATAACGTACAAAAAGGGAAAAACTTATTTGAAGTAAAAGATTCCGAGATAAAATCTGAAAATGATTTTAAACTCTTCCTGATTGGAGATGCCGGAAACGCAGATGAACCCCAGGCACAGAAGACACTGAATTTACTTAAAAATAAACTTGATTCTGCAGACAGCAACTCAATGCTGATCTTCCTTGGGGATAATATCTATCCCAACGGAATGCCTAAAGAATCAGATAAAGGCTATGTTTTAGCTAAGCAAAAACTGGAGGATCAACTTTCTATTACTAAAAATTTTAAAGGAAAAACTCTGGTAATTCCCGGAAATCATGATTGGTACAGTGGCTTGAGTGGACTAAATGCTCAGGAATCATTAGTCAAAAAATATTTTGATGATAAAAAGGCATTTCTTCCTAAAAACGGATGCCCTATTGATGATATCAGCATTACCAAAGATATTAAGCTGATTGCCATTGATACAGAATGGGTAATTACCAATTGGGATAACTATCCTGGAATTAATAAAAATTGTAATATCAAAACCCGTGAAGATTTTTATACAGAATTTAAAGATCTGATCATCAAAAATCAGGGTAAAAGAATCATCATAGCCCTACACCACCCGATTATCAGCAGCGGAACCCATGCAGGTTTCCATTCAGCGAAATCGCACCTTTATCCTCTTAAAAGCAAAATACCGGTACCCGGAGTTGCCAGTGCCATCAATATCCTGAGAAGTTCTTCAGGAATAAGTCCTGCAGACATTAACAATCAGCATTATGCAGAACTTTCCAACAGGTTGAAAAGTATTGTTCAGGATAAAGAAAATGTAATCTTTGTTTCCGGACACGATCATAATTTACAATATCATGAAGAAGGAAATATGAGGCAGATCATCAGTGGTGCCGGCTCTAAAACAGATCCGTCTACCATTACTGAAAAAACAGATTTTTCCTACGGAGGAAGCGGCTTTGCGGTCCTAAATATTAGAAAAGACCAGAGCACCGATGTAGAATTCTTTTCCACAAAGGATGCTAAGCTTCAGAAATTGTCACAGATTTCTGTGATATCCAAACCTGATGTATTTGTAAATAACTTTCCCAATACATTTCCGGCTACCGTACCTTCAACCATCTATCCGGTACAGCTAACGCAAAAAGGAGGGGTCTACCGATGGCTTTGGGGGGAACATTACAGAAAGTACTATGGAATGTCCATTGAAGCTCCTACGGCTAATCTATCAGAATTGAACGGCGGCTATACTCCATTCAGAGAAGGAGGTGGAAACCAATCCAACAGTTTAAGATTAAAAGCGAACGACGGACAAGAATTTGTGATGCGCGGAGTGAAAAAAAGTGCAATCCGCTTTCTAAATAATATGGCGTTCACAAGGAGTACTTTTGGTGAGGAACTTACCAATAGTTTTCCTGAGAAATTTCTTTTGGACTTTTATACTACCAACCATCCCTTTACTCCGTTTACGATAGGAAATATGTCAGAAAAACTGAATATTCTCCATAGCAATCCGAAGTTGTATTATATTCCCAAACAACAGGCTTTAGGAAAGTATAATCAAAACTATGGGGATGAAATGTATATGATTGAAGAACGTTTTTCTTCAGATCCCAAAACACTGGCTTACCTTAATAATGCAAAAGATATTCTTTCTACCGATGATGTTCTGAAGAACCTGGCTAAAAACGACAAATACTCTGTAGATAAGGAATCTTATATCAGAGCAAGACTGTTTGACATGCTGATTGGTGACTGGGATAGGCATTCAGATCAATGGAAATGGGCGCAATATGAAGATGGTGATAAAATCATCTATAAACCCATTCCAAAAGATAGAGACCAGGCATTCAGCAAATATGATGGAGCTGCATTTAAGATTATTATGAATGTTCCTGCTATCCGCCACATGAAAACCTTCACGGAAGATATCAGCAGTGTAAAATGGCTGGCTATGGAACCTTATCCAATGGATCTTGTCTTTTTAAAATCTTCTACCCAGCAAGAATGGGAGGCCCAGGCCAAATATATTCAGGAACATTTAACAGACGCGGATATTGATGATGCTTTTCATAACCTTCCTAAAGAAGTTCAGGATGAGACTATCGCGGATATCCAGAGAAAACTGAAAATAAGAAAAACTAAATTACAAAAATACGCTTCTGACTACTATAATGTCCTGCAGGAAAAAGTTCCTCTTGCTGGTACAATAGGCCCGGATAGGTTTGTAATTACCAAAAATGGTCATTCTGTTCTTGTACAGCAATATAAATTAGGTAAAAACAAAGATAAAAACGAACTGGTTTTTGAAAAGACTTATCATGATTCAAAAACAAAAGAACTTTGGATTTACGGATTGGAAGATGACGATATTTATGACGTAGTAGGAACCGGACGTCCGAAGATGAATATCAGGCTGATTGGTGGTTATAACCATGATGTCTATAATGTAGCAGACGGAAGAAAAGTAAAAATCTACGACTTTGAGTCTCAAAAAAACACCTACAACGCAGGGAATGCCACTAAAAATATTGCCGATGATTATGAAGTAAACACCTACAATTACAAGCATCCAAAATACAATGCATTTGCCGGATATCCTAATGTTGATTATAACCCTGATGACGGGGTAATTATAGGTGTCTTAGCAAATTACACCGTGAATAATTTCATCCGTGATCCTTTTACCCAAAAGCATAGTTTAAAAGCTAATTTTTATACTGCTACCGCCGGGTTCAGCCTTACTTACAAAGGAATTTTTAAGAAAGCAATTTCAGGATGGGATTTTAATATTGATGCCGCTTATACCACTCCAAGATTTTCTCAGAACTTCTTTGGGCTTTCCAATGACAGTCCTTATGATAAAGAAAATACAGAAAGAGAATACAACAGGGCCAGAATCTCCAAATTTAACGTTGCACCTTCCATCTCACAAAAAGGCTGGATGAATTTTAATCATCAGTTCCAGCTTACTTTTGAAGATAATAAAGTACAGAGAAAAGAAGGCCGTTTTATCAATACCTCACCGGATGTAAAGCCTGAAGTATTTGACAGCCAGCAATTCTTAGGAGCAAACTATACTTTCAGCTATAAAAATGCGGACAATCCTGCTTTTCCAACACTGGGAATGGAATTGATGCTGAATGCTGACTGGAAAGCTACTTTTTCCAATTTCAATAGAAATTTCCTGACAGTAAAGGGAAGATTCGCTATTGACCATAGAATTGATAAAAAAGGAATTTTTGTTTTTGCGAATGCCAGTAATGCCATGTGGATCAACAATAATAATTTTGAATTCTATCAGGCTGCCGCTATCGGGGGTAACAATGGAATGAGAGCTTTCAGGAATGAACGATTTTCAGGAAGATCCTATTTTACTAACAATTCAGAGATTCGTTGGGATTTTGGAAGAATCAGAAACAATATTGTTCCCGCCAACCTGGGAATCCTAGTCGGATATGATATCGGCCGTGTATGGAATGATGGTGAATACTCCAGAAAATGGCATCAATCTGTAGGTGCCGGTATTTGGTTAAGTGTTGTAGAAATGATGTCTGCCAGACTGAATTATTTTTATGGTGCAGATGGCGGACGTATCTCCGCAGGAGTAGGAATGAAATTCTAATAAAATATTTGAAAACAAAAAACTCAGGGATTTCCTGAGTTTTTTTATTGAATTGTATCGCTAATATTATTTTTTAACGAACTTAATACTTTCAGAAATATTCTTATTCTGTATCGTAATCACATAAGTTCCTTTTTCAAGATCTGCTACACGAACCTGATTATTGTCAATCTTACCTTTCTTCACAATCTGTCCAACTGCATTATGAATTTCAAATTGAGTTTCACCTGAAACAGCTGTAATATTAAGAACATCATTGGCTGGATTAGGATATATTCCAAAATTGCTTTTCTTATTCGTTTCCTGAGTTCCTAAAGTTTCTCTTGTTGTAAAAGTTTTAGTCTCATATACAAATTCACCATCTTTATGGAATATCACCTGTCCTGAGCTTGTGGCAATATCTACATAGCCGTTCTCTAAACCATCACCAAAGTCATCCGAAATTGTAAAGGCATAGCAATCTGCAGGCAGCGTCCATGTTTGGGTAATAAGTGCAGGATCAGGCTGGCCAGGTTTTGTATTACTATATGCACCTGATTTGACAATCTGGCCGGCACTATTTTTCAAGTTCCATCTTGTTTCTACTCCATATCGGTCTCTTTTTAATTTAAACGTAACCGAAGTTGCAGGGAAATATTCAGGGGCTACGGGTTTCACATAATTCCCTGTTGAAGTGTTATTCGTACTTCTCTGGTCAGCACCTCCATTGACAGTGGCAATAGAAAAAGAAACGGGAGAAGAAGCCACAGAGTTATCCACCGGAATATTGATAACACTCGATTGATCCTGTGTCAGATTTCCTGTCCAGTTATAATTTTGTGCAGCTCCACCACTAAAAGAATAGGTAATAGAAGCTGATGTTAAATTACCGGTACCTCTGTTTGTAATTAAAAGACGTAATACTCCTGCACCACAATTAACAATTCCCAATGAGCATCCGCCATCGTATTTTATTTCAGCATCATTCTGAAATAAAGGAATAGGCTGGTCAGCAGTAGAGGCCTTTAGCTCCATTCTTCTTGGAGAGTTATCCATTACTGTTCTGATTCTTGTTTTCTGGTCGCTGGTGAAAATATTCATACAGGTATCATTGGTATAATCCATGTAATTCTGAACCATTTCAAATACAGACGGATCATCGCAACTAGCTATCGCAGGGTCACAGTCATAATTTGCAGTATGAGCTGTAGGGGTGTCTGCACAATAATCATTTCCACATGAAGCATCTCCCCAAATATGTCTTAATCCCAGATAGTGTCCTACTTCATGAGTCATTGTTCTTCCTCTATCATAACCGGCTATCATAAGAAATGTTCCATCATTATAATCCATACTTCCGAAGGTTGAATATCCTGCAACAACACCATCTGAAGTAGCTGCTCCACCATCAGTCTGAAGTCCCTGAAGCCCTGAACTAGATGGAAACTGAGCATATCCCAGCAATCCATTTTTTGCAAATTCTAAGCTCCACATATTCATGTATTTTGTAGGATCCCAAATTGTTTTAGGCTTCACTGTACCATTAATAAAATCTTCATAGCCAGAACTTACTGCACCTCTGGCCCAATAGTCTTTACAAAGATTTACCCTGTCAATACCGTTGGTAGGATTCCCGTTAGGATCTACCTTAGCCAAAACAAACTGTATTTCAACGTCTGCTCCTACAGGGCTGGCATTAAATCCCGGTGATCCGGCAAGCCTTCTATAATCATTATTCATTACCGCAATCTGCGACTTCACCTGAGCATCTGTAATATTAGGGGCAGTTCCTACATTTTGACCGTTATGAATAACGTGAACTACCACCGGAATGGTAATAATATTCCCATTTTGGGATTTATTCAAAGAATGATCCCTTTTTGCCTTTTCTACCAAAGGAGCCAGCCATGTTTCAAACTGTTCTGTTGACATTCTGCCAGGTATCATTTTCTTTAAGGACATCTCATTTTCAATAGTACCACACCTCTCGATGCCATCAGCATTTGAATTATTCTGTCTAAATTGTTTTAACTGTTTTAGGCCTTCTCTATCTTGTGCATTTACCAATACCAGCCCAAACAATAATGGTACAATAGATAATTTTGAAAAAATAGTTTTTTGCATTTAATATGTTTTTTATATTTTAGCAAATATATAAACAAAACATATAAATAGTAAAAAATAATTAAATATTTAAATCATAACATATAAATAAAACAATGAAATATCAATTTATTTTAATTAATTTTATTTTCATTTTATTCAATTTTAGTTGTAATCATCAAAATAAAAATGGAAATATCGAAAAAAAATTAACCGAAACTTCTCAACGGAAAAAAATTGAAAAAATACAACTGACAGAGCAAACAAGAGGAAGTCGTTCAACGGTTACCTTTACTCCGACCTCTAAAACAAATTCTTTCAATGGCGAAATAAGTAATTCACCAATGTCTTCTTCAGAATGGGAGCGTATATCAAGCAAGGCTGCGGCACTTGATTTATCTAAAATATCAACATATCCGTCTCCTACAACCGGACGATATTCTGACCAGGCTATGGAGTCTACTTTTATTATCACAAGTAATGGTACTGCCTACACTTCTGCAAGTTTTGACTCTGGTAAACCGCCGAAGGAACTGGAAGCTTTATATAATGAAATTCAGCCTCAAAAAAAGACTTTTAAGAAGCCGTAAGATCAAATAAAAAACCACAGATTTCTCTGTGGTTTTTTACTATTTTACAATGATATAAAGTTATGGTTTAAGCGAAAACTGATATACATATCCGCCTTCATCTTTTCCTTTTTCGTCTGCTATCATTAAGGTCTGATCATTAATAAAAACAATCGCTTCTTTTTGTGAGTTATGGTTTAAAGGAATCTTAGCCACCTTAGCTGTACTGAAATCATCCGCATTAAATCCTGTAAGAACATGAACATTTTTATGGGTCAATAACACAATTTTATCTTTCGTATTGTTGATGGCCGCTGAAGTAATTGCAGCGTCATTATATCCACCCTGAAGTTTCAGTTTACCAATCAGTTTCGCTTCAAAATCACCTTCTTTATTAGGTACTTTAAATACAAGGAAAGTCCCGTCAAATCCTTTACTTCTGTTCTTCGTGAAAAGGTAGAAGTTCCCATCCATCTCTACAAAACCTTCGCAATCGTAGAGTAAATTTGATTTTTTTGGGGGAAATTCCGTCTGCCCTTCATAGTGGAACTTAGTGGTTTGAACAACTTTTGTAGTGGTTTGGGTAATATCTTTCAGATCTGTTTTTAAAATAGCAAGATCTCTTCGGTCATTATCATTATTCCCAAAGTCTCCGATGTAAATATTTCCCTGAGCATCTGATATAATATCTTCCCAGTCTGTATTTTCAGCATTTTCAACCGGAACTTTAGCCATCATCTGCCCGCTGTCGCTAAGCCCATATACTGCATTCTTATTTCCTCTGTCCTCTATTACCCAGATTGTTTTTTTATCTTTTGATAGCGTAATACCGGAAACTTCCTTTAATTTTTTAGGTAAAGAAAATTGGGGCTTCAGATCACTACTCTCAGCAGTTGAATTCTGGGCTTTTGGATTACAACTCAATAAAAACATAGCAGGAAGTATAAGAAAACGTAACATATTTATTTATATTTTTTAAACTGAATATAGGTAGCATTAATTGTTCCAATCTGCAAATTATAATAACTGTTTTGCCTTTTCCCAAAGAACATCCATTTCTTCAAGAGACATGTCTGCAAGCTTTAAATCCTGTTCTTCGGCAAGACCTTCCATCTTTTGAAATCTTGAAATAAACTTAAGATTGGTTCTCTCCAATGCAGAGTCCGGATTAATTCCTGAAATTCTGGCATAGTTGATCAACGAGAAAAATACGTCTCCCAATTCCTGTTCTTTTTTATCTAAATCTGTTTCTGCATGAAATTCCTGAATTTCCTCATCTACCTTTTTCCATGCATCTTCCGCATCATGAAATTCAAACCCGATTCCTTTTACTTTATCCTGAATTCTATAGGCTTTTACCAGGCTTGGCAGACTTTTCGGAACACCTCCTAAGATAGATTTATTTCCTTCTTTCAATTTTAGCTTCTCCCAATTTTGTTTCACTTCTTCTTCATCCTTTACTTCAGTATCGCCATAAATATGCGGGTGGCGGAAAATCAGTTTTTCATTAAGGGAATTAATAACATCTGCTATATCAAAACTTTCTTTTTCAGAACCTATTTTAGAATAAAAAACCAGATGAAGCAATACATCTCCCAATTCTTTTTTAATCTCCTGCAAATCTTCCTGTAAAATGGCATCGGAAAGCTCATAAGTCTCTTCAAGGGTAAGGTGTCGAAGAGATTGTAATGTCTGCTTCTGGTCCCACGGGCACTTCTCACGTAAATCATCCATAATATCCAGTAGTCTCCCGAAAGCTTCTAATTTTTCCTGTTTTGTATTCATAAGTAATTGGAAATTCAATCTTATACAAATGTAAGGGTTATTAGCACATCATTACAAACGTTGAGAATTAAAGTTTCGGGATCCGAGGTTCGTGATGGTTTAAACCTAATAAGTTTCCAAAACCTGTTAGGTTTTTGGAGAATAAAAAAAGCCTTGTCAGAAAAATTCCTGACAAGGCTTTATATTGTTAATTCTAAACTGAATTATCCTTGCTTTCTGTGCGTACTTTTCGGAGCCGATTTTGCAGCTGAAGTCGCTTTTACTTTTGGAGCAGCAGGCTTTTCTGCTTTTGGAGCAGCTTTTTTAGCATCCATATCTAAACTTACCTCTTCTGCAGGTTCACCGTCTAAAGTTTCAGGCTCAGCCTTTACGAAACTTTCAGGAGTAATGTATCCTGCTTTCTGAAGGATGTTATACCACTGAGCCAATTTCTTGATATCAGAAGCATATACTCTTTCAGTATCGTAGTTAGGAAGAGAGGTCAACATGAAGTCTTTCAAATCTGCATCTGAAGATTTGTGAGAAATAGTTTCTTTGTAGTCGTTGTTTTTAGCAATATTTTCAAAAACTTCGAACAATGGAACTTCTTTTTCAAATGTAAACATTGCGATATTATCTAATAAGCTTACCTGGCTAGAGTTTCCAATGCTTACTTTTTTCTTGTTGGTAACATCTTCAATGATGAATCCGTTTCTTAATTGAGAAACTAATTTGTAAAGTCCTGGTTTTCCAGAAATTGAAATTATTTTTTCTAACAGCATAATTTTATTTTTTGTAAATTCTGCAATCAGCGCTAAGCTTTTTGCTTTTTATTATTTTTAATCCTTGTTTAAATTATTTTGGAAATCTCATTTTGTAACCGATGCTTACATCCCCCTGAGAGATTTTTGACAGCTTTCCTTTCACCAATTTCTTCTTCAAAGCGCTTAAGTGATCGGTAAACAGAATCCCTTCAATGTGGTCATATTCATGCTGAATTACGCGGGCTCTAATATCGGAAAAAGTTTCTGTATGTTTCACAAAATTTTCGTCATAATATTCAATAACGATTGTCCCTTTTCTTTTCACGTCTTCTCTTACATCCGGAATAGACAAACAGCCTTCATTGAACTTCCATTCTTCACCAGATTCTTCAAGGATTCTGGCATTAATGAATACTTTTTTGAATTCTGCCAATTCATCCTTAATATCCTCATAGTCCTCATCTTCCGCAAGAGGAGTAACGTCTATTACAAACAAACGGATATCCAAACCGATCTGAGGTGCAGCAAGACCAATTCCGTTTGCACTGTACATCGTTTCGAACATATTATCTATCAGTTCCTGTAATCCGGGGTAATCTTTTTCTATATCTTTTCCTACTTTTCTCAAAACAGGATCCCCAAAAGCTCTTATCGGTAATATCATCTTAATCTTTGTTCTAAAAAATTCTGCAATATGATGGTTGCACTTACTTTATCTATTAATCCTTTTTCTTGTCTTTTCTTCTTACTTTTTCCGCTTTGGGAAATAAAGAATGAAGCCATTTTGGAAGTAAATCTTTCATCAAAACGATGGACTGCAATATCCGAAAATTCTTTATTAAAATCTTCAATGAATTTTAAAATATCGGTTTCCACCTCTGAAATATTTCCCTTCAAATCTATGGGAAGTCCAATGACTACTTCATCCACCTTATTTTCACTGAAATATTTTTTCAAAAATTCCATTAAAACACGGCTCTCCACAGTCTCCAGCCCACTGGCTATAATCTGCATATCATCCGTTACAGCGATGCCACAACGGGCTTTTCCGTAGTCTATTGCAAGGATTTGTCCCATAAGTCTGCAAATTTAGTAAAATTTACTGATTTTATTCATCACGCAGTTTTTTTATGTAAATCATGTTTTATTCCATATTTTTTTTTATAATTTTAATCTTCCAAAAAACAGATATATGAAGAGACTCATCCTCGTAAGACATGCGAAAAGCGACTGGCCGGAAGAAACGGATGATTTTGACAGACCTTTGGCAGACAAAGGCCTGGAAGATGCTATGAACATGTCCAGATTCCTTAAAAATAATAATATTTCTATCGATTATTTTGTATCAAGCCCGGCAGTACGTGCTTTGAATACTTGTAAAATTTTTAATCAGACGTATCAGCTAAGCTGTGCTACGAATGAAAAATTATACAATCCTTCAGAAAGAAATTTTGAATCTGTAATCTATGATCTGGATGACAACCTGAGTTCAGTGGCTCTATTCTCTCATAATAATGGAATTTCCAATTTTGCCAATTCCATCTCTGAAGATATTTTTCATTTTCCAACCTGCGGAGTAGCTGGTTTTGAAGTAGACTGTGAGTCGTGGTCTGAATTTGATGGAGCCAAAAAGAAACTTTTGTTCTTTTATGAGCCGGGGAAAATATAACGTTCACCTAACTTTCCTTTACATTCTAATTTTTCTTTTCTTTTTTTCATGTCAGAAAAAGGATAAGAACTATTTTGAAACCATTGCCATCAATGATGTAAAACTATCTGCCAATCCCAAACCTGGAAGCTGGAGGTATCATCATGATGAAAAATTTCAGCAATTTGAAGATTTTCAAAAATCAAAAAAGATAAAGCCTGAACCTGGGAAAAATACTATTTATCTTCAACCTATTGGTAATTTTAATGAACTTCAGAAAAAAGAGATTGACCTTACTAAAGAATATTTAAAAATATATTTTCAGCTGGAAACAAAAATATTGCCAGTATTACCCAACAGTATTTTTCCTAAAAAAGTAAAAAGAATTTTCAAAGATGAGCAGGAACAGCTATGGGCTGGTTATGTATTGGATAGTTTTTTAATCAAAAGAAAACCAAAAGATGCCGTAGTGTTCATGGGAATTACAGAAAGAGACCTTTACCCGATACCTGAATGGAACTATGTTTTTGGATTAGCATCCTATGAAAATGGCGTTGGAGTCACTTCAATGTACAGATTTGCAAATGGACATTTAACGGATTCTAATTTTAATGAAAGCGCCTTAAGACTGATGAAGATCAGCTCTCATGAAATTGGGCATATGTTTGGAATCACTCATTGTCTCAATGCCAATTGTGTAATGAACGGAACCAATACTCTTTCCGAAACTGATTTTCATTATGCAAGAGCCTGCTCACTCTGCCAGAGAAAACTCAACTCCAGCATTCCTTATAACAACAAAAAACGATTGCTTGAATTAAAAAGATTCTTTGAAAAGCATCATCTCCATTCGGAGCTTGCCCGCACTGAACAGGACTTAAACCTTCTCCAGTAATAGTTTTTACAGTTGTATTTCCCACAGATTATTTAAAATCTGTGTCATCAGCAACATCAGCGAGAACAAAAAAAGAACGAACCTATGTCCGTTCTTTAATATCTATATGTTATTTTTTTACTTTCTCTTCAGATCCAAATCATCAAAATCAAAGCTGAAATCCGTAACATCGGAGATTGCTTTTAATTTTGCCGACTGAGCTTTTCCGTTTTCATCATAATCGAATAGGATATAAGCATCAGCATCATAACTTCTGTCATCCCATTTGATGATGAATGAATTATTGGAATATGGAAGCAGTTCTCCTTTTAATCTTGGTGAGTTTTTACATGAAATTCTGTAAGTATTTCCCTGCTGAACAATGTCTACATCGCCAAACCAAACATCGTTATAAGTTCCTGTAAACTGCTCTGCTTTTGGCTGAAGTGCTTTCTCTTTTTTAAAGGTTTCTGATTTTGCGAAAGCCTCTTTCTTTTGCTTATTAAATTCAGCTTCCACTTTAGACATTCTATCTGCATATGTTTTCAGCCAGTTTCTGTCTGCCACGCCAAGGTAGGAATCTTTCACCGTATTGGTAATGGTGTTGAATGCAGCTCCGGATTGTTGGTTGGTTAATACTACAATTCCTAATTTAAGATCAGGAATTAAAGTAAACTGCGTAACAGTTCCAATCAGTCCTCCTGTATGCTGTACTTGTTTGTGCCCTTTCACATCGCTTAAAAACCAGCCTAAACCATATCCGTAGAAACTGGTATCATAAGGATTTTTTGCTGCTACCTTATCTGGAATCTGCAGGCTCCATAGCTGCTGAACATTTTTATCGGAGACTAATTTCTTACCATCTTTGGTCGTGAAATTATTCAATAAGCATTCTGCCCAGGTAGTCATATCCTTAATATTACTCATGATTCCTCCGGCAGCATTTCCGGTTTCATTCCAATCGTGAGGAACGGCAACAGCTTTTCCGTCTACAGGGGCATGAGCATCGATTTTATTCGTTACAGCCTTCGCTCTGTTATAGCTTCCAAAGCTGGAAGTCATACCTACAGGCTTCATAATTCTTTGTTCAATAAATTCAGCCCAGCTTAATCCGGAGATTCTGTGAATGACCTCACCAGCAACAATGAACATGATATTATTATAATCTAAAGTTGTTCTGAAAGGATTTTCAGGTTTCAGATATCTCACATTATGGACAATATCATTAACCGTTAAATTTCCTCCTTCCGGAAAAAACATCAGGTCTCCCTGTCCTAAACCTAATCCTGCTCTGTGCGTAATAAGATCCTTGATCGTAACATTTTGAGAAACGTAAGGGTCATACATCTGAAATTCAGGAATGTATTTTGAAACTTTATCCTCCCAATTCAATTTTCCTTCATCCGCCAAAATTGCTAATGCCACACAGGTGAACCCTTTGGAGTTGGAAGCTATTCCTACCAAGGTATTATCATCCATTGCTTGCTTAGAGGTAAGAGAACGCACTCCAAATCCTTTGGAATAAGTCACTTTCCCATCTTTTACGATTCCTACAGACATTCCGGGAACGTCAAAAGTTTTCAGGGTATTTTGGATCAGATCATCCAATTTTTTCTCTTCAACCTGTGCATTCGCTAATCCTACGGTTAAAAGAAAAATGAAAAAAGAAAATTTCTGTTTCATTATTTTTTAATTTTCCCAAATTTAGTAAATAACCTTCGTCTGGTATAGGAAAATTGTGATTTATATGGCGGGAAGCCGAAAGATGGGAGATGGAAGTACTGTCAGATTCTGTATAAAAGGAAGTTTTTATAAACTTAACTTGTAGTTCAGGTTGAACTTCGATAATAAGGTCTACAATAACTTCCCGCTTCCCTCCTCCAGCTTCCTAACCTTTGCCCACAAAAAAACCGGAAGAAGAACTCTTCCGGCCTCGTTAAATCAAATGATCTTATTGTACTAACAAAAAAGAAATTATTTTTTGGAAATAACATTTACTCCCATCAGTCTACCGCTTCCTTTAAGTTTAAATTCAACTTTGGTGTTTTTAGAAACAGGGTCATAAGAACTTAAACCTGAGAAATTATCTGCCTTATTATTAGACATGAAATAGATTCTGTTTTTATACAAGAATGGGTTTTGATAGTTGTAGAAGTTATCCACAGGAATATCAAGTTTTACAGCTTTCTTGGTCTGAACATCAATTTCGTTCCAGAACCAGATATCATTTCTATAGCCTATTCCATGTCCGCCACTGTAATAAGATGCTCCAGTTGAAGGAATGGTAGTATAAATTTTATTATTATGAGCGAAGATTCTGTTAAACTCAGCTGGCTGCACAAAATTCTTCATATCAATTTCAAAACCAGCATCAAAAGTAGTCTGCCCGTTCTTTATTCTAAGAATCTTTGAGGAATAGGCTGCTTCCTGAGCTTTCATATCTGATGTAGCCACCATATAGATATCTTTGGTTACCTCATCAATACTCCATAAAACATGGTCAGTGAAAAGTCCCAGGTTGGTTGCATTAGGATACTTTGTAACATTTTCTACTTTTTTTGAAGTCAGATTATACACTGCAACCGCTACCTCTTTTACAACAGGTTTGATCTGCCAGTTCGATCCTTTTTTACCAATCTGCAAATCAAGATACAGTTTATCGTCTCTCTTTATTAGAATTAACTGCCCGGCCGCCTGGTATGCTGTTTCTCCAGGTTCAAGCACTGCAGGGTCAATAGTTTGAGCTAATGAAGAAAGGTCAATTTCTCCGGTACGCTGCATAGCTCCCGGATTAAAGGTCTGGATTTTAAGCATTCCTCTTGAACCATCCCAATAATATCCTTCGGTTTCACTTACCACAAGATAATTAGGCTCAAATCCGTTATTTTGAGTAGCGATGAAGCCTTTTTGGGTAATATTTCCGGCATTATCTGCTGTAAGTTTAGAAAATCCTTCTTCTGAAGAAGCAGCACCTCCCAGTCTGTACATGTTTTCTCCGAAAGCTTTTCCTCCCGCAGAATAAGCAATCTGATAGAAAGGTTTTTTATCCGCTAATGAAAGTTCTCCCTGAGGAAGCTCTGAAAAAGAATAAATATTTCCTCCCCATCCTGCTGTACTGTTATAGATTACCCAGCTGTCTTTTGTTTCTGTGGGTTGTTTCTGCTCTTCAATACTGTCATCGCTGCTGCAATGGGTAAAAAGCAGGAGGCTTAATGCAGATAAAATGATTGAAATCGGTTTTGATTTTCTCATGATTATAATATTAAAAAATTGTATACGTTAATTTCAAATGATATGATCTTGTAGGTTTCTGTGCATTATAATTATCATACAGTCTTTCATTCGTAAGATTATTAATGCTAAAATTAATAGCCAGTTTAGGATCTGCCAGGAAATAGGTAATTCCTACTCCTACATCTACCATTCCCAGCCTGCCGTCATTCGGAATCAGAAGATCACTGGAAGCAATCGTTGCTTTAGAAAATAGACCTGGCTCCAGATTTTTTGGTACAGGATATAGTAGAAAACGATGTACATAATTGATGTTATAATACAGTTCTACCTTATCCCGCATACTGAGAATATCCGAAAAGTTCAGTCTCATATAATGGTTTCCAAATAAGTAAGGAATATTGGGCTGCCTAGCATCTTCCCAGATTTTTTCATTACCGGAAAGGTTTTTAAGCCTTATATCCTGGTAGGTAAAATTAAACCCTGTCTGAAGATTTTTTATGGGCTGATAGTTAATCTCATACTCCAATCCAAGAATTCTGTTGTCATAATAATTCTGATACCTTCCATAAGGGTTGTCCGGAATCATGAATATTGTATTTTTCACATTCCTGTAGAAAAGATTTAAACTGGTATTCAGTTTATAATTTGATGAAGTATAATCCAGAACAAAATTTACGTTATCACTTTTTTCCGGTTCCAGATCAAGATTTTCTTTGATCAGGATCCCATCCCCGAAAATTTCGGTTTCATCAGGAAGGCGAACTGCTTTTTCATAGGACAGTTTCAGGATAAAGTTTTTAGGTTTATAGCTTATACCAGCCATATATCCGGAAGCATTTTTACTTCGGTCAGAATCCCATGCGAAATTATATTTATCTGTAGTATATCCTTTAGAACTGAAGTAATAATTCTTTACCCCAAGCACTGTTTCCACTTTACGATTAAGCCAATGAGACACCAATCCCAAAGCAGCAATATTCTTGTTGTAAACAGCAGGAGTTTTAAGAACATCATCCCCATATACATTCACGGCTCCATACGGATCACTTCCTTTTCTTCGCTGGTAGAAATACACATTTCCAAATTCCAGGCTATGATTGTTACTGATCTTGAACGCGGCATTGAGCCTTGTGTGGAACATATTGTAATTCATCTTCAGATCATTCCCTTTATTGATCTCGCCAACGCTATTCTCATCACTGAAAGTATATTCCCCCAGCCAATTGTATCTGCGTCTGCTGATATCCACAAAAGAATTGTTATATCTGGCGAAAGCAGTCATCAAGTCTACTTTAAGACGGTTATCAAAGAACATTTTTTTGTACTGAAGATAACCTGTCACATTATTTTCTTTGGCAAAAGCTTCTCCATAAGGTTTTCTCATTTCAAGATCATTCTGAATCTCCTTATAGAAATGAGAATAGATAAATCCAACTCTAAAGTCATTGGCCCAGCTTTTATTTCTTACCCCGGTATAGACTTCCATATAAGAAGCTTCAGTATCGTCATGAAATCTTCTGGCTTCAACTTTTTTAAGATTGGCTGTTTCCGGATCTATAACATTACCTAAAATCTTATAATTGTTTTTGGAAAACACATAGCTTGCCTGGGTTCCTATATAAAACAGACTGTCTTTCTTCCCTGTAAATACAGCATTAAGATGCGATTTATAGGTACTGAATGATGCAATCTCATTTGATATTTCAAGGTTATCTTTTTGTATCGGCTTTGAGATAAAATTAATCCCACCTCCCAAAGCATCCGATGCCAGCGAAATAGGCATTACCCCTTTGTAGACATCTACTCTATCCAGCATATTGAGAGATAAAACATTAGGATTAAAGCTATGTCCGTAAAATTCAATAGGAACTCCATCCCTAAAAATTCGGACCGCTTTCCCCTGAAGCCCGCCAAGATTGACCTGAAATGCAGAACCGACACCGCCTTCTGTACGGAGCTTAACTCCTGTCGCCATATTTAATATTTCACCAATATTGTTCGCCTGGCTTTTTACTGCCTGCATATCAACAATTTTGACACTCAATGGGGTTTCCTTTAGCTTTTCAAGTTTCTTTTTTCCCCTGATATAGACTTCATCAATCCGGTTCGCATTGGAAATCTCTATTTCATATTTCTGGTGTGACCGGCAATTGATATTTAATGTATCACCATAAACAGTCTTATTCTGATACAATACAGATACTTTTACAGACCCATCCGATACCTCAGCAAAATCAACCGTCCCCTGTTTCGAAATCTTTTTCTTTTCTCCGTTAATGACCACATAAACCTCATCATGATTATAATTCCTGATGTTTTTAACCGCTATGGTAATCGGGCATGCAGCCAATGCTAATGAAGAAAATATGGAGATTAGAAAAAAAATACGCTTCATAGTTTATATCGTTTCTAATGCTCCAAAATGCTGAAAAGCAATATTTTTTTCTAATGGATAATATTCGTGGCCTAATATTTTATTGATAATCGCAGCATTTCTATAAGGACCCATTCCTAGGTCTGATGTAATAATCCCCTGTGAATCTACACAACCGTTCTGCATGAATATTTCATTATCATTTACATCCACGGTATAGTTTTCTGAGGACAGTAGCGTTCCATCATTTTGACTCTTGTTCAGTCGATTTTCTATAGGTTGTAAAAAGTGAGGAACTTCATATCGATAACCAGTTGCCAGGATGAGATAATCAGTACTGAAAGAAAAAGTTTTTTCTTCTTCCAGATGCCTCAAGTTTAATGTATAGTCTTCACTGTAAGACATATCTTCAAGGAGGCTATTGGTCAATATTTTAACAGGAAGAGGCTGCTCTTCTTTCATCTGCTGATGATAAAGCTCATCATAAATGGTACTGATCAGCTCATCATTGATTCCTTTATACAGAATATCCTGCTTATTGATCACTTCTCTTCTTTTTGCTAATGGAAGCCTGTTGAAATAGGAAATATAATCCATGGAAGTAAATTCATATGTGAATTTTGAATTTTCCATTGGGAAGAATCTGTCGGCGGCTGTTACCCAGTTCAGCTTTAAATCTAATTCCGGTCTGGAAGAAAGAAGATCAAAAAATACTTCACCTCCACTTTGTCCGGAGCCCAATACTGTAATAGTACTTCCTTTCTTTAAATATTGTTTTCTATGCAGATATTCAGAAGAATGGAAAATGTGTTCTTTAGAGAAGCGCTCGGTAATTTTGGGAACATTAGGAATTGAGCCTACTCCTAATACAATTTTATCAGCAAGATAAACTTTCTTTTCACAATTAATAAGATCAATAACTGAAACTTCATAACACTCGTGGGTTTCGTTGTAATCTATTTCTGTAACAGTGTGGCTGAAATTAAGGCTTTTAATTTGTGACGCTACCCATTTACAATACAGATTATACTCCATTCTTGTTACATAAAAACTTTCCTTAAAACAGAATCGGAAAATTTTACCTTGTTCTCTTAAATAATTGATATACGTAAAAGGGCTTTTAGGATTTACAATCGTTACCAGATCTGCCAGGAAAGGAACCTGAAGGGTTGTCCTCTCAATCATTAATCCGCTGTGCCATTCAAACCTGGGTGCTTTGTCAAAAAATATGGTTTTCAGATCATGTTCTTCAAGCAAAGCAGCAAGACTTAGATTGAAAGGACCTATTCCTATACCAATGATATCATATTTCATAAATTATCTTTTTCAGTATTCAAATATTATGTTGTAATGTTTATTTTCAGGACCGAATTTTTAAAGATGTCTTCTGTGGTTTCATAGAATTTCTCACGGTCAAGGAAAGTCAGGTTAGATGTTTTATAAGGAAGTGCCAATGATCTGTTGAATTCACATCCTACCTTGGTAATCAGATTATGAGTTCCCTTATGGGATGCGGAAGCCTCACCTATCATTCTTGTCAGTTGAGGGAAAGAGAAGAAATATTCCATACACATAGCCAACGCGTTCATTGAAAAGTTTGGAATTTTTTCTTTGGCAGGAGCAATAAGCATGTGAAAGCCATAATCTCCGGGATTGAAACGGTAATATTTACCAACCTCATCTTTTATTGCCCAATACAGTTCTAAAGTAAAAATAGGATTGCCATTCAGAAGACCGATATAAGGATGAGAATAATCTACCCCCATATGTTTGATATAAGCTTCTTCAAATTCCTGTTGATCCACATCCATTTCCCAGTATTTTTTAGCATATTCCATATTAGACCATTCATGAAGGAATTCCATATCCGTTTCCGGATTAAAAGCTCTCAAAGTAATTTCTAACGTCCCGTTGTTGAAATACCTTTTATGCAAAATCTCCCCATAATCAGGTTTTATCAGCTTTTTGGAATAATGTTTAGGGTTAATCAGGAAATTATGCTGCCTGATATATTCTTTCCAGGTATCCTGATCTACACTGTAAGCCTGTTTCAGGAAAAGTCTTGCTTCTATAGTTTCATAAATAAAATTCATGGCGTCACCATAAACCTCTCTCAAAGAATCAATTTCAGTATCTATAATCTGATAAAGAATCTCTTCTTCTATTGAACCCAGATAAGCCAAGTGCCTTAGAACCGGATACAAATTGTAGTATACCACATGAGTTCTTATAAAACTTTCAGCTTTTTCAGTTCTGATTACTGCTCCGGTTGTAATACACTCATCAAAATAAACATTTACTTTATCTCCATTTTGGCTGATAAATGTATGTTCGATATTACTGTTATAAATAATTCCTTCCTCAATATACTTTCCTACTGCTGTTTTCAACAAGGAATGGGTGTATTCTGAAAACCATCGGATAATGGCTGCTTTCTTGTCATAACTGGTTTCCAGTGCAGTATTCTTAGAAATAAATTCCAGCAGGTTATCATTATCGTAGCCGAAAAATTTAAAGATAAATCCTGCCTTAACAGAGTCTGTGAAAGTATGAGTACTTTCTACGGTGGTATGGCCCTGGTCAAAATACTCTTTAAATTCTTCAGAAAAATAGTTGATATAAACCTCTTCTGGATTTTCTACGGTTGTATTTCCACCATAAACAATGGAAGTAAGAAATCGATATGCTTCCTCTGCGCTTATCTTAACTACTTCGCCCATTTTCTTTTCTCTATACCCAACTTCATTTCCGATGTAATGAACTCCGGTGGTAGAAAAATGCTTTACAGGAACAATTAAATAAGATTCTTTACCTGCAATATTAATTCGGATGAATTTACTTTCAGAACAACTGTTCATGAACGTTGACAATTCTTCATCAAACTTTGGTATAAGGTCAAAATAATACCAATTTTTGTTTTCCAATAAGTACAAACCGACACTCATTATTATTTTTGTTTAGATTAAATAAAAATTAAAACAAATATATACATATTTTCCACTTAGCAAAAGAATTATTTAAAATACCGAAAATAAACAACTCAAAACAATGATTATCAAAACATTAAAACAAATAATTCAAATTAATTAATACACTAAAAAGTGAATACATGCATTTTATTGGTCTCTTTTTTTATAGCAAAAACCAATTTCTGGTATCGTAAAAAATATAATTTTAAGAATTAAATAAAAAAACAATAGAAAAACACAAAATGTCTCAATATGAGACTTTATAGAGAATTTTAAGGGTATGTGTCAACTTTATATTCAATAGAAAACTTTCAGTCTTGTATTGAAAAGCTTAATTTTGTCGATAGTAAGTGTAATCATTTTAAAATATGAAAAAATCAATCTCATTTCTTCTGTTGCTATTTTTCGCAGTAGGCTTTATGAAAAGCCAGGATAAAACCTCAGACCCATTTCTCTTACAGACCTGGAAACTAAATAAGCTTGATGACTACATTTATACTTATGAAAAGCAGAATATTTTTGATGCTAAAACCCCTGGTTTAAAGTTTAGTAAAAATGGAAAGATCATTGGAAATTTGAGTAAATCAGCCAATGGCTATAATGCAAAGGATGATTTTCCTGGAAAAGCTTCAAAAATGGAAAGATACATGGGAAACTGGAAAAAAGTTTCGGATACCACCATTGCTATTGTATTTTCTTCCAATAATAGTATGGACGGAACTTTTGTGATTTCAAGACTTACAGAAAGTGGACTAAAACTAAGAAAAGTCTTCAGTGCAGACATTGAAAAGAAACTTGATTCTATACGAAGAAGCAAAAATATTTCTTATTAGTACCCAACAAAGCTCAATCAAAATAGTTTTAGTAAAGCTTCTTTATATTTGCAATTTAAAATAGTAAAAATGACAATACACAGACTATTCGCTTTCTTCTCACTGATAGCGGGCTGTAATTTATATTTATCACAAAATGTGACCATTAAAGATGATAAAGTTCTACTGGATGGAAAGCAAATCTTGAAAGCAGAAAAAATCAATCTCACCCAATATTCATTTTTTTCTATGAAAGATGATGAGGAAGTCCTACTATACAAATATATGGATAATGAAACACCGAGATATGTAAGTGACGACTACTTTATCCTGAACTTTATCACAGAAAAGACAAAAATAGAATCTACTGATTTAGCAAAAATTGCCAATTTCATGAATTCTAAAAAAGGAATGGAAAAGCTGATAAAATGGTTACTTAAAGAAAGAGTGATCAACCAAGATGGAGAATTAAATCCTGATCGTGTTGCTGTATTTAAGGAAAAATACGACGAAAATATTACCCAAAGAACTCTTAGATAATGACAAAAATCCTTCTTCTCTCCGATTCTCATTCTTATATAGATGAACGAATTCTCGAATATGCATCTCAGGCAGATGAAATCTGGCATTGCGGAGATTTTGGTAGTATGGATATTATTGAACAGTTAGAAAAAATAAAGCCTTTAAAAGGGGTCTACGGAAATATTGACAACCCCAAAATACAATCTGAATTTCCGGAAGTCAATCGTTTTTTCTGTGAAAAATTAGAAGTTTTGATGATTCACATTGGTGGTTATCCCGGAAAATACACTCCTTTGACTAAAACTGAAATTGCTAAAAAATCGCCTAAATTATTTATTTCAGGGCATTCTCACATTTTAAAAGCGATGTATGATGAAAAGAACAAACTTTTACACCTAAACCCGGGAGCCTGTGGAAAGCAAGGCTGGCATAAAGTGAGAACCATGATGCGGTTTGTGGTAGACGGGGAAGAGATAAAGGATTTAGAGGTTATTGAATTAGGACCGAAAGTATAAAGAACTGGATGCAAACGAAGTATTATTAACAAGATGAAAATTGGAGATACAGTTTCTGTAGTGGATGAAGATTTAAGCGGAGTGGTCACTTCCGTGAAAGGGAATATTGTGGTTTTTAAAGATAAATATGGCTTTACCCATCAATATCCTAAAGAAAAGCTGGTTCCCAAGAATGCTGATCTGTATGAAAATATCCGAATAGTAAAAAAAGCAGAACCTAAAAAAATCATTTCTAAAAAACATCAGAAAAATCATTTGGTTTTAGACTTGCATTTTCATAATTTGGTAAAGAATCCTAATGATTATGATAGTTTTGAAAGATTGTTTATTCAAAAGGAAAAACTGATTGAAGTGATTGAGTTTTGCAGAAAGAACAATTTGAAGAGACTGGAGATTGTTCATGGAATTGGTGACGGTACTTTACAGCGAATGGTTCGGGATGTTTTGGAAAGCCAGGTTAATATTGATTTTTATAATAAGGAAATACTTCACCACCAATCGGGTGCGGTAATGGTAGAATTTCACTAAATTTGCAGGAATTGAAATATGAACGTACTTAATTTACTTTTTACCAAAGACGGATTAATCTATCAGATTGTGAAAAACAAAAGCATTCTGGAAGAAAAATCTTATTTTGTTACTGAAGAAACACCCGCTACCCTCATTGAGGAAAAGCTGGATGAGGTTCTTATCAAACAGCGTTTTGATGAAATCCAGGTGATTTCTGCACTGAATCATTTTACATTGATGCCGGAAGGTTTTTCCGACCATGATACCGGATTTGACCTGATCTCCTTCAATGCTCCGGCTGATAGAGAAAAAGAAGAACTGATGCTTTCCATCAACAAAAAATTCAACATTCAGTTTTATTATACCTTTCCAAAGAATTATTACAAGAAAATAAAAGAACTGGCGATACCGGTACATTTTAATTTTTCGGGGGAAAAGTTTTTAAGCTCTATCCACAATAAGAATAATAAAGAAATCCATATCAATCTTTACCACAACCAGTGCGAATTTTTTGCGATTGATAATAAGAAGATCATCCTTTACAACAATCTGGATGTAAATTCTGAAGTTGATTTCCTTTATTTCATCATGTTTACGCTAAGCAAAATAGGTTTCGGAATTAATGAGACCAGCTTTTACGCTTATGGTGAAACTACGGAAAATGAAACATTTATTTCCGAACTTCAGAAATTTGTAAAAAACCTGAAGATCGTTTTTGACAATATTCCTAATAAGAATTTTATACTAAATTAGGTTACAGATCGCAGGGAATAGAAAGTAAGAATCACCCATCACCTGCCACCTATAATCTATTACCTAAACCCTAATACAATATGTTCAGAATAATATCAGGCAAATGGAAAGCTAAAAAAATTGCCGCTCCCAAAAACTTTGACGTAAGACCAACCACAGATTTTGCGAAAGAAGCCTTATTCAGTATTTTGGAAAATAAATACGATATGCAGTCGATTTCTGTATTGGATCTTTTCGCAGGAATTGGTTCTATCACCTTTGAATTTGCTTCCAGAGGATGCCAGGATGTAACTTCTGTAGAAATGAATCCAAAGCACACTGCCTTCATTAATACTACAGCATCTGAACTTGATATGGCTCTTCAGATCAACGTACAGAGAGGTGATGTATTTGACTGGCTGAAGAAATTCAGAAATAAAAAATCTTTCGAAATCGTTTTTTCTGATGCTCCTTTTGAAATGGAAGAGAAAAAATACTACGAACTGATTTCTCTAGTTCTTAATAATAAGTTCCTGAAAGAAAACGGAGTTCTTATCGTAGAACACCAAAGCCGCATGAAACTGGAACATCCTAATTTAGTAGACACCAGAAAATACGGAAACGTAAGTTTCAGTTTTTTTGATCCGAATAAAGAAAATAATCAGGAACTTTAGTTCTTGATTATTTTTTTTGAATTATCGGGAGCATCTATTCCCCATCGCGTAATAGCTTCCAGAACTGGCAATAAAGTCTTTCCAAATTCTGTTAAAGTATATTCTACCATCAAAGGTGGTTTCTCTGTATATACTTTTCTATCAATGATGTTATCTTCCTCTAATTGCTTAAGCTGAAGACTCAATGTTCTTTCTGTAATTGTCGGAATATCTTTTCTCAATTCATTATATCTCTTGGCTCCATGGATAAGATGGTGTAAAATTACAGCTTTCCATTTTCCGCCTATGAAACGCATGGTTACACTTGTACAGCAAGGGTAAGATTTGTTATCTATTATATACATTTTTTATACTATCATTTTTAACCGTTATTGCAAAGTTAATAAACTTAAATTAATTTTGTAACTATAAAAATGATAGTATAAAATTATGAACTTTTTAAACAAAATGAAAACAAGGTATACTGTAAAAAAGTATAACCCACAAGGCAATATCAGTGAAGAAAAAATCTCTCAACTGAAAGAAATCCTGAATCTGAGCCCCTCTTCCATTAACAGCCAGCCATGGAATTTTATTTTTGTAAATCGAGGTGAACTGAAATCGCAATTGGCAGAAGTTTCCTTTATCAATAAAGAAAAAGTAATAGACTGCAGCCATCTGATTATTTTCCAGGTCCTTAAAAACCCCGAAGATTTTGAGAAACAAATTGAGGAAAACCTGCCTGAAGGCGCTGTCAATTATTACAGAACCAGAGTAAAACCTAAAGGGGATGCTTTTGTTAAATCCTGGTTAGGACATCAGGTTTATTTATCATTAGGCGTACTTCTTTCAGCCTGTGCAGCTATGGAAATTGATTCAACTCCAATGGAAGGAATAGAACCTGAATTGTATGATGAGATTTTAAAAAATGACAAATATGAAACGTTATTTGCAGTTGCTATCGGAGAAAAACTAGATACAGATGCCAATCAGCCTCAATTTAATCCAAAATCAAGATTGAAAGCTGAAAAAGTAATTCTGGAAGCGTAGTTTTTCACACACAAATTCCACAGATTTATTTCAGAAGGGACACAAACAGGATATTGATTAACCCTCTCGCAGATTTCGCTGATAACGCAGATTTTTATTATACACAAAACACACGAACTTTCACACAAATAGTCACAAGCATCTGCGCAAATCTGTGAGATCTGTGGGAAATAAAACTCTCTGATTATGTAGATTAAGCAGGTCGGACAAAAATCTGCATGATTCGTGAAAGCTGCGAGAAATATAGCAATAATAAAATTGTAAAGAAGATAAAATCCCTGCGGCTTAGCATTTGCCAACATAACGCAATATTGAGATTGTTTCACTCGCAATGGCAAGAGAAAGAAAAAAGTCTGCTTCTTTATGAGGCAGACTTTTTATTTATAATACTTTGAATTCTAAATCAATGGTTTTACCGAAGAATTTTTTTGAGATCTTTTCAAAATTTTTGGTAAGATCCGAAAGGTAGAAGTGGTAATTCGGTTTAGGGTTATTATCATTCAGAAGATTGTATTTATCAAGAATAATCTTCAAATGATTAGCAACAATATTAGGTGAATCAATAACACGAACTCTGTTGCCATAATACTGCTTGATCTCATCTATTAGAAGTGGATAGTGAGTACAGCCTAAAATTAATGTTTCAATATTCTTCAGCTTATTATTGCTCAGATAATTGTAAATGATGGCATGGGTAATTGGATGATTTTTAAAACCTTCTTCAATAGCCGGAACTAATAATGGAGTGGCCAATTCGTCAACCTTAATCCATTTATTATGTTTTCTGATACTCTTCTTATACAATCCGGAGTTTACAGTAGCTTTGGTAGCAATCACTCCCACATTATTATGGATCTCATAAGCTACTTTTTCTGCTACAGGATTAATAACATCTATCACAGGAACTTTTCCGGCAACAGATTGCATCACTTCATTCAAAGCATTGGCTGTTGCTGTATTACAAGCAATTACAATCGCTTTGCAATTCTGCTCCAATAGAAAATTAGTAATCTTTGTAGAATATTCTATAATCGCTTCTTTCGACTTTTCACCATAAGGAAGGTGCTTGGTATCCCCAAAATAGATAAGGTCTTCATTAGGCAGAAGCCTTTTGATTTCCTTAGCAACAGTAAGACCTCCTACTCCACTATCAAAAATACCGATAGGCTGGTTGGGTGAAAGATGTGAATAATCTTGTTTTTTCGTTTTCAAATGAGTTGAAATTTTATACAAAAATAGTGAATTTTATGGCATGCTGTATACATACAAACATTATACAATAAACAAATCTGAAGCAATTCCATCGGCCATAAACCAATGTTTTTCCGGAATTTTCAAATGGTCATTTTCTATGATTAAAATGCCTTCCCCAATTTTTCGTTTGATCTCGTTCTGGAAATATTCAAGAAAACGGTCATCAAATTTTTCTTTCAAGCTTTGCAGATCTACGCCCCAGATGGTTCTCAGCCCAATCATAATCATTTCATTAAACTGATCTTCTTTGGATAGGATTTCCTCTTCTTTAGCTAGAAGTTTTGTACTAAGCTTTTTAATGTACTGTTGATTATTAGCTATATTCCAGCTTCTCACATCAAATCCGTTGTAAGAATGTGCCGAAGGGCCTATTCCTAAATATTCCTGATACTTCCAATACGCAGAGTTATGCCTGGAGTAAAAACCAGGTTTTGCAAAGTTTGAAACTTCATAATGTTCAAAACCATGATCCTTTAAAAAGTCTGATAAGTAGTAGAATTCTCTGTTTTGCTCTTCTTCTTTCGGACTTTTCACTTTTCCTTTTGAAATCCAGTTATCAAGGGCTGTTTTAGGCTCAACGGTTAGAGCATAAGATGAGATATGAGGGACTTCCAGAGCAATGGTTTTATGTAAGTTCTCTTTCCAGATCTCAAGATTAGAGGTAGGTGAACCATAAATAAGATCTATACTCAGATTTTCAAATCCAAAATCCTGAGCACGCTTGATTGATCCTTCCGCTTCTGAAGCAGTATGTGCCCGATTCATCAGTTTAAGATCTTCTTCAAAGAAGCTTTGTGTTCCAATTGACAAGCGATTAACAGGTGTTCCCGCCAGCTGTTTTAAGAAATTCTTATTCAGATCATCAGGATTAGCTTCCAATGTAATCTCAATATCTTTTTCAAAACTGAAATGGCGTAAAACCTCGTCAATTAAAGAATTAATCTCATCCACTGAAAGAATAGAAGGCGTACCACCACCAAAATACAGAGATTTTAAATTCGGGTTCTGTAACTCATCTTTTCTAAGCTGAATTTCAGTTTTCATTGCACGAAGCATTTCATCTTTAAAATTAAGAGATGTTGAAAAGTGAAAATTACAATAACTGCATTTTTGTTTACAGAACGGGATGTGAATATATATCATAAAAAAAGCTCTGAAAAAATTCAGAGCTCAAATTTATTTAAATTAAATTGATTAATATCTATATCCTCGAACATTAATAAAGTTATCGAAGTTATAACCAAGTCCGATCATGAAGCTGTTCCCTCCATATGTTTGAATATCAGACAAACCAAGGTTATAAGTAGCTCCGATCATAATTTTGTTAAGTCTTACTTTAACAACCGGAGCAATTTCCAATTGCTGGCTGTCAAATCTGTTCTGAGCAGCTCTATAACTTACCCCTACAGAGAAAGCATTCACTTCATTATTGAAAGTAGCCATAAGGTTATAGTCCATTACTCTTGTTGAGTTCGTATTTAGGTTAATCATAGCAGCAGGCGTTAACATGATGTTGTCTGCGATATGCCAGTTATATCCTAAGTTTAAGAAAAACTTAATTGGAGAAGGTTCCCATCCGTTTACGATAGGCTTATCATTCCCTAATGCAATATCATTTACAGAAACACCCCCGAAAAGGTTTCTGTAAGTAGCAGCCAAACCGAAGTTAGCGTACGCCATAAATATATTCTGCTGGTCACCTTGTACTAAAGGATCTCCCTGCTCTTCTACATTGATTTTAGTATAATCAAAATTTCTATTGTACAAACTAACACTTGTACCGAACGAGAACTGATCTTTTCTGTCTCCTTCACTACTTAGAGGAATAAAATATGAAGCACCTGCTGTAACCCCTCCTGCAGATTCAGCTCCATTACTGTCTCTGAATACGGTAAGACCGGCACCTACTCTATCGAAAATGTTTGCATTAATTCCCACCGATTGTACATTTGGGGATTCGCTGAATTTTGAAAATTGCTTTTGATAAATGGCATTGAGCTGTACGTAGTCTGTTTTACCGTACTGAGCTGGGTTGAACAGGAAATCACCATCCAAAAGGTACTGTTGATAATATGGTAGTGATTCTTGTGCTTTGTATGCATTTGACAAAAGAGCTAAACATACGATAGCATATAGTTTTCTCATAACAAATCTTGATTTCAATTCAACAAATATAAAAAAAATCTCAATATATTTTTAGTTTTCTAAATAAATTCTCCATTTTTTTACAGCATCCTCCATATCTTTAGGCATTGGACTTTCAAAATATAATTCCTTTTTTGTTGTTGGGTGTATAAATCCCAGGGTATGCGCATGCAGTGCATGTCTAGGAAGAATTTCAAAAACATTTTTAATAAATTGCTTGTACTTTGGAAGATTCACTCCTCTTAAAGGCGTATGCCCTTCATAACGCTCATCATTGAACAAGGTATGCCCAATGTGTTTGAAGTGTGCTCTGATCTGATGCGTTCTTCCCGTTTCAAGTTTACATTCAACCCAAGTCATATATTTGAATCTCTCTAAGACTTTATAATGGGTAACAGCATGTTTTCCCTGACTTCCATCTTCGTAAACAGACATCTGCATTCTGTTTTTAGGATGCCTTCCAATGTGCCCTCTGATGGTACCTTCTTCTTCCTGAGGATTTCCCCATACAAAAGCCCAATACAATCTCTTAGTCGTTCTGTTAAAGAACTGCTTTGCCAGAAAACTTAATGCATATTCATTTTTAGCAATTACCAGAAGTCCGGAAGTATCTTTATCAATCCTGTGAACAAGTCCTACTCTGTCAAGATCAGATTTTGCGCCATTTTTCTCAAAATGAAACGCCAGAGCATTAACCAAAGTTCCATCCCAATTTCCATGTCCCGGATGTACTACCATACCTGGCTCTTTATCTACCACTACCAGATCTTCATCTTCATATACTATATTAATAGGAATATCCTGTGGAATAATCACATTTTCTCTTGGTGGACGGGTTAGCAGTATTGAGATCTGATCTCCGGGCTTTACGCGATAATTCTGTTTTACTGCAGTCCCGTTGACTATAACGTTTCCAGCCCTGCAGGTCTGAGAAATTTTATTTCTTGAAGAGTTCTGGCGGTGTATTAAAAGAAATTTATCAATTCTTAATGGTTCCTGTCCTGGATCAACAGTGATATTAAGATGCTCATATAATCCTTTGTTTTCCTCATCAATATCGATGTTATCAATACTGTTGGAATCCAACAATTCTTCGTCTAAAAAATCTTCGTTATCTTCTGACATTGTATTTATTTTTTTACACAAAAGGCTTCAACATTTTGCAGTTGAAGCCTATATTTTTATTATTAATCTGTAGTTATTCTACGACTACTTTCTTAGCTTTCGGCTTTTGAGCAGGCTGCTGTGTAGTAGTGGAGGCAGCTGGTTTGGCTGAAGTTCCTGTGGCTGGAGTAGTGGTAGAAGCTTTTGGCTTCTCTGTTCCTGTACTTGCCGGTTTCGGAGTTGTAGCCTGAGGCTTTGGAGTTTCTGTTTTAGGAGCTTCTGCCTTTGGAGTTTCTCTCCTAGGTGCAGGTGCAGGCACTACAGGAGCTTCATAGCTAGGCTCATTATGAACTTCCTCATATCGTACTGGTGGCAGAGAAGTATCTACTTTCATTCTATAAATAGAATTCAACTGTTCTACTTTTGCCCTCAGCTCCGCAGGGGTTCTCTTACTTGCCCAAAGGTCAATCTGCATACCCTGGTCACGAACATCTCCTGAAGCAGGGTCCTGATAATAGATAATATCAGATTCATCCTTACCTCCATCTTCATGTTCTACCAATCCTACTTCAAACATACTTTTCGTAATTACAGCTCTTGCTTCTTTTACGGAAAGCCCTACTACATTAGGAATTGAAATATTTCGCATTGGCCCTGATCCTACTACAACATCAATGACAGAGAATCTAGGAAGACGGGCACCTGGATTTACAGCATTTCCTTTATATAAAATTCTTAATAGAGCATCTTTCTGAATACTCGGCTCGTAAATGGTATCTCCAATTTTCAGCCCAACCTGATCCAATCGCTGGAATGCCAGTCCTGAATATTTATTAATAACATCCGGAACAGCAATCTGAGCCCATGTTCTAGGATTCACTTTAAGACGTACTGTTCTTCCATCCTTTACACGGGAACCCGGAGCCGGATAGATTTGTAAAACCTGAAATGGTCTGTATTTAGGGTCATAATTGGCACTGTCTACTTCATATTCCAAACCTGTATCATCTAATATTTTAACAGCATCATGTACAGATTTATTAACAACATTAGGAACAGGAATTTCCTGACCGTGATTAGTATGGTACTCTAACCAGCGGAACGTAAGCCATACAAGCCCTACGAAAACACCGATTGCCACTACTAAATTGACTAAAACTTTCCAATTGAAAAGTGATTTAAGCATACTTAAAAATACTTTAATTATAACCGCAAATATAGCTAATAATTTTAGAATGGACTTTTTATTTAACACAATTCATTTTTGATTTTAAAATTTGCCGATTTCCCGTATTGCATTGCATAAAATGTTTAAATTTGCCTTAATTGATACTATATGGTTATGAATAAAAAAAGTGTTGCCGTAGTAATGGGAGGCTATTCTGATGAATATGTTGTATCCTTAAAAAGCGGACAATTGATCTATGATTCTTTAGACAGAAATCTATATGATGTATATAAAGTAGTAATTCTTAAAGATGAATGGTATTTTTTAGAGGAAAATGATAAAAAACTTCCTATCAATAGAGGAGATTTTTCTGTCACCTTAGATAATGGGGAAACATTAAAATTTGATGCATGCTTCAATATCATCCACGGAACACCGGGTGAAAATGGTATTCTGCAGGCATATTGGGATGCCATAGGTCAGAAATATACAGGGTGTGATTTTTACCAGAGTGCCCTTACCTTCAACAAAAAAGATACACTTGCCGTATTATCAAAATATGGAATTCCGTCAGCTAAAAGTATTTATCTGAGGAAAGGAGAAAACATCAATGTGGATCAAATTGTAGAAGAGTTGAATCTTCCACTTTTTGTAAAACCTAACCAGTCTGGTTCTTCACTTGGAATCTCTAAAGTAAAAGAAAAATCTGAGCTGATTGCAGCTACAGAAGTCGCTTTCAAAGAAGATGACGAAATCCTGATCGAAAGTTTCTTAAACGGAATGGAAGTTTCTGTAGGAGTGATCGACTTTAAAGGAGAAACCATCGTTTTAGGAATCACAGAAATTGTTCCTACCAATGAATTTTTCGATTATGAAGCTAAATATGAAGGAGCATCTGAAGAAATTACCCCTGCAAGAATTGACGAAGAAACCACAAAAAGAGTGGAAGAAATTGCGAAAAGAGCTTACAATTCGCTTGGAATGAGTGGATTTTCAAGAAGTGAATTTATTCTAATGGATGGTATTCCTTATATGCTTGAAATGAATACCAACCCAGGATTCTCTCCTGCAAGTATTCTTCCCCAGCAGGCAAAACACTATGGAATTTCCATTATGGATCTTTGTGGAAATGAAGTTGAAAAAGCTTTAAATAAAAGAAAATAGAAAGTAGAAGTTAAAAATCAAAGGTTAGTTTAAGGCTGACCTCTGGTTGATCACTCAAAATCATAACTCATACAACATGAAAATTGCTGTTTTCCCAGGGTCTTTCGACCCTATCACTTTAGGACATTACGATATTATAGAAAGAGCGGCTCCGCTATTTGATAAATTAATTATTGCCATCGGGCAGAATTCCCAGAAGAAATATATGTTTCCACTTGAAAAAAGAATGGAATTCATTCAAAACTCTGTAGCAGAATTCCCGAATGTAGAGGTAGATTCATTTGAAGGATTAACGGTAGATTACTGTTTTGAAAAGAATGCTCAATACATTATCAGAGGGTTGAGAAATCCTGCAGATTTTGAATTCGAAAAGGCTATTGCTCATACCAACAGAACATTAGCTCACAAAAAACTGGAAACCGTATTCTTATTAACTTCTTCCGGAAAATCATTCATCAGCAGCAGTATTGTAAGGGAAATCATTACCCACGGCGGCGAATACGAACTGATGGTTCCCGACTCCGTTAGGGTTGAAAGATAAAACAGTATTATAATTGATAAGCGATAAATGATAATTGATACAATGGCCAAGAATTTGCTTAAGCAGAAAATCACTCATCAATTATCATTTATCAACGATCATTTATAATTATATATGCACGAACAGTTCAATTTTGCCATAGAAGTATTGGGAACCATCGCGTTTTCCATGTCTGGAAGTTTTGCAGCCATGCAGAAACGGCTTGATCCTTTTGGCGTTCTTATTATTGCCTTTGTGACTTCCGTAGGTGGAGGAACTGTAAGGGATCTCCTACTGGATATTCCTGTATTCTGGATGCATGATCTTCTGATGTGTGCCCTGATTATTATTACCAGTGTTGTCTCCATGGTATTCAAATCTCTTGAAAAAAACTTTAAGGTCACCTTATTTATCTTCGATAGTTTTGGACTAGGACTGTTTACCATTATCGGAATTCAAAAAGGATTAAATGTTGGAATTCATCCTTTAATCTGCATTGGATTAGGTACTATTACAGGCTGTTTTGGAGGAATTATTCGGGATATATTACTGAACAGAATTCCGCTGATTTTCAGAAAAGAGATCTATGCAACCGCTTGTATTGTAGGCGGAGCTGCATTTTTACTCATGACAAAGTACACTACCTTATCCTATACTTTTATACAGATCTTTACCATCTTATTGATTGTAGGGATCAGAACCCTTGCTGTGAAATATCATTGGCAGATGCCTAAGTTTTATGGCTATGATCAGACTTCGGAAATGTAATCACAATTATATCACATAAAAAAAGCACCTTATTCAGGTGCTTTATGTTTATCTATAGTTTTCTTAGAAATGTTTCCCTCTATTTCTCATGTTAGGATTATGCATATGCTTCTGCATAGTTGGCATTTTCAGCTGATCCTTCATCATTTTGATCTGATCTGTCATCATTCCTGCGCTGTCTAGCCTTTTCGCTTCTTCCAATAATTTTTGCCCTTCCTGCTTTCTTCCTTTAGAAATTGCAGATGCGGCAAGGTTTAAAGTTGCCATTGCTCTGTCATGCTTCATATTCAAACCGTACTCTAACGCTTTTTTCATTAAAGGCTCCACTTTTGTCGGGTGATCCTGAGCTTGTGTTAAACCTAATAAATAATGGAAATATCCGTATTGAGTTTTATGAAGTTGTCCTTTATAGTCTGTAATTTTTGTTAACCATTCTGCAGCTTTCTCCATATTTTGTTTTCTCAATTGCCAGAATGCCAAAAGAATATACTCATTTTTAAAGTAAAGCGCAATTGGAATAGCTGCTAAAAGAAAAACAACAATCCCCCATCCAAGATTTCTTGTGAAAATCATCATATAAAGTCCCAGAAGGATAAGAAGTGCTGCTACTGCAATTTTAATGTTCTTATTCATTATTAAATTTTAGAAGTGCAAAGATAATAAATTTAAAGGTTAAAGTTCAAAAAGTCAATGGTGAATGGTCAATTGTTAATATCTTTCAGTAATTCACGATTCACTTTGCGAAGCAAAAATTGACTATTGGCATCTAAGCTTCTTTTTTGATTCTTTCAAACGTTTGGAAACAGAAATCATAACCATTTTTTTCGTCTTTTCCATGGCAGATTTCATTGGTCATTTTCCATATTTTCCCATCTATTTTTGGGAAGAATGTATCCGCTTCAAGGTCAGCTTTTACAAGAGTCACTTCCAGTTTATCTACTATTTCCATTGTTTGTTCGTAAATGTTTCCGCCTCCGATAACGAAAACTTCCTCATCAATCTTTTTAGCAAACTTGATTGCTTCTTTAAGGCTTCCCACAATAAGAATTCCTTCTTCAAACCAGTCTTTTTTTCTTGAAACAACAATATTGGTACGGTTGGGAAGTGGCTTCCCAATACTCTCGTAAGTTTTTCTCCCCATAATGATCGGATGTCCGGAAGTAAGGTCTTTAAAATGTTTTAAATCTTTAGGAAGATGCCAAAGCAACTGGTTTTCAAAACCAATCTCGTTCTTCTCTCCCATTGCCACTACTATTGTTGTCATTCAAATATAATTTTCTACAAAATTAGCACATAATTTGTATATTTGATTAGCACAAAAAATTAAAAAAAAATAAACTATGAAAAATAAAGGATGTCTGGGCGCCGGAACTATTGGCATTGCCCTCCTTATTATTGTTGCAGTTCTATTCTTCTGGGGAAAAAGCGGATATAACAGCTTTGTCAACAAAGAACAAAATGTTAATGCAAAATGGTCTAATGTAGAGACCGTATATCAGAAAAGAGCTAATCTTATTCCTAACCTGGAAAGAACGGTAAAATCGTATTCAAAATTTGAGCAGGAAACCTTAACACAAGTAGTAGAAGCACGATCTAAAGCAACTTCTATCAACATAGATCCTACTAATATGACTGAAGCCGATCTAGCAAAATTCCAGGCTGCACAAGGAGAGTTATCCGGTGCATTAAGCCGATTAATGGCTGTGGTAGAGTCTTATCCTAACTTAAAAGCAGATCAGCAGTATATCAACTTCCAAAGAGAGTATACAGCGATCGAAAACAGTATCAGAACAGAAACGGTTTATTATAATGATGCAGCTAAGGATTATAACACCTCTATCAAGACTTTCCCGAATAATATTTTGGCGAATTTCACCAACTTTAAAGAAAAACCTTATTTCAAAGCTGATGCAGGAGCTCAGAAAGCCCCTGAAGTATTCAAATAATAATGGGTAATTTCCTTACAAATCAACAGATCGCTTCCCTTGTGGAAGCGATTCAGTCAGCGGAAGATCATTCTACTGGCGAGATCAGAGTGCATATCGACTCCAATACGGAGCACGATCTTGCTAAAATAGCGTTTGAAGTTTTCAAAAAGCTTTGTATGAATAAGACCTCTGATCAGAATGCCGTCCTTTTTTATGTCAATTTTGAACAAAAATATCTAACCATCATCGGTGATGTAGGAATTCATAAAAAAGTAAACCAATCCTATTGGGATCATCTGCATGACTATGTTACAAGTGAATTTGCCAAGGGAAATTATTATCAGGCATTGAAAAGCGCTATCCTGGAAACAGGCCTCGAACTAAAAAAATACTTTCCTGTAGAAGGAGAAAATCCAAACCAACTTCCGAATGAAATTACGTTCTCTTAAAATAGTATTTTCATTTTTACTAATCTGCTTTTACAGTTTTGTATCAGCACAATATACTATTCCTGAAAAACCTGCTGTTTTATATCCTGTTTTTGATGAAGCTGGGATTTTATCCCAACAGGAAAAAGATGAACTTAATAATAAGCTCATCAAATTTGCAGATTCCACTTCCACAGAAATTGAAGTGGTAATCATTAAGTCTACCAAAGGCGAGGATGTGAACTTTCTGGCCACGATGTTTGGTGAACAATGGAAAATCGGTAAAAAAGGAGTAGATAATGGAATTGTCTTCCTGATCGCAACTGAAGATCATACAATGTCTATTCAACAAGGACGAGCCGTGGAACAGTATCTTACTGCATCCGTTGCAGGGCAGATTCTGGACTATATTGTTACACCTAACTTCAAAAAGGGACTTTGGTATGAAGGGATCAACCGTGGTACCTCAGCTATTATGGAAGCTGTTCAGGGCAAATTTAAACCTGCTCCTACTACAGCTCCTTCCGGTGATGGCAGTGCTCTCAAAATTCTTATCATTGCCTTTGTTATTTTTATCATCATTGCTATTCTTTTCGGTAATCGAGGAGGAGGTGGCGGTGGTCGTGGTAATTATGATGATGACGATGATGTCATCATTACCCGAAGAGGGCGCAGAAATTATCCTGGCGGGTTCTTCCCATTCCCAGGTGGTTTTGGAGGCGGAGGCTTCGGTGGTGGAAGTTCCGGAGGTGGCGGCGGAGGCTTTGGTGGCTTCGGCGGAGGAGGCAGCTTCGGTGGCGGTGGTGCTTCCGGAGGATGGTAATCTTATAAAAATTAAAATCATTTATAAACAAATCAGGTCTTATCGGCCTGATTTTTTATTTAAAAACCTAAAATAACAGCATTTCATTGATTTTAATTAACATTAAATTGGTATTCTCATATTAAAAAATTAATAAATCAACACAAAACCTACCTTTTATTCAATATTTTTTCACTATATTTACTGAAAACAGGATTATGAAGAAGACGCTGGTAGTATTTGCACACCCTTATCTGGAGCACTCCAACTCGAATGTAGAGCTCATCAATTTCTACGTTCGCCACCAGCATTATACCTTAAGAGATCTTTATGAAGAATATCCTGATTTTCATATTGCCGCTTTCAGGGAAAGAAAACGTTTAGCCAATTACGACCGCTTTGTTTTTCAGTTTCCATTGATCTGGTTCGGAATGCCTCCTCTATTAAGATTATGGATTGATGAAGTTTTTGATCGTGACTGGCTTCAACCTGGCAAACACAATCCCTTGGAAAACAAAGAAGTGTATATTTTGGTCACTACCGGTGGAAAAGAAAGATCTTTCAGCAAGGACGGAACCTATCAATATACTGTAGATGAACTAATTAGTGGACTGATCGTTTCATTAAAGGTTTTCAAAGCGGATATCAAGTTCATCAAAATCGTTTACGAAGCCAACAAATTATCTAAAAAAGAAATTATTCTGCATAAAAAAGAGTTTACAGAACTGCTCAATCAATAATATATGGAGTCCAGCTTAGCAATGAACACATTACTTTTTCTGGGTGTAGCCATTATCATGGTTCCACTGGCCAGAAAATTGGGATTGAGTTCAGTGATCGGTTATATTTTAGGGGGAATTATTATTGGCCCTTACGTCCTCAGCCTTACCGGAAATAATGTGAATGACATTATGCATGCCAGTGAGTTTGGGGTTATTATGCTTTTATTTATTGTGGGTCTGGAGCTGGAACCCCGGAAATTCTGGGAAATGCGTAAGAAAATCATGGGCCTTGGGCTCACCCAGATGCTTCTTACCATTTTATTATTATTTCTGGTATTCATCAGTGTGGGCTGGAGAATAGATAAGGCCATTGCAGTTGCCATGTGCTTTGCTCTGTCTTCTACCGCCATTGTATTACAGACTTTGCAGGAAAAAAATAATTTTAAAACAACGGCAGGTGAAGCTTCGTTCTCTACCCTTTTGTTTCAGGATATCTCAGTGATTCCTATTTTAGCTATACTACCGATAATTGCCAATTATAAAGCAAAACATCATGATAATGAAATTCAGATCCTGATACAAAAGCTTCCAGAATGGCTTCAAGCCAGTACTGTAATTTTAGGCGTTGCCTTATTGATCTTATTGGGCCGATATGTATTTGTACCTTTTTTACGCTATGTTTCCAAGTCCGGAATGGCTGAATTATTAACAGCTTCTTCTCTATTTCTTGTTATTGGAGTATCAGAATTGATGATCGTTATTGGGCTTTCACCCGCATTAGGGGCATTCCTTGCAGGAGTTATGCTGGCCAACAGTGAATTTCGTCATGAGCTTGAAGCGCAGATCAATCCTTTTAAAGGCTTATTATTGGCAGTATTTTTTGTGAGTGTAGGATCAACGATTAATTTTAATATCATTCAAAAGGATCCATTATTTATTTTCAGTACCGTTTTTGCGGTATTGGCAATAAAATTTTTGGTATTATATACAATTGGAAAATTCTATAAAATAGATACTCCGCAAAGTCTTTTCTATGCTTTCGCTCTTTCTCAGGTGGGAGAATTTGCTTTTGTATTGATTAATTATGCCTCGGATCTTTATCTCCTAGGCCCGGAACTGAATGCTCAGTTAATGGCAGTCACTGCAATCACCATGTGTATCACTCCTATTCTATTAATTGTTAACGATAAATTTATTACGCCAAAGTTTATTAAAGAAATTCCTGAGGAGGAAAATGATTTCAATATTCTTGACAGTGATGTAAGCCAGAAGAAGATTATTATTGTAGGTTTTGGCCATTTTGGAAGTACAGTAGGACGGCTGTTAAAAGCCAACAAAATATCCGCCACAGTATTGGACAGAGATTCTGACCGTGTGAAGTTGTTGAGAAGTTATGGTTTTAAAGTGTATTATGGTGATGCTACAAGAATTCCTATTCTAAGAGCAGCAGGCATTGAAGATGCTGAAATTCTGGTATTGTGTCTTGATGATGCAGATGACAATATGTTTATTGCAGAACTTGTACGGGAGCATTATCCTACTGTGAAAATCTTTGTAAGGGCTAAAAACAGAATTGATGCCTACGAATATCTTAATAATGGGATCAATCACATCTATCGGGAAACTCTGGGAACTGCTGTGGATATGGCTGTAGATGTCCTGCATGAAACAGGAATGAGAAAATATGCAGCAAGACGGCTGGGGCAGCGATTTATGGCGATTGATAAAGCCTCCATCAGAAAACTGGCAAAGGCATCAGAAGATAGTGATATTGCCTTGTTTACTACAAAAGAAATCCTCCAGCGTGAGGAGGAATTATTAGCATATGATAATCTGAATTTTGATAATAAAAATTGGGAAGACTCCTCACCCACCGAGGAAGAAGATGAGGAAGAATCCCAGGATTAATTTTTATTCAATATTCACACTTCCGCCGCTGCTTTCATTCTTAGTAATGTTTTTAAGATCACCTTTTCTGGCGATGTCTACACTTCCTCCGGAAGAGGCTTCTGCCTTTACAGAAGAAACAGCGCTGATATGAATACTTGCTCCACTGGATGCATCAGCATCTACATGATCTGCAATAACCCCTTTAGCTGAAATACTGCTTCCAGAAGAAGAACTGATATCCGCATTTTTTGCTTTTCCTGAGATATCAATGCTGGATCCTGATGAAGACTCTATCTCAAGATTCACAGCCCATATTTTTCCACTGAAACTACTGCTGCTATCAGCATTAATATTAAATTCATTGGCCTCCAGATTCCCAGAAACACTTCCAGCACTGGATATTTCAACATGAGTTTTTTCCTGTGTAAATTTATCTTTAATATTAATACTTGCTGCTGATTCGGCAGTCAGTTTTGTAAAGTCTTTGGTATAAATTTTAGCGGTAACTTTATTAATATTCATTACTCTAATCCCTTTCTTGTAGTGGATATGTACTTTTCCCCCTTCATTTTCTACAAGAATTTCATCAATGATATTTTGAGGTGCTGAAATCACTATTTTTTCTGTATCAGACTTTATAATTTCAGCGTCTATTGCCTGCGAAACCTGAATTTCATCAAAATCTCCATTGAATTCTCTCTGCTGAATAGGTCCTGATTCCTTATTGATTACTTTCTCAACCCAACCGTTATTTTCTTTATTTTTCTTCTCATGTCTTTCATTACATGAGGCTAATACCACTAAGGCTGAGAAAATAAAAAGAGTCTTTTTTTTCATGTTTATTTTTTTTAGAGATTATTTTTTAGATATATAATTTAATAACAACTAAAATATAAAAAATATTACATCATCTTGTATGATCTTTATGATTATAGAAAATCAACCTCTTATCAGGAGCTTTTTATAAATTCAGATTTTATTCCTCATCATAGAAAAATATTCACTTCTTTCCTTTATTAAATACATTCATGAAAATATCTGCCATAAAGCAAGTTTTTAATATCTTTATGGTTTAATAACAACTATATTTATGAAGAATATTTCATCGGTATTATTAATTTCTGCCTTGGCGTTCAATCAATCTTGTACTACAATGAAACAGACCGATACACAACAGGAACTTCCTGCTCCTGATCCATCTTTATCTTCAAACCCTTTTATGAAGAAGAGCAAGCTTCAGTACGAAGCTCCGGAGTTTGACAAAATTAAAAACGAACATTTTAAACCGGCTTTTGAATTCGGATTGAAGCAACATGCTGCTGAAATTGAAAAAATTGCCAACAATCCTGCTACTCCTACTTTTGAAAATACAATCGTTGCATTGGAAAAAAGTGGTGAAGTACTGAGAAGAGCTCAAATTGTATTTTCGAATCTGACAAGTGCGAATACCAATCCTACTCTCCAGGCTTTGGACGAAGAATATGCTCCCATTTTCGCAGCACATTCTGATAAAATGTACCTGAATGAAAATCTTTATAAAAGAATCAAATCCATCAAAGAAGACGGACTTGATCCTGAAAGCAAGAGATTAGTACAGTATTATAAACAAAACTTTGAGATAGCAGGAGCTAATCTTTCTGCTGCAGATAAGGAAACATTGAAGCAAATCAACCAGGAATTAGCATCCCTTTCTACTCAATATGCCAATAAATTATTGGAAGCAAGAAAGCAAGGTGGTGTATTCTTTTCTGATGCAAAGGAACTTGACGGACTTTCTGCAGATGAAATTGCAGCGGCAGCAGCTGATGCTAAAACAGCAGGACAACCAGGTAAATACCTTCTTGCTCTACAAAACACAACTCAGCAACCTCTTTTACAGAACCTGAAAAACAGAGCTACCAGAGAAAAGCTATTCAAAGCTTCATGGACAAGAGCTGAAAAAGGTGATGCTAATGATACGAGAGAAACTATTGAAAAACTGGCTAAAATCAGACTGAAGAAAGCTCAGATTCTTGGTAAAAAGAATTTTGCAGAATGGAAACTTCAGGATCAGATGGCGAAAACCCCTGAAGCAGCAACTAAATTAATGAATCAGGTGGCTACACCGGCTGTAGAAACAGCAAGACGTGAAGCTAAAGATATCCAGGATCTTATTGATCAGCAAAAAGGAGGTTTCAAGGTAGAGCCTTGGGACTGGAATTTCTATGCTGAGCAGGTAAGAAAGGCTAAATTTGATCTTGATGAGAGTGAAATCAAACCTTATTTTGAAATCACAACGGTTTTAGAAAAAGGAGTTTTCTTCGCTGCTGAAAAATTCTACGGATTAACGTTCAAAAAGAGAACTGATCTTCCGGTGTACCACCCGGATGTAGTGACTTATGAAGTTTTCGATCATGACGGAAAATCTATCGCGATCTATTATCTGGATTTCTATACAAGAGATTCTAAAAATGGTGGTGCATGGATGAGTAACTTCGTAGAGCAGTCTTATCTTATGGGAACAAAACCGGTCATTGTTAACTGTTACAATTATCAGAAACCGGCTCCTGGAAAGCCTTCCTTAATCAGCTTTGATGATGTTTCAACCATTTTCCATGAGTTTGGACACTCTATCCACGGAATGTTTGCAAGCCAGAAATATCCATCTCTTTCCGGAACGAATGTACCAAGAGATTTTGTGGAATTCCCTTCTCAAATCAATGAGCACTGGGCACTGGATCCAATGGTCATCAAGAACTATGCAGTTCATTATGAAACCAAACAACCGATTCCTCAAGCTTTAGTAGATAAAATTAAAAAAGCAGCTACTTTCAACCAAGGATACATGACGACGGAATTAATTTCTGCAGCAGCTTTAGATATGGATTGGCATTCTGTAACCAATGACAGCCAGTTTATCCCTGTTTTAGATTTTGAAAAACAATCTTTAACCAACCACGGATTTACTTTGGCAACAGTTCCACCAAGATACCATACACCTTATTTTGCCCACATCTGGGGTGGTGGATATTCAGCAGGATATTATGCTTACCTATGGTCTGAAACACTGGATAACGATGCATGGGAATGGATCAGCAACAACGGTGGATTAACCAGAGAAAATGGTGACCGTTTCAGAAAATATATTCTTTCTGTAGGAAATTCTGTAGATCTTAACCAGGCATTCAGAGATTTCACAGGGCATGATCCGGATATCAAACCTTTATTAAGAAACAGAGGTTTTATTAAATAATATATTGAGAAGCATTCTTTTAAGAGTGCTTCTTTTATTTTGCCACGAATGCACATTTTTTTATTGAAGCTCATATATGAAGTATTACATTCTATGTACCTATGCGATTTAAAATCTTTTACCATGCAGACATATAGAATATTTTCATTCGTGAATTTGTAGCGATTCTTCCACAGTATATAATTTTATCGCAGATGAAATCCATCCACATTAAAAGCAGCTTAAAAAATAAACAATTTGCACCTCTGCGATTCTCCAACAATAACATTACAAGAGAAGTAAAAAATCAAGGCTGTTTCTATTGTATTCCTTATTTTTGCCGCATAATTTTTTAAATAAAAAAAGATGAATTGTCCCTGTTGTTCAGGAAAATCCTACGAAGAATGCTGTAAGCCTTATCATACCGGAGAAAAACATGCTCCTACTGCTGAAGCATTAATGCGTTCCCGGTTTTCTGCTTTTGCAATCCCGAATGGTGAATATCTAATGGAAACCACCCTTCCGGGAAAACGTAAATATCACAACAAACGGGATCTTCAGGAATGGGGCGAGATCAATGAATGGACAAAACTGGAAATTGTTCAGACTCCTGCTTTAAATCACGTAGAATTTAAGGCTTATTATACAGATCAGGACGGGCATCCTCAAATCCATCACGAGTTTTCTGTTTTCCAGAAGATGCATGAGCGTTGGTATTACGTTTCAGGCGAATTTTTAGATTAATAACATGAAGAAGAATTTTATGTATACATTGCTGCTTTTACTTTGCAGCTTTAGCTTTTTTAATGCTCAGACTGCTGAAGATAAAAAAGAAGTTTCTATGGCTGTTACTGATATCTTAAAGGGATTCCAGACTAAAAATGGTGATCTCATGAATAAATATGTGAACGAAACCTATGGTGTTGGTGTCCTTTTTAAAAGTGGTGGTGACCTTGGATTTGTTTTAAATGAAGATGTAGATTTCAGTATGCCACTAGGGCATATCAAAAAGGCATGGAATATCAGAAATCAGTTTCCAATACAATTCGATCAGAGTTATGGATATGATTTTAAAAATAAGAAATGGTCAAAAGAAGGATTATCTGCTCAGTTTAATTCTAATGCAGTCAATGATTATGCTGACAAATTTTCAGAGCTATATGCTGTAAAGGATCAGTCGATTTTTAAGATCAATTCTAATCCTAAAAATGTAGTTTTTGTAACGCTTGCTGAAAACAGTAAAGAAAATGCTCCTGTTAACGGATTTAGTTTTGTTATGACGAAGATTGGAGAAAAATGGTTCCTTACGTTTATTGATGTAACGGAGCATGATGCAGAGTAACCACCCCGTCAAATTTTTAATTTGACACCCCTCCAGCGGAGGGGAATGCCAAGCACTATTTGAATATTATTCTATGTATTTATAAAAAAACCTTGCAGAGTTTTCTGCAAGGTTTTTTATTTTATCTCAGATTGAGATCTTTTATAAAAATCCAATCAAAAAAATCGGACATTATATTATTTTTTAGTGCCCCTCAGTTCCGTCAATTCCGTGAGCGTGACCGTGAGATAATTCCTCTTCTGTTGCAGGACGAGTGTTTAAAACTTCCACCTGGAAATCTAACACTTTACCAGCCATTGGGTGGTTAAGGTCTGCTACTACAGCTTCAGGAGTTACTTCTACTACAAAAGCCTGGAAGTTATTTCCTTGGTTGTCTGATAAAGGTAAAATTGCTCCAATTGGAGGAGTTCCTGATTCTTTGAACATTTCAATTGGTAATTGTGCAATAGCATCAGGCTGTCTTTCTCCGTAAGCTTCTTCAGGCTGAATTACAAAAGCAGCTTTATCACCAGCTTTCAAACCTAGGATATTCTCTTCAAATTTTGGAATCATCATTCCTACACCATACAAAAATGTAAGTGGGTTTTCTGCTGTTGTTTCTTCTACAAGAACTTTACTTCCATCTGCTTCGATAGTGTGAAGGATATACTTTACAGCTACAACGTGATTGTTTTCAATTGTCATATTTTTCTTTTTTTGTCGTAATTTTTTTTACGATTAACGATAGTACAAATATACTCTTTTTGAAATGATTCCATGAGGTTGGAAGCTGGGAGATGGAAGAAGGAAGTTATGAGGGACATAAAAATCCCTGCAGCTCACCACTTATTCTTCAAGCTTACAATCTTTATTTTTTATTTCTGGCTTCGTCTCTTTTTTTCTGTCTTAAGACATACAAGTACAAACTTTCAACTTTTGCTCTTGCCCAATCTGTTTTTCGTAAAAACTTCAATGAGGAATTGATACTCGGATTATCTGTAAAACATTTAATATTGATTTGTTTTCCCAATTCTTCAAAGCCCTGATAATACTCCACCAATTCCTCAAGAATGGCATCAAGTCTTTTCCCGTGTAAAGGATCTTTTGATTTTTCTTCCATAACGCAGTAAAATTAAAACATTTTACCAGACTTACCGACTAAAATTGTTTCCCCTCTTAATCTTTAGTATTTTTGATGAAGCAATTTTTCACCCATACAATTATTTGCTGCAAACTAATATGAGCAAAAATAACGACGCCAACAGAAAAAAAAATAAAAAGCAAATTGATCAGAAAAAACGGAAAATACAAAATGCAGAAACAGAAAGAAAAGCACGTTTAAAACAAATTTATCAAGATTTCAAAGGAAAGGAAACCGATAATAACCAATAAAATTTGAGTTACAAACAAGTTTCTATTATCTAAATATACTTCCTGATAAATTGAGGTAACCCGTATTTTTAAAAATACCACTTCATTTATCTTTATTTAAACTACGATCAACTTTTTATGAAAATTCTACACACCGCCGACTGGCATTTAGGAAAAAAACTGGATCGCTTTTCCCGACTGGAAGAGCAGGTTTCAGTGATGGAGGAAATCATTATGATTGCTGATGAAGAACAGGCAGGCCTTATTCTTGTTGCTGGTGATCTTTTTGATAATTTTAACCCTGCTGTTGAAGCCGTTGAACTTTTTTATAAAACCCTGAAGCGCTTGTCTCAAAACGGAAAACGTCCTGTTATTGCTATTTCAGGAAATCATGATTCTCCGAACCTCATCAACGCACCTGATCCGTTGGCCAGAGAATGCGGAATTATTTTAATAGGTCATCCTAAAGCAGAAATTATCCCGTTTGAAACAGAACATTTTAATATTACCCATTCAAAAGAAGGATTTATAGAAATAAAGATCAATACAATTGATTTTCCTATAAGATTATTGCACACTCCTTACGCTAATGAGATCCGTTTGAAGGAATATTTAGGAGAAAATAAAGAGGAAGAGATCAACAACGTACTTTCAAAAACATGGAAAGATCTTGCAGATCAGTTCTGTGATGAAAAAGGAATCAATCTTTTAACAGCCCACTTGTATATGAATAAAAAGGGTGCTGATATTTTGGAAGAACCTGAAGGAGAAAAACCTATAAAAATAGGAAATGCTGATCTTATTTTCTCAGACAGTATTCCTGAACAAATTCAGTATACGGCTTTAGGCCACCTTCATGGCTTTCAAAATATCGGAACGAAAGAAAAACCTGTAATCTATTCCTCTTCTCCCCTCTGCTACAGCTTTAGTGAGGCAGGACAGACAAAATATGTTTCTATAATAGATGCTGAGCCAGGGAAACCTGTTTCTTATGAAAAAAAAATATTGAAAAGCGGAAGAACTTTAGTAAGAAAAACCTTTACATCCGTTGAGGAAGCCGTTCTCTGGCTAAAAGAAAATCCATATACGTTTATTGAACTGACTTTAGAAAGTGAAACTTTTTTAACGGCTGATGAACGCAGACTACTCTATCAGGCTCATGATGGAATCGTATATCTGATCCCTAAAGTTAAAAACAATGAATCCGGTGAAGAAATGCCCCATGAAATCAATTTAAATCAGGATATAGAAACATTATTTAAGGATTACTTTAAATCAAAAAACGGCGGCCAGGAAGCCAATGAAGAACTGATGAAATTGTTTAACGAAATTTTAAATTCCTAAGTTATGATTCCTATTCAATTAACGGTTGAAGGTTTGTATTCTTACCAGGAGCGCCAGACCATAGATTTCAAAAACCTTACCGAAGCCGGATTATTCGGTATTTTTGGAGCAGTAGGTTCGGGGAAATCATCAGTTCTTGAAGCGATTTCTTTTGCATTGTATGGTGAAACGGAACGTCTGAATATGCGTGACAAAAGAGCGTACAATATGATGAACTTAAAATCAAACAGCTCCTATATTGAGTTTGATTTTATTAATTATGAAAATAAACTTTTCCGTGCAACCAGGGATTTCAGACGAAATTCTAAAAAGTTTGAGGATGTAAAACCTCACTCAGTAACATTCTATGAAAATATTGAAGGAAAGTGGATGCCTTTGGAGCATTCCAATGCGGAGGCTATCATTGGTTTGAGCTATTCCAATTTTAAAAGAACAATCATTATTCCTCAGGGGCAATTCAAAGAATTCCTTGAATTGGGTGCTGCAGATAGAACCAATATGATGAAGGAAATTTTTAGTCTACAGCGTTATGATCTGCAGAATAATGTTTCAGCTTTAAATACCAGAAACAGATCCGACCTGGATCAACTTGAAGGCCAGCTAAAAGGTTTTGAAGAGATCAGTCAGGAAAAAATTCAGCTTCAGAAAGACATTCTGGAAGAAGAACAGAAAAAACTGGCTCTGGCTAATGAAACGTTTGAAAAGATTTCCAAGACTTATCAACAACTGAAGAATCTAAAAACAGATTTCGAAAGCTTACAACAAAACCGGGGAAATTTCAGCACCCTTTCTGAGCAGAAACCCCAAATAGATGCACTGGAAACTCAATTAGAACTGTATGATCGTACTTTCAGGGTTTTTAATCCATTGATTGCTGATAAAAACAGGCTTTCTAAAGGAATTACTGAAAAAAAAAATGAGAAAGAAAATCAGATCAAGAATTTAAAGGAAACAGAAGTTGCTTTTAATACTGTGAAGGAACAGCTTACAGCTTTAGAACCTAAATTCAAGGCTTTGGAACCATCCAGAATACAGGAAAATGATTTAAGCCTTATTGTACAAATCCTGAAGTTTTATGAAGAGATCAAAACCCTTAATGAAAGAACTCAAAAGGGTTCTGAAAAGGTAGCGGAAGTAGAAATCCAACGAGATACCATCCAGAAAAAGATTACTGAGCTTTCTAAAAACATCGAAGTTTTAAAGAGTCAGAAGCTTGACACCTCATTACTTTCCAATGTAGGAAACTGGTTTATTCAGCAGAAAAACTTCAAAAAATCCCAACAGGAACAGATTGAAAAAACGGAAAAACATCAGAGACAAATTGAACTCATTGCTGAGGAACTAACACCTTTTGCAATTCAGGAAAACTTTAAAACTGATTTTAATAATAAAAAAGAAGCTCTGGAAGCAAAGAAAAAAGAACTTTCTCAAAAGCTGGATCAACTGAAGATTCAAAAAGAGCTTTCCCGTTTTGCCAATGCGCTTCATGATGGAGAAGCCTGCCCGCTTTGCGGTTCCCAGGATCATCCGCATATTGTAGAGTTCCATGATGTAAATACTGAATTACAGGATATCCAAAAGAAAATAGAAGCTACCGAACAGGAAGCTCATCAACTTCAACAGCAGGAAACCGCTATTGAAAAAATACTGGATAGAAAAAAAATCTTTGAGGAGCAGCTGACTTCTGAACAGAAAGTTCTTCAGCAGATTCAAAAAGACATGGAAAACCATCTTCAGCAATTTACATGGAAGCAATTCAGCCCGGATTATGAGGATGATTATGAGAAAAAAAGATCGGATTCTTTTGCTTTAGAAAAGAAGATTGAAGAAACAGATAAAACCATTACGCTGGAACGTGAAACCTTAGAAAAGGAAAATAAAGTTCTGGAAAAATATAAAAATGCTTTGGAAACCTTCAAACTGGAAGAAGCTACCAAGCAGAAAGAGATCAATATCAGTCGTTCCCATCTTAAAATCCTGGAATGGGAATCTTATGAGCAAAAAACGGTCACTGAAGTGGAGGAAGTTTATCAGAAATTGAAACAATCCAATACTGAAACTGAACAATTGTATCAAAAAGCCTCACAACAGGAAAAAGATCTTGCTCCTAAACTTGCAGAACAGAAAGCCATTGTCAGCCAAACTGAAAAACAAATTGCAGACATTGAAAAAGAGATTTCAGAAAATCAGCAGACTATTGATAAGGCTTTAAATGAGAATCATTTCACAGCATTTAATGAGGTTGAAGCTATTTTGAAACAGGAAATTAATATTCAGGAAACAAGAGCGAAAATCCAGCAGTTCAAAATTGATTTTGAAACTTTAAAGAAAGTAATTGAAGGTTTAGAATTGAAATTAAAAGGGCTTTCTTTTGATACTGAACAGTTCTCATTGGCCGAAAAAGAGTTTGACGATGCTCAGACTGCATTGAAACTGATCAACGATGCTGTGGTCACCATGACCGCTGAAAAAGACAGGTTAGAAAAAGAATATAAGAAAAAAGAAGAGCTTCTGAAAGAATTGACAATGCTTCAGAAACGTTCTGAAAATCTGAAACTGATGATGAACCTGTTTAAAGGTGCCGGTTTTGTACAATATGTATCCTCTATCTATCTGAGGCAGCTATGTGATCATGCCAATACCCGCTTCCACAGGATGACAAGAAATCAACTGAGCCTGCAGCTTAATGAAAATAATGACTTTGAGATCATTGATTACCTCAACGAAGGCAGAAGCAGAAGTGTGAAAACGCTTTCAGGCGGACAGGCATTCCAGGTGTCTTTAAGTCTTGCTTTAGCACTGGCAGAAAGTGTTCAGTCCAATGCTCAGGCAGATAAAAACTTCTTCTTTATTGATGAAGGCTTCGGGACCCAGGATACAGAATCTGTGAATATTGTATTTGAAACTCTTACCAATCTGATGAAGGAGAATAGAATTGTGGGCATTATTTCTCACGTAGAAGAACTTAAAGAGAAAATCCCTACGGCACTCAACATTATTAAGGATGAGGAAAGAGGAAGTCTGATTGAGATTATCTAATTTTTAAACCACAAAAGTCACAAAAGCTTTATTTTCAAAAACTTTTGTGACTTTTGTGGTTAAAGAAAACCTGTCATTACAGATTTTGTACCAATGGTTTTACTTCTTTACCAAAGAGTTCAATAGACTTCATCATGATGTCATGAGCCGGGTCACCAATATCCATGTGTCCGATAAATCTTGTAATTCCAAAAATTTCTTTCATATAAGCAATTTTATCTGCTACCTCAGCCGGACTTCCGATGAATAAAGCTCCGTCTTTACTTCTTCCGCCGTCATACTGCATTTTTGTGTAAGGAGCCCAGCCTCTTGAAGACCCTATTCTATCCATCTGAGACTTATAATTATGGAAATATCCGTCTACCACATTCTGATCATCACTTACAAAAGTATGGGAGTGAATCGCAATCTGCATTTTAGACATATCATGCCCGGCTTTCTGATATTCCTGCTTGTAGAATTCAATCAGGTTTTTAAACTGAATCGGCATTCCACCAATGATTGCTACAACTAATGGCATTCCTAATTGAGCAGCACTTAAAACTGATTGTGGAGTTCCTCCTACTGCTCTCCAAATAGATATTTTACCATCATTTTTTGCTCTTGGATATACAGTCTGATCTTTCATTGGAGCACGAAGCTTTCCTGACCAGGTTACATTTTCTTCAGAATTGATCTTCAATAACAAATCCAGCTTTTCATCAAATAATTCTTCATAATCATTCAAAGAATACCCATATAACGGAAATGATTCAATGAAACTTCCACGTCCCACAAATATTTCTGCTCTTCCGTTTGAGATCAAATCCAATGTGGAAAAGTCTTCATACACTTTTACCGGTTCTGATGAACTTAAAACAGTTACTCCACTTGCTAATTTTATATTTTTTGTAATGCTTGCTGCTGCTGCCAATACTATTTCTGGTGAAGAAACAGCATAATCTGGACGGTGATGCTCTCCCATTGCAAAGACATCTATTCCTACTTCATCCATAAATTTTACCTGCTCCAGAATTTCCTGAAGTTTGGTGCCCGCATCTCTATATTTCCCTGTTGACTGATCGAAAGCTAAATCTCCGAACATTCCTATTCCTAATTCCATATTGTTGATTTTAGTTATACAAAAGTACTGCTATAAAATGTCATATGCATTGATGTTTGATAAGATCGAAACCTGAGACAAGTTGCCTAAATAGAAGCTTCTATTTGTCATATATCTAAACTTAATTATATTTGAGGATAATAACTTTATGAAAATGAGACATTCACTGGTATTTTTCTTCTTTCTAATGACTACTTTTTACTTTTCACAAAACAAAACAGAAATTTATGTGATCGGAAATATACATGATAGTGTTCCGAATTATCATCCGACAGTACTATTTGATATCTTGAACAAAATAAAACCTGATATTATTCTTCACGAGGTTGACAGCCAAGGGATGAAAGAATATGAAAGTGATAAAGATCTCAAAGGAAACGAAATTATTGCAAGCAATCGCTATCTTAAAAAGTTTCCCAACACACTGAGACTTCCTTTTGATTTTGAAAACAGAAATCAATACAGAAAAGATAAAGGTATGGTTCCCGCAGATAACCTTTCTGTAAAATTAATTGACAGTTTGTATAAGGCTAAAAAATTATCACCCTATGAAGCTGAGGAATATGAAATTTTCTTGAATACCACTAAAGAACTCATGAAAAAGGCTGAATTGTCCCCTGAACATTTCAACAATAAAACAACGGATAAGATTTCAGAAAAAAGACAAAATGCTCAATATTCAGGTTTATTAAAAATAACAGAAAAGAGGAAAGAGTTTGCCGAAAGGTTGGTGACCAAACCTGATGGAGAAAAAATCAGCTACAGAAACGGGTTTAAATTAATGTCAGGTTTTTGGGATCTAAGAAATCAAACTATGGCTCAGAATATCTATACTGTTTCAGTAAAATATCCTCACAAAAAAATAGTTGTTTTAACCGGATTCCTGCACCGCTATTATCTGTTGAAAGAATTGAATAAACTGAACAAAGGAAACTATAGTATTAAAGAATTTTACGACTAGTATAAAGGATGTTCAATGCAGTAGAAATAGTCTCCCAAAAAATCTAAAATTTTCAGTAAGAGTTACCCTTATCTTTTTTGCCACGAATACACGGATTTCTTATAATATTGATAGTATATTAGAGATGATATTCTATGTGCTTATTTGGTTCAAAATTTTAAAACCATATAGATTTCTATGTTAATAAGCAAGTATTATAAGTTTTTTTTATTGATAAAAATTCTTCTTTTGGAAAAAATGGCTGTTTTCGTTTGATTACGGCCATTATTCGATGTACTAATTTGTTTCTTATAGCATTAAGAACACTCATTTTATTTTTACCCTCTTCTACTTTTCTCAGAAAATAGGTTTTTAATTCCTTGTCTGCTCGTATACTTGCCATGGCAGATAAATGAAGCAGCTTTTTGAGTTTTTGATTCGCCATTTTCGATACACGTTCTTTTTTTACGATGGTTCCTGATTGATTTTTGAACGGAAC